>NZ_CATKPP010000011.1:0-757265 GCF_949767635.1 Pseudomonas sp. IT-93MI4
ATCGACCGGTTGAATCCACAGCCGAAAGCAGACGGCCAAATAACCAGCTTCTTGGCGTCGTTGTCACGGGACAGGTCCACAGATACTTTTAGCATTCACTCAATGCAAATCCGAAGTCGTCACTGGACACTTGAGCGGCTTCGTTGAGCCGCTGGCGCAGCGCAGCCGTTAGCTGCCTCTCTACTTCCCATGGATCAGATAGAGCAGCGAGCTGTGGCGCCAATTGAGGCGACAGGCTCATCAGTGAATGATTGAGCGATCGCGCTGTTTCAAAGGCGGCTTTCTGCACAAAGCTGATTTCCACCAGTTCCCCCTGAGCCTTGCGAAACTCCATCTCGGCCATCCTCGCCAGGTAGTGCTCGCGATGCGCACGTGCTTTCTGAAAGTCCGGGGACTGCCCTTGCGCGGATTCAACGGGCGGCGGCGCAGCCATGTTAGTCGGTTCGGATTGGGCTGAGACTTGGCTGTACACATCACGCTGAAGCCGCTCCTGTTGGTGGCGGGCAGCGACGGCAGCCTTGCTTGGGTCAGCGGTATCGCGGATCAATGCTTCGGTGGCCAGCACGTCGACCTGCTTGCCGTTGGGCGACAGTACCAGTCGGCCGTTCTCTTTCAGCCAGGTGATGTAACTCGGTGACCGACCAATGTGCGCCGCGAAGGCGCTCTTCGACAGGTATGTGGCTGTGCTCATAAGCCCTCCTTTTCAGCGGCTTTTCAATGATTCCTTTCAAGATTTCAGTGGATTGAAATTTCAGTAAGCTGGCGAGCCTCCAACTAACACGATCCCGCGGGTTTCCGACCCCGTGTCCTTTGAAAGTCCTCAGGGTCCCCGGCGAGTTCTGGCTGATTCCGATCGCGACGAGGGCGTTGCGCCAAGAGCGGTGCACGGAGATCCGCCGGCTTTGATTTCTGGCGGGAGTTGGTGATTTATCTTTGCTTCGCGGTAGATCTGCGCGGACCGAACCAACGATCACGTACCTGGTCAGCTTCATCCAGAAGCTGCGCGAGTTCATCTTCGCTGATGACTCCATTCCTTTGCAGAGCTCGGCAGTAGCCAATAGCGCCTCTGAACAGCGTCTCCAGATCACGCTCGTCTACGGCTTCAGCAAAAAGGTCAAAATTGGATCGCGCTTTAGCCAGTGCGGCTGATTTGATAATGGCATCGTTGAGGGCTCTAGATCGGGCTTTTGAACAGGCCCCGAACCGATTATTGGTACAACGCCTGTCCTTACCCTATATCAATCTTGACCACCCAAACAGTGATTGAGTCCCCATATTTCAAAAACCTATACATCTGCCGATGGTTATTTCCTTTCCTACAAACACTCGTGTTTGCAAAGACGGACATCCCTGCAACCGTTTCAGCTAGAGAGATTCCGCGAGTTCGATAACCCGTGTAGGGGGCGGCCCTCAGGGAGGACCCGGAAAAATCGGCACCCTACCCGGCCTGCCCGGCTCATGCCTTCGGTTCCGCCTCGCTCAGGTCCAAGCGCTTGGCCACCCAGCGTTCGTACAAGCCGATGGCGACGTCCGCGCCGGCCATCGCGGTCAGGCAACCCAGGGCGCCCGCTGTCCAGATCGACAGGCCCGCACCGAACAGCAACATCATCGCTGACACACCGCACACGATGCAGGCACCGGACCGAAGTGCGAGGCGGCGCAGTAACGCCCAACCTCGTGCCCCATCCTTGTCAGCGCGCCACATCTCGCCGGAGACACCGCCAACCAGTGACAGGGCAATCACCAACCAGATCGGCATCTCTGACAGTGCCTGTTGCTCGTTCGTCATTGCCCTGCCCCTTAAACAAAAAGACCCGGCGCAATGGCCGGGTCAGGTGTGGGTGGCCTGCCGCGCTTTGCGGTCGCACCCATCGAAGATGGCCCCTTTTTACAGGTCGATTCTGGTGGCAGCAAGACCGTTTTAATGCCATCCGGTGAATATGTGGCTTACGTCCGGTGAACGGCTGGCGAATGTCGGTGAATATCTCAACCCGGCTGGCTTTTGCTTCTGTTGTTTCGGTGGCGTCCCATGCGTCCCACCTCTCCAAAACAAGGTGGGACGCCTGAAAGCCCCGCAGATTGGGGCTTTGCCCCACCGTCCTACTTTTATCTCTCTTTTCTCGTGTATAGAAAGAATATTTAAAAACACGCGTGCGCGTAAACGCGCGTACCTGTACCCGCTACGCACACACGGGCGGGAGGCCCGAAAAAGGTGGGACGGTGGGACAGCCCAACAACGACGCGGCCTGCGCCCGTCTCACCACTGCAAAAAGCGGTGGGACGGAGGCAGGCCGGTGGGACGGCGTGAGCCAGAGTTGTGCCCACGGTCAAGCCGCTTCCCCCAGGAGGAAGTGCTCGACCACGATGTGGGCGTCATGCAGGCGCTGGTAATAGAGATTGCGCGTGCAGCCACTGCGCGTCAGACGCGCTGCCAAGGGCGCATCGGGCTGGAAGTAATGCACCTGGACCACCGTCATCAACTCGGGATCGAGGCGTTTCTTGACGATGCGTTCGATGTCCAGGGAGGCTTCCAGCGGCACCCTGCTCCCGCGCCTGCCGCGCACGAGCTGACCACCGCTCTCCATCATCATCGCGACCATGTTGCCCCCGGAGTAACCGGCGGCTACCTCGTCGCTGTGCAGCTCCTGAGCCCATTGCTTGAGGGCCATATCGATTGCCTTAATCATCGAAGCACGGCTCCTCAAACTCAGGTTGTTCCCGCGCAGGCGCCCTGCCCCAACCCTCAGGTTTCTTGTACGCCCATGGCCGCTGGCCGCTCTTGCTCAAGGCGCCCAAACGGAAACGTCGCCAGCCCAGTCGATGCAGGATCGCGCCCACGCGCATCTGCTCGGGTTTGCCCCAATGACCGGGATCGAGCTTGAGCGCCTGACTCATCACCTCACTGCCGGTGGTGGTCTCGCCGATCTGCGACTCTTCGAGCCAGGTCAGGATGGGCGTTTCCCATTCGTCCACCACAAAGCGTTCGTCCTGCTCCTCGCTGAACATCGGCGCTTCCTCTCGCGTCACCCACCAGAGATCACCGGCCTCAAAGCAGAACACCGCTTCGGCCCACAACTGGTCGCGGATCTCGCGCAGCAACGGCACGTCGACCTTGGTACAGGCTACCGGCCAATAACGACGGTTGCCGGTGGCGTCCTTGAGGTACTCGTCCTGGTTGGTGGTACCGACGAAGACACACTGGCGTGGCACGTCCAACGTTCTGCGGCCATAACTTTCGCGGTAGGTGTCGGTGGACGCGGAGAAGAACTGTTTGGCCTTGGTGCTCTCGGCCTTGTTGAAGCTGTCCAGCTCGCCGAGCTCGACAATCCACTTGCCACGAATCGCCTGGAAGCCGTCCTTGTCACCGAGGGCAAACGGCGTGTCCATGAACCACTCACCGCCGAGCACGCTCATGGCGGTCGACTTACCGGCGCCTTGTACGCCTTCGAGGATCATCACCGAGTCCGCCTTGCAGCCGGGTTTCATCACCCGCGCCACGGCCGAGATCATCCAGCGCTTGCCGACCTTGAACGTGTAATCGGTTGCCTTCACCCCCATGACATCCGTCAACCAGCGCTCCAGGCGCGGCACGCGATCCCATTCCAGTTTCTTCAAGTACTCGCGCACCGGGTGAAACGCGTGGTCGTGAGCCACGACACTGACCGCCTCAATCACGTGCGAGGACTTCACACGCAGGTTGTACTGCTGCGCGAGCCACTTCATCACGCGCACGTCATCGATGTCGGCCCATTCGCCGGTACCGCCGCCATAAGGCGCAGCACGCAGCTTGACGATCTTCGAGCTGAAGGCGCAGTAGCTGATTACCCCGGCCCAGCGTTCATCGTGAGCGAGGATCAATTCGACGTTCTGCATGTGCGCGATCAGCGCGCCGCTTTCACTGCGAGCGAGCTGATCTTTCCAGCCACCGGCAGCGGGTGGGCGGACCACGGCCAGCACTTGTCGGCGAACCGCGTCCAAACCTTCAGCAACGTGCAGGTCGTTGAAGTCGGTCCACTTGTCGTGACGCTCGACCGAGAAGATCGGCGCCACGACCTGGGCACCGACGATCAATGCAGCATTGCTCGCCTTCTCCTCGCCCGGGTTCCAGGCATCGCCATTGGGCTTTTTGGTCTTCCAGTCATCGTCACGGCAGATGATCAGTGGGCAGCCGGCGAAGCGCTCGCGCATGATCTTGCACACGGCCAGCAAGTTACCGGCATCGAAGGCCACGGCCACAGCGAGCGACGTCGCCATGTGCAGGCTGGCGCCGGTGGCGTAGCCCTCGCACACCAGCACCGGTTCGCCCGGTACCGGGTGCGGACCGAGCAGGTGGAAAGTGCCCTCCTTTGCCATGCCGTAAGGCCAGTAGGATTTGTCGCGGCCGGTGTCTTCCTGCTTGCTCGGGAAGATCACTTGCAGGCCCATGATCTGATCACGGGCGTTCTTCATCGGAACCAGCACAGCACCGGTGCGCGGCGCGTAACGCACGTTGATGCCAACGATCTGTTTGCGATCCAGGTAATCGCTGCGCCCGGTGGTCGGCATGCGCTCGAACAAACCTTGCGCCCTTTTCGCGGCCCGCCGCGCAGCGTTGTTCGCGATTTCGGCGGCGCGGCGCTTGGCTTCTTCCTGGCGGGCGCGCATCACTTCGCGCTCCTCCGGCGACATGCGACCGGCCTTGACCTTGATCTTCTGCGTCTCGCCCGAACGCCAGTCACCGAAAGCGCCGAAGATCAGCGTGTCGCCCTTCTCCGTGCGCTGCTCGTGGACCACGTACCAGCCGTTCTTTTCCTTGCCCTTGTCCTGCGAAGTCTTGCAGCGGGTCAGCTTGCCGAACACCAACGGTTGCGCCGGCTCCAGACCGTAATCGGCGAATTGCCCCAATACCTCATCGAGCATGCTGAATCCCCCGCTCAGACAGGGACTGGCAGCTGATGCATTGCGAGCAACCCGGTTGAGCCAGGCGGCGTGCTTCCGGGATCGGATCGTCACAGGCTTCACAGAACAGCAAAGAATGGGCAGCGCTTTCGGCTTTGGCAGCGCTGCGCGCGGCCATAGCCTGATCGATGCGTTCCTGCACCAGGTCGTTGGCGAAATCGGCGATGTCAGCCACGGTCAGCACCTCGCGTCGTCTGGTTGACGTAGGTGGCGCGGTTGAACAAACCCAGCAGACCTTGAATGCCCCGGAACACCTGCAGGCGAATCGCAGCCAGTTCCTGATCAGTCACCACACCGTCGCCGATGCTCTTGGCCCACGTCTCGGCCAGATCAGCGACCTGGCGGAAGTATTCGGCGATCCCCGTCGTCAAAGTCTCGGGCATGTCGTTGGTGTAGGTGTCGGCCAGCTCCTGCCAGATCGTGTCGCCGACCAGCGCATGCACCG
This sequence comes from Pseudomonas sp. IT-93MI4, assembly GCF_949767635.1. NCBI lineage: Bacteria > Pseudomonadati > Pseudomonadota > Gammaproteobacteria > Pseudomonadales > Pseudomonadaceae > Pseudomonas > Pseudomonas sp. IT-93MI4. The sequence goes on from NZ_CATKPP010000011.1 coordinate 5,384, forward strand.
CATCCAGAATGCGGCGATCCTTGGTCAGTTCGAGGATCTCGCCAAACTCCTGAATGTTGATGGAGTGACTCGGGTGGGTCGGCGACAGTTTGTGCTGCAGCGTGGTCGGGTTACGACCGGTCGTGGCAGCGATGGCAGCAGCCCCGCCTGGGTAATCGCGAGCGGCGTGGTACAGCGCTAAATCGAGCGGCAGGATTTCCCGCTGCGCCCGTTCCAGAGAACTGAGAGCAATTCGGCTCATGGCATTAATCCTAAAAGTTGCCAGTGCCGCGCGACAGGGAGTGGTGATACATTTGTCGCGTGGCTTGGTATGGCCCAAACGCCGGTAACCCTTGCAGGGGACAACCGGCACCGTGCCGGGGCGAACAATCCGTTGTTCACCCCTGGCGCAACAGCTGCCAGCTCTGTGGTAAGAACGGCAGCAACACCAAGGCTTCCGAGCCTTGGAAACGCAATGAAGGTCGGCGGCATGTGGTGTGCTCGCCTTCCGACATCGCGACCCGATAGCATTGTGGTGATGCTGTCGGGAGAAACTGGGCGACCCTAGGGTCGCCTTTTTTCTATGCAGCGTTTTCTACTCTGCGAGTAGCTGTTGCCTGCATTCGCAGATATTGCCAATCAATGTCCGGCCTTAGCGACTCACACGTCACACGACTGCCGCTATGCCGATCGATCGAAATGGATAAGGCTGCGTTCGCTCGACGATTGCCATAAGCAACCTGCTTTAATTGGCCGACTGAGGTATTACATCGAGAGGCGAAGCTCTTGAGCTGCGTGTCGTCTAGGATCTTTAGGTATTCGAGAAGCGTCATTGCTAACCCCCTATTCAACTCAAGATTAGCAACTGCTAATCCGATCCGCAATAGCAAAACGTAATTTACATTTTGCTAACGGAGCACGGATGATTCCCCATATGAATATCTACGAAAAACGCCTCACGATTCTTAAAGCCCTGATTGGTGAAAACCAACTCAAGGACTTTGCCGGAGCGCATGCCGATGTGGACGCTTCTTACATTTCTCAGATCCTGAACGGACACCGGACATTGGGTGACCGAGCGGCCACGAACCTCGCAAAAAAGCTCGCAATTCCTGCTGATTTGCTGACGACGGGAACCTACTCCGCCGAAGACCAACATCAAATCACCGCCGCTTGGATCGCTCTTGGCCTTAAGCCTCCGGTTTTGCCCCACCCCGCGTTCTTCAATGCGACCATTAACGAAACCGCTCTTAGAACAGCTGAAGAGCGGGAAGCAAGCGAGCACCGGCGCCCTGCCCCAGTACCTGTAGTAGGAAAGGCTATGTTGGGTACTGATGGCTACTTCGACGCACTTGAATATCCTCCTGGTCATGGCGATGGGTACTTGGAAATTATCAGTTCCGATCCCGACGCATATGGCTTGAAAGTCGTGGGAAGCAGCATGCATCCACGCATCAAAAACGGGGAGTTTGTGCTCATAGAGCCAAATCATAGTTATCAGACTGGCGATGAGGTCCTCGTGCGGACCACTGATGGTAGGGCAATGGTGAAAGAGTTCATTTATCGCCGGGACGGTCAACTCCGGTTCGATAGCATTAACGACAGCTACCCTCCTATCTTCCTGGAAGAAAAGCTCGTCGAAAAAATCCATTACGTCGGGGCTATCTTGAAGCCGTCAAAGTACCTCGAGATCTGAAATTTAGCATTTGCTATTGCAGAACGGATTAGCTGTTGCTAATTTGCACTCACTCTTTCACCACGGAGCGAGGCAAATTCATGCATACCAAAGCTACGATTCATATACATCCAACCATCGCTGACCCCTGCCGCATTTTCGAGGTTCGTCGTCTGGCCAGAGAATGCGGCTGCGTTTTTATAAGCATCAAAACCTCCAAAAAACGTCGCCCTTCTGCCAAGTGTTTCGACCCAAATGGTGGAGGACACGCGGCATGATCAAATACAAGATCGACAACCGCACCCTGCAGTTGCTCAATGCCCAGGTCAATCTGACCGAGACCTTCAATCACGTCCTGCGCACAGCGCCGAAGCGCGAGTGTCTGGCATTCCGTCTCAAAGCTGAGCGCGGCTCAGTAGAAAGCACTTTCGTCGTGGAGCTGGGCAGCGAACGCCACACGCTAACCCTGCAGAACGACAAGAAGATGCACCTAAAGCTGGCCGACTTTATTGAAGAAATTGCCAACGGTCCGTTCGACGCGAGCAACTCCAGCGACCTGTTGCATCTCCCGCATGCCGATCGTCAATACGGCCGTTTTGAGCTCCAGGACAAGCAGCGCGTATTCGAACTGGTGCACACCGGCGGTGTGCTGAGCCTCGACATGGGTTTCGAGCTTCCCCTGCATGTGGCGCTGCATCGCACCCATTCACGCCGGGGCGTCACCGCCATCTTGAGCATCGGCAACAAGAGCCCGCATACGCGCTGCTTCACTCTGTACGACCCCGATGCCGAGATCTACGCAAAGCTCATTGAGTCCATCAACCACCTTGCTGCAGCGGCCACTCCTGCTGCGCATGCTGCTTGAGGAACCGTTTATGGAACGCACCCTCGCCCAAGCAGCCGCTCAACTCAGCCTCACTCGCCCCAAACTGATCGCTCTCATGCGGGAAAAAGGTTTGCTCAAGGGAAACCTGCCGGCGAACCCGAAGCGCGACAAAGCGTACCTGCGGGCCAAGGACAGTCCCTGGTATGACGAGAAACACGGAATGCAGTACAGCCAGTCGACTCGGGTGAAGCAGGCCGGTATCCGTTGGCTGGCCGAGCAGTTGGACATCGATCTTCCTGCAATCCCTGCAGACCGCCGTGACGTGGCCTAGGGAGTACGCTCGCCAGATTGTTGCCATGCGCACACGAGAGGAGCGCAACGCCGCGCTCCTCGAAGTGCCCGAACATCTGCGCGAGCTGACTAAACGCCACTGCCTGAATGCCTGGAACCACCCGGCCCGAAAACAACTCAAGGAGGCTCGACAAGGCCATGAGTAACGCCACGCAGAATCCGCTTCGCCTTCATCCGGCGCCCGAATCGACCACCGTCGAAATGCTCTATCGCACTTTTGGGAATGTACTGATCCCACTGGAAAAAATACGGGAAGCCTATTTTCGCAACTTAAATTCACAGCTGTTCGTGACTGAGATCTACAACGGCCGGATTCAGCTTCCGATCACTACGATCGACGCCAGTCGCAAGGCACTCAAATACGTCCACATACGGCACATGGCCTCGCTGATCGACATCTGCGCCTACAAGGCTGATGAGAACATGCAGCGACAGCATGACGACCAACACGATGCTGCACCCACACCACTGACGGCAGTTACCACCAGCCAACGACAACCCCAGGAGCACACCAAATGATGACTCCAGTACAAACAGTTGCACTCGTCATCTTGATCGTTATGGCGGCCCTCCTGGTATGGGGCGGTTACATCATGGGCCGCAGAGATGGTCTTGAGACCGGCCTGCGCGAGGGTGAAGACATTCAGCGCGCCGTAAGTGCTAAAACCATCCGCGAGCTTAGAGCCTCGCTGCAATTCATTAGCGCAGATCACACGCGCTTGGTACACACCTGCAAACGATTTGAAGCAGGTCCACTCTTCGGCCCGGCCGAGCACCAGACACTGATCGATATCGGCGAGCTGCTGCGGATCGCCGCTGAGACCTTCAGCGCCTTTCGTACCGGCAAGAAGCTCGAGCGTGATACCCGATCGCTGCGCGAACAGGCGCTTGCAATGGCTGCGCAGCTATATCCAGGAACCGAAGGCAGCAAGGTCGCACTGCAAGCGCATTCGAAGCGCTCCGCATTTCCTAGCAAGGAACCAGCATGAGCATTCAATTTCTCAGCCATGAGCAAGTCTGCGAACTGACCGGAGCTAAAACTAAAGCCGGTCAGATTATGGTGCTGAAGCGCAATGGCATTCGTCATACCATCAAGCGCAATGGCTGGCCTTGCGTGATTGCGTCCGCGCTGACAGGAGCAACTACCAACGCGACAGAAACTCCAACGTGGCAGCCGCGCCTGGTGGGATGAATGGGACGAAGACCAACAAAGCCGGGGAGCATTCCTCGCCTGCGCGAGAGAAAACGCGGCAACACCACCTATTACCTTTATGACACTGGCGGGAAACCACGCAAGGAAATACCGCTAGGTACGGATTACGGCCTGGCCATCTTAGAGTACGCAAAGCTCGAAAAAAGCCGCGTCTCTCAAGCCTTGACACAAACCGTACTTACCTTTGCTTACGTAGCCGAGCTTTATATGAATGAGGTGGTTCCCACAAAAGCCCATGCCACTCAAAAAGACAACGCGCGCGAACTCAAAAACCTTCTTCTGTTCTTCAACGACCCGCCCGCCCCTCTAGAAGCTATCGAACCGAAACATGTCAGCCAGTACCTTCGTCATCGTGGCAAGACAGCACCTATTCGCGCGAATCGGGAGAAGGCGCTACTCAGCTCCATCTGGAACTTTGCTCGCGAGAATGGCTATACATCCTTGGCAAATCCTTGCTCAGGCGTGAAAGGCAATAAAGAAACCGGTCGCGACATATATGTTGAAGACGACGTACTTGCCAGAGCCTACCGGCATGCCGATCAGCCATTGAGAGACGCTTTGGACCTGTTCTACCTAACAGGTCAGAGGATCGCAGACACATTGAAGATGGATGAGCGAGACATAAAAGACGGAAAGCTCTCCGTTCAGCAAGGCAAGACTGGGGCTAAACGAAGGATCGAGATCATTGGTGAGCTCAAAGTCGTAATCGATCGAATCATGACACGAAAGGCTGGACACAAAATCAGATCAACACGTCTGGTAGTAATCGACTCTGGGCAGCCAATGACGACCAGCATGCTCAGAAAGCGGTTTGATGACGCCAGGGAAGCAGCCGGGATTCCAAAAGCAGAATTTCAGATGCGCGACCTAAGAGCAAAAGCGGCGACGGATAAGGAGGAGTCAACAGGGAGCATCCGAGAAGCTAGAGACCAGCTAGGACATACAACCGTTGGGATGACAGAACAGTACATTCGAATGCGCAAGGGGATGAAGGTTACCCCCACGAAGTGACTGACGGTCACGAATTGCGGAAAAGATTTTTTGATTGCGGAAAAAAGAACTAAGGGCTTGCATGAGATATGTCATGCAAGCCCTTGATATTCATGGTGCCCGAAGCCGGAATCGAACCGGCACGCCCTTACGAGCGGGGGATTTTAAGTCCCATGCGTCTACCAGTTTCGCCATTCGGGCGGTAGCGCTGTTGTAGTGCTCAAATCAGTCGACCAGAGAATCTGTCTGTGTTGAGCCTTTGAAGCAGAGCGGGAAATATATACATCACGTCCCGGTGAAGCAAGTTCACAGTGGCTGATTTCAAGACTAAATCTTGCAGCGCACTGAAAATAAAAAAGCTCCGTAAATCATGGATCTACGGAGCTTGTTTATAGTGGAGGCCGAGGTCGGAATCGAACCGGCGTAGGCGGATTTGCAATCCGCTGCATAACCATTTTGCTACTCGGCCTCAAACGATCGCTGTTTAGTAGCACAACAACAACCGCGTACAAACTTGGAGCGGGAAACGAGACTCGAACTCGCGACCCCGACCTTGGCAAGGTCGTGCTCTACCAACTGAGCTATTCCCGCTTGGTGTGGCGCATTCTATAGATTTCAGATGCCCCGTCAACCCTTTGATTCAAAAAAGTTTTATTTCTTTTCAACGTCGGTTTTCAGATGCGGCCAGGCGGCCCGCAGGTATTGAACCATCGACCACAACGTCAGGCCCGCCGAGATCATCAGCAAGGCGTAACCCAGCAGCACCCAGAAGCTGAAATCGCGGGGATTGGCCAGCAGGATCACCAGCGCCAGCATCTGCGCCGCGGTTTTCCACTTGCCGAGATTGGACACTGCTACATGAGCGCGGGCACCGAGTTCGGCCATCCATTCACGCAAGGCCGATACGACAATCTCGCGGCCGATGATGACGGCTGCGGGAAGTGTCAGCCACAAATTGCCGTGTTCCTGAACCAGCAGTACCAAAGCGACTGCCACCATCAGCTTGTCGGCAACCGGATCGAGAAACGCGCCGAACGGCGTGCTTTGTTCAAGGCGGCGGGCCAGATAGCCATCCAGCCAGTCAGTTGCCGCCGCAAAGGCGAATACCGAAGCGGAGGCCATATAGCTCCACTGGTAAGGCAGGTAAAACAGCAAAATGAAGATCGGGATGAGCAGGACGCGGAGAACGGTAATCAGATTAGGGATATTCATCGGCACAACTGGCTACGAGGTGAGTTGGCATTCTACTCGCTATGCAGGTTTGCATAAATCGACTCTGCGAGCTTTTTACTGATCCCCGGTGCTTTGGCGATCTCTTCGATGCTTGCACGAGACAGCTCCTGCAATCCACCAAAATGTTTCAACAAGTCCCGACGTCGGGTCGGCCCGACACCCGCAACGCCTTCCAGCGTCGAGGTACGGCGGGTCTTGCCGCGCCGCGCACGGTGGCCGGTGATTGCGAAGCGATGCGCCTCGTCACGAATCTGCTGGATCAGGTGCAACGCCGGGGAATCGCCACGCAGCGTGAACTCATGCGCGGCATCATTGAGATACAAAGTTTCGAAGCCTGCCTTGCGTGTTGCACCCTTCGCCACACCCAGCAGAATGAGATCCGGCACTGCCAGTTCGTTGAGTACGTCGCGTGCCATCGACAACTGCCCCTTGCCACCGTCCACCAACAGAATGTCCGGCAGCTTGCCCTCCCCGTCCTTCAGCTTGCTGAAGCGCCGAGTCAACGCCTGGTGCATAGCTGCATAGTCATCACCCGCCGTGACCCCTTCAATGTTGTAACGACGATAGTCGGATTTGATCGCGCCTTCCGGGCCGAACACGACACAGGAAGCGACGGTGGCCTCACCACTGGAGTGACTGATGTCATAGCACTCAAGACGCTGCGGCGGCTCATCCAGGTTCAGCACTTCTGCCAGCGCATCGAAGCGCGCAGCCGTGTGTTGCCGGTTGGCCAGGCGTGCACCCAGCGCTTGCTCGGCATTGGTGACCGCCAACTGCTGCCATCGAGCCCGCGTGCCGCGTACCCGGTGGCTGATGCTCAGCTCCCGACCGCGCAGCTCGTGGATGGCGTCGATCAGAGCCGTGGCGTCTTCGGGAACCACGTTGACGATCAGTTCGCCTGGCAGGTCGCGCTCCGGACTGCTGATGTAGTACTGACCGAGGAACGCCGCCATGACTTCAGCGACCTCCTCCTCGATACCCACCTGCGGAAAGAAGTTCTTGCTGCCCAACACCCGACCGCCGCGCACACTGATCAAGTGAACGCAAGCGCCGCCCGGGTTGACGAAAGCTGCGATAACATCGATGTCGCCCGTTCCACCTTCCATGCTTTGCTGATCCTGAACACGGCGCAGCAAGGCAATCTGGTCACGCAACTCGGCGGCGCGCTCGAATTCGAGATTGATTGCCGCCTCTTCCATTGCCGTGGACAGCTCATTGGTCAGGGCATGACTGCGCCCCTCGAGAAACATCACCGAATGGCGTACATCCTCGGCGTAGACCTCAGGTTCGACCAGACCGACACAAGGCGCCTTGCAACGCTTGATCTGATATTGAAGACACGGGCGCGTGCGATTTTTGTAATAGCTGTCTTCGCACTGACGGACGAAAAAGGTCTTTTGCAAGAGGCTGAGACTTTCGCGAATGGCCCCGGCGCTCGGGTACGGGCCGAAATACTTGCCCTTGGCCTTCTTCGCGCCACGGTGGATGCTCAGACGTGGGAATTGGCCGTCAGACAGAAAGACATAGGGATAGGACTTATCGTCGCGCAGCAGAATGTTGTACGGCGGCCGCCACTCTTTGATCAGCGTCTGCTCAAGCAGCAACGCCTCGGTTTCGTTGGCGGTAATGGTCGTTTCGACCTGCGCGATACGCCCGACCAGCGCAGCGGTTTTTGGCGCCAGCCCGGTCTTGCGAAAATAGCTGGCAAGGCGCTTCTTGAGGTTCTTGGCCTTGCCGACATACAGCAGGCGCGCATCGCTGTCGAACATGCGATAGACGCCGGGGCGCCCACTGACAGTCGCCAGGAAGGCGCCGGAATCGAATACTTCAGTCATGATCAGGCGCTGGCATCCACCATGCCGTGGCGCACAGCCAGCAACGTAAGCTCGACGTCACTGCTGATCGACAGCTTTTCGAAAATCCGGTAGCGATATGTGTTCACTGTTTTCGGCGACAAGCAGAGTTTGTCGGAGATGATCTGCACCTTCTGGCAACCGACAATCATCAACGCGATCTGGATTTCCCGCTCGGACAAGGCGTCGAAAGGGGAATCGTTGGTTGGCTGGAACGATTTGATCGCCAGTTGCTGGGCAATCTGCGGGCTGATGTATCGCTGCCCGGCAAACACCAGACGGATCGCCTGAACCATTTCCGGCAAACCAGCGCCCTTGGTCAGGTAGCCGGCGGCACCAGCCTGTAACAGGCGCGTAGGAAATGGATCTTCCTCGCACACGGTCACCGCGACGACCTTGATGTCCGGGTGGCTGCGCAACAGCTTGCGCGTGGCCTCGAGGCCACCAATACCGGGCATCTTTACGTCCATCAGGACCACATCGGGTTTCAACTCACGGGCCTTGATCAGGGATTCTTCCCCGGACTCGGCCTGTCCAACCACCTGCAAGCCATCGATATCGGCCAGCATACGTGTAATGCCTGTACGAACGAGATCATGGTCGTCGACCACTAGCACCCTAATCAAGCAGACACCTCGCGATATGGTCTTATTGGGATGCCGGACACCTTAGCAAAAAGTGCCAGACAGACCTAGCGGCAAGCATCATTTAAAAAGTTTCAATTCATCATCGAAGGCTTGCCGGCCGTGGGTTTCAGAGCACAAGTGTACCGAAATCGAGCTCCATCCTCAGGAAACACTCGTCCTCACCGCACACCTTGAAGCCTTTTCTCTTATACAGACTTTGCGCCGGATTATTTTTGAATACTGTCAAACGCAGTGCTGACAGTTTTTCGCCGCGAGCCAAAGCGACAACCTGATCAATCGCCCAGGATCCTGCACCTTGCCTGCGAGAGACCTCGGCTATTTGCAGCTCGCGGATGTACAAGGCCCGGCGATCATGACTGAGACTGAAAAATCCCACAGGAACTTCACCAAGAAGGATCAGCCAGTTGTCCCGCCCATCCCAAGCGACGTCGAACGCTTCGTCCTGCCACAGCAGCTCGTGGTCAATGTAATAGCGCAGCATGTTCTGGCACGTCAGCTCTCGGGCGAACGCCCGATCTGCCGATTCGGCACGACGCAATGCCCAGGTCACAGGTCTACCGCCACGGGTACTACTTGCCCCTGCCATGCGCCGGCATCACGCCGGGCAATAACCAACACTTCACCCGGCCCTCGCGCCGCCACCACCAGCGTCCCGCTTTCAGACCAGAACGCGCTGCGACCCGCCGATTGCCATCCACCCGTGAGCCCGGCGTGATTGGCCATCAGCACCGCCATTGAGTGGTTTTGGGCATAGCCCTGCAGCAGCGCGCTATCCACGCCGTAGCCTTTTTCCCCGATCAGCACGCCTGCTGCGTACAGGTCGGCACCAAGATTGGCGGCCGCTGCCGCGTGACTGGCGTGGGAAAAGTCAGCGCAGACCGCCAGCGCTACGGTATCGCCGCCTATGCTCAAGGACGAACCACCAGCACCTGGGGCATAGAAAAGCTCTTCGCCACTGTGCAGATGTTGTTTGCTGTAAACCTCAAGAGAACCATCCCCTCCTAATGTCAGCGCGCCGATCAATACCTTCGAACTGTCCCTATCGCGAATCGGCATACCGACGACAGCGGTGAGGCCCAGCTCGCGAGCGCAATCGCGCAAGGGTTGCAGCACAGCATCCTGCGGATCGATTGCCAGGTCTGCGGCCATCTGGCCTTCGTAGCCTGTCAGCGACAGCTCCGGGAACACCAGCAGCTCGACGCCCTGCTCCGCCGCCACGGCCATGAAGCGCAAATGACGGGCGAGGTTCGCCGCCAGATCACCGGCAATGGAGAGCGACTGAGCTGCAGCGACCGTGAACATCGACATGAATCATCCTTGGTGTTTGTGCAAAGCAACCAGTGTGTCACAACGCCTGCAGCACTCAAGCGATAGGTAACCTCCGCAATGGCGATAGCAATTTCTGATTGCTCAGCCGTACGGGCCTCTAGTAAGCTCGGCGCATTCATCGGAGACAAACCATGTTCAACGCCCTCTCACAGCTTCGTTCCGCCAGCGCCCTGCGCTCGGTTGCGGCTGCCCGGGCGAATGACGTTTGCGCTCCTGTCAGCTTTTATTTTGGGTATTGGTTTAGCCACTGGCGCGCCTGATACCCACCGGCGCCCATAAAAACGGGTCGCCTACCAGAGAATTCTCAACCCCCGGTCGGCCTCCCGACCGGGGGTTTTGTTTTTTCAGGCCCCAAATTTTTCAGCAACACACCAGAACTTTGAGGAATCACGACATGAACTACGCCACTTATTACCGTTACGACACTTTTACCGCCTGGCGATTTAGCAACCTCCGCTCGGGACAGCCTGCCGCCTCCGATCGGTCACCCACAGGTGGCAAGCACACACACGCAGCCAATCCGGCCAATTGTCGAACACCCCAGTAGGGCCGAGTGAGCGGGAAACACCCGCCGCCAGCCCAGGAATCCCGAATATGAACTCGTCTGTTTCTGCTCTGCCACTGACCACCCTTGACTCTGCCAACGAAGCACTGACCCTGCGTCTGCCCAGCGCATTGCAGCTCAAACAGCAATTGCCCCTGAGCAATGCCCTCGCCCAGCAAGTCGCAGCCCACCGCCAGGCTGTCCGCGCGATCCTCAATGGCGAAGACCATCGCCTGCTGGTCGTCGTCGGCCCTTGCTCGATTCATGACCCGCGCTCCGCACTCGAATACGCCGAAAAACTTTCCCGCCTGGCCCATGAAGTCAGAGACGAGATGCTGTTGGTGATGCGCGCCTACATCGAAAAACCACGCACCACCGTCGGCTGGAAAGGTCTGGCTTACGACCCGCACCTGGATGGCAGCGACGACATGGCTGGCGGCCTGACCCTGTCGCGTGAATTGATGCTTGAGATGATCCGCCTGGGCCTGCCCATCGCTACCGAGTTGCTGCAACCAATGGCGGCCGGCTACTTCGACGACCTGCTCAGTTGGGTTGCTATCGGTGCACGCACCACCGAATCGCAGATTCACCGGGAAATGGCCAGCGGCTTGAACATGCCCGTTGGTTTCAAGAACGGCACCGACGGTGGCGTAGGTGTAGCCGTCGACGCCATGCGCTCGGCAGCACATCCGCACCGACACTTCGGTGTCGACAGCCAAGGGCACCCGGCGATCATCCAGACCCCGGGCAACCCCGACACTCATATAGTGCTGCGCGGCGGTCATCACGGTCCTAACTACGATCGCGAAAGCGTCGCCCGGGTACATGCCGACCTGAGCCGACTGAAAATTCCGAGCCGGATCATGGTCGACTGTAGCCACGCCAACAGCGGCAAGGACCCATTGCGCCAGCCCGACGTGTTCAACGCGGTTCTCGAACAACGCCTGCTGGGCGATCGTTCCTTGATCGGCATGATGATTGAATCCCACCTGTTCGAAGGCTGCCAGCCCTTGAGCCCCACACTGCGTTACGGGGTGTCGGTTACCGATGGTTGCCTTGGGTTCAGTGCGACGGAACAGTTGCTGTCGAGCGCTGCCGAACGTCTTCGAGACTGATGATCCGAGCAGCCTTTGCGGGCTTATCAAAATCCCGCAAAGGCTGAGTCATCGCTCAGACTTCACCACCGGGTTATGCCCGCACCCGGATGCGTGTTATCTCGGAAGCCTGGCTGACATCATCCAGCCGCTCCACTGAATACGACACCTGCACCACAGTTTCCCGATGCTCTCGCCAGAAACGATAAGGCACGATGAATACCAAAGGCTCGCCTGCAGTTTCCCGGGTGATGTCCCGATCATCGCGGTGACTGAAATACTCACCATCGCATTTCAAGTAAACCAGCTCCCCCTCCTCGGCCTGGGCATTGCCGATCACCACGGTAATGCCATCCTCGGCATCTACTGCCTCCAGTTCGCCATCTTGCGCTTCCAGTACCTGCGGAGCTGCGAGCTCGCCTCGCATCAATGGCGAGATCAGAATTCGCGAGGTTGCAGAGTTCCTCACCTGCTCCGCCCCTGACTCCACCCGGTAGCTGACGCTCACCTCCTGCATACGATGAGGGGCAATAGAATCTGCGGGTATCCAGAAAGACAGCGCTTCGCCGACAGCAAACGGCTCCACGAGCAACACATCACTGATCACCGGCAGTCCTTCGACCCCTTGCCACGACAGGATGACCCGGTCCCCGACAGCCATGCGGGCGTAAGGTCGCACGATAACGCTAGTGCCCTGCGGGACACGGGCTGGATCGAGCGTCCCGCCCACCGTCTCTTCAAGGATCGGAGCCAGCAGATCGGGTTCCGGATCACCCACATTCAGCTGCAAACGACTGGATGACACGGGCTTCTGCAGCGCAACGCTGTACAGCGTCCAGTAAACCTCCAGCGAGCCGCGCTCCAGCGCTGCGATGTGCAAACCCTTTATGATAAAGACGAGTTCCTGACCCACCTGACTTTCACTGACCGCACGAGTGGTTTCGTGAATATAGGGCAATCCTTCGTCATCCAGTCCTTGCCAGCTCAGCACAAGTTTGTCGCCGCACAACATGTTCGGGTAAGGCGCCACCCTGACGAATGCATGGTCCAGTGAAGGATCAAGCATTCCACCCTCCATAACCTCAAGCATCGGTGCAGGCAGCCACGAGTCTGGAGAGTCTGCCGCCGCAGACGCGTGTCGATAGCAGAATTCGAAGTGGTCGCCGTCCACCTTCAAACTCAGAAGACGGTGTTCACCGGATTCATCCGCTACAGGGGACATATTTGACGCTGGTACCACAGAAGAATCGCCGGTGGCTTCGTATATAGACATTCGTAGCTCCATTCCTTGGATAAAACGCCGCCGTGAAGGCCGCGTCGAACGAAATCCATTGAACACCATCCAGCGACCGGCGGAAGTCAGCACAACGCCTTCCGTCGGCAGGGTAAATACACCGCATGACGTAGGCTTACGAAGCAGAATCCAGCGATACCGGGCAAAAGATTGCCAAATGTTCCGACTACCCTCTCAAGCAGAAGCGAAAATTCGTACCGCTTTTAGTCCAATTTCCTTTCAGTACAGAGGATTTTTCAGACATCGCCGACCCGCAGGCCTGTTTTACAGTGGCACGCACCAACCACTGACAAGCATCTGCAAAAGAGGCAGGAACATGCAACGGAATGCGACAACCCGCTACCCCATCCTTTTGGTCCATGGCCTGTTCGGGTTTGACCGTATCGGCCATTTCGAGCTTTTTCATGATGTCAAGCAAGCGCTGAGGGAGGCAGGCGGGCAAGTGTTTGTACCGCAGCTGTCCGCAACCCATGACAACGAAGTTCGCGGCCAGCAATTGATGTTCCAGATCGAGCGCGTTCTGCGAGGCACCGGCGCCGGTAAAGTCAACCTGATCGGACATAGCCAGGGCGCGCTGGCATGCCGTTATGCCGCCGCGCTCGCGCCGGAGAAAGTCGCCTCGGTGACATCGGTCAGCGGCCCCAATCACGGCTCGGAACTGGCTGACGCCTTACGCCTGGCGCTGGTTCCGGGAGGCCTGCCGGAGCAGGTGGCGGAGCACGCTGCGACACAGTTTGCGCGATTCCTCTCGCTACTCAGCGGTCAACCGGGTCTGCCGCAGGCCGCCGTAGCCGCACTCAATGCCCTGACGACTGCGGACGTCGGGCAATTCAACAAAAAATACCCTCAAGGCCTGCCTTCGACGTGGGGCGGCCAGGGGGCGGAACGGGTCAATGACGTCCACTACTACTCCTGGAGCGGCACGCTGCAGGACAATTTGTTGCAGGCTCTGGATCCAGTGCATTCCGTCTGCCACGCATTATCCAGCCATTTCGTCACGGAGGCCGGACAGAACGATGGTTTCGTGGGCCGTTACAGTTCTCACCTGGGCCGGGTCATCCGCTCCGACTATCCCCTCAATCACCTTGGCAGCTTGCGTCATCCGGGCGGATTGCGAATACCCGGCGCGGATCCCGTCGACCTCTATGTCGAACACGCGATGCGCCTGAAAGCCGCGCAACTGTAGATGTACGTCAATGTACCGAGTGGAACTTTGCAGAGAAATCGCTTACTGAATCCGGTAGGCTCCACACTTTACTGAAATAGATTGGAGAATTTCCCCATGGCTAAAGCCACTGCCCGCCACATCCTGGTTTCCAGCGAAGACAAGTGCAACGAACTCAAGGCCCAGATCGAAGCCGGTGCTGATTTCGCCGAGGTCGCCAAGGCCAACTCCAGCTGCCCGTCCAGCCGTCAGGGCGGCGATCTGGGTTCGTTCGGTCCTGGCCAGATGGTCAAGGAATTCGACACCGTAGTCTTCAGCGCGCCAATCAACGTCGTGCAAGGCCCGGTGAAGACCCAGTTCGGTTATCACCTGCTCGAAGTCACCAGCCGCCAGGACTGATCCGTCGCCTGATTGCTGTCCCAACGGCCCGCCTTTTGGTGGGCCGTTGTGTTTTGGTTACAGGATACGGCTGGCGACTGACGCGCCGCTCGCGTACAAATTGCGCTTATCGATCACCCGGCTTTAAGGCTGACAATGCGACTGGCTTTCCCGACTTTACTGTTCACTGCCGTGGCCCTGCTATTGGGCGCCGCCGGTGTGAACGCCACCCCGCAACATGCGTTGACCGTCTATGGCGAACCTGCCAAATACCCGGCCGGTTTCAGCCACTTCGACTACACCAATCCGCAGGCGCCCAAGGGCGGCACCATGCGCCGCTCGGCGATAGAGATCGGGCATTTCGATCACATCCTGCCTTATATAGACAAGGGCATCGGCGTCACCCAGATCGACGGCATGCTCTATTCGCCGCTGGCCCAGCGCTCGATGGACGAGCCCTACACGGTCTATGGCCTGGTGGCGCAAAAGATGGAGCGCTCGCAGGATGGTCTGTCGCTGCGCTTCTTCATCGATCCCAAGGCGCGTTTTGCCGACGGCAAGCCGATCACTGCCGAAGACGTGCGCTACACCTATGACCTGTTGATGACCCAGGGCAGCCTGCGCTATCGCACGCAGTTCGCCGACGTCAAAGGCGTGGAAGTGGAAGCGCCGCTGACCGTGCGCTTCGATTTCAAGAGCAACGAGAACCGCACCCTGCCGCTGGACATTGCCACCCTGCCGGTGTTTCCCGAGCACTGGTGGAAAACCCGCGACTTCGCCGGTGGCGGTGGCTATGAACCACCACTGGGCAGCGGCCCGTATCGGGTCGGCAAGGTCGACTCCGGGCGCAGCATCACCTTTGAACGCAACCCCGACTGGTGGGGCAAGGACCTGCCGGTCAGTCGCGGCCTGTATAACTTCGATCACTTCAGCATCGAATATTTCGGCGACACCGATGTTGCCCGTCAGGTATTGCGCGGCGGTGCCTATGACTACAACCGCGAGTTTTCCGCCACCGGCTATTCGATCGGTTACGACAGTCCTGCGCTGAGTGACGGACGTTTGCAGAAAGCCCACCTGGCCACCGAGGCCCCGCAATCGGCGCAGGGGTTCGTGTTCAACCTGCAGAAACCGATGTTCCAGGATCGTCGGGTGCGCCAGGCGCTGGCGATGCTCTGGGATTTCGAGTGGAGCAACCGGCAGATGATGCGCAACATGTACATCCGCCAGCAGAGCTATTTCTCCAATACCGCACTGGCAGCCCGCGAGCTGCCGGACGCCGCCGAACTGAAAATCCTTGAGCCGTTGCGCGGGCAGGTTCCCGACGAAGTGTTCACCCAGGTCTTCGAGGCGCCGAAAACCGATGGCAGCGGGCTGATCCGCGACAAGCAACTGCAAGCCCTGGAACTGCTCGAACAGGCTGGCTGGAAACCCGAGGGCGACCAACTGGTCAACGCCGAAGGCGAACCTTTGAGTTTCACCTTTCTGGTCAGCCAGAACGGTATGGATCGCCTGCTTCTGCCTTACAAGCGCACGCTGAAACAGATCGGCATAGAGCTGAATATCCGCCGCATCGACTCCTCGCAATACGTCAATCGCCTGATGAGCCGTGATTACGACATGATCGTCACCGGCTACCCGGTCAGCACGTCTCCGGGGGGCGAGCTGCTCAACTACTTCGGTTCGATATCGGCCAACGACCCCGGCGCCAACAATTACATGGTGCTGAAGAATCCGGCGGTCGACACCCTGATCAACGGCCTGATCCGCGCCTCGACCCAAAGCGACATGTTGCACTACGCCCACGCTCTGGACCGGGTGCTGCAATGGAACTACTACTGGATTCCCAACTATTACCCGCCGGGCACCTCCACCGTCTGGTGGAACCGCTTCGGCATGCCGGCGATCCAGGCCAGCAATGACGAAGCCATCGAGAGCTGGTGGGAAATCAGCAGCACGCCGTTGACCAACCAACAGATGACCGCCGAAAAAATCGGGCGTGGCAGACCCGGAGGACCGCACTGATGTGGGCATACATTCTGCGGCGCCTGCTGCTGATCATTCCGACGCTGGTGATCATCCTGCTGGTCAATTTCGTGATCATTCAGGCGGCACCCGGCGGCCCGGTCGAACAGGCCATCGCCCATCTGCAAGGCATCGGCGGTGCGAGTGTCGGCGGCAGTTCCAGCGAAACCATGAGCAACACTTCGCGCGCCAGCCGTGGCCTCGATCCGCAACTGATCAAGGACATCGAAAAGCAGTACGGTTTCGACAAACCGGCGCATGAGCGGCTGTGGCTGATGCTCAAGAACTACGCGCAGCTGGACTTCGGCAAAAGCTTTTTCCGCGGTGCGACGGTCACCGATCTGATTCTGGAAAAAATGCCGGTGACCATTTCCCTGGGCCTGTGGGCGACGCTGATCACCTATCTGGTGTCGATCCCGCTGGGCATCCGCAAAGCGGTGCATCACGGCAGCCACTTCGACATCTGGAGCAGCACCGCGATCATCATTGGCTACGCGATGCCGGCGTTTCTGTTTGCGATGTTTCTGATCGTGGTGTTTGCCGGCGGCACCTCATTGAACTGGTTTCCAGTGCGTGGTCTGGTCTCGGACAACTTCGAATCGCTGTCGACCCTGGGCAAGATTGCCGATTACTTCTGGCACCTGGTGTTGCCGGTGACGGCGCTGGTGATTGGCGGCTTCGCCACGCTGACGATTCTCACCAAGAATTCGTTCCTCAATGAAATCACCCGC
Organism: Pseudomonas sp. IT-93MI4; assembly: GCF_949767635.1. Lineage (NCBI taxonomy): Bacteria > Pseudomonadati > Pseudomonadota > Gammaproteobacteria > Pseudomonadales > Pseudomonadaceae > Pseudomonas > Pseudomonas sp. IT-93MI4. The sequence continues at coordinate 22,711 of NZ_CATKPP010000011.1, forward strand.
CAGTACGTAGTCACCGCCCGCGCCAAAGGCTTGAGCGAGCGCCGCGTGCTTTACGGCCATGTGTTCCGCAATGCGATGCTGCTGGTGGTCTCGGGGATTCCGCAGGCGTTCATCAGTGTGTTCTTTGCCGGTTCGCTGTTGATCGAAGTGATCTTCTCTCTCGACGGCCTCGGCCGCATGAGTTACGAAGCGGCGGTTTCTCGCGACTATCCGGTGGTGTTCGGCTCGCTGTTCATCTTCACCCTGTTCGGCCTCCTGATAAAACTGATCGGCGACTTGTGCTACACCCTGGTCGACCCACGTATCGACTTCGCCGCGAGGAACGCCTGATGTTCAAGCTCTCGCCTCTGGGCCGTCGCCGTTTCGCGCGATTCAAGAAAAACCGCCGTGGCTGGTGGTCGTTGTGGCTGTTTATCGGACTGTTCGTGGTGACGCTGGGCGGTGAACTGATCGCCAATGACAAACCACTGGTGGTCAGCTATCAGAACCAGCTCTACTTCCCGGTCTTCAAGCGCTACACCGAACAGGAGTTTGGCGGGCAATTGCCGTTCCAGGCCGATTATCGCAGTGACTATGTGCAGAACCTGATCCGCAAGGGCGGTGGCTGGCTGCTGTTCCCGCCAATACCGTTCAGCGACGACACGCCCAACTACGACCTCAATCAACCTGCGCCGAGCCCGCCCTCGAAGGTCAACTGGCTCGGCACCGACGATCAGGCGCGCGATGTGTTGGCGCGGGTGATTTTCGGTGCACGGGTATCGATCCTGTTTGCCCTGATGCTGACCGCCGTCAGCGCGCTGATCGGCATCGCGGCCGGCGCCCTGCAAGGCTATTACGGCGGTTGGGTCGATCTGCTCGGGCAGCGTCTGCTGGAGGTCTGGAGCGGATTGCCGGTGCTGTACCTGCTGATCATTTTGTCCGGCTTTGTCGAGCCGAATTTCTGGTGGCTGCTGGGGATCATGGCGCTGTTTTCATGGCTGGCACTGGTGGATGTGGTGCGCGCCGAGTTCCTGCGCGGGCGTAATCTGGAATACGTCAAAGCGGCGCGCGCGTTGGGCCTGAGCGACCGCAAGGTGATTTTCCGGCACATCCTGCCGAATGCGATGAACGCGACGCTGAGTTACCTGCCGTTCATTCTGACCGGAGCGATTTCTACCCTCACCGCCCTCGACTTCCTCGGTTTCGGCATGCCCGCCGGCAGCGCTTCGCTGGGCGAACTGATCGGCCAGGGCAAACAGAACCTGCAAGCGCCGTGGCTCGGGCTGACAGCGTTCTTCACCCTGGCGCTGATTCTTTCTTTACTGGTGTTCATCGGCGAAGCGTTACGTGACGCGTTCGACCCTCGATCCTGAAGTGTGACCATGACTGATAACCTGATCGAAATCCGTGACCTGAACGTCGCCTTCCATGGCCAGCCGGCGGTGCGAAACCTGTGCCTGGACATCCGCCCCGGCGAGTGCCTGGCGCTGGTCGGCGAGTCGGGCTCGGGCAAATCGGTAACCGCGCATTCGATCCTGCAACTGCTCCCCGAAGGCGATGCGCAAACCAGCGGCAGCATTCGCTATCGCGGTCAGGAACTGCTCGGTGCCGATCCAAAGGTCTTGCGTGAGCTACGCGGCAATCGGATCGCAATGATCTTCCAGGAGCCGATGACCTCGCTCAATCCGCTGCACACCATTGAAAAGCAGATCGGCGAGACGCTGCTGGTGCATCGCGGCCTGGGCGGTAAAGCAGCGCAACAACGCATTCTTGAACTGCTGGAACTGGTGGGCATTCAGAATCCCAAAGAGCGGCTCAAGGCCTATCCGCATCAACTTTCCGGCGGCCAGCGGCAACGAGTAATGATTGCCATGGCCCTGGCTTGTGAGCCGGAACTGCTGATCGCCGACGAGCCGACCACGGCGCTGGATGTGACGGTGCAGCGCAAGATCCTGCTGCTGCTCAAATCCCTGCAACAACGCCTGGGCATGTCGCTGCTGCTGATCAGCCACGACCTCAATCTGGTGCGCAGCATTGCGCAACGGGTGTGCGTGATGAAGGCTGGCGAAATCGTCGAGCAAGCCCCGTGCGAAACCCTGTTTACCGAACCAAAGCATCCTTACAGCTGCGTGCTGCTCAACGCCGAGCCGGAAGGCGAAGCCCTGCCCCGCGATGAACGCGAGAACGTGCTGGAAGTGGATGATCTGCGGGTCGAGTTTGTCGTCGGTGGCGGGCTGTTCCAGCGCAAACAATATTTGCGCGCGGTGGACGGCATCAGCCTGAATATCCAGCGCGGCAAAACCCTGGGCATTGTCGGTGAGTCCGGTTCGGGCAAGTCGACCCTGGGTCAGGCGATTCTGCGGTTGCTCGATTCCGAGGGCAGTATCCGTTTTCAGGGCACCGCCCTCGACGGCCTCGATCAGAAGCAATTGCGACCATGGCGTCGGCAGATGCAGGTGGTGTTTCAGGATCCGTTCGGCAGCCTCAGTCCACGGATGTCGGTGGCGCAGATCATCAGTGAAGGGCTGGAGGTGCATTGTCAGTCCAGCGCCGATGAGTGCGATGCACAGGTGATCCGTGTACTCAAGGAAGTCGGCCTGGATCCGGAAAGCCGTCATCGCTACCCGCACGAATTTTCCGGCGGTCAGCGCCAGCGTATCGCCATCGCCCGGGCGCTGGTGCTGAAACCGGCGCTGATCCTGCTCGACGAGCCGACCTCGGCCCTTGATCGTACCGTGCAGAAACAAGTGGTCGCCCTGCTCCGCGATCTTCAGGAAAAACACGGCCTGACCTACCTGTTCATCAGCCACGACCTGGCGGTGGTGCGGGCGCTGGCGCATGACATGATCGTGATCAAGGACGGCAAAGTGGTTGAGCGCGGTGCCAGCCACGAGGTGTTCGACTCACCGCAGCATCCTTACACCAAAGAGCTGTTGGCGGCGGCGCATCCGGGGTAGGCATAATCGGCGCTTGCCTTGATACCGAGTAGCATCTATCGCGAGCAGGCTCACTCCTACATTTGAAATGCGTTCCATTGTAGGAGTGAGCCTGCTCGCGATGGCGTCGCCAAAGCCGAAAGACATTCAGGATCTGTCAGATGAACACCACCGAAAGCCTCAAGGACTACCAACGCGTGCGCACGCTGGCGATCCGCTCGCTGTTCGAGATCATCGAGCAGTCCAGCGAAGGCACGGTGATTGTCGATCGTGATGCAAACATCGTCTGGATGAACGAACGCTATGCCCGGCGTTTTGGTCTTGAGTCGGCGAAAAAAGCCATCGGCCAACCCTGCGAAAGCGTGATCCCCGGCAGCTTGTTGCGTGAAGTGGTGCGCACCGGCCGGCCGATCCTGCTGGACATGCAGGACACGCCGAAAGAGCCGCTGGTGGTGATGCGCCTGCCGATCCACGACGATGCCGGCGCAGTGATCGGCGCCATCGGGTTTGCTCTGTTCGACGAATTGCGCAGCCTGTCACCGATGCTCAAGCGCTACCTGAGCATGCAGGAAGAACTGGCCTCGACCCGCTCGCTGCTGCGGGCCCGGCAGACCAAATACAACTTTGCCCATTTCATCGGTACCAGCAGCGCCAGCCTCGAGGTCAAACGCCGCGCCCGGCGCAGTGCCAGCGCCGAATCCCCGGTGTTGCTGCTCGGCGAAACCGGCACCGGCAAGGAGTTGCTGGCCCAGGCGATTCACAGCGCTTCGCCCCGGGCGCACAAAGCCTTCGTCAGCATCAACAGCGCCGCAATCCCGGAGGCGTTGCTCGAAGCGGAATTCTTCGGCACCGCGCCCGGTGCGTTTACCGGCGCTGACCGCAAGGGTCGTACCGGCAAGTTGCAGATTGCTCAGGGTGGGACGCTGTTTCTCGATGAGATCGGCGACATGCCGTTGCCGCTGCAAAGCAAACTGCTGCGGGTGCTGCAGGAAAAGGAGTTCGAGCCGGTTGGCTCCAACGACGTGATTCAGAGCGATGTGCGAGTGATCGCGGCGACTTCGACCGATCTGCAAGCCGCGATCAAGCGCGGTGAGTTCCGCGCCGACCTGTATTACCGACTTAACGTGCTGCCGATCCAGGTTCCGCCGCTGCGCGAGCGTCTCGACGATTTGCCGGCGCTCAGCGAAGCGATCCTTGAAGAGTTGCGTAGCCAGCATGAACTGAGTCGCGCAGCGCTGGATCTGCTCGGGCAACATGCGTGGCCGGGCAACATCCGCGAATTGCGCAACGTGCTGGAGCGCGCGGCGCTGCTCAGCGATGACCTGATCCTCACCGAAGAAGATATTCGCGCTGCGATCGGCACCTTTACCCCGGTTGAGCGCCCGTCGGTGCCGATGCTGGAACCGTTGGCGGAAGAGACTTTCGCCCAGGCGCGGCAGCGGTTTGACCGGCAGCTGATCCAGTCTGCCCTCGCGCAATGTGCGGGCAAAGTGCCGGAGGCGGCGGCTCGGCTGGGGTTGGGGCGCTCGACGTTGTACAAGAAGATGTTGGCCTTGGGTATCGCCGAGTCTCAATAAAGAGATTTAGTCTCGCTAGCGAGACATTCACTTCCAGATCAAAGGATCGCAGCCTTCGGCAGTTCCTACAGGGTTGATACAGAAATCTCATGTAGGAGCTGCCGAAGGCCGCGATCTTTTCGTCCCAAAGAAGTCTCACTATCGAGACAACCCTGCAAATGACTGACCGCAGATTCCAGTAAAACCCTTATATTTCAATAGCTTGAATATCTGGCACAGATCTCGCTAAAGCCTGTTCCACACCCGCAACACCCACAAAAATAACAATCCCTGGAGACACTCCATGAGTGTGATCATCGCCTTGGCAGCCCTCGCGCTGCTGATGCTCGCCGCCTACCGTGGCTACAGCGTCATCCTCTTCGCCCCGATTGCCGCCCTCGGCGCTGTCCTGCTCACTGACCCTTCCGCCGTCGCCCCTGCCTTCACCGGGGTGTTCATGGAGAAAATGGTCGGTTTCATCAAACTGTATTTCCCGGTGTTCCTGCTCGGTGCCGTGTTCGGCAAGTTGATCGAATTGTCGGGGTTCTCCCGTTCGATCGTGGCCGCAGCGATTCGCTTGCTCGGCACGCGTCAGGCGATGCTGGTGATCGTGCTGGTTTGCGCCTTGCTCACTTACGGCGGCGTGTCGTTGTTCGTGGTGGTGTTTGCGGTGTATCCATTTGCCGCGGAAATGTTCCGCCAGAGCAACATTCCCAAGCGCCTGATCCCGGCAACCATTGCCCTCGGCGCATTCTCGTTCACCATGGACGCCCTGCCCGGCACGCCGCAGATTCAGAACATCATTCCCAGCACCTTCTTCAATACCACCGCGTGGGCGGCGCCGTGGCTGGGGGTAATCGGCACGATTTTCGTGTTCTGCGCCGGCATGTTGTTCCTGCAGCGCCAACGCAACAAAGCGCAGCGTGCTGGCGAAGGTTATGGCACCGAGCTGCGTAACGAGCCGGAAACCGCCGAAGACCTGAAACTGCCGAACCCATGGATCGCCCTGTCGCCGCTGCTGGCGGTGGGCATCATGAACCTGCTGTTCACCCAGTGGATTCCGCAGTGGTACGGCAAGACCCACAGCCTCGCGTTGCCGGGGATGGCCACGCCGGTGACCACGGAAATCGCCAAGCTCACCGCAATCTGGGCGGTGCAGGCGGCATTGCTGATCGGCATCCTGATGGTGCTGGTGTTCGGCTTCAAGGCGATCCGCAGCAAACTCGCCGAAGGCAGCAAAAGCGCGGTCAGCGGCGCACTGCTGGCGGCGATGAACACCGCCTCGGAATACGGTTTCGGTGCGGTAATCGCTTCGTTGCCGGGCTTTCTGGTACTGGCCGACTGGCTCAAGCAAATCCCCAATCCGCTGGTCAACGAAGCGATCACCGTGACCCTGCTGGCGGGTATCACCGGCTCGGCATCGGGCGGCATGAGCATCGCGCTGGCGGCGATGTCCGAGCAGTTCATCGCAGCGGCGCACGCGGCGAACATTCCGCTGGAAGTGCTGCACCGCGTGGCTGCGATGGCCAGCGGCGGCATGGACACCCTGCCGCACAACGGCGCGGTGATCACCCTGCTGGCGGTCACTGGCCTGACCCACCGCGAAGCCTATAAAGACATTTTCTGTATTACGCTGATCAAGACCCTGGCGGTCTTCGTAGTGATCGGCACTTTCTACGCCACTGGCATTGTGTGAGGTATTCATGACGACTCTTTCGGGCAAGACCGCACTGGTTACCGGTTCCACCAGCGGCATCGGTCTGGGCATCGCCCTGAGCCTGGCCAAGGCCGGCGCCAACCTGATTCTCAACGGTTTCGGTGATGCGTCGAGCGTGATCGCCGAAGTCGGCCAGTTTGGCGGCAAGGTCGGTCATCATCCGGCGGACGTCAGCGATCCAGCGCAGATTGCCGAGATGATCGCTTACGCCGAACGCGAATTCGGCGGCGTCGACATTCTGGTCAACAACGCCGGGATCCAGCATGTCGCCGCCGTTGAGGAGTTCCCGGTAGAGCGCTGGGACTCGATCATCGCGATCAACCTGTCATCGGTGTTCCACAGCACCCGCCTGAGCCTGCCGGGCATGCGCGCCAAGGGCTGGGGGCGAATCATCAACATTGCCTCGGTGCATGGTCAGGTGGGGTCGACCGGTAAAGCCGCGTATGTCGCGGCCAAGCATGGAGTGATCGGTTTGACCAAAGTGGTCGGGCTGGAAACGGCTACCAGTAATGTGACCTGCAACGCAATCTGCCCGGGCTGGGTATTGACGCCGTTGGTGCAGAAACAGATCGATGATCGTGCCGCCAAAGGCGTCGATCCGCAGCAGGCGCAGCATGATTTGCTGGCGGAGAAGCAGCCGTCGCTGGAGTTCGTCACGCCGCAGCATCTTGGGGAATTGGTGTTGTTTCTATGCAGCGAGGCTGGCAGCCAGGTGCGCGGGGCGGCGTGGAATATTGATGGAGGCTGGTTGGCGCAGTAATGCTGCGCCCCTGTGGGAGCGAGCCTGCTCGCGAAAGCGGTGTATCAACCAACATCAATGTTGAATGTAATTCCGCTATCGCGAGCAGGCTCACTCCTACAAGTGATGTGTCATGAACAACACAACAAGAGGCAAACCAATGTCCGACCTCCTCTGGCAACCCGACGCCGAGCGTATCGCCCAATCGCGCATGGATCAGTTCCGCCGCGACATCAATCAGCGCCATGGCCTGGCGCTGAGCAGCTACACCGACCTGCACCGCTGGAGCGTGGAACAGCGCGAAGCGTTCTGGCAGGCGATCGTCGATTTCTTCGACATCCGCTTTCACACCCAGCCCGACGCCGTCCTGCGTGAAGGCGCGCAGATGCCCAGTGCCGAATGGTTTCCCGGCGCGACCCTGAACTTTGCCGAACACCTGCTGCGCCGTCGTGACGATGCCGTTGCAGTGATCGCCGTGGCGGAAAACGGTCAGCGCGAACAGCTGACCTGGGCCGAACTGGCCGAGCACGTCGCCGGTTTTCAGGCCAGCCTGCAAGCCGCCGGTGTCGGCCTCGGCGACCGCGTGGCCGCGTGCATGCCCAACACCTGGCAGACTCTGGTGGCGATGCTCGCGACCACCAGCCTCGGGGCGATCTGGTCGTGCTCGTCGCCGGACTTCGGCACCCACGGCGTGATCGACCGTTTCGGCCAGATCGAACCCAAAGTGTTGATCACCTGCGCCGGCTACCGTTACGCCGGCAAAGACATCGACCAGACCAGCAAGGTCAACGAAATCCTCGCGCAACTACCATCGCTGCAGCAGTTGATCATCGTGTCCTACGCTCGCGCGCAGGCCCGTACCGAGGATTACCAAACCCACGCCAACGTGACGTTGTGGGACGATTTCTACCAACCCGGCGGCGAACCGCGGTTTGTCCCGGTGCCGTTCAATCACCCGTTGTACGTGTTGTATTCCAGTGGCACCACCGGCGTGCCGAAATGCATCGTGCACAGCACCGGCGGCGTGCTGCTGCAGCATGCCAAGGAGCATGGGCTGCACGTCGATCTCGGCCCCGGTGACCGGTTGTTCTACTACACCACTTGCGGCTGGATGATGTGGAACTGGCTGGTCTCGGCCCTCGCGGTCGGCAGCGCGGTGGTGCTGTATGACGGCTCGCCGTTTCACCCGGGCCATGAGCGCTTGCTCGACCTGATCGACGACGAGCGCATCAGTGTGTTCGGCACTAGCCCCAAGTTTCTCGCGACACTGGAAAGCAGCGGTTTGAAGCCTGCGCACAGCCATGATCTGAGTAGCCTGAAGACCCTGCTGTGCACCGGCTCCGCGCTATCGCCGCAGAGTTATGACTTCGTCTACCGCGACTTCAAGCGCGATGTGTGCCTGGCGTCGATGTCCGGCGGCACCGATGTGGTGTCGTGCTTCGTCAACGGTAATCCGCTGTCGGCGGTGCGCCGCGGCGAAATCATGGGCAAGAGCCTGGGCATGGCGGTTGAAGTGTGGAACGACGCCGGCGTTGCCGTGATCGGCGAAAAAGGCGAACTGGTCTGCACCCGACACTTCCCGGCGATGCCCGTCGGGCTGTGGCATGACCCTGACGGCGCAAAACTGCGCAAATCCTATTTCAGCCTGTTCCCCGGTGTCTGGGCCCAAGGCGACTACGCCGAGCAATTGCCCCACGGCGGGATGCTGATCCACGGCCGCTCCGACGCGGTGCTCAACCCCGGCGGCGTGCGCATCGGCACGGCGGAAATCTATCGTCAGGTCGAGAAAGTCCCGCAGGTGCTGGACAGCGTGGCGATCGGACAGCAATGGCAGGACGATGTGCGCGTAGTGCTGTTTGTCCGTCTGCAGGATGGCGTGACGCTGGATGACCACCTGCAACAACAGATCCGCCAGGTGATCCGCGCCAACACCACGCCGCGCCATGTGCCGGCGAAGATCGTCGCGGTGACCGATATTCCGCGCACCATCAGCGGCAAGGTGGTGGAACTCGCGGTGCGCAATGTGGTGCATGGCGAGCCGGTGAAAAATACCGATGCGCTGGCCAATCCCGAGGCCTTGGAGCAGTTCCGCAATCGCCCGGAGCTGTCGGATTAGCACGCCATCCCCTTGTGGGAGCGGGCTTGCTCGCGAAGGCAATCTGTCAGTCGATAACAATGTGACTGATACACCGCTTTCGCGAGCAAGCCCGCTCCCACAGGGGTGGGGTGTTAATCCATCAGGCCCCAATCGCCTGATGTTGTGGGTGCGGGCGCCGGGCCCGCCTCGGTGTGCAGTTTCAAACGCAGGCGCAGATTGTTCTGCGAATCGGCATGCTTGAGCGCTTCGTCCTCACTGATCACGCCCTCCACCACCAGCCCGTACAGCGCCGCGTCGAAGGTCTGCATGCCGGCCTCGCCGGACTTCTCCATGATGCCTTTGAGTTCGCCCAACTCGTTGCGGCGGATCAGGTCGGCGATGGTCGGGGTGCCGAGCATCACTTCGACCGCCGCCCGCCGCTGACCGTCCACAGTGCGCACCAGCCGTTGCGAGACGAACGCCTTGAGATTGTTGCCCAGTGCATGCAGCAACTGCGGGCGGCGCTCTTCCGGGAACAGATTGACGATACGGTCCAGCGCCTGATTGGCGTTGTGCGCATGCAACGTCGACAGCACCAGGTGCCCGGTGTCGGCAAATGTCAGCGCATGCTCCATGGTTTCGCGGTCGCGGATTTCGCCGATCAGCACCACGTCCGGGGCCTGGCGCAGGGTGTTTTTCAGCGCCGCATGGAAGCTGCGGGTATCGACGCCGACTTCGCGTTGATTGATGATCGAGCGCTGGTGTCGATGGATATACTCCACCGGGTCTTCGATGGTGATGATATGCCCGCTGCTGTGGCGGTTGCGGTGATCGATCAGCGCGGCCAGCGAAGTGGACTTGCCGGAGTCGGTGGCGCCAACGAACAGGATCAGCCCTTGTTTGAGCATTACAGTTTCCTGTAACACCGGCGGCAGCTTAAGGTCCTCGAAGCGCGGGATATCGAGTTTGACGTTGCGGATCACGATTGACACATCATTGCGTTGCTTGAAGACGTTCACCCGAAAACGCCCGATGCCCGTACGGGAAATTGCCAGGTTCATTTCCAGATCCCGATCGAACTCGCGCCGTTGTTCGGCGTCCATCAGGGAGTTGGCGATGGCCTCGACTTCACCGGGCTTGAACGGCCGCTCGCTGAACGGCGTCAGCACGCCATCGATGCGCGCACTGGGTGGCGCTCCCGTGGACAGCAACAGGTCAGAGCCGTGCTGGCTCGACAGACGGAGCAACAGTGCATCGATTTCCATGGCAATAAGCACCCGCGAAGCATTCAATGAACAGAAATGACCCGCTGTCGTGACGTCACGGGTCATACAGCGTCTACCGCAAGTGCAAGAATAGTAGATGCCAACGCACTGACCGACGCTCAGGATACATGTGATGAACGCAGCACCCTCCCCCGATGACGCCCAAGCCCTGATCGCCCGTACCGACTGGAGCCGCACTCCGTTGGGCGCTTCTGGCACCTGGCCGCAAAGCCTGCGCACAGCTGTGGACATCGTGATTCACTCGCCGATGCCGATGCTGCTGTTGTGGGGGCCGCAGCTCACGCAGATCTACAACAATGGCTTTGCGATGCTCGCCGGGAGCAAGCATCCACACGCTTTCGGACAGCCTGCGCACCTTATATGGCCAGAACTTCAGGACTTTACCGACCCGATTTATCGAGCCGTCCTACAAGGCCAGGTGCGCACCTACAGCGAGCGGCGATTTACCCTGCAACGCGGAGGCGTAGAGTCCGACTTCTGGCTGGACCTGACCTACAGCCCCATCCGCGATGAAGACACGCAAGTGGCGGGGATTCTGGTAACAGCCATCGAAACCAACGAACGCCGGCGCATCGCCCTCGAACTGCAACGCCGCTCCGAAGAAAGTCTCAAGGCTCAGCGCGACACTGAAGAACGCCTGCAACTGGCGCTGGCCGCCACCGATGCGGTTGGCACCTGGGACTGGGACATCGGCGAAGACCGTTTCATTGCCGACGCCCATTTCGCCCAGTTGCATGGCATCGATCCGGCCCACGCCAGTCAGCTACCGATCAGCGACTATCTGCAAGGCGTGCACCCCGAAGACCGCGCGTTGATCGCCCGCAGCATCAAGCATTGCATCACCCACGGCACCGAGTACGCCGAGGAATACCGCCTGCTGAAAGCCGACGGCGAACTGCGCTGGGTGTTTGCCCGGGGCCGCTGTTACAAGGATCACCACGGGCGACCGGTGCGTTTCCTCGGCGCCGCGCTGGATCTGACCGAACGCAAGCACACCGAGCAGGCGCTGCGCCAGAGCCAGACGGAATTGCAGCTGATCATCAATGCAATGCCGATCCTCATCAGCTATGTCGACCACGAAGAGCGCTTTCGCCTGAACAACGCGGCGTATCTGGACTGGTACGGCCTCACGCCGCAGGAACTGTATGGCCGCACCATTCGCGAAGTGATCGGCGAAGAAGCCTACTTCCTGCGCGCGCCCTATATTGCCGAGGCCCTGGCCGGGCGGCCCTGCTCGTTCAGCCTGTATACCCCGCATCGCGACGGCAGCAACCGCCATGCGCTGATGAATTACCTGCCGCGCCACGGCGCCGACGGCTCAGTCAACGGTTTTTATATTTTCGTGATCGACGAATCCGAACGGAAGAAGACCGAAGAAGCCCTGCGCAATCTCAATGAAACCCTCGAAGAGCGGGTCAGCGCCCGCACCGAACAACTGGCTCAGGCCAATCAGCGTCTGCAGAACGAGATGTTCGAACGTGAGCGCGCCGAAGATGCGTTGCGCCATGCGCAGAAAATGGAAGCGGTCGGCCAGCTCACCGGCGGTATCGCCCACGACTTCAACAACATGCTCACTGGAATCATCGGCAGCCTCGACCTGATGCAACGCTACATCGCCGACGGCCGCGCCGATGAAATCGGCCGTTTCACCGAAGCGGCGGTGTCGTCGGCCAACCGAGCGGCGGCGCTGACCCATCGGCTGCTGGCGTTCTCGCGCCGGCAATCGCTGGACCGCAAGACCCTCAACGTCAACGAACTGATTCATTCGCTGGAAGATTTGATCCGCCGCACCAAGGGCGACCCGATCGAACTCACGCTGCGCCTGGCCGACGATGTCTGGCCGATCAGCACCGACGTCAGCCAACTGGAAAATGCCCTGCTCAACCTGGTGATCAACGCCCGCGACGCCATGCCCGATGGCGGCGAGCTGCTGATCGAAACCGCCAACGTCTACCTCGACGGCAACGACATCACCACCCTCGAACCGGTCAAGGCCGGCGACTACCTGATGCTGGCGGTCAGCGACAACGGCACCGGCATGACGCCGTCGGTGCGCGCCAAGGCGTTCGATCCGTTCTTCACCACCAAACCGATCGGCCAGGGCACCGGGTTGGGGCTATCGATGATTTATGGCTTCGCCCAGCAGTCGGGCGGCCATGTCAGCCTCGACAGTCTGCCGAATCAGGGCACCTGCGTGCGCTTGTACTTGCCGCGCCTGAACCTGCTGGAGCCGGAACGGCCAGTCGTGGAAACCCTCAGTGCGGCGCCGACGGCCACCTGTGGCGAAACCGTGGTGGTGGTTGAAGATGACCCGGCAGTGCGCATGCTGGTGCTCGATCTGCTCAAGGAGCTGGGTTACCTCGCCCACGAAGCCGCCGACGCCAGCGCCGCCCTGCCGCTGCTGGAATCGGAGCTGCGTGTGGATCTGCTGGTGACCGACGTTGGTCTACCGGGGATGAATGGCCGGCAACTGGCGGAAATCGCCCGCCAGCATCGTCCGGGCCTGAAAGTGCTGTTCATGACCGGTTATGCGCAGAAAGCCGCCGAGCGTCAGGGCTTTCTGGAGGATGGCATGGACATGGTGGCCAAGCCGTTTTCGATTGAAGTGCTGGCCAACAAGATCCGCGAGATGATCAACCAAACGCCGTCACTTGAGGCATAATCCCGCGCCCCGCCGTCACCCCGTTACAGGTATCGCACGATGAAAGCCCAAGCCCGCCACATTCTGGTGAAAACCGCCGAAGAGGCCGAACAACTCAAGCAACGCATTGCCAAGGGCGAAGCGTTCGACGTGCTGGCGAAGAAATACTCGACCTGCCCGTCCGGCAAACGCGGCGGTGATCTGGGTGAAGTGCGGCCGGGACAGATGGTCGGTGCGATTGATGCGGTGATTTTCAAGAAACCGCTGCGCACGGTGCACGGGCCGATCAAGAGCAAGTTCGGCTATCACCTGGTGCAGGTATTTTTCCGCGATTAAGTGCTTTGCTTTCGGGCCTCTTCGCGAGCAAGCTCGCTCCCACAGTCTGGAATGCGGTCCCCTGTGGGAGCGGGCTTGCCCGCGAACCGATTGCGCAGCAAGCGGCCATCCACCGCTTACCTGGGAATCAACGCCCCCGGCACCTGAATCACACGACTCGCCAGCCAATGCCCCGCCTGCGCCGCCTCGACCGGACTGCCACCCAGCAAACGCCTGGCCAGATACGCCGCGCTGAACGAGTCCCCCGCCGCCGTCGTATCCACCACCTTCTCGACCTGCTGCGCCGGCACTTCGAACGCCTCATCATCGCAGCGAATCAGACACGCCTCGGCGCCACGCTTGAGCACCACTTCCGGCGTGCCGATCTGCGCGTACGCCTCGAACACTGCGTCGCAATCGGCAAAATGGAACAGCGCCTGTTCGTCATCCACGGTCAGCAACGCCAGATCGACATGCGGCAACACGCTGCGATAGGCCGCCCGCGCCTCTTCCTGTGACGCCCACAAGCGTGGCCGATAATTGTTGTCGAAGACGATCCGCGCATCGCGCTGGCGGGCTTCGATCAGGGTCTGGATCAAGCGTTCGCGGCCCTTCGCACCTAACACTGCGAGGGTGATGCCGCTGAAATACAGCACATCGTAGTCCGGCAGCGCTGCCAGAATCGGCTCCGCCGCCGGGGTGGTGAAGCAATCGCGCACCGCCGCTTCATTGCGCCAGTAGAGGAAACGCCGTTCACCGTTGGCGTCGGTCTGAATGCAGTACAGACCCGGCAAACGACCGGGCAGACGCTGCACGAGATCCAGGCCAATGCCTTCATCGGCCCAACTCTGGCACATGGCATCGCTGAAGCTGTCGTCGCCGAGCGCGGTGACGTAATCGACCTGGGCTTTGTCGCCGAGGGCGCGGGACAGGTACACCGCGGTGTTCAAGGTATCGCCACCGAAGCTTTGCTGCAGGCTGCCATCGGCGCGGTGCTGGAGTTCGATCATGCACTCGCCGATCAGGGCGATGCGCGGGGTGTTCGGGCCCAGGGGGCTGAGGCTGGTCATTGGGTGGCGTCTCTGCTGATTCGGTGGTGGTTGATCCGGCCTCATCGCTGGCAAGCCAGCTCCCACACAATCTTCACAGTTCATGAGATCCCTGTGGGAGCTGGCTTGCCAGCGATTGGCCGCAACGCGGTTCCAAGCCTTAGAAACAAGTCTCCATGCTCTCGACCACCGCCAACTGCTCATCCACCAGCAACCCCACCCGCCATTTGTCGAAGGTCAGGCACGGGTGCGAGGTGCCGAAGGAAATGATATCGCCCACCCGCAATTCAACCCCCGGCGCCACGTTCATGAACGCATGCTGGTCCATCACCGCCGTCACCTTGCAGGCGCCGACATCGTCGCCCACCGCCGGCAACACACCGGCCTTGTAGCGCAGCAGCGGCACCGGCAGGCCGGCATCGAATGCCACATCGCGCTTGCCGAGGGCGATCACCGCAAATCCCGGCTCCGGCAGCGATTGCACATGCGCCCAGACTTCCAGCGCCGGACGCAATCCTTCGTGCAGGTCACTGCGACGATCCAGCACGCAACACTGCGCTTCCTTGTAGATGCCATGATCGTGGGCGACATAACTGCCCGGGCGCAGCACGCTGAGGAAGCGTCCGCTGGCGTTCTGCGCTTCGAACGACTCGGCGATCAGGTCGTACCACGCCGAACCCGAGGCGGTGATGATCGGCTTGGCAATGGCAAACGCGCCGCTGTCCTGCAACTGCACCGCCAGGCGCACCAGCGACGCGGCGAATTCACGAATGCCGCTAACCGCGTGATCGCCATGGATCACCCCTTCGTAACCCTCGATGCCGGTCAGAGCCAGCGCCGGTTGCGCGTTGATCGCCTTGGCCAGTTCAATTACTTCCTGCTCGCTGCGGCAACCGCAACGGCCACCGACCACGCCGTACTCGATCATCACGTTCAATTTGACCCCGCGCGAAGCGAAGTACGCGCCGAGATCGGCGACGTTGTCCGGTTGATCGACCATGCAGTAGAAATCGAAATCCGGGTCTGCCAACAGATCGGCGATCAGCGCCATGTTCGGCGTGCCGACCAGTTGGTTGGCCATCAGCACCCGGCGTACACCGTGGGCGTATGCGGCGCGGGTCTGGGTGGCGCTGGCGAGGGTGATGCCCCACGCGCCAGCGTCGAGCTGACGCTGGAACAGCGCCGGGGTCATGCTGGTCTTGCCGTGGGGCGCGAGCTCGGCGCCGCTGTCGCTGACGAACTTCTGCATCCAGCGAATGTTGTGCTCCAGCGCCTCGCGGTGCAACACCAGCGCCGGCAGGCTGACGTCGCGCACAAGGTGCGCACCGATGGCGGCGTCGCCCTTTTCCACAGCGGTATTGATGGCAGTCGTCATGCTTGAACTCCTCACTGTCGCGGCCGCAGGCAGCCGCGGTTATTCGTTGATGCGCCGGGCGAGGCTGTTGGCGCTCTCGATCAGCACCCGGCGATAGTCGTCGTAATTGTTCTTCGCATCGGCCCGTGGGGCGACGATGCACAGGGTGCAAATGGCCACGCCGCTGGGGTCTTTGACCGGCGCGGCGAAGCAATGGGTGAAGGTGTCGGCCACGCTGTCGAACGAGAAGAATCCGTCGATGCCGGCCTGGCGGATCTCCGCCAGAAAGCGTTCCAGCGGCAGGCGCTCGCCGTCGGGCAGGATGTAGTCGTCCTCGTCGATCAGGTCGATGATCTGCTGGTCGCTCAAATGCGCCAGCAGCAAGCGCCCGGACGCAGTCCACGGGATCGGCGCGTTTTCGCCGATGTCGGACGAAATGCGGAAATGCCGCTCGCCCTCCTTCATCAGCGCCACCGTGTATTTGCGCCCGTTGAGCAGGCACATCTGCGCGGTTTCCCGGGTCTGGCTGACGATCTCCTGCAAGGCGTGATCGGCCTCGCGGCTGAGGTCGAAGTGACGCAAGTGCGCCTGCCCGAGGAAATACAACTGACGTCCGAGATAGACGTGACCGTCCTTGCCCACCGGCTCCAGAATCCGTCGTTCCAGCAGCGACGCCACCAGTTCGTAGACCGTGGATTTCGGGCTGCCGATGCCATTGGCGATGTCGTTCGGACGCAGCGGCTGGCCGATCTCCTTGAGGAAGTCGAGGATATCGAACGCCCGGTCCAGACCACGGGCCCGGCGTTTGATGGTGTCTTCGGTCATGTTTTCAGTTCCCAATGAAAGTGCCGGGAGTTTACCGAGAGTACGGCGGCGACCGTTAGGCCGCCATCGCGGGCAAGCCACGCTCCCACAGGACTGATGGCGTGCATGCATTTTTTGGCAAAACACAGAACCCTGTGGGAGCGTGGCTTGCCCGCGATGGGTGCGACTCGGTTCAGGCCTTTTTCTTGTACGCGATGCAATCGATCTCGACCTTGCAATCGACCATCATGCTCGCCTGCACACAGGCCCGTGCCGGAGCGTGTTCCGGTTTGAAGTACTCGCCGAAGACCTTGTTGAAACTGCTGAAATCCCGCGGGTCGTCCAGCCATACCCCGGCGCGCACCACGTCCTCCAGGCCATAACCGGCCTCTTCGAGAATCGCGATCAGGTTTTTCATGGTCTGGTGGGTCTGCTCGACGATACCACCAACGATGATCTCGCCATCCACCGCCGGCACCTGGCCGGACACGTGCAGCCAGCCATCCGCTTCAACGGCGCGCGCGAAGGGACGTGGCTGACCGCCAGCGGCGGTGCTGCCGGTGCCGTATCGAGTAATGCTCATGGGTACTTCTCCTGATTACAAAGCAAAAATTAGAACCGCGTGCTCTTGAGAAACTCAGCCAGACGCGGCGATTGCGGGCGTTCGAACAGTTCCTTGGGCGGCCCCTGCTCTTCGATTCGCCCCTGATTCATGAACACGATCTTGTCCGAGACCTCGAAGGCGAAACGCATCTCGTGGGTCACCAGCAACATGGTCATGCCGTCTTCAGCCAGGCCCTTGATCACGTTCAGCACTTCACCGACCAGCTCCGGGTCGAGGGCCGAGGTGACTTCGTCGAACAGCATCAGGCTGGGGTTCATCGCAATCGCCCGGGCAATTGCCACACGCTGTTGCTGACCACCGGACAACTGCCCGGGAAAATGATTGCGCCGCTCCAGCAGGCCGACCCGCTCCAGCCATTTCTCGGCCAGCACCACGGCTTCGTCCTTGTGCATTTTCTTTACCTTGAGCAGACCGAGGGTGACGTTCTGCAGGGCTGTCAGATGCGGGAACAGGTTGAATTGCTGGAAGGCCATGCCGGTCATCGCGCGATGGCGGGCGATGACTTTTTCGGCGTGACGCACACGTTTACCGCCGACCTCGTCATAGCCGATGGACTCGCCGTCGAGCAGGATCTGCCCGCCCTGAAACTCTTCGAGCATGTTCACGCAACGCAGCAAGGTAGTCTTGCCCGAACCGCTGGAACCGATCAGCGTCACCACGTTGCCGCGCTGCATGCTCAAGTCGACGCCCTTGAGCACTTCGACTGCGCCGTATTGCTTGTGCAGGCCACAGATGTCCAGCAGCGGCTGACCGTTCTGAACGTTGGAAACTTGAGCTTGAGTCATGGCAGGGCCACCCGCTTTTCAATATGCCGGCCGAGTAATTCGATGCCGTAGTTGATGACGAAGAACAGAAAACCGGCGAACAGGTAGAACTCCAGAGTCATGAAGGTCCGGGCGATGATCTGTTGGGTGCTGAGCAGCAATTCGGCGACGCCGATCACCGAGAGCAAGGTCGAAGCCTTGACGATTTCGGTGGACGAGTTGACCCAGGTCGGCAGGATCTGCCGCAACGCCTGGGGCAACAGCACGTAACCGAGGGATTGATAAAACGTCAGGCCAATCGCCTTGCTCGCTTCCATCTGTCCGCGTGGCAATGCCTGCAAGGCGCCGCGCACGATCTCGGCGACGTGCGAACCGCAAAACAGCGTCAGGCCCAGCGCACCGGCCTGAAACGCGCTGATCTGCCAGCCCAACGCCGGCGCCATGTAGAAGCAGGCCAGCACCAATACAAACACCGGCGTGCCGCGAATAATGTCGACATAAAAGCGGAACGGCGCGCGCATCCAGAACTTGCCGTAAGTCAGCACCAGACCGGTGACAACCCCGAGCAGCGTGCCGAACAGAATCGCCAATGCCGACACCTGCACACTGGTCAGGAAGCCTTGCAGCAACGTCTCGCGTGCCACCCACAATTCATGCAACCAACTGGGAGATTCGTACATCGCAGCCTCCTATCGGCGGATCGCCAGACGCTGCTCGAGGTAACGCAGCAGCATGGCAATGAGGTAACAGGCCGCGACATACAACGCCGTGGTCACCAGCCAGGTTTCGATCACCCGGTAGCTCTCGACGTTGATCTTGCGCGCGTAATAGGTCAGCTCCGGCACCGCAATCGCGGCGGCCAGCGAGGTGTCCTTGAACAGCGAGATAAAGTTGTTCGACAGCGCAGGCAGCACGTTGCGCAGCATCACCGGCACGGTGACGTAGGCCTTGACCTGCCATTCACCGAGACCGATCGCCAGCCCCGCTTCGCGCTGGCCTTTGGGGATGCTCAGCAAGCCGCCACGGAACACTTCGGTCAGATAGGCACCGGCATACAGCGACAGCGTGATGATGAACGAGGGAATCTTGTCCAAGCGGATTCCCAGGCTCGGCAAGGCAAAGTAGATCAACAGAATCAACACCAGAATCGGCGTGTTACGCACCACCGTGACGTACACCGAGGCCAGCACCCGCAAGGCGCGATGCTTCGAGAGCAAGGCAAACGCCATCAGCAGGCCGATCACGCAGCCGATGGCGATCGACACCAGCGCCAGTTCAAGGCCCAGACCGAGCCCCGCCAGCAAGGTGTCGAAATCGCGCCACACGGCGGCAAAGTTCAACTGATAGTTCATGGTCAGCAGTACCTTGAGCGGGGCGCGTGCAGGCGCCCCACTCTCACGGGATCATTTGAATTCGACAGGGAAACCGATCGCCGGCGACGGCAGGTCGACACCGAACCATTGCTTGAAGGATGCCGCGTAAGTCGGGAACTCAACGCCGGTCATGGCTTCATGCAGAGTGGTGTTGACGAAGTTCAGCCAGTCCTGATCGCCGCGTTTGACTGCGCAGGCGTAGGTCTGTGGGCTCCACGCGTAGGTCGGGCTGCGGTAGCGGCCGGGGTTCTGCACCATCAGGTACTTGACCGACGACTGATCGGTAGCGGCGGCATCGGCGCGACCGGAGTTCACCGCCTGATACATCAGATCGACACTGTCGTACTGATCGACCTTGGCCTTGGGCAGCGCCTGATGCACCAACTCTTCGGCATAGACGTTTTGCAGCACGGCCACAGTAACGCTGTCACCGGCCGCCTGCAGGTCCTCGATTTCCTTGTACTTGCTGTTGGCTGGCAGCAGCAGGCCGACACCTTCGCGGTAGTACGGCAGGGTGAACGCCACTTGTTGCGCACGGCTGGCGGTAACGGTGATGAACTGGCAACTCATGTCGACCTTGTCGGTCAGCAGATTGGGAATCCGCGCATCGGACGACTGCACGACGAACTCGACCTTGTTCGGGTCATTGAACAGCCCTTTGGCCACCATCCTGGCGATGTCGATATCAAAGCCCTGCAACTTGCCGTCCGCCCCCTGAAAGTGCCACGGCGCATTGGTGCTGCCGGTGCCGACAATCAGCTTGCCCCGGGCCAGAACACTGTCGAGCTTGCTATCGGCTGCCTGGGCCATGCCCATCACAGCGGACGAAGCCGCAAGAACGAAAACACACGCTTTGAACAACGAAGGACGGCGATGCATGGCAAGCACTCCAGATGATGTTTATTCCGCTATACCGGAACACGGTTTGTTACTACGGAATAAACAGCAGAAAGTGTGCCACAGGAATCACAGGGAATCTGTAGAGGGGTTAAATGTTTTTGGAATCAACGGGATGCAGGAAATGCGAAAAATGGAGTCAGGTGCGGGTACTGATGGGCTGCGCTACCTTAGGCTACAAATAACGAGTAGCAGGTTCCCAGATGGAGCACGAAGGGCTACTTCGGTGCAATGTGGTTAGCGATTGAAGGGGCCAGCTCTCCATATCTATCGGCAAGCGGCTTTGTCGTAGACCTCTCCCCGCTCTCTTCTCCCTACCGCAATCACGGTAACAACCAAAACCTCGTTCTTTACGCGATAGACCAGCCTGTATCCAGCACTGCGAAGCTTGATTTTGTAGGCGTTTCCCAGCCCTCGGAGTCGATCGGCAGGAACGTGAGGATTGACCAGACGTGTAGAGAGCTTTTTCTTGAACTGATCTGAAGTGCTGAATCAAGCTTTTTCCATTCCCTCCAGGCCTTCTCGGAAAACTCCAACTCATAGGTCATCTATAGAGACCTTGATGGTGGGATCGTTTTCTCGCTCCTTGCACAGTGCGATCAGTTCCAGATCCTCAAGGCGATTCATCATCGCCTCATACTCCTTTGCGGGAACACAATAAAACGCTGGCTCATTTCGATTGAGGATTGCAACAGATTGGCCGCCACCGGCGGCCACGGTACCCATGGGGTTTCTTTTCAATTCAGAAATACTCGCAACGATATTAGAAAGAACTATGTGAGTCATGATGGTGCTCCCTGGAGTGCTGTTGATGGTGCTTAAAATAGCACTCCAAGACGCCTTCGACGCCTATCGCTTATTACCGCCTTCTCTTTTATTTAGTGAAAAAAGGTATCACGTCCCGACATTCCACATTTCCGGGCTTCGTGTCGGGCTGGTCCTTCATAAAAGTGGGAAAAATCTCGCGAATCCACAGGCCACCTGTAATTTCTGACAGTAGACCTGTTCTTCACCCTTCTTTAACGTCATCGAACCTTCGAGGTCGTTGAAAAGGAGTACTCAATGAGCGCTGCCAATACCATTTCCAATCTGGCCCCGGTTTACCGCAAAGCCCTGAAAACCTGGCGCCCGGTGATCCTGTACTTCGCCAACGAACACTGCCCCGCCTGCGAATGGGCCGGGCCGATTTTTCGTCAGATTGCCGAGCCGTACCGTCATCGCGCCAATATCTACATGCTTAACACCCGTGAGTCGCCGCGCCATCCGTTGGTCACCGGCACGCCGACGGTGCTGTTCTACAAGAACGGCAGGCTGGTGAAAAAACTCAAAGGCATCGGCACAGAGGAAACACTGGCGGCGGACTTTGCCCGGCATATTGGCAGGACCAGGGCACCGGTGGTGCAGCAGAAACCACGACATGACCTGCCGTGGTTGCGCCGCACATTGAGCAGGCTCTGCACAATCACGCGTGCGCATCGGCGGGTGATTTGAGGCAGTGCATTTCCCGTAATCGTTGCGGCGTCTGACACATCGCTTTCGCGGGCAAGCCCGCTCCCACAGGGGTCAACGTTGTTCACACATTTCGTGTACGACGCGTGCACTGTGGGAGCGGGCTTGCCCGCGAAGGGGCCGGCACCGTCAGCGCAAGGCTGCTGCCTTACGCAGAATCGCGCACCAGCAACACCTGCGTCACCCGTCGTTCCTCAACGGCTTTGACGGTCATTTGCCAGCCTGCGTACTGCAGCCGATCGCCGATAATCGGCAAGCGATCCAGCAGGCTCATCACCAGTCCGGCCAGGGTCTGATAGTCCTCGGTCGGTTCGGCGCCAAACCCGGTGCGCTGGCGAACACGCGTCAGATTCAATGCGCCGCTGACGATGAACCCGCCCTGCCCCTCGATCACGTCCGGGCCTTCGATTTCGCTGGCATCGGGCAGTTCGCCGGCAATCGATTCGAGGATGTCGGTCATGGTCAACACGCCGACGAAGTCACCGAACTCGTTGACCACGAAGGCGATGTGGGTCGACGCCGCGCGCATTTGCTCCAGCGCATTGAGGATCGAATAGCTGTCGAGCAGGTTGATGGTCTTGCGCGCCAGGTGCTCCAGATTCGGCTCGGCACCGGCCAGGTATTCCTTGAGCAGTTCCTTTTTGTGCACGAAGCCCAACGGTTCATCCACCGCGCCGTGGCGAATCAGCGGCAGACGTGAATACGACGAGTGCATCAATTTTGTGCGAATTGTCTCGGCGTCGTCGGCCAGATCGATGGTGTCGACATCCGCACGTACGGTCATCAGGTTCCGAATCGGCCGCTCGGCCAGTTGCAGCACGCCACTGATCATCACTCGCTCGCGGCGGTCGAACAGCTCCGCACTCGGGGCTTCGCCGTCATCGAGCAGATCGGAAATTTCCTCGCCGACCTCCTCCGCCTCCAGCTTGCGCCCGCCCAGCAGACGCATTACCGCGTGGGCCGTGCGCTCACGTATGGGGCGCAAGCCTTGCATCGAACGCTTGCGTCGGGCCCGAGCGATCTGGTTGAACACCTCGATCAGGATCGAGAAACCAATCGCCGCGTACAAATAGCCTTTCGGGATGTGGAAACCCAGGCCTTCGGCCGTCAGGGCGAAACCAATCATCATCAGGAAGCCCAGACACAGCATGATCACCGTCGGGTGCGCATTGACGAAGCGGGTCAGCGGCTTGCTGGCGACGATCATCAGGCCGATGGAAATGATCACCGCGATCATCATCACCGCCAGTTCATCAACCATGCCGACGGCGGTGATTACCGCGTCCAGCGAGAACACCGCATCGAGCACCACGATCTGCGCGACGATTGGCCAGAACAGCGCGTAAGCGGCGTTGGTCGAGCGCTGGCCGACGTGGCCTTCGAGTCGTTCGTGCAGCTCCATCGTCGCCTTGAACAGCAGGAATACACCACCGAACAGCATGATCAGGTCACGGCCGGAGAAGCTCTTGTCGAACACCTCGAACAACGGCTGCGTGAGGGTCACCAGCCAGGAAATACTCGCCAACAGGCCCAGGCGCATGATCAGCGCCAGCGACAGGCCGATGATTCGCGCACGGTCGCGCTGATGCGGCGGCAGTTTGTCCGCCAGGATCGCGATGAACACCAGGTTGTCGATACCCAGCACCAGTTCCAGCACGATCAGAGTCAACAAGCCTAACCAGGCCGTGGGATCCGCTAACCATTCCATAAAATGTCTCGATCTCTCTTCAGTGAATTCAGGCTGCCGGGCACGGCAAAGTGCAACGCGAAGGCTCTGAAGCCGCGTTGTCAACGATAGACGGGAGTCGGAAAACCGGATGCTGCGAGTGCGTCAAGACCGCGCCATGGCGCGTGGAGAAGGTACGACTGGGAGGCTCCAAGAGGGTGTTCATGCAAATCCTGAATGAAAAATGGCCTTGGAGCGTACAGGCTCAAGGCACATTTTCTACAGCGGCAAATCATTTCAAAATCTGTCTCAACTGACCACTGCCCCCTGTAGGAGCTGCCGCAGGCTGCGATATTTTGACCTTGTTTTTTCAAGGTCAAGATCAAAAGATCGCAGCCTTCGGCAGCTCCTACATTGGCTGTCAGCGTCCGGCAAAGCGCAACCGCGACAACTGGCGCAAATCCCCCTCTACGTAATAATCGTTGGTCCAGCTGTCATCCACCGCCAGCGGACTCACCTGCTTGAGCTCGAGTTTTTTCGCGAAATAGCGAAAGCGGTAATGCTCATAAAACCGCAGCAATTCCAGGCCATAGCGATCCGCCAGATCAGTATCGCCGCGAATGATCAGGTAATTTTCGTCATTGCCGTTACTGGCCGAGGTGCTGAGGTTGTGGCTGCCGCTGATGATGGTCGGCGCATCGGTGGTGAAGTCCGTGACGACCGCTTTGGTGTGCACCAGCAGGTTGCCCTTCTGGCCTTTCATGTTTTCTTTCAGCCAGCCTTCCAGCCCGGTGTTGAGCAAAGCTGTGGCAGCGAATTCGGCGGTGCGGTCGGCATGAAATCCGGTGATGCTGCTCGCGGTATTTTGCAGGCCGTAACGCAGGATGTCGTCATGCGGTTTGCCGAGCAGCGCGTTGAGAATCGCGTCCGGCAGGCTGAAAGCGGTGACGAACAACACGTCCTTTTTCGCCGCCTCGATGATCTCGACAAACTCACGCAAATCGCCACCACCGCTGCGTGGCGAGAACCCGGCGAACAGCGCCTGTGCCGGGTCCATCGGGTTGTGTTCGGTGATCCAGCTGCGCGTCGCAGCGACATCGGCGGGGTTGGCCCAGACCTCTTCAAACACTTGCAAATAACGCGTGGCAATCATCACGTCGTCGAGCGTATGCACCACGTTGGCCTGGCGATACACGCCATTGGCGGTGAAATTGGTGCTGCCGCACAGCACCGCCTGCGGTTGCCGCTGACCCGCGCCATCGACGCTGCTGAGAACAATGAATTTGTCGTGAAAGATGTTATGGGTGACCCGGCCGCGCTTGTTCGCCATCGGCAATTTGGCAAGGTTCGTTTCGTTCAGGGTCGTATCGGGATCATCAGGTTGCGCGTGATACAGAACGCGCACCTGAACCCCACGGGCAAATGCCGCATTTACAGCGTCGATGATCGCCTGCAACTGATACTCGTAGATCGCGATTTCCAGCGCCCACTGCGCGTCCACCGCACGTTCGATAAAGCCCAGCAAACGCTCCAACAGCCCGTTCTCCAGCCACAGCCGCGCCGCGTCGGGCCAGGCCTCGATGGGGAAGTTCTTGTTGGCGCTGATCTGCGCGTCGAGGTCGGGAAATTTGCGCTGGAAGGCCTGACTGGCGGCCACGGCACGGTTGAATATCACGCTCTGGTTGGCCGGATGACCGTCGTCACTGGTGATGCTCAGCTCCAGTGATTCGCCAAGTTGTGGCGCGTCTGCCGTGCCGTAGGCCAGATGCACGCGATAATGCATGGTAGTGCCCGGATTGACCGCGTAATCGGCCCAGCGGAACTTTTGCAGCGGCGCTTTATCGCTGGGCGTGGCGTGATACTGGGGGAAGGTGTGCGCCTTGCCGGGAAATGTCAGGCTGTTGAACAGGAACAACCACGGTTTGTCGCCCTGCTGCTTTTCGATGGCAAACCCGAGCAGGCCTTTGCGGCGGGGTTCGGCCAGATCCATGGCGAGTAACACGCCGTTGGTGCCGGCGTAGGCTTTGACGCGAAAATCGTCCTGAGGATTGGCGACCAGTACCCGCATGATTCACTCCTTGTGATTGGGCTGGGGTGGAGCATAGAGCAGCGCTGCGGTTTTTGGTGATCCTGCATGATCCGAGGCGATGCCTTCGCGAGCAGGCTCGCTCCCACAGAGCAAGCGGTGTTCACCAACATTGTGGGAGCGAGCCTGCTCGCGAAGAGGCCCGCTCAGACTTCACACATCATCGATATGCCGATATTCCGCACTCAGCGCCGCCGCTAATTCCCGCGCCCGAGCCAGGCGGATCGGCCCACGCTCAATGTCGATCAACAATCCCGGACATTCCAGCGGCAACATCGGCGGCAAGGTTTTCAAGCGGCCATCCGTCACCACCAGCAAGCGCTGCTGCTCGGCAGGAAAGCGCTTTTGTCGCTGCACCAGCCATTGCTGTGCCTGCGTCAACGCCGCCACCAACGGCGTGCCGCCGCCCGCCCCCAACGCCTCCAGCCAGGTGCGCAAGCCACTCGATGCCTTCAGGCCTTGCACCTGCCATTTTGGCGCGCTGCCGCTGGCGGTCAGCAAGGCCAGTCGTGCCCGCTGCCGATAAGCATCATCGAACAATTGCGCGAGCAGGCCCTTGGCATCGCTCAGCGCCTGATGCCTACGGGTCGAAGCCGAGGCATCGACGATCACCAGCCACAATTCATGGGGAGTACGAGTGCGCAACTGGAACTGCAGATCTTCTCGAGTCTGCGGCCGACCGTTGAGCAGCGTGCCCGGCCAGTTCACCCGGCCGCTGCGCGCGGCGTGGCGCTGGCCTTGGCGTCCATGATCGAGGCGACCGGCGCGGGGTCTGGCATTCGCCCCCGCGTCGGATCGGGGACGAATGCCGGTTACTTTTTTGGCCAGCTCGGCACTTCGCGACGGACACCGGTGGTCACTGCCGGGGCGGGCATATCCCCCCACTGGCCCTGCCCTTCGCTCGGTTCGGCCTGACTACTGGCCGGGTTCTGCGCGGGTGGCTGAGGGCTGGAAGAAGAGGATTCGCGACGCCGATGCCGCAGGGCAAATTCCGCCACGGCGTCGATGTCCTGCTCGGCAATCGCTTCGGCGCCGCGCCATGCCGCATGCGCACGGGCCGCACGCAGCCAGACCAGATCAGCACGCAAGCCATCGACGCCAGCAGCGAAGCAACGCTCGGTGATACTCGCCAACGCGTCGTCATCCAGCGCAATGCTCGCCAAGGCGATGCGCGCCTGTTCGCAGCGTTCGCGCAGCGCTTGCTGCTGTGCTTCCCACTGCGCGCAGAACGCCTGTGGATCGCTGTCGAAATCCAGTCGGCGCCGGATGATCTGCCCGCGTTCGGTTGGCGCGGTGTGGCCGCTGAGGGCGACGTTCAGGCCGAAACGGTCAAGCAGCTGTGGCCGCAATTCGCCCTCTTCCGGGTTCATCGTGCCGATCAATACAAATCGCGCCGAATGCCGATGGGAAATACCGTCGCGCTCGATCAGATTGGTGCCGCTGGCTGCCACATCTAGCAGCAGGTCCACCAGATGATCCGGCAGCAGGTTCACTTCATCGACGTAGAGCACGCCGCCGTCAGCCTTGGCCAAAACACCGGGAGAAAACTGCGCACGACCCGCGCTCAGCGCCGCGTCGAGATCGAGGGTGCCGACCAGACGCTCTTCGGTGGCGCCCAGCGGCAGGGTGACGAATTGACCGCTCGCGAGCAGATCGGCCAAGCCACGGGCCAGGGTGGATTTTGCCATGCCACGCGGGCCTTCGATCAGCACGCCACCGATTTTCGGGTCGATGGCGGTGAGGCACAGCGCGAGTTTCAGGTCATCGGCGCCGACCACGGCGGAGAGCGGGAAATGCGGGGTGTCGGTCATCTTCAATACTCGGTCATGGTCGGTGATCTGTCGATAATCGTTGGGAGCCACGTTGATCCCTGTGGGAGCAAGCCTGCTCGCGAAAGCGGTGTGCCAGCTACAAAAATACTGTCTGACACGACGCCTTCGCGAGCAGGCTCGCTCCCACAGAGTGAGGCGGTATGTCAGGTGTCTTCTTCTATATCCAGCAGCAGGTTTTCCAGGGCTTCTTTATAGGCCCCGGGTTCCTGCCACATCCCGCGCTGCTGCGCTTCCAGCATCCGCTCGGTCATGTCGCGCAGGGCATGCGGATTGTGCTCGCGGACAAAATCGCGGGTCGCCGGATCGAGCAAATAGGCTTCCGCCAGCAACGCGTACTGATGATCGTCGATCAGTTGCGTGGTGGCGTCGAAAGCGAACAGGTTATCGACTGTCGCCGCCAGTTCGAAGGCACCTTTATAGCCATGACGCTTGACCCCGTCGATCCATTTCGGATTGGCCGCGCGCGAGCGGATCACCCGATTGAGCTCTTCTTTCAGGGTACGGATTCTCGGCAGATCCGGCTGGCTGTGATCACCGTGATAACTCGCCGCCGCTTCACCGCGCAGGGTTTCCACCGCCGCGAGCATGCCGCCCTGGAACTGGTAATAGTCGTTGGAATCGAGCAAATCGTGCTCGCGGTTGTCCTGATTCTGCAACACCGCCTGCACTTGGCTCAGGCGCTGGACGAACTGCTCGCGGGCGGCGGTGCCCTCGTCCGCCCCGCCGTACGCGTAGGCGCCCCAGTTCAGGTAGACCTCGGCCAGATCTTCGCGGCTCTGCCACAGACGCCCATCGATGGCGCCCTGTACGCCCGCGCCATAGGCTCCGGGTTTGGCACCGAAAATCCGCCAGCCGGCCTGGCGTCGCGCCGCTTCGGCATCCAGCCCCGATTGCAGCAGCGCCTCACGTTCAGCGCGCACCTTCGCGGCCAGCGGATTGAGGTCATCCGGTTCGTCCAGCGCTGCCACCGCTTGCACGGCCGCGTCGAACAGGCGAATCAGGTTGGCAAAGGCATCGCGGAAGAAGCCCGAGACCCGCAGCGTGACATCGACTCGTGGCCGATCGAGCAGACTCAGCGGCAGAATCTCGAAATCATCGACGCGCTGACTGCCGGTGGCCCAGACCGGACGCACGCCCATCAGCGCCATGGCCTGGGCGATGTCGTCACCGCCGGTGCGCATGGTCGCCGTTCCCCACACCGATAAACCGAGCTGGCGCAGGTGATCGCCGTGATCCTGCAAATGCCGCTCAAGAATCAGCGTGGCGGACTGGAAACCGATGCGCCACGCGGTGGTGGTCGGCAGGTTACGCACGTCCACCGAGTAGAAATTGCGCCCGGTGGGCAGCACGTCGAGACGACCACGGCTGGGCGCGCCGCTTGGGCCGGCGGGGACAAAGCGGCCGTTCAGGGCGTCGAGTAGACCGCGCATTTCGGCGGGGCCGCAGGCGTCTAGGCGTGGGGCGACGACTTCGCGCAGGCTGTTCAGGATCGACGTTACATCAGACCATTCCGGTCCCTGTGGGAGCGGGCTTGCTCGCGAAAGCGGTGGGTCAGATAAATTTATATCGACTGACACGACGCTTTCGCGAGCAAGCCCGCTCCCACAGGGGACTTGTAGTGCTTGGGAGATCAGTTGGGTGGCGAACAGTTCGAGGCGTTCGCGGGTATCACCGGCAGTGCGCCAGACTTCGTCGCTGACGCTTTGCAGCTCCGGCGGACGCGGGCCGTTCCATGGATCGGCAAGGGAGCAATCCAGCGGATCAAACCCCAGCTCAAACGCCTTGGCCAACGCCCGCAGCAGACTCGACTGCGCACCCTTGCCGTCGCCACGCGGAATGCGCAGCAGCGCCAGCAGCGTGTCGATGCGCAAACGCCCGGTCGGCGACTCGCCAAAGATGTGCAGGCCATCGCGGATCTGCGATTCCTTCAGGTCACACAGATAGGTGTCCAGACGCGGCAGCCAGATCGCTGCGTCGGCGTCGCTGTCCAGACCGGCGTCGAGTTGCAGTTCGCGGTCGATCTGCGTCTCGCGCACCAGTTGCAGAATGTCGCGCTGCAGCTCTCGCGCACGACGCGGATCGAGCAGTTGCGCCTCGTAATATTCGTCGGCCAACAGTTCCAGATTGCGCAGCGGGCCGTAGGTTTCGGCGCGGGTCAGCGGCGGCATCAGGTGGTCGATGATCACCGCTTGCGTGCGCCGTTTGGCCTGGGCACCCTCGCCCGGATCGTTGACGATAAACGGATAGATGTTCGGTAGCGGCCCGAGCAATGCGTCCGGCCAGCAATTTTCCGAAAGGCCGACGCCCTTACCCGGCAGCCACTCGAGGTTGCCGTGCTTGCCGACGTGAATCACCGCGTGCGCACCGTAGGTGTTGCGCAGCCAGAAATAGAAAGCCAGATAGCCGTGCGGCGGCACCAGATCCGGATCGTGATACACCGCGCTCGGATCGACCTGATAACCGCGCGCCGGTTGAATGCCGACGAAAGTCAGACCAAAACGCAGCCCGGCGATCATCATCCGTCCGTCGCGGCACATTGGATCATTTTGCGGGGTGCCCCAGCGTTCCAGTACTGCCGCGCGATTGGCTTGCGGCAGCGCATTGAACATCGCCAGATAGGCATCCATCGCCAGGCTTTGCTGGCATGGACGCAGGTCGATGCTGTCGAGGTCGTTGCTGACGCCGCCGAGCAATTGCTGGATCAGCTCGGTGCCGCTGTCCGGCAACTCCGCCGTCAACGGGAAGCCTTCCGCCTGCAACGCGCGCAGAATATTCAATGCCGCCGCCGGCGTGTCCAGACCGACGCCATTGCCGATTCGACCATCGCGGGTCGGGTAGTTGGCGAGGATCAGCGCGATGCGTTTTTCCGCGTTCGGCAGCCGCGCCAGATCGCTCCAGCGTCGCGCCAGTTCAGCGACAAAATCCATGCGTTCGGGTTGCGCCCGGTAGCAGACCACGTCGGACTGGCTGCGCTCGCTGCGCCAGGCCAGATCCTTGAAGCTGATCGGCCGGCTGATGATGCGCCCGTCGAGTTCCGGCAAGGCGATGTGCATTGCCAGATCTCGCGGGCCAAGGCCCTGCTCGCTGTCGCGCCAGCCCGGCTCGTTGTCCTGAGCACAGATCGCCTGAATCACCGGAATATTGCGCCGGAACGGGCGCAGATGCGGGGCTTCCGGGCTGGATTGCGCGAAACCGGTGGTGTTGAGAATCACCGCCGCCTCGACCTCGTCCAGCCAGTCCTCGACCACGCTCAGACAGCCGGGTTCTTTCAGGCTGGCAACCGCGATCGGCAACGGATTGAGCCCCGCCGCCTGCAAGCGCTGGCAGAACACATCGATGAATGCGGTGTTCGCCGCTTGCAAATGCGAGCGATAAAACAACACCGCCGCGACCGGTTGACTGGGCAGCCATTCGGCTTGCCAGTCGCTCAGTGCGGCGGTGTTTTTCTGTGGGTGATAAATCGCTGTACGCGGCAACGCCTGCGGCTCGCCCCAAGCGTAGTCACGCGCCAGCCAGCGGTTGGCCAGGCAATGGAAGAAGTCCAGCGCATTGCCCATGCCACCCTGACGCAAGAACTGCCAGAGACGGTCGCGATCTTCGGCGAGCACCGTGCTCAGGTCGCTGAGTTCCGGGTCGGGACGATCATCCCCCGGCACCAGAATCACCTGCACCCCGCGCTCGGACAACTCCACCAGACGCTCGACGCCATAACGCCAATAAGCGATGCCGCCGTGCAGCGAAATCAGAATG
Source organism: Pseudomonas sp. IT-93MI4 (assembly GCF_949767635.1). NCBI lineage: Bacteria > Pseudomonadati > Pseudomonadota > Gammaproteobacteria > Pseudomonadales > Pseudomonadaceae > Pseudomonas > Pseudomonas sp. IT-93MI4. The sequence continues at coordinate 53,666 of NZ_CATKPP010000011.1, forward strand.
ACCTTGGCGTGACGCAGCACCTCATCGACATACAGATCGACCGAGGCGTGATTCTGCACCTGCATCGGATTGGCCAGACGCAGGCTCGGGTAATCCTCGGGCAATTGCTGCGCGGCTTCGGCGAGCAGCGCCAGGCTGGAATCGCCGCTGCACAGGATCACCAGCTCGGCGGGGGTTTGTCCAAGGTCGGCAATGTTGTCATCCGACACGAAACCGCCGGGCTGGGTCCTGAGCAGGTGCATGGCTTAAACGCTGAGCGCGGCGCGCAGTTGCGCTTCGAGTTGCGCGGCGTCGAGTGCCTGACCGATCAGCACCAAACGGGTGACGCGCGCTTCGTCAGCGCCCCACTGGCGGTCGAAGTGCTTGTCGAAACGCGTGCCCACGCCCTGAATCAACAGGCGCATCGGCTTGTTCGGAATCGCCGCGAAACCTTTGACACGCAGGATGCCGTGCTTGACCACCAATTGCGTCAGCGCGTCGAGCAGCAGGCTCTCGTCGGCTTGCGGCAGTTCGATCGAGATCGAATCGAAGGCGTCGTGATCGTGGTCATCGTGGTCGTCATCACCGTCGTGGTGGTGATCGTGATGGCTGTGGCGGCTGTCGATATGTTCTTCGGATCCGGCACCGAGACCGATCAGCACGTCCAGTGGCAGGCGACCGTTGCTGGCTTCGATGATTTTCACCGCTGGCGGCAGTTCTTCGGCGACTTCGGCGCGAACGCGAGCCAGATCTTCGGCGCTGGTCTGGTCGGCCTTGTTGAGGATCACCAGATCGGCGCTGGCCAGTTGGTCGGCGAACAGCTCATGAAGTGGCGATTCGTGATCCAGGTTCGGATCGAGTTTGCGCTGGGCATCGACCTGATCGGGGAACGCGGCGAAAGTGCCGGCGGCCACGGCCGGGCTGTCGACCACGGTGATCACCGCATCCACCGTGCAGGCACTGCGGATTTCCGGCCACTGAAAAGCTTGCACCAGCGGTTTTGGCAGGGCCAGACCGGACGTTTCGATCAGGATGTGATCGAGGTCACCGCGCCGGGCGACCAGTTCACGCATCACCGGGAAGAACTCTTCCTGCACCGTGCAGCACAGGCAACCGTTGGCCAGTTCGTAGACGCGGCCGGTGGCTTCTTCTTCGGTGCAGCCGATGGTGCATTGCTTGAGGATCTCACCGTCGATGCCCAGTTCGCCGAACTCGTTGACGATCACCGCGATGCGACGGCCCTGAGCGTTGTCGAGCATGTGTCGCAGCAAGGTGGTTTTGCCCGAGCCGAGGAAACCGGTGACGATGGTGACGGGGAGTTTGGCCAGTGTTTTCATCGGATGCCCTTTGGCAAGGTGGCGGGCATACGGGACGAGATCCGCTGCGAGCATGCGCGCGGAAGAATTCGCCACCGGATCACCCCGCCCGGTTGTAGTGAGAAATCTGTGACGAGGCAGGTCTCCTGGCTGACGGTGTTCGGGCCTTGGGCCCGGCGTTCGCTGCGCCTTCCCGCGGGCTCAGTGGATTGAGCTGGCAGTGGCGTGGCAACGAACTTCACCGTTCACAGTTGCGGGGGCAGCCGCGGCTTTGACCGCGTTCCCTTCTTAGCTTCGGCGTGGGCCGAAGAACCTCGAAAGCGCAAGGCTACGCATCGGGTGGTGACCGGTCAATGGTTGGATTGGGGGCATATCCGTTGCTGAGGTGACAGCCTCTTAGGGCTTCGCCCTTACGGCGGTCACTTTTTCCAAACGCCGGGTTTGAGGTTTGGGGTTTGGGGTTTGGGGTTTGGGGTTTGGGGGGCATATCCGTTTCTTCGGGTGTTGCCTCTGGCGGTTTCGCTCTTACAGCGAGTCACCTTTTCCAAACGCCGAAAAGGTAACCCAAAAGGCTTTGCCCCGGCGTACGGCACTTCGCTTAGGCTCAGTGTTCCCTCGCTACGGTGTCCATCCGGGGGCATCGCCTCCGGTTTGCTTCGCTGCACCTCCTCTCGATGGATGCGGCTTCGCCGCATGGCGCTGCACGCCTAACCCCCGGATGAACACCTACGCTCGGCCTGCCGAAGGGGCTGAAGATCAAAAGCCACATCAAAAGCCAGAGCCAGAGCCAGAGCCAGAGCCAGAGCCAGAGCCAGAGCAGATCAAAAGAGCACAGCCTTCGGCAGTTCCTACAGGGGATTGGGTGTATTCAGTTTGGGATTTGGTCGGCTGTCAGGCCGCCTTCGCGAGCAAGCTCGCTCCCACAGTTGGAATGGGTGTGTTCAGTTGGAAATTGGTCGGCTGTCAGGCCGCCATCACTGGCAAGCCAGCTCCCACAGTGGGATCGGGTGTGATCAGTTAGAAATTGGTCGGCTGTCAGGCCGCCATCGCCAGCAGGCTGAAAGCGTGCACCCCATGCGGCGAAGCCGCCCCACTCAACACGATGAGCGTTAGCTCGAGTAAAGCTTTTGATCTGAGGGCCCGTCGGCAGGCTGAGTGGAGGGATTTATCCGGGGGTGGGAGCGCAGCGACCGTTTGGCGCAGCCAAACACAGCGAGAGGAGGTGCAGCGAAGCAAACCGTAGGCGCTGCCCCCGGATGAATACCGGAGCGAAGGAACCCGAGCCTAAGCGAGGGCCGAACGTCAGGGCATAGACCTTTTGGTTACTTTTGGGGCGTTTGCCAAAAGTGACCCGCCGTAAGGGCGGAACCCTAAGTGGCCGTTACCGCAGCAACGGATATGCCCCCAATCCCAATTGACTCAAATCCTCCCCTCATGGTCTCCTACACAACTTGTTACGGGTGCCCTTCACAGGGTGAAACGGGAAACCGGTGAATCATGTGCTTTACTCAAAGCCATGTCAGTCCGGTGCTGCCCCCGCAACGGTAAGCGAGCGAAGCGTCAGATCCACTGTGCCAACGCGGCATGGGAAGGTGACGCTTGCAGGTCGGCCAGACGCCAACCCCTCGTGAGCCCGGAGACCGGCCCGCAACACACAGTGCGCATTGTGCGTCACTGAACATAACAAACCCGCGGTGGGCGGGCGCTGTTCGAACCTCTGCGTGCCCGACTCGCAGAGGTTTTCATGCGCTCTATATCACCCGCTGACACTCCAGAGGGAAGCGCCATGTCGATCATCAGCAGCACCGGCAGCAACACCGACAAAATCTCCAGCACCGCCACCTTGAGCCAACGCCTGACCGCCGCGATCTTCGCGTCGATTCTGGGTGCCAGCCTCGTTTATTTCGCCGGTTTCTCGCACATCGAAGCGGTGCACAACGCCGCTCACGATACCCGCCACAGCGCCGCGTTCCCGTGCCACTGAGACCTGCCGACATGATCAAGCGTATCGCGCAAACCGCAGGCTTCACCGGCCTGCTGGCCGCCCTGCTGCTGACGTTGCTGCAAAGCTTCTGGGTCTCGCCGCTGATTCTGCAGGCCGAAACCTTCGAGAAGTCCGAACCGGTGGCCGTTCACGAACACGCCGCCGGCACGGCCGCACACACCCATGACGCCGAAGCCTGGGAGCCGGAAGACGGCTGGCAACGCGTGGTCTCGACCACCGGCGGCAATCTGGTGGTGGCGGTCGGGTTCGCCCTGATGCTCGCCGGCCTGTACACCCTGCGTGCACCGACCAAAACCTCGCAAGGCCTGCTCTGGGGCCTGGCCGGTTACGCGACCTTCGTGCTCGCACCGACCCTGGGCCTGCCGCCTGAACTACCGGGCACCGCTGCAGCCGATCTGGCGTCGCGGCAAACCTGGTGGATCGGCACCGCCGCTTCCACCGCTGTTGGCCTGGCGTTGATTGTGTTCAGCCGCCACTGGTTGATGAAGCTGCTCGGCGTGGCGATCCTCGCCGTGCCGCACGTGATCGGCGCACCGCAACCGGAAGTGCATTCGATGCTCGCCCCGGAGGCGCTGGAAGCCCAGTTCAAAATCGCTTCGCAGTTGACCAACGTGGCGTTCTGGCTGGCCCTGGGCCTGATCAGCGCCTGGTTGTTCCGCCGCAAAAGCGATGGTCAATACCACGCATGACCGATGACCGCGCAGCGCCGACCTTTGTGGTCGGCCTGGGCTGCCAGCGCGGCTGCCCGGTCAGCACGCTGCGCGCGTTACTCGATCAAGCGTTGCAGGCGCATCGTATAGAACTTGAAGCGGTCAAGGCCTTGGCCAGCATCGATCTTAAACGCGATGAACCCGGCCTGCAGGAACTGGCCAGCCAACTGGCGTTGCCGCTGTTGTATTTCAGCAGCGACGAACTGGCCAGTTATCAGCAACGTCTGAGCCACCATTCGCAGATCGCCTACGAGCGCACCGGTTGCTACGGCGTGGCGGAAAGTGCCGCCCTGGCCCTCGCCGAGCAGTTGATTCAGGCACCGGCAAAACTGCTGATTTCCCGGCAAAAATACGCTCAGGCGACCTTGGCATTGGCCGGCGCTGCGTAAATTCCCGATAATCCCCCTGTTTGATCATGAGCAATCTTCATCTGAAGCGTTGCCCTGCCCCGTTTTTCACAGGATTTCTTCATGACCGTCTACTTCATCGGCGCCGGCCCCGGCGACCCGGAATTGATCACCGTCAAAGGCCAGCGGCTGATCCGCAGTTGCCCGGTGATCATCTACGCAGGCTCGCTGGTACCTGCCGCTGTGCTGGAGGGGCATCAGGCTGAAACCGTGGTCAACAGCGCCGAATTGCATCTGGAGCAGATCATTGAACTGATCAAATCCGCCCATGCCAAGGGCCAGAACGTAGCGCGGGTGCATTCCGGCGATCCGAGCCTGTATGGCGCGATTGGCGAGCAGATTCGTTATCTGCGCGAGCTGAATATTCCGTTCGAGATCATTCCCGGCGTCACCGCGACCGCAGCGTGTGCGGCGTTGCTTGGCACGGAACTGACACTGCCGGACGTGTCGCAGAGCGTGATTCTGACCCGCTACGCGGACAAGACCGCAATGCCGGCGGGTGAGGAGCTGAGCAGTCTGGCGCAGCATGGCGCGACCATGGCGATTCATCTGGGGGTCAATCATCTGCAAAAGATCATCGCTGAACTGCTCCCGCATTACGGCGCGGATTGCCCGATTGCGGTGATTCACCGGGCGACGTGGCCGGATCAGGACTGGGTGGTGGGGACGCTGGAGGATATTGCCGAGAAGGTTGCGGCCAAAGGGTTTCGGCGTACGGCGTTGATTCTGGTGGGACGGGTGTTGGGCAGTGAGGTGTTTAGCGAGTCATCGCTGTATCGCGCGGGGCATGCACACCTCTACAGACCCTGAATCATATGGGATTGGGTGCCAACCTGTGGCGAGGGGATTTATCCCCGATGAACTGCGCAGCAGTTCCTTTTCTGGGGCTGCTTCGCAACCCATCGGGGATAAATCCCCTCGCCACACAATAAACAGGCACTCATTAATCAAGTGCATAAAAAAACGGCGCTCACGGGGCGCCGTTTTTCGTGTTCGCAGTGAACACCTTACTCAGTAGTAGGCGTTTTCTTTCTGCGTGTGGTCGGTCACGTCGCGCACACCTTTGAGCTCTGGAATACGCTCGAGCAAGGTGCGTTCGATGCCTTCCTTCAGGGTCACGTCGGCCTGGCCGCAGCCCTGGCAGCCGCCGCCGAACTGCAGCACGGCAATGCCGTCCTCGACCACATCGATCAGGCTGACCTGACCGCCGTGGCTGGCCAGCCCCGGGTTGATTTCGGTTTGCAGGTAGTAGTTGATGCGCTCGTTGACCGGGCTGTCGGCATTGACCATCGGGACTTTGGCGTTTGGCGCCTTGATGGTCAGTTGGCCGCCCATGCGGTCGGTGGCGTAATCGACGACGGCGTCGTCAAGGAACGCTTCGCTGAACGAATCGATATAGGCGGTGAAGCTTTTCAGCCCCAGCGCGGTATCTTCAGGTTTTTCTTCGCCCGGCTTGCAGTAGGCAATGCAGGTTTCGGCGTACTGGGTGCCAGGCTGGGTGATGAAGACGCGGATGCCGATGCCTGGAGTGTTCTGCTTGGAGAGCAGATCGGCCAGGTAATCGTGGGCGGCGTCAGTAATGGTAATAGCGGTCATGGAAACTCCTCGCAGGCTTGGGCGCAGTTTACGCCAATCATTGCGCCGGACAAAGTCCTAGTATTTTTGTCGGGAAAGATTCTCGACAGGTGCGCGCATCGGTTCGCCCTCGATCCGCGCTTTAAGCCACTGATAGCTGCGTTTTTCCACCCATTCGTAGCTCAACCATGACCCCACACCAATCGCCAGAGCGCAGACGATGAACATCAGATACGGGTTGATTCCGTAGCGTCGCGCGATAAAACCACCAACCGACAACACCAACACGTGCATCAGATACACCGAATAGGAACAGTCACCGAGCCATTTCATCACCCGATTGCGCTCGACGTAGCGCTCCAGCGCCATGCAAGCCATCACCAGCACCGCGCTCGGCACGCCCCAGTTCAATAACCTTGGCGCCGGTGCCAGGTGATAGATCGCCATCATCGCAGCGCCCATCGCCAACAGCGGCAGCCACAGGCCGGCGCCAATCCAGCCCCGGCGATAGAGCACGCCAATGCCGATCCCCAGCAGAAACTCGTAGACGATGTCGGAACGGTAAAACTCGTTGAGCCAGCCGAACGCCTGACACACCGAAAACAGCAACGCGGCGACCACCAGCAAGCGCACCTGCCAGCGGAACACCAGCGCGCATGCAAACAACACATAGAAGAGCATTTCGTAGTTGAGCGTCCAGCCGACATTCAGCGTCGGATAAATCCCGTAGCCGCCGGGGTTTTGCGCAGGAATGAATAACAGCGACGCGAGGAAATGCGCCCAGTCCACCGTCTGATCCGGCAACATTGGCCGGGCGAACAGCACCAGCAACGCCATCAACAGCGTGTACAGCCAGTACGCCGGGACAATGCGAAACAACCGATACAGCAGAAACCGCGCCGGAGGCAGCGCTTTGCTTTCGGTGGAGAGGAAAATCACCAGACCACTGATGACGAAGAAAACATCGACGCCGACTGCGCCTTTGTCGATGAAGAACTGCCCGACCGGGCCGCGCGCCTTGAAGTCGAAGAAAATCTGCATGAAGTGGTGACAGACCACCGTCCACGCGGCAAGCGCCCGCAGGGCCTGCACTGAAATCAACATGATCGGCTCCTGTCCACAACTCTCAAAACCACCACCGACCCCTTGTAGGAGTGAGCCTGCTCGCGATGACGGCATGTCAGGCGACAACCATTCTGAATGGACTGACGCCATCGCGAGCAGGCTCACTCCTACAGGGAATGTGCGGTGTTGCTTGGAATTGGGACAGCAGGTTGGTCTCAAACGATCAAAGATTCTGGTAGCGATTCATGTCCAGCACGCCCTCTTCCACCGGATCGGTTTCGTGGATGTATTGGCTCAGGTCGTGGAAATAGAACCAGAATTGCGGATGACTGCGGCGAATCCCCCAGCGTTCGACGATTTTCTCGAAACGATCGGCATCCTTGGCATTCTCCATGGCATCGACAAAGGCCGGCACTTGTTCGGCTGGAATGTTGAAGATGAAATTCGGATAGCTGCTCAGTACGCCCGGGTAGATGGTCAAGGTGTCCAGCCCTGGCTGATAGCGCAGCGACTCGCCCAACAGGAACGCCACGTTACTGTGCGCACGGTTGCGCAGCAGGCTGTACATCTCGCGTTTGCCGCTGCGAGATTCGATGCGCAGCATGGTTGCTTCCGGCAATTGGTCGATCACCTTCAAACCGCCGGCCGGACGCGAGGTCAGGCGACTGAGTGCCTGCTCGGCGTTCTGTAGCGCCGGGTCGATATTCGGTCGCGAGCAATAGGCGCCGTCACAGCGATTGATCGGATCCGGCCGCGCATTGAGGTCGCCGTAACGCGCCAGCAACTGCATGGCGAAGTCGTATTTCGGGTCCTTCGGATCGAGTTTCAGCGCGGTCGGCTTGTCGTCGTCAATGGCTTCGTAGTCGAGCCACATCTTGAACTGGCCACTGCTCTGATACCAATCGTCGAGGTAGTCCTCGCGGGAATCGGCCGGCATCAGGCGCAGGAAGTTCTGCTCGGCACCGTTGCGGATCAGGTCGAAATACAGACGAGTCTGCGCCTGATGGGAGACGTTGCCGAACACATCGAAGTTGACCGCCAACTGATAATAGGTGCGCTCCAGCAGTGGATAGTCGAACAGCCACAGGGTCTGTGGCACTTCGCCGATCAGGCCTTTGGTCACCGACGCACTGTCGAAGTGGCGGAAAATGCTCAGCAGCGCGTTGTCGTTACCGGCCCACAGGGTTGACCAGCTCGGCGCCGGCAGTTCGGCGTAACTGTCGCGGCGCAGGGCTTCGTATTCGTTGCGCTTGTTGCGGTAGTTGTGCCACAGGCTCAGCACACTGCCGACGTCGTCGTTCTGCCCGGGCATTGCCAGCAACGGCGTGGCCTGGCCACGATAGTTGGGATCGGTGATGTACAGATCGTGTTCCGGCGCCTGGAACAGCGCCCAGAAGTTATCGCGGATCACATCCGTCGCAATCTGCCCACGGCACACCGGCCCGCGAATGAAGGTGCGGACGAAGTATTCAGCGTTATCGAGCATGAACTGATAACGCGCCTGCGCCGGAATCGCCTCGAAGGTGGCGAACGGGTTGGCTCGGCTCTGCGGGCCGTAACCCGGCAGCGCGTTGACCTGCCAGTTGCCGCTGTAGAACAGACTCTTCACCCGCGCCATCTTCGCCGCACTCAGCGGATAGGTGATGTGGGTCTTGTGCACGATTACCCCTTGCACCGGCCACAAGCGGTAATACACCTGAGTGCCCGGATCGTCATTCGGGCGGCGGGTGGCGATCAGGTCGATCGGCTGCCCTGTCGGCGTGCGCGAACGCACCCACTGGAAGTAGTGCCCCGGCTCGCCGTCCTTGAAATAGATATGCGCGAGGAACCAGTGTTCGAACAGCCAGCGCCCGACCAGACTCTGCCGCGCCCCCGGCGCATTGAGCAGGTTTTCCCACTGGACGATTTGCAGCGCTTCCTTGGCGCTCGGCGCCAGCCCCTGCTCGTCGATCGGCGCACCGGACGCCAGCCAGCGCTGCAGGGTCTGGTATTGCTGATCGGTCAGCCCGGTCACCGCCAGCGGCATGCCTTCTTTCGGGTGCGCGCCGGCATAGCCGTCAAACTCGGCGGGCATCGCGCACATGTTTTCCCGTTGCAGGCCGAGGACGATGTCTTCCGGCAGCTTGGCATTCGGGGTCAGCGGGGTTTTGTGTCCCAGTTCGAGCATCCGCGCCATCAGCGCCGCCTGGCTGCCCTGGGCATCGAGTACCGAGTAGAAGCCTTTCTGCTGCCAGGCACGTTTGCCGAAGGCGTCGTAGAACAGCCGCGTGGTCGGCGCCGCCTGAGTGCGTTCGCCGTCGTAGACCGGCATCTTGCTCGCGCCCCGCCCTGCGCCTTCGCCGCTGCCCAGATTGAGCTGGCACGCCGAGTCGTAGCAGGCGTGGCAGGCCACACACTTCTCGGTGAAGATTGGCTGGATGTCACGCGTATATGAAATAGAAGGTGAGATCGCGGGTTCCTGCGCAATGGCGCCCCAGCTTAAGAACAGCAAGAAAATGCTGATGACGCGGTACGACATGCCCATGATCCCGATCGTGAAAAAAACGCCCGCGATTCTACAGTATGACGCTCGTACCAACATGAACGATATTCATGCAAAAGCAGCACGTGCTCCAAAAGCGCACAGGTTTGTTATGATCCCGGCCCTTCGTCATGGTCTTTTCGAGTAGTCCCAATGTCCGATCGCAGCGTCCGCCTTCAAGCTCTCAAGCAAGCCCTCAAAGAGCGCATCCTGATTCTCGACGGCGGCATGGGCACGATGATCCAGAGCTACAAGCTCGAAGAGCAGGATTATCGCGGCAAACGCTTCGCTGACTGGCCGAGTGACGTCAAGGGCAACAACGACCTGCTGGTGATCACCCGTCCGGACGTGATCGGCGGCATCGAAAAGGCCTATCTGGATGCCGGCGCCGACATTCTGGAAACCAACACCTTCAACGCCACGCGCATTTCCATGGCCGACTACGGCATGGAAGAGCTGGCGTACGAATTAAACGTAGAAGGCGCGCGACTGGCGCGCAAGGTGGCCGACGCCAAGACCGCCGAGAACCCGGACAAGCCGCGCTTCGTCGCCGGCGTGCTCGGCCCTACCAGCCGCACCTGCTCGCTGTCGCCAGACGTGAACAACCCCGGCTACCGCAATGTCACCTTCGATGAACTGGTGGAGAACTACACCGAGGCCACCAAGGGCCTGATCGAGGGCGGCGTCGATCTGATCCTGATCGAAACCATTTTCGACACGCTCAACGCCAAAGCCGCGATCTTCGCCGTGCAAGGGGTGTTCGAAGAGCTGCACATCGAACTGCCGATCATGATTTCCGGGACCATCACCGATGCGTCCGGCCGCACCCTGTCGGGCCAGACCACCGAAGCATTCTGGAACTCGGTGGCCCACGCCAAGCCAATCTCGGTCGGCCTCAACTGCGCGCTCGGCGCCAGTGAGCTGCGCCCCTACCTGGAAGAGCTGTCGAACAAGGCCAGCACTCACGTTTCCGCGCACCCGAACGCCGGTTTGCCGAACGAGTTCGGCGAGTACGACGAGTTGCCGGCGCAAACCGCCAAAGTCATCGAAGAATTCGCCCAGAGCGGCTTCCTCAACATCGTCGGCGGTTGCTGCGGCACCACCCCGGGCCACATCGAAGCCATCGCCAAGGCCGTGGCCGGTTACGCACCGCGGCAGATTCCGGACATCCCCAAGGCCTGCCGCCTGTCGGGCCTGGAACCGTTCACCATCGATCGCAGCTCGTTGTTCGTTAACGTCGGCGAGCGCACCAACATCACCGGTTCCGCCAAGTTCGCCCGTCTGATCCGTGAAGACAACTACACCGAAGCCCTGGAAGTCGCCCTGCAGCAGGTCGAGGCCGGCGCGCAGGTGATCGACATCAACATGGACGAAGGCATGCTCGATTCGAAGAAGGCCATGGTGACCTTCCTCAATCTGATCGCCGGTGAACCGGACATTTCCCGCGTACCGATCATGATCGACTCCTCGAAATGGGAAGTCATCGAAGCCGGTCTGAAGTGCATTCAGGGCAAGGGCATCGTCAACTCGATCAGCATGAAAGAAGGCGTCGAGCAATTCATCCATCACGCCAAGCTGTGCAAACGCTACGGCGCGGCGGTGGTGGTGATGGCGTTCGACGAAGCCGGCCAGGCCGACACCGAAGCGCGCAAGAAAGAAATCTGCAAACGCTCCTACGACATTCTGGTCAACGAAGTCGGCTTCCCGCCGGAAGACATCATCTTCGACCCGAACATCTTCGCCGTGGCCACCGGCATCGAAGAACACAACAACTACGCTGTGGACTTCATCAACGCCTGTGCCTACATCCGCGACGAGCTGCCGTATGCGCTGAGTTCCGGCGGCGTGTCCAACGTGTCGTTCTCGTTCCGTGGCAACAACCCGGTGCGTGAAGCGATTCACTCGGTGTTCCTGCTGTACGCGATCCGCGCCGGCCTGACCATGGGTATCGTCAACGCCGGTCAGCTGGAAATCTACGACCAGATCCCGCAGGAGCTGCGCGACGCCGTCGAAGACGTGATCCTCAACCGCACGCCGGAAGGCACCGACGCCCTCCTCGCCATCGCTGACAAGTACAAGGGCGACGGCAGCGTCAAGGAAGCCGAGACCGAAGAGTGGCGCAGCTGGGACGTCAACAAGCGTCTGGAGCACGCGCTGGTGAAGGGCATCACCACCCACATCGTCGAAGACACCGAAGAGTCGCGCCAGTCGTTCGCCCGCCCGATCGAAGTGATCGAAGGCCCGCTGATGTCCGGCATGAACATCGTCGGCGACCTGTTCGGCGCCGGCAAAATGTTCCTGCCGCAGGTGGTGAAATCCGCCCGCGTGATGAAACAGGCCGTAGCGCATCTGATCCCGTTCATCGAACTGGAAAAAGGCGACAAGCCGGAAGCCAAGGGCAAGATCCTGATGGCCACGGTAAAAGGCGACGTGCACGACATCGGCAAAAATATCGTCGGTGTGGTGCTGGGTTGCAATGGCTACGACATCGTCGACCTCGGCGTGATGGTCCCGGCGGAGAAAATCCTCCAGGTGGCCAAGGAAGAAAAGTGCGACATCATCGGCCTGTCCGGGCTGATCACTCCGTCGCTGGACGAGATGGTCCATGTTGCCCGCGAAATGCAGCGTCAGGATTTCCATCTGCCGCTGATGATCGGGGGCGCGACCACGTCCAAGGCGCACACCGCAGTGAAGATCGAGCCGAAGTACAGCAACGATGCGGTGGTCTACGTCACCGACGCCTCGCGTGCGGTCGGTGTGGCGACGCAGTTGCTGTCCAAGGAACTCAAGGCCGGTTTCGTCGAGAAGACCCGTCTGGAATACGTCGATGTGCGTGAGCGCACCGCCAACCGCAGCGCCCGTACCGAGCGCCTGAGCTACGCGGCGGCGATTGCCAAGAAGCCACAGTTCGACTGGGCCAACTACACGCCGGTCAAACCGATCTTCACCGGCACCCGCGTGCTGGACAACATCGACCTCAACGTTCTGGCCGAGTACATCGACTGGACGCCGTTCTTCATTTCCTGGGACCTGGCCGGCAAATTCCCGCGCATCCTCGAAGACGAAGTGGTCGGTGAAGCGGCCACCGCGCTGTACAAGGACGCGCGCGAGATGCTCACCAAGCTGATCGACGAGCAGCTGATCAGCGCCCGTGCGGTGTTCGGTTTCTGGCCGGCCAACCAGGTGCATGACGACGACATCGAACTGTACGGCGATGACGGCAAGCCGATGGCGCGCCTGCATCACCTGCGCCAGCAGACCATCAAGACTGACGGCAAGCCGAACTTCTCGCTGGCCGACTTCGTTGCACCGAAAGACAGCGAAGTGACCGACTACGTCGGTGGTTTCATCACCACCGCCGGCATCGGCGCCGAAGAAGTCGCCAAGGCCTATCAGGATGCTGGCGACGACTACAACTCGATCATGGTCAAGGCACTGGCCGACCGTCTGGCCGAAGCCTGCGCCGAATGGCTGCACCAGCAAGTGCGCAAAGAGCACTGGGGTTACGCCAAGGATGAGGTGCTGGACAACGACGCGCTGATCAAAGAACAGTACTCCGGTATCCGTCCGGCACCGGGTTATCCGGCCTGCCCGGATCACACCGAGAAGGCCACGCTGTTCACCCTGCTCGATCCTGAAGCCAGCGAAATGCGTGCGGGCCGCAGCGGCGTGTTCCTCACCGAGCATTACGCGATGTTCCCGGCGGCGGCGGTCAGCGGCTGGTACTTCGCTCACCCGCAAGCGCAATACTTCGCCGTCGGCAAGGTCGACAAGGATCAGGTGCAGAGCTACACCTCGCGCAAAGGTCAGGAACTGAGCGTGACCGAGCGCTGGCTGGCGCCGAACCTCGGTTACGACGAATAAGCGCAGCGCTCAGTCCCCGAACCTCCCGGGGACTGACCGTTCAGCGGGTTTTACCCGCCTGACAGTTGCCCGGACGTACCGGGCATTTGTGCGTTGCCGGCAGACAAACCGATCCGTTCGATCTCCTCTCGCGACAATTCGATGAGCCTGGCATTTCGCGCGGCCGCCTGGTCGAACAACCTGCTCAGATACAGCGGATCGTCAGCACTCAGACCTTCGTCCTCGCCCTCCTCCATCAACTGCAGTTCATCCATTTGCCTGAACGCTTCGGGCTGCTGCTCCTTGAGATAGTCCAGCCAGTAATCGCGCTGGATCAGGTCCTCCAGAAATCTCTCGGAACGTTCCGCGCTGACCACCTCGGCCCGCGCATTGACCAACTGCTGCGGGGTGACACCGGAGGCAAATTTCATGTTTTTCGGCTGCCCGGGCAATTCCAGTCCATCGTCCCAGCCCCCGGTCAGACCGATCCGGTAACCGAGGCGGACTTCGGCTTCGTCGAAACCACTGCGCGCCGCCGCCGCTTTTGCCAGCTCATCGACCTTGTCCAGCCGAAACAGCTGCCGCGACAGCGACAACAAGGCCTCGCCGCGGATTCCCGGACGGCCGGCCGGTAAATCGATCAAGGCGTTGTAAGTGAAGACCTTGCTCTCCAGACCACTGAACGTAAGGATGCGCCCGTCCACGCAAGTCCCGTGTGTGGCCGAGCCGGCGAAAATCACCTCGCGCAGCTCACTGTTGGCGGCCGCCGCCTCCATGACCATCCACACCCGTCGCGTCAGATCGGCGTTGGCTACGCGAAACTCCTGGGTGTCCTGCAATCGGTCAAGCAAATGGAAGAATGCCGCGCTATCCGGTTCCGCCGCCAGTTGATCCCAGAGTTTGTCGCGTACGGACGCCTGCTCCGCCGGCAGATTCACCAGCCACGGCGCCTTCTGTTGCGCATGGGCCTGTTCGCCCGGCAGGGTTTCGTCGGACTCGATGCTGTCGGTGGTTTCACTGAGCCCGCCGGCAACGTCGTCAGCCATTTCCTCCAGATCGGAACTGGAGAAACCGAGCACTCGCAGGCGATTACCCGCAGCCTGATAGGTTCTGAGCCTTTCAAGCGACTCCTCCGACAGGTTGTAGTTGTCAGTCAGGTCGGTGCCGTCCATCAGCTCATCGTGCTGACCGTCCAGCGCCTGTTCGGGGATGGCGGTGATGTCGTTGCGACTGAGGTTGAGTGTCCGCAGGTGCTGCGCATCCAGCGTCCCGGCCGGCCATTCGGCCAGGTTGTTATTACGCAGATCCAGACTTTGCAAATGCTCGAAGTAACTGACGTCGAACGCATCGAGAGGGTTGTAGCCCAGGTCCAGTGCCTGCAGATGCTGCAGACCGGACAGCGCGGCATACAGATGCTCGGTGTCACTGAAGTTGTTGCTGGCAAGCTCGAGTCGCTCAAGCTCCGGCATTTGCCGGACGGCATCAGGCAGCGCTGTGAGCTCATTGCCATTGAGGGTCAGACTGCGCAGGCGGGTGAAAGCCTTGAGAAAGCCGTTGCTGCCCTCGGCCGTCACTCGTGTGCCTGTCAGGTTCAAACTGCCGACATGCCCAAAGTCCTCAGGCAGCGGCGGCAGATCGCCCAATTGCAGGCCGTTGAGATCCAGAACCGCATCGACCCCGGCAACCGATAACCGTGCGCGCCAGCAGATGAGGATGCGCCACGCCGCCAGGCTGCGTGATTGCGAGGAGATAACCCAATCGACGCCACGGGTTTCCCGGGTATACAGCCAGCCATTGAGTTGGCGAACGAGGGTTTCAAAGGTCTGACTCCAACCGGTGATCCGCTCGCTGATCTGCACTTCGGTCGCACCCTCATTGCGCAGCGCCTCGATCATTTGCGTGGCTTGTTCATCGCTAAGGGCCGGCTGCACTCGCTGCAGGTCCTGGCGCATCCGTGTCAGCCCGGTACTGACCGGCGCCTGCGTCAGCGGCAGCAACTGGCGGGCCACTGATACACCGTTCTCTGCCGGCGGAAAGGTCGCCGGCACCGGCTGCCGGGCAAACGCATCCAGTGCGCCGGCAGGCAGGCCGAGGGTGTCTTCGAGCCGCCGTTGGGCCAGACGCAGTTCAGCCGACGCCGCGGCGGTCAGCGGCGTACCGGTCAGGTTGGTATTGAGCAGTGCGGTGCTTTCAAGCACGGCAGGCGGCAGCGTGCTGATACGGGTGTCGCGCAGATCCAGCCACGCCAGTTGCGGCAGACCTTCGGCCCCTGTCGGCCACTGTTGCAGGTGCGTTGCCTGCAGGTCGAGGGCCTTCAAGCGCTGCAGGCTGCCAACGTTCATCTCGCTCAGCGGATTGTTCCGCAGATTCAACTGTTCGAGCGCAGGCAATTCACTCAATCCGCGCTCCAGGCCTGAAGCGTCGGTCAACTGGTTGTCGGCCAGATCCAGGTGCACCAGGCGCGAAAGGCTCTGCGACTCGATCGGCCATTCGTGCAAGGCATTGTCACTCAGATCAAGGGTTCGTACTTCGCTGAACGCACTGAGGAAACCGCGCATCTGCACGGCTGCAACGCGCTGGCCGTTGAGCAGCAGCGTGCGTACATGCGCAAATGCGTCAGCGGGTAACGCCGGCAGTTCGCTGAGCATCAGCCCCGACAAGTCCAGGGTCGAAGCACTGATGGTCGCGCCATAGCGCTTGAACATGCCCTTGCGCCAACTGGTTTTCAGGACATGGGCCAGGTTTGATCGCGCGACAAGTTCGCGCAGCGATTCTTCCGACACCACCACGCGCTGCTGCCACTGACTGAGCTGGCTATCCAGCGCAGCATATTGATCGCTCAAGGCATTGATCGCGGTGAAACGCTGCTGCTCATCCGGCCATTGCTCGAAGAAACGATTGAACACCCCCTCGGGCGACTGATTCACGCCCTCACCCAGGCGCCGCAACTCGCCGCGGCAATAATCCCTGACCATCGTCTCTCGATCGATCAGGTGTTCTGGATGGGTCTTGACGTATTCGTACACGCCCGTGAAGTTTTCCCGGGAGAATCTTGACCAGTCCAGCGACAGCCCCGACCAGAGTTTTCCATGCCCCTGCAACAGTGTTGCCGGCACGGTGCTGATTCCGGTGTCCCTGAGGTTCAGACGTTCCAGGGCCGGTAACTCCAGCGCCCCCGCAGGCCAGTCGAACAATGAATAGGCGACGATTTCCAGCGTGTGCAGATTACGCATGCCACTGACGTCGAAGGCCAGCGGCTGATAGCTCGAGGTGCTGACGCTCAATGCTTCAAGACGGGTCAGTTGAGCCAGGCGTGCCGGCATGTCAGCGGCAAAGGGCATTGCACTGTAAAGCGTCAGGTCAGTGAACTCCGGCATGTTCTGCAACGCCACCGGCACGTTGGTAAATGTTTCAGCGGTGGCATTGATGCGCAGCGCCTTGAGCCTGGGGAAACTGCCCAACAGTTCATCGACGTTGGCATCGGTGATGCACCGCCCCCTGACTCGCAGATCGCGCACATGCGAGAAGTCCGCCGTCAGCACCGGCAACGGGTCATCGCAGATCAGATCGAGGCGTGCCGCACTCACGTGACTATCGGCCAGCGGCGAATTGCGCCAGCTCTGCTTGAGGCTGCGCACCACGCTGAATCGACCGCCGATCATCGACTCCAGCGTCGACTCAGGGGCCGGCACACCTTCCCATTGCGCCAGCGACGATTCGAGTTCCTGCCATTCACGCAGGCGCCTTTGCAACAGCGCGTAGATCTGTGCGTCAGTCCGCCCGGCGGCCAACTGCTTGAGAATGAACCCGCCCGCCTGCTGATCCGTTAGCGCCGGATACACATCCTGCACGCGCGTCACCAGCAACGGATTGACGCCTTCGCCGCGACCGCTGGCGTAATAACCGAGCCCGTGCTGGCGTACCCGCACCGGCGCCTTGAAGCGTTGCTTGTGGCCATGGCGTCTGCTCGCCAGTCGAGCCAGTTCGGCACGGTGTCGGGCCACATACCGGATCAGTGCCCGACGCAGTCCGGCGCTACGCGCAACCTGGGTAAAACCCAGGGCCTGTCGCGACTGGTCGGGCAAGGCATGGAGGATTGAGGCAAAAAAATTGTCGCCGTGACGCGGAATGCTGTTCAGCTCTTCGCCGCGCTCGTTGTACGCCTGATAGACCGGCCCGCGCTTGACCAGATACTTGGTTTGGCCGGCACTTTCGCTGCCGACACTGTCAATCAACGGCCCGTCGAGGCTACCTTCGCGCGCCTGGAGACGCACCTCGTCCGACCAGCCCGACAGTCGTTCCAGGGCGCGCAAGGCCAGCCATTGGCTTTCGCTGCCACCCGAATTCTCCATGTGCAGGCCGGCGACCGCGTGGTTGAAGCGGCGTCGCCGGGCAAATTCACGGGAGATCTCCAGCAGCCGCAACGGCACCCGCTTGCCGCTTTGCAGGCGCGCCAGCTCCTCGGCGTTCGCCTCCAGCAGCACGCGGATTGCCGCCGAACTGCCCAACCCCGGTGTCGCGGCTTGCAGCCTGGTGATTCGCCGGTCGTTCAACGCGGGCTCGTCATAGAGCCTGTCGAACATCGCCGGTTGCCGGGTGCGCAGGTAATCGGCGATCTGTTTGCGCAGTTCCAGCGGCCGCGATTCGACCACGCGCGCCGGCTCGGCGCCCAGCAGCCAACGTGTTTGCGGCTCATCCAGCGCGGCCAGAATACGCTCCGGCAGTTGGCCGTCGAGCACTTCGGCGCGGGTCACCTGGATCGGTGTATGCGTCTGGCCCTCGATCAAGCCTGATTCTGCGCCGAACAGCCGGCTGGGGCCGGACAGCTGCGCTCCGTCGAAGACTTGCAAAATCTTTCCGCTCGGCCAGCGCGGCATTTGCGTGAGCATTGGCAGCGTCAGCAGATACGAATCATCCAGGGGGGTTCCTCGTTCGACCTGATCGATCAGCCGCCCGACCTGCTGATCCGCTTCATACAGGCGCAAAGTGTCGGCCAGGGCCAGTGGCGCCGGCTGATGCTCGAGGTGCATCTGACGCAGGGCATCATCACTGACACCACTGACATCGGCGATTTCGAGCAGTTGCGCATCCGAAAACGCCTCAGTCGAATGCCCGATGCGCCGCAGCAGGGTCAGTCGATCCCAGCTCAGCGGTCGCTCCAGGTTGTGGCGCCAGGCCCCCAGTCGATTGTGCTCAAGGATCGGTTGATACGCCGCAGGATCATGCGGGTGGCGGATGCGCCAGCTTTTCAGGGTCTCGTCGTAGTGCGTCTGGTAGAACTTGCCTTGCTGGCGAATGAAGGTCTTGCCGTCGAATCGATACACGCCCTGCGCATCAGGCACGGCACTCGCCGGCAGGACACTGTCGCTGACATAAGCATCAAGGTCAGGCTTCCACAGGCGGACCGAGCCATCAGGTCGCTCGACCGGCTGCAGATGCTCGATCACGGGCTCGGCGGAGGCCGCCTGGAGTCGGCCTGCGCCCTTGCCGACCGCGCCCATCACGCCAATCAGCGCCAGGTTCTGCGCGACATCGACCAGATGCGCCTTGGCAGCCTGGCGATCACCTTCCGACCATTCGATAGCGCCTTCGAATGATTCATAGAGCAGTTGCCCGGCCATCACGGTCATCATGATTTCGCCCAGTACCGGGACGAACATCGACACCATGTTCAACGCCATCATGCCGAGTTCGAGCAGATGACTGAGTTTTTCTGCCCGTACCCGGGCGTCGACGTCTGCTGTGGGGACGGCGTGGGCCTTCGCATCGGCGATAAATTTGGCCTGGTGCTGCTCATAGAGGTACTGCCACAGATCGGTGTTGTCGGCCCAGATCCCGGCCACGCCTTTGCGCGTGGTCGGCAACGGGTCGAGAAACGGGTCAGTCTGCGGCTCGCGCTTGCCGGGGGCTTCGGGTGGCAGCTCCTTGATTCGCGCGATGGTCGACAGTGGCGGTATCAGCTGTGCAACCTTGACCCAGATCGAATGCAACGGGTCACTCGGGGAGTCCGCAGCCTTTTGGGTGAACTGACTGAAATAGTAAGGACGGTCGGCATAGGCCACGAACTGACTGAAAAACTGCTGGTAAGCAGTCGGTCCTTGCGCGGGAGTCGTAGGATCAGTCGCGGTGAACTTGCGTTTGAACACCTCACGCATCTGCGCCATGGTGTAGCGCTTGAGCGGGTGTTGCGGGTCATGGGGAATGTAGACGATGAACTCGTTGGTGTAGCGGTAGCGCTCGCTGATGCTGAACACCACGCAACCGGTCATCCGCCGCTTCATCAGGCTCAGGTCGCGAAACCACACGGCCTTGCCGCCGAGCTGCGGATGGATCTGGCCGTCCACCACCGACAGAATCATCCGGTAGTCGGCGGGCTCGATGTCCTGTTTCAGCAGCGCCCATTCAGCGGCGGCACGCAACGCGGTTTTCTGGCTGGCAATGAAGTGCCGGCGCAAGGTGTCGGTTTTCTCGAAAAACGCTTTGATCCTTGCCTGATAACGGGCACCGACGTCCAGCGAACGACACAGCGTCAGAAACTGCCTGACCGTGATGCCGATGTCTACGGCCTGAAACTCGCCCGGGGTTGCCGTCTCGACCACGAAACCGGATCTGGCGTGATAGGCACCTGCTTCACATTCCGAAGCCTCGAAGTTGTGCAATGCCGCTTGCAGCAAGGGCAGCTTCAACACTTCGAACGTGGAAACTTCAACTTCCAGCACCCCGAGTTCGAGGGGCCGTCTGAGACACAGCAAGGTTTTGTCGAGATCGACCGTCACGTTGAACTGGTTCTTGAGTGCCTTGCCGAGCAGCGCCTGGGCAAATGCATCGACGCTTTCAAGGCCGGCCATGGTCTTGTCGAGTCGGCTCTGGGCGACAAAGGCCGCCGTGACCCGGTCTTTCAAGGCTTGTTGCTGATCATTCGAGAAATGGTGATAGCCGTGCGCTGGCCGGGTACTGGCCACTTTCATCGCGGCTCGCCGCTCGGGTGAAGCGGCAATCAGCCAATCGGGGATCAGCTGCTCCAGCAGCTTGCCGTGAAGGCTGGCGCTGACCGGTGCGCGGGGCAATGTCGGGGGATGAGTGGACATCCTGTCTCTCCTGAAAAATGGGAGGACAGGACACCATGTCCGCCACGGTGATCTGCGGTACATAGTTATCGTATTGGCGCGGACGTGTTACCGGACAAGTCAGGAACCCGCGTGCGACCCACGGCACAACCCGCTGGATTGACTATGCTGTCGGGACAGCCTTTCGGACGGGGGATTTATGGACGATCCAGTCGACAACAAGCCACCGAGCTTCTGGCAGATGCTGCACAGCGTGATGGCTGCCGCATTCGGCGTGCAAAGCGGGAAGAACCGGGCAAGGGACTTCACCCATGGCAAGCCCAGCCATTTTGTGATCCTGGGGATCGGCTTCACCGCCGTGTTCGCTTTGACGCTGTTTGTCATCGTCAAGCTGGTGCTGCATTTCGCCGGGGTCTGACAGGGTTCAGTGCATCAGGATCTGCAGGCTGAACGGGTAGCGATAGGACGCGGGACGCTCCTTGGCCGACAACTTGCGAAAACTCACGCCGTAATCCGGCGCGGCGCCCATGGCCAGCATTTGCTGTGCCTGATGCTTGTCGATCAGTTGCAGCAGCGACAATTGCCGGTCACGTCCGCCATAACGATCCAGATCGACGCCCTGCTCATAATCGTGCAACTCCACCAGCGCCCACCCGCCGAGAGTGAAGTGACCGCCCACCAGCGCGCTCAAGCGTCCATCGACCACCGCCTGCAACGCCTCGGGCGAGGTGTTGACTGCGCTGAACAGCGCATCTTTGCCGGGGACTTTGCCGGCTTCGGCAAACGCATGCATGGCGCCGAAGGCCATTTCATCATTGGCTGCCCACACCAGCGACACCTTCGGATAACGGCTGACCAGTTGCCGCGCCTGCTCGTAGGCTCGTTGCCGGGTCCAGCCGCTGTACACCAGTTGCCGCAGTCGTACCTGCGGATACTCGGCCAAGGCGCGTTGCATGCCCTGCTCGCGCAATTGCGCTGACGGGGTGATCTTCAGGCCGGAAAACGCCAGTACTTCAATCTGTTCGCCCCGCGCCACCGGCGGATGCAGGCGAATCAGCTCCTTCATCATCAGGTAGCCGCCCTCCTCGTCATTCGGCACCAGGCTGCCGATGCGATCGGCACGCTCGCCGATCAGCGCCTGCTGATCGGGGGTGAGCACCGCGTTGACCATGAACAGCTTGACCCCGCTGCCCTCCGCCATACGCAGGATCTGCGGCGCCACGTACTGCTCGTTGACGAACACCAGGTAGTCGGGACGATTCGGTCCCTGCAAGGCAACTCTGGCCTGAGCCAGGGTGAATTCCGGCTGGCGCTGGGAATAGAGAATCTGCAAATCGACGCCCAGGTCGCGGGCGGCCGCCTGCATGAATTGCGAATAGCTGACCCAGAAGGCTTCCTGAGTTGACCCAGGATTGAGGAACAGCACCGACTCGGCCCGGGCCGCAGAGCCGAAAACCGCACCGAACAGCAGAACGCTGAGGTGGAAAAACTTCAACATGAATGATCCGGGCCCAAGGAAAAATGGCCGCGCATTATAGCCCTCGAACCAGCGACTATTGACGCCTGATCCCGTTTTTTGTCCGACAATCGTCGGAAGCGGGCCCGAATCGGTCGTTTACTGATGACTGACCCAGAATACCGCCGTCCCTACTACCAGAATAATCAGGAACAGAATGGCCCATGCATCGACACTGCTATCGCTTTTTCTTGCCTTGGTCGGATTGCTCATTGCATCGCCTCTTGTCGGTTTTATCGGTGATTGCAGAAAGACTCGATCACAGTTAAGACGATGATTGTCCCCGCGACAAATGTGGGTTAATCAACAACTATTCTCGTTAGGCGATTTGGTTCTTTACATATACTCAAACATCACTTTTGCGCATAACTGCAAACGGGTATATTGCCCCGGCTCCGTTAGGGAGTGCGCGGCCGTGCGCGCGTAATTGCCGAGGCACCATCGGACTCCAGCAAGCGAAAACGCAGCGTTTTCCGAGTAGCCCAAAGCCTGAGAACAGGACTTATATGTACGTATACGACGAGTACGATCAGCGGATCATCGAGGACCGCGTCAAGCAGTTCCGTGATCAGACCCGACGCTATCTGGCAGGCGAGCTGAGCGAAGAAGAATTCCGCCCCCTGCGCCTGCAAAATGGCCTCTACATCCAGCGTTTTGCGCCGATGTTGCGCGTGGCGGTGCCTTACGGCCAACTGACTTCCCGTCAGGTGCGCATGATGGCCAAGATTGCCCGTGACTACGACAAGGGCTACGCCCACATCAGTACCCGGCAGAACGTGCAGTTCAACTGGCCGGCGGTGGAAGACATCCCGGACATCCTCGCGGAACTGGCCACCGTGCAGATGCACGCGATCCAGACCAGCGGCAACTGCCTGCGCAACGTCACCACCGACCAGTTCGCCGGTGTCGCCGCCGATGAACTGATCGACCCACGCCCATGGTGCGAAATCGTCCGTCAGTGGACTACATTCCACCCGGAGTTCGCCTACCTGCCGCGCAAGTTCAAGATCGCCGTCAACGGTTCGACCGCTGACCGTGCGGCCATCGAAGTCCACGACATCGGCCTGGAGCCGGTCCACAACGCCGCCGGCGAGCTGGGCTTCCGTGTGCTGGTCGGCGGTGGCCTGGGCCGTACCCCGGTGGTCGGCGCCTTCATCAACGAATTCCTGCCATGGCAGGACCTGTTGAGCTACCTCGACGCCATCCTGCGGGTGTACAACCGTTATGGCCGTCGCGACAACAAATACAAGGCGCGGATCAAGATCCTCGTCAAGGCGCTGACCCCTGAAGTGTTCGCGCAGAAAGTCGATGCCGAGATGGAGCACCTGCGCGGCGGCCAGACCACACTGACCGAAGCCGAACTGCATCGCGTCGCCAAACACTTCGTTGATCCGCACTACAAGGCGCTGGAGAACCAGACTGCCGCCCTGGCCGAACTCGACAAAGAGCATCCGGGTTTCGCCCGCTGGCGTTCGCGCAACACCCTGGCGCACAAAAAGCCGGGCTATGTGGCCGTGACCCTGTCGCTGAAGCCGACCGGCGTTGCGCCGGGCGACATCACCGACAAGCAGCTCGATGCCGTCGCCGATCTGGCCGAGCGCTACAGCTTCGGTCAACTGCGCACGTCCCACGAGCAGAACATCATTCTCGCCGACGTCGAGCAGAGCCAGTTGTTCACCCTCTGGGGCGAGCTGCGTGAAGGTGGTTTCGCCACGCCGAACATTGGCCTGCTGACCGACATCATCTGCTGCCCGGGCGGTGATTTCTGCTCCCTGGCCAACGCCAAGTCGATCCCGATCGCCGAATCGATCCAGCGCCGTTTCGACGACCTGGACTATCTGTTCGACATCGGTGAGCTGGACCTGAACATCTCCGGTTGCATGAACGCCTGTGGTCACCACCACGTCGGCCACATCGGCATCCTCGGGGTGGACAAGAAAGGTGAAGAGTTCTACCAGGTGTCCCTCGGTGGCAGCGCCAGCCGTGACGCCAGCCTGGGCAAGATCCTCGGCCCGTCCTTCGCCCAGGACGACATGCCGGACGTGATCTCGAAGCTGATCGACGTGTACGTTGAACAACGTACCGAAGACGAGCGCTTCATCGACACCTACCAGCGTATTGGCATCGACCTCTTCAAGGAACGCGTCTATGCAGCGAATCATTAAGAACAACGAGGTGGTCGACGAAACCTGGCACTTGCTGCCCAAGGACGCGACCCTCGACGGCATCTCCAACTGCGACGACCTGATCGTGCCGCTGGCCCTGTGGCGCGATCATGCTCACGCGCTCAAGGCCCGCGACGGCGGGCTGGGTGTGTGGCTGGACGCCGACGAAGAAGCCGAGGAAATCGGTGACGACGTCGCGCAGTTCCAGGTCATCGCGCTGAACTTCCCGGCCTTCACCGATGGCCGCAACTACTCCAACGCCCGCCTGCTGCGCGACCGGTACGGTTTCAAAGGTGAACTGCGGGCGATTGGCGATGTGCTGCGCGACCAGCTGTTCTACATGCACCGTTGCGGTTTCGATGCGTTCGCCCTGCGCGCCGACAAGGACCCGTACGAGGCACTGGAAAGCCTGAAAGACTTCTCGGTGACCTACCAGGCCGCCACTGACGAACCGCTGCCGCTGTTCCGTCGCCGCTGACTCGAATACGCCTTGAGCACCTGCTCAAGGCGTACTTCTCTCCTCTTCTGTATCCGAACTGGCCAGCTCATTGGCCGGATGGCGCGCGAGTGCCTGATCGGTGAGTTGGCGAATCAGCGCCTGACGTTCATTTCTGAAATTGTCGTGAATCGCGTTCATCTGCACCGCTGCCTGATCGCGCGTCAGCTCCGCCTGCTCCTCCAGGCGCGCCAATGCCTGCGAGGTTCGAACATAGACAAGGGCGAAAGCGTCGGGGTAGGCCGATTCGAGAAACTCGACCCAGAATCGCTGGCCGATACACCAGTCGGGAAACGCCGAAGAGCCTTCGATACGCATGACGGCCTGATAAGCCTGATCCAGTTCTACCTGCGATACCTCGACATTCAACGGGCTGCTCATCGCCCTTGGCTGCCCAGGCAAATTCAGGCGCTCCGCCAGCCCCACCCGATAGGCCAGACTGAATTCGAGCGCATGCTCGTAGACACTCGGTTGGGCGCGGGTGTTGATCTCTGCCAAGGTCTGCTCTTCCAGCGTTTGCAGGCGAAACAAGCCTCTGAGCAAATGCGTCAGTTGCCGCTCCAGCGGCGCGCCATCGATCCCGGCCGCGACCGTGGCTCGGTAACACAAAACCTGGACTTCCATCTCACTGAACACCGCGGAATAACCATCGACACTGGTGGCGACGCGCGCCGTGCGGAACAATTCGCTGCGCAACCGCGTGTCTTCAGCGGCCGCCTCGACCACATTCCACACACGCTGGCTGAAATACGGGTACAACCGGGTGTAATCGGCCGTGTGGATCAATTGTGAAAGTACATTGAAGAAATCCCGCGAGCCGGGCGCTGCCCTTACCGCCTCCCAGGTAACGCTACGCGGTATCGCTTCGACGGCAGGCCTGCCGGTCAGCCAGCGCGCACTCTGACCTTCATACGACACGCTGGGTAGCGGCTGGTGTTGATAGACCCGGGCCATTACACCGAAACTGACGCTGTTCGCCTGCTGATACGTCGCAATCTGTCGCAAGGCGTCAGGCGACAAGGGGTTACCCATCAGGCGAACGGCGCGGGTGACCACCAACGGAGCCCTGAGTACCGCCTCCGGCACCGTGCTTATCTGGTTATCGCGCAGATCGATCAGTTGCGGTCGTTGCAAACCGGTGGTTCCCTCGGGCCAATGATCGATTGCGCAACCGCGCAAGCGCAGTCTTTCCAGATCCGGCAGTGAGCTGACATCCGGGGCATGCGCAAGATCAACATTGAAGTCCAGGCTCAGCACCCGCAGCTTTTTCAATTGCGCCAGTGACGGCACCGATGCAGAAGATAGACGAATACGGTTCTCGCTCAGATCCAGATGCGTCAGCCAGGGCATGCGTTCCAATGTCACCGGTAACTGGGTCAATTGGTTCCCCCTCAGGGAAAGGCTGCGCAAATTTCTGAAATGACGCAAAAATGCCGTCAGCCCCAGCGGCGTAGTGCCGTCCATGATCAGATGCGTGACGTGGCTGAAATCCCCGACCAGCACTGGCAACTCTCCCAACGGCTCCGGGGCGAAAATCAAGGTGTCGGGTGGCGCGTCGCCCGAGGCCCCCGGTTCTCTGCGCCAGCAGCGGATGATCGCGCGCATGGCCCGGGACTTCGCCGACTGTGGAACATCAAGCAATGAGCCATCGATCCCGTTGTACTGCGTTTGCCGCGTCACCCAACGACTCAGGACTTCGCGAATACCGAGAAACTCCAGGCGCAGCAATTCCAGTTTCATCAGCACCAGGATCTCATTGCGGCCCAAGACGTTGAGTAGCGCATGGATCTGTGCAGGGGAATGGGCCGGGTAGAGTTCCTGAATACGGCGCACCATCACTGAAACGCTCACACCTGAGTTCGCCCATGGCCCCGCCGGGGGCCGGTCAGCCAGGGCCATCGGCGAATAGTCGCCGGGACGTTCGCCCATGGTCCTGGCAAACGTTGTTCGCCGCTGCATGGCAAGCTCGGTGATTTTCTCCCGTAGCCCGTTCGCCCCGGCCTCGATCGACAGGCCCAACGCGACCTTGCGTTGCGCCGACAACCCATGCCAGAGGGCCTGGAAATAATGCTCGCGGGTGCGCCCGGAAAATGTTTTCAGCGCAGCATCAGTACCCTGCAGAACGCTGATGCGGTTCGCCAACACATTGATGATCACCCGCTCACTGGATGAGCTTGACGCCGTCGTTGCAACACTGCCGTGACTGCCCGACCACTCCTGTATCTCGATCGCTGAAGCCCCTGACCAGCCCGGCAAATGTTCAAGGGTATCGAGCACCAGGCGATTGGTACTGTGACCACCGCCACTCTCCAGGTACAGGCCTTCATAGGCTCGACACACAGCAATCGCCTGTTGATAGCGGCGCACCTCCTGCGCCAGCCGCAATGGTACGCGGGCAGCGTCCAGCTCCTGCGCTTCGCCATCCAGGGCACTGCCCGCCAACTCCTCGGCAACACTGGCAGGCAGATCGGCAAAGGTCTTCATCAGCAACGCCACCCGACCATTGCTCGGCGCTTCGTGGCGTCGATAAATTCGCTGGAACAACGGCTCCCGTCGCCCTTGTGCCTGTTCGCCGACGATTTGCACCAGTTTGCGCGTCTGAACCGCCGAATCCTGGCTCGTCAAGCCGAGCAAGTTCTTGCGCCGCTGGCTGCCGAGTGCAGCCAGCAGAGAACGGTACAGTTTCCCTCGATGTACATCCTGCTGAGTTATCTTCAGGATCGTGGTGGCGTGGGTTGCGCCATAACGATTGATTGGCGTGCCCGCTGCATCGACGACACTAATGGCGCAGTCTGCCGGCCAACTGGCCGATGTCGTCAGCAGGTGCAATTGCAGGTCAGCATCCGCCATGGGGGCCGACAACGGGATCTGCAGTTGCTCGATAAACTCCGTCACCGCTGCATCGGCGCGAAATCTCCACACCGTGTCGAGCAGCAAGGCCGGCGGATGACCGCGATCTACATGGATCTGACGCAACACGCTGTCTTCGATACCGCTGACAGCCAGAGCCTGCAGCGCTCTGGCATCCGACAGCTCCTCGCGGGGATGGCCGAAGCGGCGCAGCAGTTTCAATCGATCCCAGTCCTGAACCAGCTCGCTGTCATGACGCCAGGCACCCCGATCGTTGGTTTCGAGCAGCGGTGCATAGCGGCTCGCCGATTCCGGCGGCGCCTGCACTTCCCACAGCCCGGTCTGAGGTTCGGGGCGCACTGCATAGTGCAGATCATCGAGCGTCAGGTACGCCTGGCCATCAACCCAACGCAAGCCGCGGCCATCGCGACGCACTCCGGCAGGCAAGGCCCGACGCTGTTGATACACGTGCAGGTCAGGCTTCCAAAGGCGAGGCTGCCCTGAAGCCAGTTTGACCATGCGCAAGCGCTCGATAAAAGCCGATGACCTGACGACTTTGAACGCTGTGCCTACCGCCCTGGTACTCGCAGCGAAAGCCGCCATCAGGATCAGGTTTTCGACGACATCGAAAAAGTAATCCGTCGCCTGCTCCTGCTCGCCTCTGGACCAACTGGCAATCCCTTCATAGACCTGCGAGAGCAACTGCACCGCGGTCACCGCCAACAGAGCCTCTCCGACTACAGGTATGAACGATACAGCGACCAACAGCAGGTCGACCCCGATTGCCTTATAGGTGTCCAGTCGGGCCAGCCGGGTTTTCTCGTCTTCATCGTCGGTTGGGACCACTACGAGCCGAGCGTCGGCCATGGTCTGTTCGGCGTGCTGGCGATACATCAGGGTGAACGGGTCGCCCGCAAAATCGATGCCGGACAACGTCACGTAGAACGCGGCGCGAGGCAGGATTGAATGACTGTGCGGATACAGACGCCCATCGAGTTCGGTCACCCACGCTGCGCGCTCACTGATCTTGATGAAGCGCATGAAGAATTGGCGAAACGCTGCGCCTTTCAACCGCTGGCTCAACTGTTTCTCGAAATCGCTGAAGGATGAATACTCCTTGAGCGGGTGCAACGGATCACCTGGCAGGTAAACAACGCATCGATAGTCGTCATCGGCGTGCTCACTCACCGGGCCGATAAACAGCACACCGTTAAGTGTGACACCCAGCATCTGCAAGCCCTGATAACCCAGGGTGTTGTTGCCCAGTTTGAGCGTGTCCTGGTTATCCTTGACTGCCTGCAACATCTCATGCACTTCGACACTGATATGTTTCTTCAGCAATGCGACGTGCCGATCCACTTCGAACCGACACCGCAGGTTCTCAGTAAACTTGCTGCGCAACGGATGGATCTCAGCATCCACATTGAAGACTGCACGAAGATGAGTCTGATATTGCTGGCCCAAGTCCAGGGTTCGACACAACAGCGCAAATTCATGGGGCTGGATCGATAATATATGCGCTTCTCGACCGGTTACTTTTTCGGGAATATAGATCAAGGAGGTATCGGTGTAATTTGTGGCCTGAGTCTCGCTGAGTTCGAAGTTTTCGCAGGCGGCCGTGAGCAGATCCCGATCAACTGGCAACACCAGTTTCCTGCGCAAGCCCAAAAGACTGGAGGTGGAGCGCACGTGCTGAAAAATCACCCCGACGATATCCAGCGAGTGGCCGAGCTTTTGCGACATGGCGCTGGCCAGTAACGGTGCGCAAAATTCTTCTGGAGACTTGAGGTCCTTCAGAAACGGGTCCATTTCACTCTGGGCGCGATGGCTGGCCATCACGCTTTGATAAAGTGTTTGACGCAGTTCATCCGATGCCGACAGCAGCCAGCCGGGAGCATTGTTCTTGATTAACTCAAAGAACATGCCTTTTTGTTCGGGTGTTAATACAGGCGCGACAGCCTGTACAGGTAAGGAAGACATACTGAATATCTCGAAAACTGAAAGTAGCAACAGCTTATCGAGCAGGCTTTTTTATAAAAGCGCGAATTGCCGATGAAAAACTTCAAGTTCGAATCAACTATTCAAACTCAAACTATACATATATACCGCCACCCTAAAAAAAACCCTTTCACCGTTACAGTGAAAGGGGTTTTTCGTTAGCCTTTTCTTACCAGAAGCGTTGCTGGGTCAAGCGGCTCCACCAGCTCAGCAGCACGCGATCCACTGAACCGCTGGCAGCCATGCCGATGCGCTCCTGCAGGCTTTTGCGCTCGGCGTAATGCAGGTGATAAACCTCGGCTTTCTTCGCCCGGTCTGCCAGGTATTCATCGCTGGTCTTGAGCTCGTCGACCAGTTGTTTGTCCAGCGCTGCAACACCAAGCCAGACCTCACCGGTGGCCACTTCGTCGATGGCCAGTTGCGGGCGATAACGGGAAACGAAGTTCTTGAACAACTGATGGGTGATGTCCAGGTCTTCCTGGAACTTCTCCCGGCCCTTTTCGGTGTTTTCGCCGAACACGGTCAAGGTGCGCTTGTACTCACCGGCGGTCAGCACTTCAAAATCGATGTCGTGCTTTTTCAGCAGACGGTTGACGTTGGGCAACTGCGCCACCACGCCGATCGAGCCGAGAATCGCGAACGGCGCGCTGATGATCTTCTCGCCAATGCACGCCATCATGTAACCGCCGCTGGCCGCGACCTTGTCGATGCACACGGTCAACGGCACGCCGGCTTCGCGAATACGTGCCAGTTGCGAAGACGCCAGGCCGTAGCTGTGCACCATGCCGCCGCCGCTTTCCAGACGCAGTACCACTTCGTCCTTTGGCGTGGCGAGGGTCAGCAGTGCGGTGATTTCGTGACGCAGGCTCTCGGTGGCCGAGGCCTTGATGTCACCGTCGAAATCGAGCACGAACACCCGGGATTTGCTCTCGGGTTTGTTCTTCTGCTTCTTCTCGGATTTTTCCGATTTGGCCTGGCCCTTGCGCAAAGCCTTGAGCTGATCCTTGTCGAGCAGGGTCTGCTCCAGACGTTCACGCAAGCCTTTATAGAAATCGTTGAGCTTGCTGACCTGCAACTGCCCCGCCGACTTGCGCCGGCCCTTGCTGCGCAATGCAGCAAAACTGGCGAGCACCACCAGGATGGCGACCACCAGCGTTACGGTCTTGGCCAGGAAGCTGGCGTATTCGGTGAAAAACTCCACAGAGACTCCTTAAAACAATGCGCGGATGCAAAACACGCGCGGGATGGTTCCAGCATACCCATGCGCCGCCTCGTCGGCCAGCCGTGAAACCTCTGGCAACAGGCCTGTAACGGGCATTTCAAACAAGCGTATGTTTTTTCATTGACAGCACTTCGTCATCCTCATAACCTCGCCACAACCTTCAACGTACCGGGATGACGCGGACGTGGGCAGCATCTATTTGATTCGACATGGCCAGGCCTCCTTTGGTGCAGACGACTATGACGTCCTGTCGCCGATCGGTGTGCGCCAGGCAGAAGTCCTTGGCCAGCACCTCGCCGAGTTGGGAATCCGTTTCGATCGCTGCCTGGCGGGCGACCTGCGTCGCCAGCAACACACGGCCACCAGCGCGCTGGAGCAGTTCACCGCCAAGGGCCTGTCGGTACCGACGCTGGAGACCGACTCCGCGTTCAACGAGTTCGATGCCGACGCGATCATCCGCGCCCTGATCCCGGCCATGCTCGAGGACGAGCCGGAAGCCATCGACATCCTGCGCAACGCGGCGCAGAACCGCGCCGAATTCCAGCGCATCTTCGCCCTGGTCATCGAGCGCTGGCTGGCAGGCACCTACGACACCCCGGGGCTGGAAAGCTGGCTGGGTTTCGTCGAGCGGGTACAGGCCGGACTGCACCGGGTCCTCGAACAGGCCGACGGCAACCAGAAAATCGCCGTGTTCACCTCCGGCGGCACCATCACCGCCCTGCTCCACCTGATTACCCAGATGCCTGCCCGGCAGGCGTTTGAACTGAATTGGCAAATCGTCAACACCTCGCTCAACCAGCTGAAGTTCCGCGGTCGCGAGGTGGCTTTGGCCTCCTTCAACAGTCACGCACACCTGCAACTGCTGAAGGCTCCGGAACTCATCACTTTCCGCTGAGTCCGGATAATTGTGACCCTTGCTGTAATCAACCAGCGCTAACCCAAGAAAGGATCGAACCATGACCTCCGTAGCTGATGCCGTAAAAGCGATGCAAGCCAAGTTCAACCCAGCCGCTGCTGCCGGTCTGGATCTGGTTTTCGGTTTCAACATCACCGACGAAGACAAGCACTACGCGCTGATCGTCAAAGACGGTACTTGCGACATCCAGGAAGGTGAAAACCCGGACGCCAACTGCACCCTGGTACTGGACAGTGCAACCCTGAAAGACATCGTCAGCGGTGAAACCGACGGCATGCAAGCGTTCATGGGCGGCAAACTGCGCGTTGAAGGCGACATGATGCTGTCGATGAAGCTGTCCGAGCTGTTCCCGTCGTAAGACTTGGTTCGGTTTGAAGAAAATCCCGCCCCTGTGGCGGGATTTTTGCGTCTGACTCCCAGGTTTCGTCATAAACAGGTCATAGGTGGGAGGGGGCTTGCTCCCGAAGACGTCGGATCAGCCACAACGTTTGCCGCCTGGCACACCGTTTTCGGGAGCAAGCCCCCTCCCAGATGGGTCACGTGGTGCTCCATAAACTGCAGCATGCACCTTCTTCTACGTTGGAACTGTCATCACCCAGCAAACGATGCCACCAGCAGTTCCTGTGTATAGGGATGCTGCGCATCGCTGAATAGCGCACTGGTCTCGCCACGCTCCACCACCTCACCCTCCTTCATCACAATCAGGTCATGGGCCAACGCCCGCACCACCGCCAGGTCATGGCTGATGAACAGATAAGTCAGCCCATGCTCTTCCTGCAGCCGCCGCAATAAAGCAACGATCTGCTTCTGCACCGTGCGATCCAGTGCCGAGGTCGGCTCATCGAGCAGAATCAGATCAGGCTTGAGCACCAGCGCCCGAGCGATGGCAATCCGTTGCCGCTGGCCACCGGAGAACTCGTGCGGATAGCGATGTCGGGTCGCCGGATCGAGACCGACTTCGCGCAGCACATCAATCACCGCCTGCTCACGCTCGGCAGCATTCAGATCGCTGTGTACCTGCAAGCCCTCGGCAATGATCTGCTCCACACACAAGCGCGGGCTGAGACTGCCGAACGGATCCTGAAACACCACTTGCAGGCGTTTGCGTAGCGGCCGCAGCTGCTTGCCGCTCAATTGCTCCAGCGCCTCACCGGCAAAGCGAATGCTGCCCTCGGCGTCGATCAGGCGCAAAATCGCCTGACCCAAGGTCGACTTGCCCGAGCCCGACTCGCCGACAATCCCCAGCGTCTTGCCGCGCTGCAGGTTCAGATCAATGCCCTTGACCGCCTGCAGCCAATTCTTCGGCCGCAGCCAACCGCCGCCCAGGCGAAAACGCACATTCAGATCGCGCACCTGCAACAAGTCCTGCGCGACATCCCGGCACAGCGCTTCGCCCCCGGGCTCGGCGTTGAGCAATTCGATGCTGTAAGGATGCTGCGGCGCGCGGAACAGTTGCTCGCACGACGCCTGTTCGACGATCCGCCCACCGCGCATCACCGCCACCCGTTGCGCAATGGTGCGCACCAGATTCAGGTCATGGCTGATAATCAGCAGCGCCATGCCCAGGCGCTGTTGCAGCTCTTTAAGCAGCAACAGAATCCTGCGCTGCACCGTCACGTCCAGCGCAGTGGTTGGTTCGTCGGCGATCAACAATTGCGGCTCGCAGGCCAGCGCCATGGCGATCATCACCCGCTGGCGTTGACCTCCGGAGAGTTGATGCGGATAGGCCTTGAGCCGTTCGCGCGGTTTCTGAATCCCCACCAGTTCGAGCAGTTCAAGAATCCGTTCACGGGCTTGCGCGCCGGCCAGGCCTTTGTGCAACGCCAGGCTCTCACCGAGTTGCCGCTCGATGGTATGCAGTGGATTCAGCGAACTCATCGGTTCCTGAAAAATCATCGCGATGCGGTTGCCCCTTAACTGGCGCAGATAGCGCTCGTGCACGCCGAGCAGCTCCTCCCCGGCATAACGAATGCTGCCGTCGATCCGCGTGATGTTCGGGTCAAGCAATTGCAGGATGCTGTGGGCGGTCACCGATTTGCCCGAGCCGGACTCGCCGACCAGTGCCAGGCATTCGCCCGGACGAATATCGAGGTCGATGCCATGCACCACTGGCTGGCCATTGAATGCCACACGCAGGTCGCGGATTTCGATCAGGTTTTCGCTCATCTCAAGTCCTTGGATCATAGGCATCTCGGCAAGCCTCACCGATGAACACCAACAGAGAAAGAATCAGCGCCAGGGCAAAAAATGCCGTCAGCCCCAACCACGGCGCTTGTAGATTGCTCTTGCCCTGACCGATCAATTCGCCCAATGAAGCGCTGCCGGCGGGCATGCCGAAACCGAGAAAATCCAGCGCCGACAAGGTCGCGATCGCCCCGGTGAGAATGAACGGCAGATAGGTCAGGGTCGCGCTCATGGCGTTGGGCAGGATGTGCCGGCAGATCACCTGCGCGTCGCTGACACCCAGCGCCCGCGCGGCTTTCACGTATTCCAGACCGCGGCTGCGCAGGAACTCCGCGCGAACCACATCGACCAGACTCAGCCAGGAAAACAGCGCCATGATCCCAAGTAACCACCAGAAATTCGGCTCGACGAACCCGGACAGTATGATCAGCAGATACAACACCGGCAGCCCCGACCACACTTCCAGCAACCGCTGCCCGAGCAGATCGACCCAGCCGCCGTAATAGCCTTGCAAGGCACCGGCCGCAATGCCGATCAGCGCACTGACGGCGGTCAGCGCCAAGGCAAACAGCAGCGACACCCGCGTACCGAAGATCACCCGCGCCAGCACATCCCGCGCCTGATCGTCGGTGCCCAGCCAGTTCTCGCCGCTCGGTGGACTTGGTGCCGGTTCAGTCAGGTCGTAATTCACCGTATCGAAACCGAACGGGATCGGCGCAAACCACATCCGCCCGCCCTGCCCCTCGATCAGTTGCCGCACCTGCGCGCTGCGATAGTCCGGCTGGAACGGCAGTTCGCCGGCGAAATCCTGCTCGGTGTAGCGCTTGAACGCCGGGAAATACCATTGGCCCTGATACTCGACCATTAACGGTTTGTCATTGGCGATCAGCTCGCCGCCCAGGCTCAGGCCAAACAGCAGCAGAAACAGCCACAGTGACCACCAGCCACGTCGATGTGCCTTGAATCGCGCCCAACGGCGCTGTCCTATGGGAGATAAGGTCAGCATCAGGCAGTCCTCGCGGTGAAGTCGATGCGCGGGTCGACCAGCGTGTAGCACAGGTCGCCGAGGAGTTTTATCAGCAGGCCGAACAGGGTGAAGATGAACAGCGAACCGAACACCACCGGGTAATCGCGCGACACCGCCGCCTCGTAACTGAGACGGCCGAGGCCATCCAGCGAGAAGATCACTTCGATCAGCAGCGAGCCGCCGAAAAACACCGTCACCAGTGCCTGAGGCAGGCCGGCCACCACCAGCAGCATCGCGTTGCGAAACACATGGCCGTACAGCACCTGACGTTCACTCAGGCCCTTGGCCCGCGCCGTCACCGCATACAGCCGCGAGATCTCGTTGAGAAAGCTGTTTTTGGTGAGGATGGTCAGCGTGGCGAATCCACCGATGACCAGCGCGGTGACCGGCAACACCAGATGCCAGAAGTAATCGGCAACCTTGCCCCACGGCGACAGCTCGGCGAAGTTGTCGGAGACCAGTCCGCGCACCGGAAACCAGTCCAACGCGGAGCCGCCGGCAAACACGATGATCAACAACAGCGCAAACAGAAAGCCCGGCATCGCATAGCCGATGATGATCGCCACGCTGCTCCAGACATCGAACGCCGAACCGTTGTGCACGGCCTTGCGGATGCCCAGCGGAATCGACACCAGGTAAGTGATCAACGTGGCCCACAAGCCCAGTGACAAGGTCACCGGCAGCTTCTGCCAGATCAGCGCGGTGACGCTGGCGCCACGGAAAAAGCTCAGGCCGAAATCCAGTTGCGCGTAGCTTTTGAGCATCAGCCACAGGCGCTCACCGGCCGGTTTATCGAAGCCGTACTGACGCTCGATGTCGGCCACCAGTTTCGGGTCGAGACCCCGGGTGGCGCGGGATTCGCCACCGATGGTTTCAACATGACCACCGCCCACCGCCGCGCCGACACCAATGCCCTGCAACCGGGCAATCGCCTGTTCCACCGGGCCACCCGGCGCGGCCTGCACGATGACGAAGTTGACCAGCAGAATGGCGAGCAACGTCGGCACGATCAGCAGCAGACGCCGCAGGCTATAACCCAACATGGGCGTACTCCTTTTGCTGTTGCTGCATCTGCGTGGCGGTCAGCGCGGTCGGGCTGATTTCCCACCAGGTATCGAGCCCGGCGTCATACAGCGGCGCCGTCGCCGGACGGCCGAAACGGTTCCACCACACCGTGGAAATCCCCGGCGGGTAGTAATTGGGAATCCAGTAGTAACCCCACTGCAACACCCGATCCAGGGCATGGGCATGGCGCAGCAGGCTTTCGCGGTTGTCGGCCTGCACCAGCCCTTCGAGCAAGGCATCGACCGCAGGATCGCGCAGCACCATGTAGTTGTTCGAGCCGGGATCGTCGGCGCCGTCGGAGCCGAAGTAATTGAACATCTCGCGCCCCGGCGCCTGACTCACCGGGTAGCCGACCACGATCATGTCGTAGTCGCGGTTGCGCACGCGGTTGGTGTATTGCGCGGTGTCGACCTGGCGGATATCGAAGCCGATACCGATCTGCGCCAGGTTGCGCTTGAACGGCAGCAGCAGCCGTTCAAAGCCCTTCTGACCGTTGAGAAAAGTGAACTGCAGCGGCTCGCCATTGGCATTCACCAACTGATCACCACGGGGTTTCCAGCCGGCGGCTTCCAGCAGCTTCAAGGCCTGCAACTGCTCGGCGCGGATGTTGCCGCTGCCGTCGGTTTTCGGCGCTTCGAAGACTTCGGTGAACACCTCATCGGGGATTTTGCCGCGCCACGGTTCGAGGATTTTCAGTTCCTCGGCGTCCGGCAACTCGGTGGCCGCCAATGCGCTGTGCGAGAAGTAACTGCGCTGTCGCAGGTACATGCTGCGCATCATTTGCCGATTGCTCCATTCGAAATCCCAGAGCATGGCGATCGCCTGCCGCACCCGACGATCCTGAAACATCGGTTTTTGCAGGTTGAACACGAAACCCTGCGAACCTTGCGCAGCACCCGGCGCCAGATGTTCGCGAAGCAATTTGCCCTGCTCCAGCGCCGCCCCGGCATAGCCGATGGTGTAACTGGTCGCGGAAAACTCGCGGTTGTAATCGAAGCCACCGGCCTTGAGCACTTGCCGGGAAACATCGGTGTCGGCGAAGAACTCCACGCTCAAGTGATCGAAGTTATAGAGGCCGCGAGTGATCGGCAGGTCCTTGGCCCACCAGTCGGCAACGCGCTGAAATTTCACGCTGCGCCCGGCATCCACCGCGCTGATCCGGTACGGGCCGCTGCCCGGCGGGATCTCGAAACCGGCGCCCTCGGCGAAGTTGCGCGTACGCCACCAATGTTCGGGCAGCACCGGCAGCGTCGCCAGATCCAGCGGCAAGGTGCGACTGTCGTTGTTCTTGAAGTTGAAGCGCACTTGCGTCGGCGATTCCACCACCACGTCGGCGACGTCACGAAACTGCTGGCGATATTTGAGGCTGCCCTGAGTGGTGAACAGTTCGAAGGTGTAACGCACGTCTTCGGCAGTGATTGGCGTGCCGTCGTCGAACCGGGCCTTGGGATTGAGGTAGAAGCGCAGCCAGCGACGATCCGCATCCAGTTCCATCTGCTGCGCCACCAGACCGTAGACGCTATAGGGTTCATCCTTGCTGCGATAGGCCAGCGGAGCGTAGAGCCAGCCGTCGATGTCGGCGACGCCGGTGCCTTTGTCGATGTACGGAATCAGGTGATCGAACGGGCCGCTTTCCAGCGAGGAGCGGCGCAACGTTCCGCCCTTGGGCGCGTTGGGGTTGGCGTAGGCCAGGTGTTGAAAGTCCGGGGCGTATTTGGGGGCTTCGCCGTAGACCGTGAGGGCGGGTTGTGGGGCGGCCCAACTGAAGGGGCTTGAGAGCGCAAAAGCGCTGAGCAGAATGAGCCTGGAGAGCATTGGCAGATCCTTTTTTGCACGGTGCTGTTTATGGCCTCATCGCTGGCAAGCCAGCTCCCACACGTTTTGCGGTGTTCACAAATCCCTGTGGGAGCTGGCTTGCCAGCGATGAGGCCCTAACAATCACCAAACATCCTGCCTACCTGTGATGTGCAACAGGCCGGCGATTTTTATAGGGCAGGCTTAGATCAATAAGTGACTAAAACCCGCCGCCTCTGGGCATTTTCAGAACTTATAATTGACCCGCGTGTACAGCGTCCGCCCGAACGGGTCGCCGTATTTCGGGTCGTAGCCGCTCTGGAAGGTGTAGGTCTGGTTGCTGAACGGTGGCTCGCGGTCGAACAGGTTCTTCGCGCCGAGGGTCACGCTCAGGGTTTTGCGCCAGGTGTAGGTGCCGGCCAGATCCCAGACGTTGTACGAGCCGACGTAATCGTGGGTCTCGCGGTCGGAGTCGTGGTAACCGCTGGTGTAGCGGTTGGTCAGCGCCACACCGTAGGGACCGTAGTTCCAGCTGCCGGTAAGGCTGTGGCGCCAACGGGCCACGGCGCCGGCCGAGGAAAAGTCGCCGCCACGGAAATCGCCGAGCTTGTCGATGTAGTCGCCCTTGAGCTGCTGTTGGTACTCGTAACGGCTGACATAGGTGCCTTGCAGGCCGATGCCGAAATTGCCGTACGGGGTGCTCGGCAAGCGGTAGTCGAAACTGACATCGATACCATTGGTCTTGATCTTGCCGAGGTTGGCCAGCCCGGTGACGATGTGATCAATGGAGCCGTCCGGCTTGCGCACCAGGCGCTCGGGGTACAGCTCCGGGTTCTCGAACACCGCCGATTCCGGGAATTCGGCGATCTGGTTGGCGATGTTGATCCACCAGAAATCCAGCCCGGTGCTCAGGCGCTCGAATGGCTGATAGACGAAACCGAGGGTGACGTTGCGCGCGGTTTCCGGACTGAGGTCCGTATTGCCACCGGTGCGGCTGTAAAACTGCTGGGCGCAGTCGCGGTTGGCGATGCCGCCGTTACTCGGGTTGCCACCGGCACACAGTCGCGGGTCGTTGTAGTTGGCGACGGTGAACGTGGTGAAGTTCGGGTTGTACAGCTCATACAACGACGGTGCGCGAAAACCTTCACTGTAGGCGCCGCGCACCACCAGTTCCTTGAACGGCTGGAAGCGGAACGAGTACTTCGGGTTGGTGGTGCTGCCGAAGTCGCTGTACTTGTCGTGGCGCACGGCAGCGGACAATTCCAGGCTGTCGAGCACCGGCACGTTGACCTCGGCGTATTGCGCCGAGACGCTGCGATCCCCGGTGACGCTGGCATTGGGGTCGACACCCAGGCTCTGCACATCGGCGGCGAACTGGGCGAAGTCCTGATGGAAATCTTCCTTGCGGTATTCGCCACCCAGCGCCAGTGCCGAAGGGCCGGCGCCGAACCAGTCACCGATCTCGCGGCTGACACGCCCGTCAATCGCCTTCACGCGGCCGACCGCCGTGCCGTAATCGCCGTCTACGGAATTGGCGGCCAGTAGTGCCTGCCCGGCAGCAGTCTGCGCACCGAACGGGTTGATGATGCCATTGGCAATGCCGGCGCTGACGGCGCGGTCGTTGACATAGCCGGCCTCGATGCTATTGACCACTTTGTTCTGGTTGTACGACGCACCGACGTTGTAGTCCCAACCCACCACGCTGCCGTCAAAGCTCAACAGCAAACGCTGGCCGGTGTTGTCGTCTTCGTGCTGGCGCGCGCCAACGGCGGTTTCGCGCCAGTTCACATCCACCGGTTGCGTCGGGTCGAGGGCGAAACCGTTGGGGCCGGGAGTAATGCCGTTACCGGGATAGAACGTCGTGCCGGGATTGACCTGATTGCCCATCAGCGTACCGGGGCCGATCTGCGTGCGGTTTTCGTTGCGCGCCCAGAAGTATTCGAGGCTGACGTTGTGATCATCCGCGAGCTTGCCGGTGGCTTTTGCGAAAGCCGAGGTCTTCTCGGTTTCCGGCACCAGATCGAGGTAGTTCCACAGGCTCTGGCGGCAGATGCCATTGCGCGCCAGCAACCCCGGTGCATTGCAACCGGAACTGGCCAGTGGATTGGTGGCGTTGCTGCCCTGACTCCAGTTGGCCGGCGATGCGGTACCGGAGGTGTAATCGAGGCCGCGTCCCGGCTGATAGTTGTAGGTGTAACCACGGTCTTCGGCAGCCAGGCGTTGCTGCTTGTCATGACTGACCACGCCGAACACGTTGAAACGGTCATCCTGCAAATCGCCAAAACCCCAGCTGCCGCTGAAGTTACGACTTTCCCCACCGCCGGCATGGGTCGGCGTGTCGTAGTTGGTGCTGAGCTGGCCTTCGGTGAGGCTGGTCTTGGTGATGAAGTTGATCACCCCGCCGATCGCATCGGTGCCGTACAACGCCGAAGCGCCGTCACGCAGGACTTCGACGCGATCAATGGCGGCGAACGGAATGGTGTTCAGGTCAACCCCGGAGCCATTGATCGCATTGGTCGCGTTGTTACTCAGCCGCCGGCCATTGAGCAGTACCAGCGTCTTGTTCGGGCCGATGCCGCGCAGATCGGCATACGACGCCCCGCCGCTGCTCGAACCCACCGAACGACCGGAGCCGACCGAGGACTGGTTGGCGGAAATCCGGCTGACCAGCTCTTCGGTGGTGCTCACCCCCTGCTCGCGCAGTTCTTCAACTCGCAGAATGGTGACCGGCACCGCGGTTTCCGCATCGACCCGGCGAATCGCCGTGCCGGTGACTTCCACTCGTTGCAACTGGGTCGTGGGTTCGTCGCTAGCGACTGCCGACAAGGTATTGATCGCCAGCAGCAAGGCCAGGCTCAAACGGGATCTAACGGGTGAAAAATGGATCATGAACAGCCATCCCTGCGTTTTGGTTTATGCAGGGATGTGCAATGGACAGCAGGGTTTTATAGAGCCCGATTTAGACCGTTGGGTGATGAGGTTATGCAAAAAAATGGCAGGTGTGGATCAGGCCAGCTCCATCTCCCTCAGCAACCGTGTATCCAGCCCGAATCGCTCCTGGGAAACCATCCTGAACTGTCCCTCCGCCAATTCGCAACTCACCAGCAGATTCCACGAGTGCCGGGTTGCCGCCGAAGGGATAAGTACAAACGGATGCTCTGCCAACAACGCATCGGCGAACAGTTGTTGATTGGGGGAAGGCTTGGCGGGGCTCAACCAATAAGGATTCGGCACATCCTCCGGCTGGACGATTTTCACTTTTGCTTCGCTGACGACCTCAAAACACGTGAGCACATAAGGTTCACTGTCCAGCGCATCAAAGCTGTGATTGGCTGCCACCTCCAGAATGGCCGACGACGGATCGACTGATGCATAAACGACTCGCCGCCCAGGTATGTTCCATCGGCCACCATTGAGATTCGAACCCATCCCGCTGTCCCACGTCCCGCCATAAACCTCGGGGTCCAGCCGCCAGGCATACCAGTGCTCGTCCCAGGGCAAGGGATTCATGTGTAAACCCCGTATATCAGTTGCCCCAGATACTGCTCCACCATCTGAAACCCCAGTGAATGCCGAATAAACTCCACCGGTACGCGACCGTTCAGATAGGTGCTGGGCTTGCGCAGCCACTCCTCGGCCCGTGACTGCCTCCCGAAGGCGCGAGTGGCCTTTTCCAGCACCAAGGCATATTGGTAGGCGACGACGCTCTGCTGCGGGTCAAGCCGTACCGTTTTACCTTCCTTCAGTAATCGGCGTACGGTGCTGACCGACTTGCCGGTGATGCGTTTGACCATGTCGCCTTGCAGATAAAGCTCAGAGGTTGAAAGCATGTTGACGACATCGTTCAGCTCAAAACCTTCGTCGGTCAGGTCAACGATCAGAAAGGCATCGTCACCTATGTTCCGGCCATTCACGAGCAAGTCGACAGGTCTGCCCTCGGCCCTCTTCACCCCCGTCAGCCGGGGTATCTTGACGCTGGGCATCGTGACCTCCTCCATGGGGCATCTGGCACGATCGGTGCGCCAGTGAAGGCGATGGGAATAAGCAGGCGTTTCGTATTCGAGGTGGGGAGTTCGCATAATCCATCCGTTATCAGAGGCCTGAGCGTCCAAGCCGTTTACGACTTCAATGTCATGTCCGATGCTATAGATCGCGCTTCCGACGACCAACCTGAGAATGTCGTCGGAAATATCCCCGTTTCTGCGAAATCCAGACCTGTTTCCGTAGGACATTACCCACGAATACCGCGTGCTCAACTGCCGAAGTGATAACTCACATCCAGCCACCACTGCCGCCCGTACGGGTCATAGTTACCGGTCGGGTAATACGGCCAGCCAGCCGAGTCATCGTGTTTGATC
Organism: Pseudomonas sp. IT-93MI4; assembly: GCF_949767635.1. Taxonomy (NCBI): domain Bacteria; kingdom Pseudomonadati; phylum Pseudomonadota; class Gammaproteobacteria; order Pseudomonadales; family Pseudomonadaceae; genus Pseudomonas; species Pseudomonas sp. IT-93MI4. The sequence goes on from NZ_CATKPP010000011.1 coordinate 95,745, forward strand.
TGGTTGAGCACGTTGTTCACGGTCAGGCCGACGCTGGCGCGGTCGTTGAGCTTGTAGCGCGCGCTGGCGTTGAACACCGTCCATGGCGACAGACGCCCGTCACCCGCGCCGTTGGTCACGGAACCGTAGCGAATGCCCATCAGCGTCGCCGTGGCCTTCTGGTAATCCCAGGTCAGACTGGCGTTGACCTTGCTGCGCCAGTCGTAGTTGGTGCGTGAGGTGCGCCAGTCCTGAGTCGGAGCTTCGTCGGATTCCTTGTAGAAATGCGAAAGCACCAGGGTATAGCCCAGCGCCGAACTGAACGCGCCGTACTGCCCGGCGCCCCAGCGGATGTTGCTCTTGAAGTCCAGACCGCTGACCCGCTCGCTGGCGGCGTTAATCGCATTGACCCGCACTCGTTGCAACTGATTCGGATCGATGGCGGCATTCCCCGGATTGCGGTCGATGCGCGCCAGGGTCGACTGGCAGTTGGCCGAGTTGATGTCCTGGGTGCCGTTGCGGCATTCGTTCTCTTGCTGCAACAGGCGGTTTTCGTCGACGGTGGTCAGCAGGTCGTCGATCTCGACCCGCCAGAAATCGGTGGAGAAATCGAAATTGCGCGAGGGCGACCAGACAAAACCATAGGTCCAGGATTTGCCGCGTTCGGACTCAAGATCCGGGGTGCCGCTCTGGGTGTAGTCGACCCGCCCGCGATCACACGCACCCTGCACGCCCTGGCTGCAACCGTAGTAGTCGATCTGCGCCGGGTAGTAACCGTTGCTGTCGGACTGGTAGATGTAGTTCAGGTCCGGCGCGCGGAAACTGGTGCCGTAACTGCCGCGCAGCAAAAGACTGGTGATCGGGCGCCATTCGAGGCCGAGGTTATAGGTTTTCTGCTGCTCGCTGCGGCCGCTGAATTTGTATTGGTCCCAACGCCCGGCGGCGGTGGCCAGCACGGTGTCGGTGACCGGAATACTGAACTCGCCGCCCGCCGCGTAGCGCTTGCGCGAACCGCCGGAGCTTTGCGCCGGGCTCACGCCATAAAAGGTGCCGTTATTCAGAGCGTCATCCGGGTCGACGCGATATTCCTGCTTGCCCGCTTCCAGCACGCCGGCGAATCCGACCGGGCCGGCCGGCAGGTCAAACAAGTCGCCATTGATCGAGGCGTTGTAGCTGGTGGAAACCGACTTGCTGCGCTGGGTCAGGTTGCTGCGAAACTGCTCCCACTCTTGTGGCGTCAGCGGGCGATCGAGGCGCGAGGCGTCCGGGGCGAACACCGGATAACCGCCACTCACGCCCAATTGCGGGCCGAGGTAGAAATCCTGAATCGATGACAGCGGCGTGTAGCGCGTGGTTCGGACGCTGCGGTACTCCGAGCGGTTGGCCGCCAGATCATAGCTCCAGCCGGTGTCGGCGATCTTGTCCGAGAGGCCGAGGGTGCCGGTCCATGAAGTGTCGGTCCACTTGCTGTTGTTGCTGGTGCGACCACCGATTTCCTCTTCACCATAACGGCGATACCAGCGCTCGAGATTGCCGCTGTTCTGGTTGATGAAGTCCGGCGAAGTAAAAGTCGGGCCACGGGTGTTGTTCTGGATGTGATCGAGGCCATACATCAAGTCGGCAAACACCTGACCGCTGTCGCTGAAGTGCCAGGTGCCGCGGGTGTAGCCGTCGTAGTTTTCCTTTTGCGTCTGGATCGTCCAGTAATCGTTGTACATCTGATCGGTGCGGCAACGACCCGCGTTGTTCAGCAGCTTGTTATCGAAAGTGCCTTGATAGGCGCCGCAACCGGGGCCGAGGTAGCGGTTGTTGCTCAGGTCGCGACGGTAACCGACATCCGCCAGCGGGCCGCTCTGCATGAAGCCGCGATCATCGGCCCAGATCGGATCGCGGTTGGTCAGCTCCAGGCCGAACAAGCCGTCGAAGTCGCCCCAGCTGCCGCCGCCGCTGATTTGCAGGCGCTGATTGTCGCCACCGCCGCGCTCGCTGGTGCCGCCCTTGAGATTGACGTCGATGCCATTGATCTGCTTCTTGAGGATGATGTTGACCACCCCGGCAATCGCGTCCGAACCGTAGATCGCCGAGGCGCCGCTGCTGAGAATTTCGATACGTTCGATGACTGCCGAGGGAATGTTCGCCAGGTTGGTGAAGTTGACCTTGCCATCGTATGGCGTCGGGTAATCGGCGACGCGCCGGCCGTTGATCAGCACCAGCGTGTGATTGGGGCCGAGGCCACGCAGGTTGATTGCGCTGGCTGCTGGCTGCCAGGTGTTGCCGTAGTCCTCGCCCTGGGTCATGCCGGTGTTTTGCGTCTGCGTTGCCAAGGCGTCGTAGACGTTCTTGTAGCCGCGCGCTTCCATTTCTTCATGGGTGATGACGTTGACCGGGGTCGCGCCATCACTCTGCGCACGGGCGATTCGCGAGCCGGTGACGGTGACTTTTTCCATGCGGTAATCGGCGCTGGTCGCCGGGGCCACGGCACTGACTTTGGCCGCCACCGGCGTACTCGCCTCGCCTTCGCGCACGCTCAGGCCCTGGGCACTTTGCTCGACGTGCAGGCCGCTGCCGAGCAAGGCCTTCTCGACGGCCTGACGCCCGCCCAACGCTCCGCGCACGGCACTGCTGCGTTTGCCTTGCACCAGATTCTGGCTGAAGGAAATCGGTACGCCGGTCTGGCGTGAAATGTCGAGCAAGACCTCGTCGAGCGGGCCGCTGGCGATGTCGAAGGTGTAGACCTGAGCGGCAGAGTCCTGCGCATACACCGCGATCGGCCCCAGCCCCATCGCCAGTGCGGCGGCGAGGGTCAGGCGCGGTAATTGTTGTTTGAATGAAATCATCAAGGGCTTCCCTGTTGAAGGCGTCTGCAGGGAATGAGCAGCGGGCCGGCGCTTTTTATAGGGTGGCGATTAGGCCAAGAAGTTATGACGCTATAACCGCGCGCCGATGCTGACCCAATAGGGGTTGTGCCAAGTGACGCGGATCGGCAGCGAGCGCTCCAGCAGTTGCAGGGTGCGGTCACTGTCATCGAGCGGATAGAGGCCGCTCAGGCGCAGATCGGCCACTTCGGGACTCAGGTGCAAAATGCCCCGGCGATAGCGGCGCAGGCTGTCGATCACTTCGCTCAGCGGCCGGTCGCGCACTTCCAGGCGACCTTGCACCCAGGCGCTTTCCTGGCCGGTGCTGCACTCCAAAGCGAGAATGTCCTGAGCGTTGAACAGCAGGCTCTCCCCCGCCTCCACCACCTGCCGCGCACCGCCGGCGGTGATCACTTCGACCTGAGAATGCAGCATCACCAGCCGCGTAAAATCGTCGCCCTGTTGCACCAGAAATTTCGTCCCTAGCGCCCGCATCCGCCCATGTTCGGTCTCGACCACGAACGGCCGCGCGGGATCCTTGGCGACGTCCACCAACAACTCACCCGAGCGCAACGCCAACAAGCGTTGAGTCGCATCGAATCGCGCCACCACCCGCGTCCGCGCATTCAGGCTCAGCGCACTGCCATCCTCCAGGGTGAAATCGCGCCGCTGGCCGGTGCCGGTCGCCAACTCCCCCACTTCCGGCAGCCAGCCATAGCGGCGCCCGAGCAGACCGGCCAGCACCGCGATGCCGAGCACGCTCAAGCTGCCACTGACAAAGCGCCGCCGGCTCGACGGCGCATTCAGGCTGTGCAGCAGACTGTTGCGCGGCAGCCCGCGCAAGGTCGGATTACGCAGCAGGTTAAGGCCGCCGCCCATTTGCTCGATGATCCGCTGGTGCCTCGGGTCAGCCGCGCGCCACGCTTCGAACGCCGCACGCTCGCCAGCGCTGGCCTCGCCGGACTGCAACAGCGCCATCCACTGCGCCGCCTCGTCGATCACCGCTTCGTCCGGCCTCATGCCTGCATCGCCTGATAGCAACGCTTGAAGGCCTCGACCATGTACTGCTGCACCCGGCTGGTGGAAACCCCCAGCCGTTCGCCGATTTCGCTGTAGGTCAAACCGTCGAGCTGATGGTAGAGAAACGCGGCTTTGGCCTTGGCCGACAAGCCATTGAGCAAGCGATCGACCGCCAGTAACGCCTCGATCACCAACGCGCGTTCTTCCGGTGATGGATGCACCGGTTCCGGCGCCAGCGCCAGGCTCTCCAGATAGGCGCGCTCCAGATCCTGGCGGCGCCAGCCTTCATAGACCAGCCGCCGGGCGATGGTGGTCAGCAACGCCCGGGGTTCACGAATGGCGCTCGGGTCCGGCAGGGCCAGCACCCGTAAAAAGGTTTCCGAGGCGATGTCCTGTGCGCTGTGCGGGCAACCCAGCGTGCGGCCAACGGCAGCGCACAGCCAGCGATAGTCCTTTTGGAACATGTGCCCAATCATCCGGTAATGCGGGTTTTGAACATCACCCATGCCTTGCTCCCTGAAACGGGTCCCACCCGCTGCGAAAAACCATCGTTCTGCCGGGATCGTCCGGCTCTTGATCAGGCGCGACTGTGCAATAGCGTTGCGGACATTTGAAGTAATTAAAAATCAGGACAAGCAAACCTTTGAGAATAAGACGTTCCGTCGCCGCAGAAATATTGACTGACACAACGTTGACCCTGATCAGTTGCCAGCGCGCAGCCACTCTCTAATCTGCGCGCTTCATCGAACGCCAAGGACGGCTCACCGGGAGCCCGCGGCTATCCCTTCAAGGAAGAAAACCATGCGATCACTGAAGATTATTCTGCTGTCATCGGCCTTCAACGGCCTGACTCAACGCGCCTGGCTGGAACTGCGTCAGGCCGGGCACTCGCCCAGCGTCGTGGTGTTCACCGACGAGGCGTCGGTGTGCGAACAGATCGAACACAGCGGCGCCGATCTGGTGATCTGCCCGTTCCTCAAAGACCGCGTGCCGCAGGCGCTGTGGAGCAATGCGCGGCGCCCGGTGGTGATCATCCACCCGGGCATCGTCGGCGATCGTGGCGCCAGCGCGCTGGACTGGGCGATCACCAACGAACTCACACGCTGGGGCGTGACCGCGCTGCAAGCGGTGGAAGAAATGGACGCCGGCCCGGTCTGGGCCACCTGCGAATTCAATCTGCCGTCGGGCTTGCGCAAGTCCGAGCTGTACAACGGGCGGGTCAGCGATGCGGCGATTCGCTGCATTCGCGAAGTGGTCGAGAAGTTCATCGACGGCTTCGTTCCGGTCGCACTGGATTACACCGACCCAAAAGTCCGGGGTCGCTTGCAGCCAAACATGAAGCAGGACGACCGCACCTTCAGCTGGCACGACTGCTCGCGGTTCATCAAACGCTGCATCGACGCCGCTGACGGCCAGCCCGGGGTCTTGGCAAGCCTGGCGGGCGGGCAGTATTACGTGTACGACGCGCACCTCGATCAGCGCACTGGCATTCCCGGCAAAATCCTCGCGGTGCATGACGACGCGGTGCTGGTGGCGACCGGCGATCACAGCCTGTGGATCGGCTCGCTGCGGCGCAAACCACTGCCCGGCGAAGAGACCTTCAAGCAACCGGCGCGGCATGTGCTGGCCGGGCAACTGGACGGCGTGCCGACCCTCGACTGGTCGATCGCCAGCGAGCCCTTCAACGACGAGGCGTATCAGCCGATCCGCTACCGCGAATCCGGGCATGTCGGCGAGCTGACGTTCGAGTTCTACAACGGTGCGATGAGCACCGAACAGTGCCAGCGCATGGTTGAAGCGCTGCGCTGGGCCAAGTCTCGGGACACTCGCGTGCTGTTGATCAAGGGCGGGCGCGGCAGCTTCTCCAACGGCGTGCACCTGAACGTGATCCAGGCGGCGCAGGACCCGGGCGCTGAAGCGTGGGCGAATATTCAGGCAATCGACGATGTCTGCGCCGAACTGCTCAGCGCGCGGCAACTGGTGGTCAGCGGCGTGACCGGCAATGCCGGGGCCGGCGGCGTGATGCTCGCACTGGCTGCTGACATCGTGTTTGCCCGGGCCGACATCGTGCTCAATCCGCATTACAAAAGCATGGGCCTGTATGGCTCGGAATACTGGACCTACAGCCTGCCGCGCGCCGTCGGCCCGGCGATGGCCGAGCAACTGACCCAGGCCTGCCTGCCGGTCAGTGCCACGCAGGCGCTGCAACTGGGCATGGTCCAGGAAATCGGCCCGCGCTGCCCGGATGAGTTTTCCTTGTGGTTGCTGCAACGGGCCAACGCGGCACTGACCGATCCGACCTATGCCGCCGTGCGCGAGCGCAAGTTGCGGGTTGATCAGGTGCTGATCGAGCAATGTCGGGAAAGCGAACTGCAAGAGATGCAGGAAGACATGCTCTACAACCGCAACCAGTTTGCCGAGAAGTGCAGTAACTTCGTCTACAAGCGCAAAGCCTGCGGCACACCGGCGCGATTGGTGGAAGACTGGGCGCGGGTGCGCAAGGTTGAGTTGGCGGGTTGAGCTTCACCGCCACTACGGCCTCATCGCTGGCAAGCCAGACTCCCACAGGTTACTGCGGCGCTCACAGAACTTGTGAGCGACATAAAACCTGTGGGAGCTGGCTTGCCCGCGAAGTCGGTGGGTCAGGCAATGCTGGTTTGGCAGCCAGACACCATTCGCGAGCAGGCTCGCTCCCACAGGATTTCGGGTCGTTCGCGAAATCGATGGGCCAGCGCAGGACCCTGTGGGAGTGAGCCCGCTCGCGATGAACGATGACGCGGTGGCGAGCCGGCACTTACAATGCCCGCACCTCAGACACCGGCCCGCCCATGGACATCGACCTCGCCCGCACCTTTCTGGAAATCGTCCGTCACGGCAGCCTCGCGGCGGCGGCGCAGAAGCTGTTCGTCACGCAGACGGCGATCACCGCCCGGGTGCAGAAACTCGAAAGTCAGCTGGGCAGTACGCTGTTCGTGCGCAACCGCGCCGGGGCGAAACTGACCGCAAACGGTGAGGCCTTCGTGGTCTACGCCAATCAACTGGTGCAGACCTGGGAAGCCGCGCGGCGCGACCTGCCACTGCTGGACGGCTATCACAACGTGCTGCACATCGGCGGCGAAGTCAGCCTGTGCAACCCGTTGATGCTCAGCTGGGCCGCCGAACTGCGCGAGAAGATTCCCGGCCACGCCCTGCGCATGGAAATCCGCGACGGCGAAAACCTGCTGCGCCAACTCGAACTCGGCGTGCTCGATGCCGCGCTGGTCTATCAGCCGGAATACTGGCCCGGCCTGCAAGTCGAGCAGGTGCTGGAAGAAAAACTGATTCTGGTGCGTGCGCCGAACCGCCCGGATCCCTATGTCTACATCGACTGGGGGCCGGATTTTCGTCGCCAGCACGACGCCGCACTGCCGGACAAGGCCAAAGCCGCGCTGAGTTTCAACCTCGGCCCGTTGGCCCTGCAATACATCCTCGAACATGGCGGCAGTGGCTACTTCCGTACCCGTGTGGTGCGCAGCTATCTGGAAACCGGCGCACTGGAAGCGGTCACCAAAGCCCCGGAATTCGGCTATCCAACCTATCTGGTGTATGCCCGCGAGCGCGACTCGGCGACGCTGCAACAGGCGTTCGATCTGCTGCGCCAGGTAATCGCCACCGATGACGACTGGTCGCAACGCTGGAACCCGTTGAGCTGAGTCGGCCGCTTTACACCGGAGCATGGCGCAAGTGCCGCCAAGGTGCGGCCTGCACAAACGACCGAATCGGCTAATCTGCCGGGTATAACAACAATACCCGCAGGTGAACGCAGTGAGGCAGACCACCGAGGCATTCCGCAGCCGCTATCGCGCGGCCATTCATCCGTTGTACAACCCGTGGCTGCACGGCGCCTTCGTGCTGCTGTTTGGCGTGCTGGCGATCGGCGCCTTCTGGAGCAGCGCGCATCAGGTGCAGCCGCTGGAATGGCTGAGCGTGCCGCTGACCCTGCTGCTGTTCAACTTTGGCGTGTACATGGTTCATCGCCATCTCGGTCACCACAAAAAGACTTTCGCCAAGCTGTTCTATGCCCGGCATGCGGGCGACCATCACAGCTTTTTCACCCCCGGCCACATGACGTATGACGGTGCCCGCGACTGGCGGGTGATTCTGTTTCCAGCCTGGCTGATCGTCGTGCATACGCTGGTTTTCACCCTGCCGCTGTGGTGGCTGCTCGCGCAGTTCAACACCAATGTCGCCGGGCTGTTCGGCGGCTGCATGGTGCTGGGTTATCTGACCTACGAAGTGTTTCACGCCTGCGAGCATCTACCGCCGAATAATCCGCTGACCCACCTGCCGTGGATCCGCCAGATGCGGCATCTGCACGAACTGCATCACCGCCGCGAGTGCATGCAGGAGCGTAATTTCAATATCGTTTTTCCGCTGATGGATTACCTGTTCGGCACCCTGTACTGGGAACCGCCACCCGCCCCGTTGCGCTATTCGAGATCGCCCATGACCCGCATGCAGCACCAGATCGATATCGCCGGCGAACCGATCGCCGTGCTCCGCTACGCCGCCAGCGTCAACCACTGGCCCGAGTGGCACCCGTCGTCGCTGAAAATCGACGGCCCGCAAGGCCCGCTGCATGCCGGCGCGCGTTTCGAAGAAGACATTCATGCCGGCGGGCGCGCCGGCCATTTGCGCTGGGAGGTCACCGAGTATCTGCCCGGTCGCCGCTGGTGCGCCAAGGCGCGGGGCGATCATGGCTTGTCGCTGTTGCTGACCTACGAGTGCGCGGCGCAAGGCGACGGCACGCGGTTCGTGCGCACTCTGGATTACCGGTTCGATGGCCTTGGCATGCGCCTAGCCAATCTGCTGCTACTCAAGCGCCGCATCGAACGTGAATCGGCGACCTCGATGCAGGCCCTGCGCGACATGGCGCTCAGGCACCTGACGCTGACGGGGCACCTTTCATGAAGCGCCTGCTGTTATTGCTGGTGATCCTCGTCATCGCGTTTCTGCTGCTGATGCCGACCAAGGTGCAGCCGGTGGCGTGGAAACCGCCAGCGGCGCCGTCACTGAACGAAGGGGTCTACGCGGAAAACCAGCGGCTCAAGGCCGTCGAACAGGTTGGCCCGAGCGACATCGACGGCCCCGAAGCACTGCTGCTGGAGGGCGATTACCTGATCACTGGCCTGCATGACGGGCGCCTGATCCGCACCAGCCTCGATGGCAAAACGCGCAAAGTGCTGAGTGACACTGGCGGCCGGCCGCTGGGCCTGGCACGGCATCCCAACGGTTTGCTGGTGATTGCCGACGGGGTCAAGGGTCTGCTGTCGCTCGACGCCCAGGGTCAGTTGATTCCTCTGACCACCGAGGCCAATGGCCTGCCTTTCGGTTTTACCGACGACGTGGCGATCGACAAGTCCGGGCATTACGCCTATTTCAGCGATGCCAGCAGCCGCTGGGGTTACGGCCATGACGGTGAGGCGATCATTGAACATGGCGCTGACGGTCGCCTGCTGCGCTACGACTTTCAGACCGGCAAGACCAGTGTGCTGCTGGACAAACTGCAGTTCGCCAACGGCGTGACCCTCGGCCCGGATGACGCTTATGTGCTGGTCAACGAAACCGGCGCCTACCGCATCAGTCGTTACTGGCTGACGGGACCCAAGGCCGGCACCCATGACCTGTTCATCGACAACCTGCCCGGCCTGCCGGACAACCTCGCGTTCAATGGCAGCAACCGCTTCTGGATCGCGCTCTACGCGCCGCGCAGTGCCTTGCTCGACGGTACCGCCGGGCATCCGCTGCTGCGTAAGATGATCGTGCGCGCGCTGACCGTATTGCCGAAACCGGTGGAGAAACGCGGATTTGTCCTGGGGCTGGATCTTGAGGGCAAGGTGATCGCCAATCTGCAGGATGCCAGCAGCGGCAATTACTCGCCGATTACTACGGCGCGGGAGTATGGGGACTGGTTGTATCTGGGGTCGCTGAAGGCTACGCACATGGCGCGGTTGCCGTTGGCGGATGCGTTGAAGTGAGCCTGCTGGTTTTGTGTTAGATCAACTGACGTCATCGCGAGCAGGCTCACTCCTACAGTTGACCGCATTCCAACTGTAGGAGCGAGCCTGCTCGCGATAGCGGACTGTCAGTTACCAGATCTGTCGAACTTGTCCGGATCTTCGTCTTCAGGAAGATCTTCGTCCGGCTCTTCGGGAAAAGTGGTGGTGTGCGCCGGGCTGTTGGGCTCAGGGTGAGTGGGAACCGGGTCGAAACCGCCCTGCTCTTCACTGGGGAATCTGGGTGTGTTCATGTGGCACCTCGCAAAGAGTCGCTGAGTGAAGACTCTGTACATTCGAGGTGCCGGTCAGGGGCTGCGTTCAGTCATTTCACCATTTTGAAGCGGTGAAGCGACTGACGGTCAGGATCGAGCCTGCAACTGCGCGACGATCTTGTCTTTGACCTGCAAGCGTTTCTCTTTGAGTTTCTTCAGGGTGTCATCGCTGGGTGCATCCGAGGTCGCCGTCTCGGCCTTGACTACTTCGGCGTCCGCCTGGGAATACTTGTTGATCAGTGCATCCAGAAATGGATCCTCGGTGCGTTTTTGCTGGACCTCTTCCTTCGTTAGCTTCAAGTCCTGATACAGGTCATGAGTCACCGGCATGGAACACCTCCGTCAGTTGATCGGCAACCAACGCGACCGATTGCGCTGGCAGTTATCAGAATGGCCTTGGTCGGGCCGTTCTGTCGACCACCTGTCAGACCAGCGGTTGCCGTTCGTCGCCCTGTCGGAAACGCGATCAAACCTTTTTCCGCTGTGCTCCCTCCATTGCATAACGTCAACAAAAACCTGTGTGGAGATACATCAATGGACGGATTCAACCTGCGTCATCTCGTTCTGGCTGTCGCGCTGAGCAGCGGCATGGGCAGTGCCTTCGCCGCCACTTCCAACGACTTCGTCGACAACGCCGCTGCCGGTGGCATCGCGGAGATCGAGACCAGTCGCCTCGCCCTGGAAAAAAGTCAGTCGGCCGACATCAAGGCGTTCGCCAACATGATGATCACCGACCACAGCAAGGCCAACGACGAATTGGCCAGCATTGCCAAGGCCAATGACATCGAAGTCCCGGACACCACGACTCTGGTCAAGCAGGCCAAGGAAAAGATCCTCGACATGCGCGATGAGTCCTTCGACGCGGCCTACGCCAACAACCAGGTCAAGGCCCACGAAGAAACCATCGAACTGTTCAAGAAAGAAGCCAACACCGTGACCGACGACAAAGTCAAAGGCGCCCCCGAACTGAAGGCCTTTGCACAGAAAATGCTCCCGGCGCTGGAAAAACACCTGACCGCGGCCAAAGAGCTGCAAGCCAAGCACCCGAGCAAGTAACCCGGGCGCTGTACAGCAAAAGGCCGCATTGATGAATGCGGCCTTTTTTCGTTTCAGCGCGATCAACCGCCGTCAGTATCGATGTCGGCATCGGTTTCTTCACCGGGCTTCGGACGATCGGGCTCAGGTTCGAAACCGGGGCTGAACTCGTTGTCGTTGTCGGTGTGTTTGTTCTTTTGATCTACCACCGGATCGGCGCTTTGCACTTGCTCGGTGCCACCCGTGGGTCGCGTTGGCGGGTTCTGCCCCGGTACTTGGGGGTCTATGGCCGGGTCGTTGCGATTGATCGGTTCGGCGTCCGGTTTCTGCTGCTGTTGCGATTGCTCGTTCATAGCCACCTCGTTTTTCAATGCTGGCGCGACTCAGACCCGTCGGCCTCGTATATTCGAAGCCGCTACGGTGCCAACGTTCAAAACATCGCTGGTTTGAAGGGCGCCGACTAGAGTTACCGGGGCATTCCTTGCGCCGGATCAAAAATATCCTTGCGCACCTGAACAACTATTTTGAACGGCAAAGGTCACTGACTTCGCACCGGTCACTTTTTACAGAACCGGCCCCAATACGCTACGGAGCAACAGGCACATGGCAGCACTGCAGAACAGCACATTCGATGCGATGAAAAACAAACAACCACAACTGCTGAGCGAATGGATCAACGGCCTGGAAGCCAGCGGCGCCACCCGCAACCTCAAAGACCATGACCTGCAACAGCAGACCAGCGAATTCCTGCAACTGGTGATCAATGGCCTGCAGGATGACAACGGCACCAACATCAATGCGCCGGGTTGGGAAGCCACCCGCCAGTTCCTCGAAAAACTCTCCCACAGCCGTGCCCAGCTCGGTCAGGATTCGCAACAGACTGCCAGTTTCATCTTCGCCCTGAAGGGCCCGCTGTTTGCCCTGCTGCAAGCGCACTATAAAGAACAGCCAGCGCTGCTCGCCGAACAACTCTGGGAAATTTCCGAACTGTTCGACGCCTTCGGCATGCACACCATCCGCACCTTCCAGAAGTCCCGCGAAGCAGTGATCAAGCGCCAACAGGAAGAACTGCTGGAGCTCTCCACGCCGGTGGTCAAACTGTGGGACGGCGTCCTGGCGCTGCCGATGATCGGCACCCTCGATTCGCAACGCACCCAAGTGGTGATGGAGTCCTTGCTGCAACGCATCGTCGACACCGGTTCGGAAATCGCCATCATCGACATCACCGGCGTCCCGACCGTCGACACTCTGGTCGCCCAGCACCTGCTGAAAACCGTGACCGCGATTCGCCTGATGGGCGCCGACTGCATCATCAGCGGCGTGCGTCCGCAAATCGCCCAGACCATCGTCCACCTGGGCCTCGACCTGCAAGGCGTGGTGACCAAGGCCAACCTTGCCGACGCACTGAAGCTCGCCCTCTCCCGCCTGGGCATCAGCCTCGGCAAAGCGGTCTGAGCCGATGGAACGTATCCCGATTCTCCAAATGGGCAAGTTCCTGCTGGTCACCATTCAGGTCGACATGCATGACCAGCTCGCCCTCACCTTGCAGGACGACTTGTCCGAGCGCATCAGCAAGACCTCGGCGCGTGGCGTGCTGATCGACATCTCGGCGCTGGACATGGTCGACTCGTTCATTGGCCGGATGATCAGCACGATCTCCGGGCTGTCGAAAATCATGGACGCCGAAACCATGCTGGTCGGCATGCAGCCGGCGGTGGCGATCACCCTGGTCGAACTCGGTTTGACCCTGCCGGGTGTCAGCACCGCACTGAACGTCGAGCGCGGGATGAAACTGCTGCAGGAACGAGTAAACCGGCAATGACCGTACGCAGCAGCGGTACTCAACCCATTCATATCGAGCAGGATGTCGTGCTCGCACGCCAGACCGCCCGCAAACTGGCCACCGAATGCGGGATGCGCCTTATCGACCTGACCAAAATGGTCACGGCGGTCAGCGAGCTGGCCCGCAACACCATGGTGTACGGTGGCGGCGGCGACATGGACTGGCAGATTCTCGATGAAGATCACAAGGTCGGTCTGCGCCTGACGTTCCGCGACGAAGGCCCCGGTATTGCCGATATCAAACTGGCGATGACCGACGGCTGGACCTCCGGCAGCGGTATGGGCCTGGGCCTGACCGGGGCAAAACGGCTGGTCGAGGAGTTCGAACTGGACACCGCGCCGGGCAAGGGCACGCGAATAACGATCACCCGATGGACATGAATATCGCAGGGTCACTGACCCAGGTGCTGCTGATTGAAGACAGCAGCCAGATCGGCCATGCCCGGCGCACCGCGCAACGGCTCGCCGAGCAACACGGTTTTGATGCAACCGATGCCGGGCGAGTAGCGCTGGTCGCCACCGAACTGGCCAGCAACGTGCTCAAGCACGCCAGCCGCGGCGAAGTTCACCTGCGCCTGTTGCCGCGCCCCGGCGGATTCGGCATCGAGATGCTCGCGGTCGATCGCGCACAGGGCTTTGACCTCGACGCGTGCCTGACCGACGGCTTTTCCACCGGCGGCACCCAAGGCATCGGACTGGGCGCCGTGGCGCGGCAGACCGAGGTCTTCGACGTGCACGCCGACGCCCGTGGCGCGGTGCTGCTGGCGCGTCTTTATCCGCGCAACGACCGCCAACCGGACTTGCGCTACGGCGTCAGCCAGCACTCGTTGCACAACGACCCGGCGTGCGGCGACACCTGGCACCTGGCGTACAACGGCGCGAATGTCAGTGCGCTGATCATCGACGGCCTCGGCCACGGGGAGGATGCCGAACGCGCGGCCAAGGCCGGCGAGCGGGTGTTCGCCGAGACTCCGTTCGCCAGTCCGGTGCTGCTGATGGAGGATATGCACCGCGACATGATCGGCAGCCGTGGCGGCGCCGCCGCGTTCGCCCAGTACAATGCCGCCCGCGATGGCCTGACCTTTACTGGGGTGGGCAACATCGGCGCCAGCCTGCTCACCGCCGACAAGTCGCGGGGCCTGGCCTCGCATCCGGGCATCGTCGGCGGCCAATACCGGAAAGCCCAGCCTTTTGACTATGCTCACGTGAACGGACATCTATTGATCATGTACAGCGACGGCTTGCAGTCCCGTTGGAATCTTCAAGACTACCCCGGTCTGGTGCACCGCCATCCTGCCGTGATAGCCAGCGTCCTGCACCGTGACTTCTGTCGCGGGCGCGACGACGTCACGGTACTGGTCGTTGCCCTGGAGGCCGCCCATGGCTGAGTCGCCAATCCTGAATGCCGCCGAACAGGCTGCGCTGATCGCCCGATTGCAGAGCGAGACCGCCGCCCTGCGCGCAGAACTCGACGAGACCAACCAGGGCGTGCTGGCGCTCTACGCCGAACTCGACACCCAGGCGGAAGAACTGAGGCAGGCTTCGGACCTGAAAAGCCGCTTTCTGTCGTACATGAGCCATGAGTTCCGCACCCCGCTCGGCTCGATCCTCAGCATCAACAGCCTGTTGGCCGATGAGCTCGACGGCCCGCTCAGCCCCGAGCAGCACAAGCAGGTGGCGTTCGTCAGCAGCGCCGCCCGCGAACTCAGCGACATGGTCGATGACTTGCTCGATCTGGCGAAGATCGAAGCCGGGCGGATCACTATTTCCCCCGCATGGTTCGACATGTTCGACCTGTTCTCCGCCCTGCGCGGGATGTTCCGGCCGATCGTCGATGCGTCGGCGGTGGACCTGATTTTCGAAGAGCCGGTCGGCCTGCCACGCCTGTACACCGACGACAAAAAACTCGGGCAGATTCTGCGCAACTTCATTTCCAACTCGCTGAAATTCACCACCCGCGGTGAAGTGCGGGTTTCGGCGCGCCTGGAAGGCTCGGACAAAGTACGTTTTGCCGTCAGCGACACCGGTATCGGTATCGCGCCGGAGCTGCACGGTGCATTGTTCGAGGACTTCTCCCAGGTCGACTCGCCGCTGCAGAAACGTCTGCGCGGCACCGGCCTCGGCTTGTCCTTGTGCAAGCGCTTCGCTGCCCTGCTCGGCGGCGAGGTCGGGATGGACAGCAAGCCGGGGGTCGGATCGACCTTTTTCGTGATCATTCCACTGGCGCTCGCCCTGGAGAACGTCGATGAAACGTGACATCCGTCTATTGATCGTCGACGACAACGCCGCCACCCGCTACGCCTTGCGCCGGCGCCTGGAGCGCCATGACTACGAGGTGCTGGAGGCCGGCACCGGCAGCGAAGGCCTGGCGCTGATCGCGAGCGAGCCACTCGATGCGCTGATCCTCGACGTCAACCTGCCGGACATGAGCGGCTTCGACATCGTGCGCATCTTGCGTGCTGATGCACGCACCGCGCTGCTGCCGGTGATCCACGTGTCTGCGGCGTCGATCCAGACCGGCGACATCATCACCGGCCTCGATGCCGGGGCGGATGCCTACCTGATTCACCCGGTAGACCCGGACGTGCTATTGGCGACCCTGCGCACTCTGCTGCGGGTACGCGATACCGAAAACGCGCTGCGCGAGAGTGAGGCCCGCTTCCGCGAGATTTTCGTCAACGTCTCGGCGCCGATTGCCGTGCTCGATGCCAACCTGAAAGTGCATGAATGCAACCACGCCTTCACGCAGATGATTCAAGACAACCGCAACCCGGAAACGCTCAGCGAGTGCTTTGATCAAGACCAGGGCGCGATCCTCAACGAGTTGCGCCTGCGGCTGGTCGATGGCGAGCGCTGGAAAGGCACGTTGAACATGCGCGTACAGGGCGAGGTTCGCGAAACCGAGTGGCAGATTTCGCCATATCGCACGCCGCAGCTGAGCCTGGTATTCGTCGAAGACGTCACCGAGCATCGCCACCGCGAGCGCTCGCACCTGGCACAGCTGGACGACACCACCACCCAACTGGCCAAGGAAGTTGCCGAGCGGGTGCGCGCCGAATCGCAGTTGCTGCAAGTGCAGAAGATGGACGCACTGGGCAAGCTCACCGGAGGCATTGCCCACGATTTCAACAATCTGCTGACCGGGATCATCACCAGCCTCGAACTGATCCAGAAACGCATCGCTGATGCCAGGCCCGACAAAGTGCAGCTCTATGCTGAAGCAGCGCTGAATTCGGCGATGAGTGCAGCGTCCCTCACTCATCGTCTGCTGGCCTTCGCCCGCCAACAGCCACTGGATACCCGGCCGGTGGACATCAATGAGCAGGTGCGCTCGCTGGAAGAACTGCTGATGCGCACCATCGGCGAACGCATCACTCTCAAGCTTGAACTGACCAACAAACCGGCGATTGCCCTGGTCGACCCGGTGCAGCTGGAAAGCGCGGTGCTGAATCTGGTCATCAACGCCCGGGATGCGCTGCCCCGAGGCGGCAATATCTGGGTCAACACCTATGCCGCGTATTCCCACGGCGACCCGAACATGGCCGATGGTGCGTATGTCGCGCTGTCGGTGCGCGATGACGGCACCGGTATCGAGCACAGTGTGATCGACAAGGTGTTCGACCCGTTCTTCACCACCAAACCGCTGGGCCAGGGCACTGGTCTGGGGTTGTCGACCATCTACGGGTTCGCCCGCCAGTCCGGTGGCGATGCGCACATCCGCAGCGTGGCACGGCGTGGCACCGAAGTGACCATCATGCTGCCGGCGACGAACGATCCGACCGGCGCCGACATCCCGGCGCCGAAGGTGGATCCGCAGGGTGCCGGCGAGCATGTCCTGATTGTCGAAGACATGCCGGCAGTGCGTATGTTCGTCACCGAAGTGCTGGAAGACGCGGGTTACCGCTGCACGCAGGCGGCGGATATCGAAACCGCGCTGGAGCGCTTGCAGAATGACCCGACGATCGACCTGCTGCTGAGCGACGTCGGCCTGCCGCGCATGAGCGGCCGGGAACTGGCGGACGTGGCACGGGGCTGGCGTGAAAGCCTGCCGATCCTGTTCATGACCGGTTATGCCGAGACCGCGATCAATCGCCAGGTGTTCCTCGGCAGCGGCATGGAAATGCTGGTCAAGCCGTTCCAGATCAGCGAACTGCTGGACAAGGTCCGCCGCACGCTTGATGGTGCCTGATACACCGCCATCAGGTTGCTCGGTTGAGAACACAGACCCTGTAGGAGTGAGCCTGCTCGCGATGGCGTCAGGTCAGTCAATTCATTTCTGGCTGACACTCCGCTATCGCGAGCAGGCTCACTCCTACAAGGGATTGCGGTGTGACATCTTCCGAGTACACCGCAGCCCCCTGTGGGGCCAGTAGGAACGGCGTCGCTATCGGCTCAAGGCCCGGGCCAGAAATGGCGCGGTTCGGCTCTTCTTGCTCGCGGCAACTTTCTGCGGCGTGCCGGCGGCGACGATTTTGCCGCCCTGATCACCAGCCCCCGGGCCAATGTCGATCACCCAATCACTCTGCGCCACCACGCGCATTTCATGCTCGACGACGATCACTGTGTGCCCTGCCGTGACCAGGTTGTCCAGTTGCTCCAGCAGCCGATCCACGTCCCGCGGATGCAGTCCGGTGGTCGGTTCATCCAGCACATACAGGGTCGCGCCGCGCTGATTGCGCTGCAGCTCAGTGGCCAGTTTGATCCGTTGTGCTTCACCACCGGACAACTCGGTGGCCGGTTGGCCGAGCCGCAGATAACCAAGGCCGATGTCACGCAGCACCTCCAATGAACGGCGAATCCCCGGCTGCTCGCTGAACACTTCTACCGCCTCTTCCACGGTCAGTTGCAGCACCTGCGCAATGCTCAAGCCTTGCCACTGAATCGCCAGAGTCTGCGGGTTGTAGCGCGCGCCATGACAGGTCGGGCACGGCGCATACACGCTCGGCATGAACAGCAACTCGACGCTGACAAAACCTTCACCCTCGCAGGTCGGGCAACGACCCTTGGCGACGTTGAAGGAAAACTGCCCGGCGTCATACCCCGCCGCCCGTGCCTCGGGCGTGGCGGCGAACAGTTTGCGCACGTTGTCAAACAGCCCGGTGTAGGTCGCCAGATTCGAACGTGGCGTGCGGCCGATGGGCTTTTGATCGACCTGCACCAGGCGCTTGATCGACTCCAACCCCGCAGTCACCTGACCAGTGCTGGCCTGCGGCGCATCGTCTTCGAGACTGAGCTCTTCCGGCTCGTCCTCAACCAGCGGCCGCCCGAGTTGCGCGCCGACCAGTTCGAGCAACGCCTGACTGACCAGACTCGACTTGCCCGAACCGGAAACCCCGGTGACCGAGGTGAAGCAGCCCAAGGGAAATTCAGCGCTGAGGTTGTGCAGGTTATTGCGGCTGATGCCATCGAGTTTCAGCCAACCGCTCGGCTTGCGCGCGGTGCGGGTCTGCCGCTGGCTCTCGGCAAACAGGTAGGCGCGGGTCTGCGATTCGTCGATCTCGGCCAGCCCGGCCGGAGGGCCGCTGTACAACACCCGCCCACCCTTCTCTCCCGCCGCCGGGCCGACATCGATCAGCCAGTCGGCGCGGCGCATGGTTTCCAGATCGTGCTCGACCACAAACAGCGTATTGCCATCGGTCTTCAAGCGCTGCAAGGCTTCGAACAGCGCCTCGCCATCGGCCGGATGCAGACCGGCGGACGGCTCGTCGAGCACATAGATCACGCCGAACAGTTGCGAACCCAATTGCGTCGCCAGGCGCAGGCGTTGCAGCTCGCCGGACGACAACGTCGGCGTGCTGCGCTCCAGCGCCAGATAACCGAGGCCCAGATCGGTCAGGGTGCTGACCCGCTCCAGCAAGTCCTCAGCGATCCGCTGCGCTGCCAGGCGTTTTTCCAGCGACAGGTTCGGCGTGTGGCGCACGTCCGGCGCACCGGCGTGGCCGCTGGCACCGTGGGCCACGCGCTGCTGGCGCGCCTCGCGGGTTTGCGCATGGCTGAGGGTTTCGCCGCTTTCTTCGGCCTGCTGCAGATAGGTCGCCGCAGCCACGGGTTTCAATACTTCGGCCACTTGCAGCAGTGGCATCTGCGACAGTTCACCGATGTCGTAACCGGCAAAGGTCACCGACAACGCTTCACGCTTCAGGCGTTTGCCGTCGCACAACGGGCACGGGCTGCCGAGCATGAACTGCGAAACGCGCTTCTTCATCAACGCACTTTGCGAATGGGTAAAGGTGTGCAGGATGTAGCGGCGGGCACCGGTGAAGGTGCCCTGATAACTCGGTTCCATCTTGCGCTTGAGGGCGACCCGGGTTTCCTCCGGGGTCAGCCCGGCGTACACCGGCACGGTCGGGGTTTCTTCGGTGAACAGAATCCAGTCACGCTGCTTTTTCGGCAGTTTCTTCCAGGGGATATCGACGTCGATGCCCATGGTCACGAGGATGTCGCGCAGGTTCTGCCCCTGCCACGCCAGCGGCCAGGACGCCACGGCGCGTTGGCGGATGGTCAGGTTCGGATCGGGCACCATCAGCGCCTCGGTCACCTCGTAGACCCGGCCCAGACCGTGGCACTCCGGGCACGCGCCTTGCGGGGTGTTCGGCGAGAAATCCTCGGCGTAGAGCATCGGTTGCCCCGGCGGGTAACTGCCGGCGCGGGAATAGAGCATGCGGATCAGGCTCGACAAGGTGGTCACGCTGCCCACCGACGAACGCGTGCTCGGCGTACCCCGCTGCTGTTGCAGGGCCACGGCGGGCGGCAGGCCTTCGATGGAATCGACATCCGGCACCCCGACCTGATCGATCAGCCGCCGCGCATACGGCGCCACTGACTCGAAATAACGCCGTTGGGCTTCAGCGTACAACGTTGAAAACGCCAGCGACGACTTGCCCGAACCCGAAACCCCGGTGAACACCACCAGCGCGTCGCGAGGGATATCGACGTCGACATTCTTCAGATTGTGTTCGCGGGCGCCACGCACCCGGACCATGCCGGTAGGTGCTTTGGAATTACGCTTGGAAGTCATTGGCTGTCCCTGCAGAAAAATGGGGGTCGAAGCTGAACCCTGTGGTGAGGGGATTTATCCCCGATCGGCGGCGCAGCCGGCGCAGTTACTGCAAATTCCATATAGCTGGGAAAATGCTGGGGAGTGCTGGGGAGTGCTGCGCACTCCATCGGGGATGAATCCCCTCGCCACAGGGAATCAGGCACTCAGCACCGAGCGAATCATCTGCAACAACGCCTCCGGGCCATACGGCTTGCCCAGCAAATGCGTGTCCGGGCTCAACTGGTGGTTGCGCGAAATGATGTCGCGGGTGTGGCCGGAGGTGAACAGCACCGCCACCGGTGGCGTCTGCACCTTGGCCCACGCCGCCAGATCGGAGCTTTTGATCAGCCCTGGCATCACCACGTCGGTGAAAATCAGATCCACTTGCGCGCCGTCCAGCAGCAACTGCATTGCCACGTCGCCATTGCTCGCAGTCAGTACCCGGTAGCCTTCCTCGCGCAGCAATTCCACTGCCGAGGCGCGCACCGCGTCGTTGTCTTCAACCACCAGAATGGTCTCGTGGCCGCCGCTCTGCTGCGGGTCGACGCTCGGCGTCTCATCGAGGACCGGACGCAGGCTGCGCGGAAAGTACAGTTGCACCCGCGTGCCTTCGCCCACGGTGCTGTCGATCTCGACGTGGCCGCCACTCTGTTTGACGAAGCCGAACACCATACTCAGACCAAGCCCGGTGCCCTGGCCGTCGGCCTTGGTGGTGAAGAATGGCTCGAACACCTGCTCGAGCATTTGCGGCGCGATGCCGACGCCGGAATCGCTAACCATCACTCGCACGAAATCGCCGGCAACGATGCCTTTGCCCGCGCAAAAAGTGCTGTCCAGCCGAGTATTAATGGCACTGAGAACAATCGTGCCCTCGCCTTTCATCGCGTCCCGGGCGTTGATCGCCAGATTGAGAATGGCGTTTTCCAGTTGATTGCGGTCGACGTTGATGTGCCACGGGTCCTGCGGCAATTGCACGTCGATCTGAATGGTTTCGCCCAACGCACGCTGCAGCAATTCACCGACTCCGTCGAAGATCTGCCGCGGATCGCACACCGCCGGCGACAACGGTTGGCGCCGGGCAAAGGCGAGCAGTTGCGACGACAGCTTGGCGCCGCGCTCGACCGCTGCCAGCGAGGCGCTGACCCGGCGTTGCACGTTGGCATTGTCCGGCTCATGCCGCGCCAGCAGGTGCAGGTTGCCGGCGATCACTTGCAGCAGGTTGTTGAAGTCGTGGGCCACGCCGCCGGTCAGTCCGCCGATGGCTTCAAGCTTCTGCGACTGGCGCAGTTGCTCTTCCGCCGCCAGTCGAGCATCCACTTCGTTGGCCACCCGCTGCTCCAGGTTGCGCGTGAATTTGAGCAGGGATTCTTCGGCAATCTTGCGTTCATGGATGTCGATCAACACCCCGGGAAAACGAAACGGCGCACCGTGTTCGTCGAACTCGCAGGCGCCACTGGCGAGCACCCACAGGTAGCTGCCGTCCGCACGCCGCACGCGGTATTCGGCGTTGTACGGCTCACCGGTCTGCAGCGAATGACTGACCCGATCATGCACCCACGCCAGGTCGTCCGGGTGGATCCGCGACTCATTGACGGATTGCGGCAGGTTGCTCAAGTCCTGATCCGGCGGATAGCAAAAGGTCCGGGCGAAACGCTCGTCGGCCGACAGCACATTGTTCTTCACGTCCCAGACGAACGAGCCGAGCAAGGCTCCGGCATTCAGCGCCAGACGCACCCGTTCGTTGTCGGCCCGATAAGCGTCTTCTGCCACCTGACGCAGGCGCTCGGAACGCACCAACTCGGTGGTCTCGACCACCATCGCCATCACTCCTGAAGGCACGCCGTCATCGTTGGCCACCGGGCTGTAATACAGATCCATCCAGACATCTTCGGGCACGCCATCGCGCAGCAGCACCAGTTCCTTGTTGCGGTAGGACAAGGTGCCGCCCGCCAGACAGGTGTCGACCACGTGCCGGTTGAACTCGGCGACTTCCGGCCACCCCAGTTCCACCGGTGCGCCTAGCAGATACGGGTGGCGACCACCGGCAAACTGTGAGTAGGCGTCGTTGTAGATCATGTAGCCGGCGTGGCCCCAGAGCATGACCATCGGCAAGGGCGAGGCCAGCATCAATTGCACGGTGCTGCACAAGCTGGCAGGCCAGGTGTCGAGCGGGCCGAGTTCGGTGAGGCGCCAGTCGAACGCGCAAATGCGTTCGGCCATCTCGCCTTTCCAGCCGTCACAACCGTGGCTATCGGATAAAAACTGCATCGATTGACTCGGTGTCCTGTGGTGTTTGCCCGATACATCGCGACGGCAGAACGCCGCGACGCCCGTCTGTTTCGAGCCTCATCGGCCGTAATGGTTTCATTAGAGGTATAGCCGATTTCAGACCAGGCCCGGATCAGACCCCGATCAGGTGCTTGAGGGGATGGTAGCCAGTTTTCATCTTCGCCGCGACGTCGAGAATCGCCTTCTCGATGCCGTTCAAATGCGTGCAGGTCAGTTCGATGGCGGCGCTCTGATCGCCCGCCTCGATGTATTCGATCAGGCGCAGATGTTCGTTGTCACGGCAGGCTTCATGGCTGTCGTCATCCAGTGCAGCGACATACAGCGAGGCGCGGGAAATCAGCTTCTGGAACCAGTCGAGCAGCACCGGGTTGTTGAGGCTGCGCGCCAGTTTGAGGTGGAACTCGCCGAGCAGGTAAATCAGTTGCTCGTGATCGCCTGCCGCGTGGGCTGCGTCCTCCAGTAGCAGGTGCTCGCGCAAGACCTGCATGGCGGCGGTGTCCTTGCGCCGACAGAGTTCGGTGACCATGCCGATTTCGATCAGACGCCGGGTTTCGAACAGCGAGCGGATCTCTTCGTTGCTGGGCAGCGACACCGATGCACCTTTATTCGGCTCGGTGGTGACCAGCCCCTCGGCTTCCAGTTGCTTGAGCGCGGCGCGTACCGACGTGCGGCTGACATTGAACAGTTCGGCCAAGGACGCTTCGCCCAGCTTCATCCCCGGACGCAGCGAACGCTTGCTGATCGCCTGGTAAACCCCTTGGTAGACGCGGTCGACCGTGGTTTCCAGTTTCTTCTCGGTCATTCGAACACTCCTTTAGCCTCGGGCAAACACGGTGTTGCAGCGTTATTCGCCGTTTGCGCAGATAAGTGTGGCGCAGGATATCGCCTTCGGCGTCGAGATGCAGGGTCTGGATACGATTGGTCGGCGGGATGATTTCGATTTGCCGACCCGCTCATTGCAAGCGTGGACGGAAGCAGCGGGCGGTGGCGAGCGGTTTTGGCGGTCGCCAAATAAATCGGCTGCGAAACGCCTTCCCCTTGTGGGAGCGGGCTTGCTCGCGAATGCGCCGGGTCAGTAAAACATTTGGCGACTGACCCACCGCATTCGTCGGAACGCCGCCCGGAGCAAGCCCGCTCCCACAGAGGATTTCAGGCGTGCCGGTAATTGTCAGTCAGTACCGTATTTCGGCGAGCGCGGGCCGTACAACAGGCCGGCGTGCTGACCGGCCGACAACAGGCGATTGCTCGCCACGCCGGCAATCGGATACCCGGCGTCGGTCGAACTGTTGATCACCTGCTTCACCGCGGCGGTGATCAGCATGCCGACCAGGCCGCCACCACTGTTATTGCCGCCCTCTTCGCTCGACGCCCGTGCCGAACCGGTCCACAGCGTGGTGCCGGATTTCAGATCGACCAGCTTGGCGGTGGCGGTTACCGCGGTTTCGCTGCTGATCACCATGTAGCGCGTACCGTACTCGGTCACGGTGATGTACAGCGCAGCGTCGGCGCCGAAGATTTCCTTGAGCTTGTTGGCCGGCGCCTGATGGATGTCATCCGGGGTGGTCAGGCCGTTCTGGCGGAAGGTTTCGTCCACCAGGGTGATCGGCAGCACGTAGTAACCGGCTTCGGCCAATGGGAACGTCACCTGCGACAGCAAGCTGTAGGAAGCCTTGACGTCCGGCGAGGTGTTCAGCGGCGGCAGCACCAGAATGGTCTTCGGCCGTGCCTGTTTGTACGCCGAGTAATCCACGGTTTTCGGCGCGACGCAGCCACCGAGCACGGTCAGGGCCAAACCGGCGGCCAGCAGTTTCAGGGTGCGCGAGATCATTTGGCGTCTCCGGTCTTGGCGTTTTTAAGCAGAAAATCCATGTATGGGCCGGACTCGGGGAACAGCGCTTTTTCGGTGCGGAACTGCTGCACCATCTGATCGTCCTTGCCCATGCTCAGGTACAGCAGACCCAGGTGCGCGTGGTAACCCGGCGGCACGGCCTTGCCGGTGGAACGGATCTTCTGCAGGTCGCGCTCCAGCACTTCGGCCTGGGCTTCTTTTGGCTCTTCGCCTTTGAAGTATTCGTAAACCTGCGGTTGGTAATCTTCCCACTGGTACAGGGTTTTCGGGCTGCTGCAACCGGCCAGCAAGGCGCTGGCGGCCAGCGTCAGGGCCAGCAGCGACCGCGACAAAGTCAGATTCATGGGTGTTGCTCCTTGCAATGAATAGCGATCAGTTGCCCGGTTTCCAGGCGCCGGCGTTCATGCCATCAACCAGACGATTGATCGCCTCGCGCATGGCCAGATCGAGGACTTTGCCGTTGAGGGTGGAGTCGTACGCGGCGGTGCCGCCGAAGCCGATGATTTCGCGGTTGGACAAGGCGTACTCGCCGGCGCCCTGGGTCGAATACACCACTTCGGAGGTGCTGATGTTGACGATGTTCAGGTTGACCTTGGCGTAGGCGACCTGGGTCTTGCCACGGCCGAGAATGCCGAACAGCTGGTGGTCGCCGGTTTCCTTGCGGCCGAACTCGGTGACGTCACCGGTGACCACGTAGTCGGCGCCCTTGAGGCGCTGGGCCTGGCCCTTGATCGCCGCTTCCTGCTGGATCTCGCCCATGTTGTCGCGATCCAGTACCGAGAAACGGTTGGTCTGCTGCAAGTGAGTGATCAGGATGGTCTTGGCCTGGCCGCCGAGACGATCAACACCATCGGAGAAGATCCCGCGCATGTAGCTGGAGCGGTTATCGAACTTGCCCACCGCCATCGGTACGCGAGCACCGGTCCAGACTTGCGTGGCGCTCTCGACCTTGGCCACCGGCAGTGCGCGGGAGCTTTCGGTGGCGCACCCGGCAAGGGAGCTGGCGAGGGTGCCGAGCACGGCAATCGCAACGCCTGAGACCAACATCCGGGAGATCATTCTCACTGTGCATTCCTTCTGAAAAAAAACGGTGTGTCCCGGCACGGCAATGCGGTGGGGAGCGGAAAAGGGGCGGCATTATGACAAAGTGCCACCATTGATGACAGAGATTTTTGACGCCAATCAATTGGCTTGTTTGGACACACACAAATCCCCCCTGTGGGAGCGGGCTTGCTCCGGGCGGCGTTCCGACGAAAGCGGTGTGTCAGCCACTTATTTGCCACTGACACACCGTCTTCGCGAGCAAGCCCGCTCCCACAGGGGGGATATGTGGTGTTCTGGGGTTTAGTGGAAGTCGCGGCTCTGCACGCGGATGCCATCGAGCAACGGAGTCAGATCGCTCAATCGCCCGGCGATCAGGTGTCGAACTTCGCCCTCCCGCTCCCAGCGGCCATCGACCTTGAGCAATTGCGAACCGACCAGCACCTGACGCTGGCGCTCGGCCAGATCGCGCCAGACCACCACGTTGACGTTGCCGAACTCGTCTTCGAGGGTGACGAAAGTCACGCCGCTGGCAGTGCCCGGTCGCTGACGCCCGGTGACCAGCCCGGCGATGCTCACCGGCCGACCGTGCTCGACGTCCAGCAACTCCTGAGAGCTGCGGCAACGCCGCGCCTTCAGTTCGCCACGCAGCAGCGCCAGCGGATGCGGCCCCAGCGTGGTGCCGATGGTCGCGTAATCGGCCTGCAGATCTTCGCCGACACTCGGTTTGGGTAGCAGCACATCGGGTTCTTCCTGACTTGGCAAACCGGCAAACAGGCCCAGCTGTTTCTGCACCCCGGCCACTTCCCAACGCGCACGATGCCGATGCCCGGCCATGCCACGCAACGCGCCGGAGTCTGCCAATAATGCCTGGGCGCGGCTGTCGAGCGCGGCCCGCTCGCCCAGATCAGCGACATCGGCAAACGCCCCCCGCACCCGCGCCGCTTCGATGCGCCGGGCGTCGTCCTCGCGAAAACCCTTGATCATCCGCAGGCCCATGCGGATCGCCGGCTGCGCGCCGCTGATCGGTTCCAGGCTGCAATCCCAGTCGCTGGCTCGCACGTCCACCGGACGGATCTGCAACTGATGCCGGCGCGCGTCCTGCAGAATCTGATCCGGGCTGTAGAAACCCATCGGCCAGCTGTTGATCAACGCGCAGGCGAACGCCGCCGGTTCGTGACACTTGAGCCAGCAACTGGCGTAAGTCAGCAAGGCAAAACTGGCGGCGTGGGACTCGGGAAAACCATAGCTGCCGAAACCCTTGATCTGCTCGAAGATCTGCGCGGCGAATTCCTCGGTGTAGCCGTTTTTCTTCATGCCGGCGGCGAGGCGTTCCTTGTGCGGCTCCAAGCCTCCATGGCGTTTCCACGCGGCCATAGAGCGACGCAACTGATCGGCCTCGCCGGGGCTGTAGTCAGCGGCGACGATGGCGATCTGCATCACCTGTTCCTGAAACAGCGGCACACCGAGGGTACGCTCCAATACCTCTTTGAGCTTTTCCGAAGGATAGGTTGCCTCTTCTTCCTTGTTGCGTCGGCGCAGGTACGGATGAACCATCCCGCCCTGAATCGGCCCAGGGCGGACGATCGCCACCTCGATCACCAGATCGTAGAACTTCGCCGGTTTCAGGCGCGGCAACATCGACATCTGCGCCCGCGATTCGATCTGAAATACACCGATGGTGTCGGCGCGGCTGATCATCTCGTAGGTCGGTTTGTCTTTGTCTGGAATCGTCGCCAGGCTCAGATCGAGATGGCGATGACGACGCAGCAGATCGAAGCAACGGCGGATGGCACTGAGCATGCCGAGGGCGAGGATATCGACCTTGAGCAGCCCGACCGCATCGAGGTCGTCCTTGTCCCATTGAATGATCGTGCGCTCGGCCATGGCGGCGTTTTCCACCGGCACCAGCGTATCCAGCGGCTGCTCGGAAATCACGAAGCCGCCCGGGTGTTGCGACAGGTGTCGGGGGAAGCCGATCAGTTGCCCGGTCAGGCTCAGCACCCGACGCAGCACCGGGCTGTCGGGGTCGAAGCCGCCTTCGAGCAAGCGCGCCAGCGGCGGTGTTTCGTCGCTCCAGTGGCCGCAGCAATCGGCCAGTGCATTGATCTGATCCGGCGGCAGCCCAAGGGCCTTGGCTACGTCACGCACCGCACCGGCAGCGTGGTAAGTGCTGACCACCGCCGTCAACGCCGCACGCCGCCGGCCATATCGGCGAAACACGTATTGCAGGACTTCTTCGCGGCGCTCGTGCTCGAAATCGACGTCGATGTCCGGCGGCTCGTTGCGTTCTTTCGACATGAAACGCTCGAACAGCAGCGTGGTGCGATCCGGGTCGATCTCGGTGATACCCAAGGCAAAACACACCGCCGAGTTAGCCGCCGAACCGCGGCCCTGACAGAGAATCTGCTGATCGCGGGCGAAACGCACCACGTCGTGCACGGTGAGGAAGTAGCTTTCGTAGCCGAGCTCGGCGATCAGTTTCAGCTCATCGTCGATTTGCTTGAGCACTTTGGCCTGCGGCCCTTTTGGCCAGCGCCAGGCAATGCCTTCTTCGGTCAACTGCCGCAACCAGGAACTGCCGGTGTGCCCCTCTGGCACCAGCTCTTTCGGATACTGATAGCGCAACTCGCTCAGCTCGAAAGTGCAGCGCCGCGCCAGTTGCACCGAGGCGTCGAGCAACGCCGTCGGGTACAGCTCGCGCAACACGTAGAGGCTGCGCAGATGGCGCTCGCCGTTGGGGTGCAGGCGCAATCCGGCCTCGGCCACCGGGACGTGATGGCGGATCGCGGTCATGGTGTCCTGCAGGGCGCGCCGCCCACGGGCGTGCATGTGCACGTCGCCGCTGGCCACGGCGGCGATCTGCAGTTGCTCGGCCAGACCCAGCAGTGCCGCCAGCCGCCGCTGATCGTCCTGCCCGCGATGTAGCTGCACCGCCAGATACAGGCGCTCGCCGAAAGTCTGTTTCAGCCAGCGGCCCTCCTCCACGTCATCGATGCTGTCCGGCACCCACACGGTGAACAACCCCGGCAACGGCTCGCTGAAATCCTCGCGCAGCACCTGGTACTGGCCCTTCTGCGTACGCCGCCGGGCCTGAGTGATCAAGCCGCACAAGGCCTGATAGCCCGCCAGGTTCTCCACCAACAGCAGCAGTTTCGGGCCGTTATCGATGCGGATTTCGCTGCCGATGATCAGCGGCAGCTCCACCGATTTCGCCGCTTGCCAGGCCCGGACGATCCCGGCCAGGGTGCACTCGTCGGTGATCGCCAGCGCCTGATAACCGTGTTTTTTCGCCCGCTGAAACAGCTCAAGGGCACTGGAGGCACCGCGCTGGAAACTGAAATTCGACAGGCAGTGCAGCTCGGCATAGTCGTGGTTCATGCAAACCAGCCCTGCAGCCACAACGGACCGCCCTCGCCCACGGCCCGATAGGCCCAGCCCTGCTGACCGGCACGGTTCTGGATCAGGTAGTAATCGCGGCGCACATCATCACCGTCCCACCAGCCGGACTCGATGCGCTCCGGGCCCATGAGAATCCGCGCCGAACCTTCCGGCACACTCTGCGGTTCGCCGAGCAGCCAGCCCGGACGCTGCACACTCGGCAAACCGCTGCAACGCTGCTTGTCGACGCCGTGCTGCCACGCACATTCCGGTCGGTGGTCGGCCTGAAAGCGCAGGCCCTGCACCGCGTCATCGCCGAGCCGTGCACGCAGACGTTCGCGCAATTGCTCCCAAGGCAAGGTCTGTTGCGGACGGTCATCGAACAGTTCCTGAAACTGCGGGACGAAACTCGGCAGGTCTTCTGCGCGCAGGCGAAAGCCGCGCACCGGGGCCTCGACCTGGACTTGTTCCAGTCGCCCACGGGCCAGTTCGAAGAGCATCGCCGGATCGCGCTCGGCGCTGAGCAGGCCGACCTTGATCAGCGTGTCCGGCAGCCCGGCGTGCTCCAGATGCAGGACGAAACGCTGCACGCCGCTGTCACGTCCGCAGAGGAATGCCGACAGGTCAGCGGTCAAGCGGCGTAACGGGAACAGCAGCGCCTGATGGGATTGCACGTCGAAATTCAGTTCGATGCGCACATCAAAACGATCCGGCGGCAGATAGAACGCCAAGGCCAGCGGCCGTGCGCCGAACAACGTGTCGAGATGCTTGAGCATCGACGCTTCGAAGCGCCGGGCCAGGGCCTGACGCGGCAGGCTCTGCAGCTGGTTCAGGTTGCGCAGACCCATGCGCGTCAGCGCGGTGGCGACCTGCGGCTCCAGCCCGACACGGTCGACGGGCAACTTTCCGAGGTGATGCTGCAGGGCCTCACCGTCAGGTACCACCAGACCGTCGTAGGCGTTGGCCAGCACCCGCGCCGCCACCGGATTCGGTGCGGCGACGATGCGATGGCGGAAACCCAGCTCGGTCAGCTCCTTGCGCAGCCGCGCTTCGAACTGCGCCCAGGAGCCGAACAGGCCCA
Source organism: Pseudomonas sp. IT-93MI4 (assembly GCF_949767635.1). NCBI lineage: Bacteria > Pseudomonadati > Pseudomonadota > Gammaproteobacteria > Pseudomonadales > Pseudomonadaceae > Pseudomonas > Pseudomonas sp. IT-93MI4. The sequence continues at coordinate 125,466 of NZ_CATKPP010000011.1, forward strand.
GGCTCGACTCGATCTCGAACACCACGGTACGCGGATAATGCACGCTGACCTGCGCGCTGAAACGATAGGCCCACGCGGCGAGAAACTGCTGCCAGTGCTCGACCTCGGCGAGGTCGTAATCGGCGGTGGCAAAGCCTTTGCTTAGGGCCTGCGCGGCGGTCATCGACTGGCCGGCGCGCAGGCCGAGCTGTCGTGCCGCCGGATTGACCGCTTGCAGCACCCGGCGCTGGGCCGGGCCGCTGAGCAGCACCAACGGCTCATCGGGATCGGCACGCTGACGCAGCACGGCGTCGAGGGCCAATTGCGGGAACAGAATACACACCCAGCGCATGACGACCTCAGTGCCCCACGGCAAACGCAATCGGCGCCGTGCGCGCCAGTCCGCCACGGCACTTGAGCACGCGCAACTGGGCGGGTCTGGCGTCGATGGCAATGCGCAACGCGGCCGGCGACGGGTTGATCGCTTCGCTCAGCGGGCGCCAGGCAAACGCCAGGGTCTGGCCGGTTTCCGCCGCTACCTGCAAACGCCGCAACGCGCGGTCATCGGCCTTGTGCGGCCAGCACAGCACTGCGCCGCAACTGCCGGAACGCAGGCATTGTTCCGCCGCCCACAAGGCATCGCGTTCGCTGGCCTGGATCACCGACAACTGGCGCAGATCGACCCCGGCGTTCGCCCACGCCTGCGGGTACGGCACGAACGGCGGTGCCACCAGCACGATGCGCTCACCCGCCGCCGACAGCCGCGCCAGCGTCGGCCACACCAGTTGCAACTCGCCAACCCCGGGGCCGGCCAAGAGGATTTCGCTCAGCGCCGCTTCCGGCCAGCCACCGCTGGGCAGTGCCGCATCCAGCGCGGCATGGCCGGTGGGTTGCGGGCTGGCCGCCGGTGGCGCAGGCCGGCCCTTCCAGACCTGGCCGCCATTGAACAGCGTATCGAGTGCAACGACGGCGCCCATCAGCCTTGCCTCACCAGACCGCAGAACACCCCTTCGATGGCCAGGTCCTGATCATCGCGCACGACAATCGGCTGGTACGCCGGGTTGCGCGGCAGCAGGCGCACTGTAGTGCCGACACGTTCGAAGCGTTTGATCGTCACCTCACCGTCGAGGCGCGCCACCACAATCTGGCCGTTGAGCGCCTCGGGATTGCGCCGCACACCAACCAGATCGCCGTCGAGAATGCCGTCCTCGATCATCGAGTCGCCCTGCACCCGCAACATGTAGTCAGGAGTGCGGGAGAACAGCGCCGGGTCGAGCATCAAGCGGTTATGGATCTCGGCATCGGCACCGATCGGTGCACCGGCAGCCACCCGGCCGAGCACCGGAATGTCCAGCAGCTCCGGGCGCGGCGCTTGCCCGAGCAGGCGAATGCCCCGGGCCTGATGCGGATTGACCTCGATAAATCCGGCTTCGGTGAGCGCCAGCACATGCTTGCGCGCCACGCTGCGCGAGGCAAAACCAAAAGCCTCGCTGATTTCAGCGAGGCTTGGGGGCTGACCGTGTTCGGCGATGCGTTCGCGGATGAAGGTCAGGATGGCGGTACGGCGGGGAGTGAGATTGGTCATGGAGTACATTTGTACTCTTTCGCATTTTTGCTGGCAATGACCGCCAGTCAGTTCAACCCACGCTCGGCCAGAAATGCCGAGATGTAATCGATGAATGCGACGACCTTGGCCGTGGCTCGTCGATGGCTGGGGTACACCGCAAGAATGTGCGGGCCGAAAGTGTCGGGGTCGATTTCATAGTCAGCCATGACCCGCACCAGACGCCCGTCGGCAATGTACGGCGCGGCGCTCCACAGCGGCGTGTGCAGCAAGCCGCGTCCGGCCAAAGCACTGGCCAGCAGCAGGTCGTAATTGTCGCTGCGCAAGCGCGGCGCCGTCGGTTGCGCCAGGCTCAGCCGCTGACCGTCGCGCTCGGCCCACCAGAACTCGCGACTGAGTAACGGATGCTGATACAACAGCCATTCATGCTGCTCAAGGGTTTGCGGAGTGACCGGCAAACCCTTGCGCGCCAAATAGTCCGGGCTCCCGCACAAGGCCAGGCGATTGCTGCCGACCACCCGGGCGATCAGCCCCGGCAGGTCGTCATGGCCCTCGCGCAAGGCCAGGTCATAGCCGCTTTCCAGAAGATTGACGAACGCGTCGCACAGGTCCACTTGCAGGCTGATTTGCGGGTATTGCTGCAAAAAGCCGTCGCACACCTGATCGAGAAACGCCCGCCCGTACGCCAGCGGTGCGGTGATTTTCAGGCTGCCGCGCAGACCGTGCTGCAACTGCTCGATTTCCTCGCTGGCCTCCTCCAGTCGCTGCAACACCAGCCGCGCGGTTTCCAGATAAACCCGGCCGATTTCGGTGAGCAGAATCCGCCGCGTACTGCGTTCGAACAGCCGCGCGCCAAGTTCCGACTCCAGATGATTGACCGCTTTGGTCAGCGCCGATGGGGTCTTGCCCAGTTGCTCCGCCGCGCGGCTGAAACTGCCGAGTTGCGCGGTAACCACGAACATTTTCAGTGCACCCAGCTTGTCCATGCTTTTTCCATTCAGGCAAAAACGTTTTTCGTGAGGGAGGCGTTCTGTCGGCCAGTGCCAGCCACTAATCTGGCCATCAGACGCAATAACAAGGAAATCTTCAATGAAAAGATTCATCCCGAGTCTGTTGGTGAGCGCGATAAGTTTTGCCTCGATGGAAGCCATGGCCGCCACCGATCTGGTGCTGGTCAACGGCAAGATTTTCACCGCCGATCGCACGCAACCGAAGGTACAGGCGTTGGCCGTGGAAAACGGCAAGGTGCTGAAAGTCGGCAGCGATGCGCAGATCAAGGCGCTGATCGAACCCGGCACGCAGGTGATCGACCTCGGCGGCAAGACGCTGATGCCAGGCTTGATCGACAGCCATTCCCACGCGATTTTCGGTGGCTTGGAAATGGTCTCGGCCAACATGGAAGACGAAGTCGTCGCCCTCGCCGAACTGGAAAAACGCCTGCGCGCCTGGCGTGACGACGGCAAGGCCAGACATGGCGATGTGCTAAGCATTGCCGGCATGAGCTCAGCGTACTGGGCGCAGGCCGAAGCGCTGGGCAAGACCTTCAACCACGGCGAGTGGGCTGACGTGCCGGTGGTGTTCACCGGCAGCGATCACCACACCGCGTGGGCCAACAACGTGATGCTCAAGCGCGCCGGCATCGACGCGGCGTTGCTCAAGACCCTGCCCGCTGCGGAACAAGACACGATCGGCGCACTGGCCAGCGGCGAGCCCAACGGTTTTCTGGTCGATGCCGGTTGGGACCGGGTCGCCGCGAAAATGCCGGTGCCGAGCCCGGCCGATATGCTCACCGCGACCAAATCCGCGGTGCGCTTCAACAACAGCCTCGGCATCACCGCGTGGATGGACCCCGCCGCCAATGCCGCACCGGGCGAACCGGTCTTCGCCCTCAAACCCACTGAGAAAACCGTCGGCGTGCTGCCAGCCTACAAAGCGCTGTCGGAAAGCGGCGGCATGAGCGTGCACGTTGCAGCGCTGCTGGTGGCCAACCCGAAAAGCCTGCCCGCCGACCTCGAGACGCTGGATAAGGTGCGCCAGCAGTTTCAGGGCATCCCCAACCTGACCCTGCCCGGGGTCAAGATCTTCGCCGACGGCGTGATCGAGTACCCGGCGCAGAGCGCGGCGATGATCGACCCGTACAGCAACTCGCACAAACAGGGCGAACTGCTGATCGATCCAAAACATTTCGGCGAGCTGGTCAGCGCCATCGACCAGCGCGGCTGGCTGGTGCACATCCACGCCATCGGCGACCGTGCGGTGCGTGAATCACTCAATGGCATCGAACGTGCGCGCAAGGATCGGCAGAGCGGCATCACTCACTCGATCACGCACCTGCAGATGGTCAATCCGAAAGAGTTCGCCCGCTTCAAGCCGCTGAACGTGATCGCCTCGATGCAATTGCTGTGGGCCAGTGCCGATGACTACACCACCGACATGATCAAGCCCTACGTCAGCGCCCTCGCCTTCCGTTATCAATACCCGGCGCACTCGCTGCTGAAACAGGGCGCGACGATTGCCGGTGCCAGCGACTGGCCGGTGTCGTCGCCCAACCCGTTCAACGCCATGGCCCAGGCCATCACCCGCGTCGGGCCGCTGGGCGTGCTGAATGCCGACGAGCGTCTGGATCGCGAAAGCATGTTTTACGCCTATACCCTCAACGCGGCGCGCACGATTGGCCTGGAGAAGCAGATTGGCTCGCTGACGCCGGGCAAGCAGGCGGACTTCATCGTGGTCGATCGCGACGTGTTCAGCGTCGACGAAAAAGCCCTGCATGACACCCGGGTGCTGCAAACCTGGTTTGGTGGGCGTCAGGTCTACACCGCCACAAAATAACAACACTGTTCCCCCCCTGTGGGAGCGAGCCTGCTCGCGAAGGCGGCGTATCAGTCGCCATCGATGCTGAATGAACCACCGCTTTCGCGAGCAGGCTCGCTCCCACAGGGGCTGTGAGGGTGGCCGAGATTGCATTCCCTCCACGGTTTTCGTACTGCCCAAAAATAATCACAACATCGGGACTTCTCCATGAAAGCCTTGCCCCTGTTCGCCCTCGGTTTTTCCAGTTTGCTGCCCTTGAGCAGCTACGCGATCCCCCTGAACGACGATTTCGCCGTGCTGGTCGACCTGACCCTGGCCAGCGACTACCGCACCCGCGGCATCTCGCAAACCCAAAATGACCCGGCCGTGCAGGCCGGTCTGACCCTTGCCCACAGCAGCGGTTTGTACGCGGGAGCCTGGAGCTCCAACGTCGACTTTGGCGGTGGCCTGAAAACCCGGCAGGAAGTCGATTACTACGCCGGCTGGCTGTGGCAGGCCACCGAGGATGTCAGCCTCGATCTGGGTTACCTCAAGTACGCCTACCCCAAGGAAAGCCAGTTCAACCAGAGCGAGGTCTACGGGATTCTCGGTGTCTACGGGGTGAAGCTGGCGGCGTATTACTCCAGCGATGCGCCGGGGATCGACAGCAAGCAGAGCTCGCTCTACACCTATATCGGTTATGAAGCCGAGTTGCCATTCGATTCGGGGCTGAAGCTGCGTTACGGCAACATGGACTTCAAGGACCAGCACCTGTACTCGGCGTCCGGGCATGGCGAGGACAGTTATCGGGAGTGGGAGGTCAAGCTGACGCACAACCTGGCCGGGGTGGTGTTGGGCCTGAGCTATATCGACACCGATCTGTCGCAGAGCCAGTGCCTGAGCAACTGGGGATTCAAGGATGTGTGCACCGCAACGGTGGTCGCCAGCCTGAGCAAATCTTTCTGACCCACCAAAGTACCCATTGTAGGAGTGAGCCTGCTCGCGATAGCGGTGTGTCATTCAACAACGATGTCGGCCGACCAACCGCCTTCGCGAGCAAGCCCGCTCCCACAGTTTTAGATTTGCGCCCGATTTTTGTTACAGGATGTTTACGAAATTTTTACTATTGTTCTTCTACAGTTACGCGCGTTTCCGCGCGTGATCTATTCGAGTAGAGGAATGTCTGTAATGGCTTTGGGCAAAGGACTGCGTTTACCGTCCATCACTTCCACCCGGCTGGTGTTGCTGTTTTCCCTGGCACTGGTGGCGCTGTACAACCTGGCGACCTGGAAGGCGCTGGGTACGCTGATCACACTGCAAGGCGCGCACAAACTGGCGTTTTTTGCTTCGTTCGGGCTGTTCCTGTGGGCGGCGATCACCCTGCTGCTGACCCTGGTTTCGTTTCGCTGGACGCTGAAACCGGCGCTGACTGTGGTGGCCCTGCTCTCGGCCTGCGCTGCGTATTTCATGAACGAATACGGGATCACCATCGACACGGTGATGATCCAGAACGTCTTCGAAACCAACCCGGGCGAAGCCGCTGCGCTGTTCAACGGCAAGCTGCTGGCTTACGTGTTGCTGCTCGGCGTGCTGCCGGCGGCGTTGATCTGGCGCTGGCCGGTGCGTTATCGGCCGTTCTTTCGCGGCCTGCTCAACAAGCTGCTGGTGATTGCCGCTTGCGTGCTGGTGATCGGCGCCTCGGTGGGCGCGTTCTATTCGACCTACGCGCCGATCTTCCGCGAAGAAGACAAGCTCACCCACTTCATCAACCCGACCAATTACATCTACGCCATCAGCAAATACACCAAGCAGCGCCTGGGCATCAAAAAGCACTTTGTGGTGCAGGCCATCGGGGAAGACGCGGTGATGAGCGCGAAAGCCGCCAGCCGCGAGAAGAAGTCGCTGATGGTGTTTGTGGTCGGCGAAACCGCCCGCGCCGATCACTTCTCGCTGAACGGCTATGCGCGCGAGACCAATCCCGAGCTGAGCAAACTGGACATCCTCAACTTCACCCGGGTGCACTCCTGCGGCACGTCCACGGCAGTGTCGGTGCCGTGCATGTTCTCGATGTTCCCGCGTGAGGACTACAGCGACAAGAAAGGCAAAACCTACGAAGGCCTGCTGGATATCCTGCAACGCGCCGGTGTGCAGGTGCTGTGGCTGGACAACAACAGCGACTGCAAGGGCACCTGCCTGCGCGTGCCGCACCGCGATATCGCGAAGGATCAGCCGGGACCGTTCTGCGACGGCAATAACTGCCTCGACGAAGCGCTGCTGGCCGACCTGCAAAGCTACATCGACAGCCTCAAGGGCCACGCGATCATCGTGTTGCACGCCGACGGCAGCCACGGCCCGGAATACTACGAGCGTTATCCGCAAGCGCTCGAACGCTTCAAACCGATCTGCCACACCAATCAGTTGGGCAGTTGCAGCCGTGATGAACTGGTGAACGTGTACGACAACACAATCCTCTACACCGACCACTTCCTCGCCAAGGTCATCGAGTTGCTCAAGCGTAATCAGGACACGCTGGATACCTCGATGCTGTATGTCTCCGATCACGGCGAATCGCTGGGTGAAAACGGTTTGTACCTGCATGCGGCGCCGTATGCATTGGCGCCAGAAGCGCAGACCCATGTGCCGATGGTGATGTGGTTTGGCAGCAACACGCTGGCGCAACTGGGGATTGATCGCGATTGCCTGCAAGGCAAGACCGGGCAGCCGGACCTGAGCCATGACAACCTGTTCCATTCGGTGCTGGGCTTGTTCGAGGTGAAGACCGCGCTGTATCAGCCGGGGCTGGATGTGTTTCGCGGGTGCCGGCCAGCCATGACGGCTGCGCAGTAACCCGGAGTTGCACCTATACCCTTGTAGGAGTGAGCCTGCTCGCGATAGCGGTGTGTCATTCAACAATGATGTCGGCTGATACACCGCTATCGCGAGCAGGCTCACTCCTACAAGGGGCTGTGGCACATCAAGAATCGAGCTGTGCCAGATAGTCCCACGGGTAGATCCCGCGTTGATGGCCGTCGCTGAACACCAGTTGCACGCCGTAGCCCTGCGGGTTGATCTCAATCAGGCGAACACGCTCATCGACCAGCGGAGTCAGACCTTTCAGGCGAAACGCGCGGCACTGCGAGCACGGGCACTGGCGGCGCAGTTCGGCGTGATTGAACAGCGATTCGCGGCCGTCCGGCCAGCTCAGGCGCAGCGTCCGCTGGCTCTGCGAATTGCCGACTGACAGCGGGTTCATTGCAACTGACTCAAGGCAATCCGCACCGCTTTGCGCACGTCCGGGTCGCCGTCATCCTGCGCCGCCTGCAACGCCGCCACCGCGCCGCGATCATGCAACTCACCGAGGGCCAGCGCCGCTTCCTTGCGCAGGTTGCTGATGCGATGGCCGAGGGTCTCGATCAAGGCGTCCAGCGCCGGTGCAAAACGCAAGCGACCGAGGCTGCGGGTAGCACGCAGGCGCACTTGCCAGTAGTCATCGCCGAGGGCTGCGATCAACGCCGGACCAGCGTCGCTGTGGCCGACCTTGCCCAGCGTCGTGGCCGCTTCTTCGCGCACTTGCCAGGCATCGTCCTGCAGCGCTTGACGCAAGGCTGGCAGCACGTCGGCGCCGGACGCCAGACCGAGGGCGCCGGTGGCGGCTCGGCGCACTTCGGTGTCCGGGTCGGCGCTGGCCAGACGCGCCAGAGCCGGCAATGCGTCGAGCTGCTTGAGCCAGCCGAGCACACCGACGGCTTCGCGGCGCACATTGGCATCGGCATCGCTCAATGCGGTGATAGCCGCTGGTGCGGCATCGGCAAAACGCAACTCGCGCAGAGCCCGAAACGCGGCGATTCGCACACTGACCTCAGCATGATCGGTCCACGGCAGAATCACCCGGCCTGCCGCCTCACTCTTGAGCAGGCTCAGACTTTGCGCGGCGGCTGCCTGCACTGCCGCAGATGGATCGGTCAGTGCCTGGCACAGCGCAGCCACTACCGGTTCGTCTTCCCACGCTTCCAGCAGCCGCGCAGCTTCGGCGCGGACTTCTTCGGCGGGATCTTCGCCCAGTCTTTCGACCAGCCACAGCAGGCCGTCCGGTTCTTCCAGATCCGCCAAATCAATCAGGGCAATGCGCCGCACACCGGCATCGTCAGCGGTCAGACGCGGTTGCAGGGCGAGGATGTCATCGTTGTCAGTCACAGCAAAAAATGAGGTCATAAGGCAAATCGCGGCAAGAGGTTTTCGGGCGGCAAGCCGAGCGGGTTGAGGCGCGGCAGCGGTCGGGAGTTGTCGTGGCGCAGCAGATCGAGGCAGTGGCGCTTGAGGCGAGAGAATTCGGCGCTGGTGACCAGCTCAGAGGTGCGCGGACGCGGGAAGTCCAGGCGCAGGTCTTCGATGATTCGACCCGGACGTGCGCTCATCACCAGCAAACGGTCAGCGAGGAACAGCGCCTCGTCGATGTCGTGGGTGACGAACACCACCGTGGTGCGAATCCGCGTCCAGATGTCCAGCAGCAGCTCCTGCATGTTCAGGCGAGTCAAGGCATCCAGCGCGCCAAACGGTTCGTCCATCAGCAGCAGCCGTGGACGATTGACCAGCACCCGAGCAATCTCCACCCGTTGCTGCATGCCACCGGACAGTTGATCGGGCCAGCGCTCGACGAAGCCGTCGAGGCCGACCAGTTTGAGCATTTCATCAGCGGCGCGATGGCGCTCGGTTTTGCCGATGCCGCGCATCTTCAGGCCGAAAGCCACGTTGTCGCGCACCGTGCGCCATGGAAACAGCGTGTGGTGCTGGAACACCATGCCGCGCTGCGGCGACGGCCCGGACACTTCGCCGCCATCGACTTTGAGGCTGCCGGTATGGGCGCTCAAGTGTCCGGCGAGTGCGCCGAGCAAGGTCGACTTGCCGCAACCGGACGGGCCGAGAATGCACACGAACTGGCCCGGTTCGATCTGGCAATCCAGCCCCTGCACGGCTTCGAAGGCTTGCTGCCCCTCACCGAGAACGATCGACAACTGGCGAATATCGATTCGCCCTTCGGGGGTTTGCATTGCGCTCATCAGGCTTTCCCTCGTGGTCGATGCCAAGGCGTGAACAGCCCGCCCAGGCGCTTGATCAGCAGACTGCTGCCCATGCCCAGCACACCGATCAGCAGCATGCCAACGACAATGTCGGCGTAGTTCTGGATGGTGTAGGACTCCCAGGTGTAGTAACCGATGCCGAACTGGCCGGAGATCATCTCGGCGGTCACCAGACAGAACCACGAGGTGCCCATGCCGATGGCGAGGCCGGTGATGATGCTCGGGGCAGCGCCGGGCAAGACCACTTCCAGCAAAATCGCGCGGCGCCCTGCGCCGAGGCTTTTTGCTGAGGCGATCAGCCGTGGATCAACGCCTTCGACGCCGTGCACGGTGTTGAGCAGGATCGGGAACAGCGCGCCGGTGAAGGTGATGAACACCATCGACAGCTCCGACGACGGGAACATCAGGATCGCCAGCGGAATCCACGCCACCGCCGGGATCGGGCGCAGCACTTCCAGCGGTGGCAGCAACAGGTCTTCGGCCCATTTCGAGCGGCCGATGGCCAAGCCCAGGGCAATGCCGATGATCAATGCCGCGAGATAGCCAGCGAACACGCGGCCGAGGCTCGCGCTCAGGTGCTGCAGCAGCTTGCCGGAGTCGCCCAGGCCCAACGCCGCTTCGATCACCGCCAACGGGGTTGGCACGTTGGCGAAAGTGACCAGACCGAGGTTCCAGTGGTGGCTCGCGGCGAGTTGCCAGAACAGCAGGCAGAGCAGCAAAGAAGCAGCCCTTGGAACCCAGCGTAAATAAGATCGGTACACAATTTTTCCTCTCAACCCAAATCCCCTGTGGGAGGGGGCTTGCTCCCGAATGCGGTGTACCAGAAAAAAATAATTGCCTGACACATCGCATTCGGGAGCAAGCCCCCTCCCACAGTTGACCGAGGTGTTCTGCGGGTTAGCGGGCAGCCACGGCCTGGGTCGTGGCGTCGGTAAAGTCGAAGACCTTGCCACCCTGCGCCGCCGCATATTGCTGCGCCTGGCCCTTGAGCAGAAACGCGCTCAAGCGGCCCTTGGCATCGCTGGCGAACCACGCCTGATCAGCAAGCAGCTTGATCCCGCTGTCACTGGCCTGGGCATACACCGCGCGGATGTTTTTGCCTTCCTGTTTCAGAGCGGCCAACGCGGTGAAGGCCGATTCGGCGGAGGCGTACTGGCGTACTTTGTCTTCGCCCCGCACCCAGATTTCGGCGACGTGGCTGAAGTCGGTGATGGCTTTGCCGGTCACCGCATCCAGCGCTTTCAACGGCGTTTGCGCGTAGTTGGCGAGTTGCGCGGTGTAGTCCAGATTCGAGGCCTTGAAGGCGGCGCGGATGTACTGATCATCGATGAAGGTGTTGAGGTCGAGGCCACGATCGGCCTTCTTCAGCAGCTTCAGGGTGTCGATCGCGGTGCCCACCGCCTGACGGTATTCCGGCTTCCAGCTCAGGTCGCGGGTCTGCACGCCAAGCGGGCCGTGGAACAGGTAGTTGACCTCGGCATCGACGCCGGTGACCTTGGCGATCAGCTCGCTGTACTTCTCAGGCTCAGCAGCCAGCAACTGATTGGCCTCGATGCTCGCCCGCAGGTAGGCGACAACGATTTCCGGGTACTGTTTCGCGTAGGCCTGATCGACCAGCGCGCCGTGGAAAGTCGGCGCATTGGCCTGGGCGCCGTCGTAAATCTTGCGGGCGAAACCACGGCTCGGGAACAGTTCGGCGAACGGCACGAAATCGGCGTGGGCGTCGATCTTGCCGGCCTGCAATGCAGAGCCTGCGACTTCCGGCGGCTGAGCGATGATGTTCACGTCTTTGAGCGGGTCCCAGCCCTGCTCCGCCACCGCGCGCAGCAACATGCCGTGGGCGGTCGAAGCGAATGGCACCGAGATGGTTTTGCCCTTGAGCTCACTCAGCGCCTGCACCCCGGACGCGCTCGGCACCACGATGCCGTTGCCACTGCCCTTGATGCTGCCCGACAACACGCTGATGAACAGGCTGTGCTTGCCGGCGGTTTCGAACGCCACACCGTTGAACGCGCCGGGGAAATCGGCCATGGCGCCGAAGTCGAGTTTGCCGGCGACCATCTCGTTGGTCAGCGGCGCGCCGCTGGTGAAGTTTTTCCACTGCACGTCGTATTTCGCGTCTTTGTAGGCGCCGTCGTGCGGCAGGTATTTGTCGAGCAGACCGAGTTCACGAATCAACAGGCCGCCGGCGGCGCAATTGATGGTGGTGTCCTGGGTGCCGATGGCGATGCGGATGGTTTCGGCCGAGGCCGACAGGGTGAATGAAGCCAGTACCAGACCGGCGATTGCTGCACGCAACATGGTGTGTTTCCCCTCGAATCATTTATTGGATGTTCGTCTCCGCCGCGATCAGGGCGCGGTGGGAAACGAGGGGTTTTGGGTGAATCCAGCGTCCGGGTGTTTCCGGGTAGCTTCAGGGTGTCGTAGATCTTTGTAGGAGTGAGCCTGCTCGCGATAGCGGTGCATAAGATGGCGACGTGTTGTCTGACACACCGCTATCGCGAGCAGGCTCACTCCTACAGGGGAAAGCGTTTAACGCAGTAAATAAGGGATGTCGACTTTGACGGCACCTGTCGGGCAGTCCTTTTCACAAGGCATGCAGTACCAGCATTCATCGAACGCCATGTAGGCCTTTTGCGTGGCCGGGTTGATCGCCAGCAGGTCCATCGGGCAGACGTCGACGCACACGGTGCAGCCCTTCTCGGCGATGCATTTTTCCTCGTCCACAGTGACCGGGGCGTTGGAGCGGAAGAAGATTTCCTGGGCTTGATAGGCCATGGTTCGGACTCTCTTTTTGTGGTGTATCAAGCGGCAAATGCGCCGACCCGCAAGCGGTCATAGGCCTGCATTTCTTCGGCATCGAGCGGGATGATGTACGGCTCGACGGGTTTCTTGAAACTGGTCATGCGGCCGTCTTCACCCTTCTTCAGGTGGCAATGGCAGAACCACTCGCTGTCGTTGCGCTGCGGGTGATCGACGCGGTAGTGGTACAGGCCCCAGCGGCTCTCGGCGCGGAACAGCGAGGCGCGCGCAGCCATTTCGGCGCAATCGCGGATCACGCTGGTTTCCATCGCGCGCATCAATTCGTGGGCGTTGTTGGCCTTCATCTGATCAAGGTCGCGTTCGATGTCGCTGAAACGCTGCAAGCCGATCTGCATTTTTTTGGTCACTTTCGGCGGTTGCAGGTAGTCGTTGACGAAGCGCCGCAGCTTGTACTCGACCTGTGCCGGCGGCAGACCCTGTTCGCGATCCAGCGGCGCATAGACCCGCGCTTGCTCTTTCTCGATCTGCGCGGCATCCAGCGTCGAGAACTCGCGCCCGGCGACGAAGTCCGCCGCGTTGTGCCCGGCAAACCAGCCGTAGGTGAACGCGCCGAGCATGTAGTTGTGCGGCACGGCGGCCATGTCACCCGCCGAGTACAAGCCTTTCACCGAGGTTTCGGCCCGCTCGTTGACCCACACCCCGGACGCCGAATGGCCGCTGCAAAAGCCGATCTCCGAGATGTGCATCTCGACCATCTGCGTGCGGTAATCGGTGCCGCGATTGGCGTGGAACTGACCACGACTCGGGCGCTCGTTACTGTGCAAGATCTCTTCGATGTTCTGGATGGTTTCCTCGGCCAGGTGATCGAGTTTGAGAAACACCGGGCCATTGCCGCTTTCCAGTTCCTGGTGGAACTCCCACATCATCTGACCGCTCCAGTAGTCGCACTCGATGAAGCGTTCACCCTTGTTGTTGGCGGTGTAGCCGCCCAGCGGGCCGGTCACATAGGCGCAGGCCGGGCCGTTGTAGTCCTTGATCAACGGGTTGATCTGGAAGCATTCGAGGTTGGCCAGCTCGGCCCCGGCGTGATAGGCCATGGCGTAGCCGTCGCCGGCGTTGGTCGGGTTTTCATAGGTGCCCATCAGGTAACCCGAGGACGGCAGACCGAGGCGACCGGCCGCGCCGCACGCGAGGATCACCGCTTTGGCCTTGATCACATGGAAGTCGGCGCTGCGGCAATCGAAGCCCATCACCCCGTTGACCGCGCCCTCCTCGTCGGTGAGCAAGCGGGTGCAGACCAGACGGTTGGTGATGCTCACCCGCGCGCGTTTCAACTGGCGGTAAAGGACCTTTTTGATGTCGTGCCCTTCCGGCATCGGCAGCACGTAGGCGCCCATGTGGTGGACTTTTTTCACCGCGTAATCACCGGTCTCGTCCTTCTCGAACTTCACGCCCCAGCGATCCAGTTGCTCGATGGTTTCGAAGCTGTGAGTGGCGTAGGCATACACCGCCGCCTGATTGACGATGCCGTCGTTGGCGATGGTGATTTCCTTGGTGTACTGCTCCGGCGTCGAGTGCCCAGGGATGATCGCGTTGTTCAGGCCGTCCATGCCCATGCTGATCGCGCCGCTGCGTTTGACGTTGGCCTTGTCGACGAGCAGCACGCGCAGGTCGCGGTTCTTCTCTTTGGCCTTGATCGCCGCCATCGGGCCGGCGGTGCCGCCGCCGATCACGACGATGTCGTATTCCTGTTCCAAGGTCTTGCGGGTCATGTCACGCCCCTTTTTGCCGGTCGATCCGCAGGCGGTACTGGAATGCATCGCCACGGTAGTAAAGGTGTTCGAAGTCCAGCGGCTGGCCGTTGGCGTCGTGGGTCAGACGTTCGATGCGCATGATCGGCGAGCCGGCCTCGACGTTCAGCGCCTGGGTCAGGTCGCTGTCAGCCAGCACCGCGTCGATCGCCAGATCGGCGTGACCGAGGGCGATGCCGCAGTCGTTTTCCAGAATCAGGAAGATGTCGCGAGTCACCAGATCGGCCTTCTCCAGCCGTTCGCCGACGGCTTTGGGCAGGTAGGTGATTTCCAGTGAGATCGGCTCGCGGTTGATCAGGCGTACGCGTTTGATCTGCGCCACCGTTTCGCCTTCGGCGACTTGCAGGCGCTCGGCAACTCGTTTGTCGGCAGGGATGAATTTGAAACTGCGCAGGCGGTTGATCACCTCGTAACCGCGCCCGGTCATGGACTCGGCGAGGCCTTGCAGGCTGCTGACGTTCTGGAAGGTTTTCGGCTTGGCGACGAAGGTGCCCTTGCCGTGGATCTTGAAGATCAGCCCTTCCTTCTGCAGATCGCCCAGTGCCTGACGCACGGTGATGCGGCTGACTTTGAACAGCGTGCCGAGCTCACTTTCGGACGGCATCTGGCTGTCTTGCGGGTATTCGCCGTCAAGAATGCGTGCGCGCAGGACATCGCGCAGTTGGGTGTGCAACGGGACGCTACTGAGGGACAGGACGTTATCGGTCATCAGGGATCACTTGTTATAACGAGTTATGACGTGATCTTAGAGACGTTATGACAAGCTTGAGAAATATTGTTTGGGCATAACCTTAGACACGACGACACACAGACTCTTGTGGGAGGGGGCTTGCTCCCGAAGGCGGTGTGTCAGGCGATGTAAATACCAGCAATGCCGGCCTCTTCGGGAGCAAGCCCCCTCCCACAAGGAAATGGTGTTGTGGTCTGGAGGATCAGTGCCGTTTGAGGATCTGGTCCATCACCCAATCGGTTTTGAGGGCTTGTTCGGCGACGGCCGGATGCTGCGAATCGCCACGAATATGCGCATTCATGCCCAGCACGTGATGCCACTGAATGTGCTCGTGATGGGGGATCTCCAGGCTGATCTGCTCATCGGCGAACAGCTGCACCGGATGCTCGTCAAACACGGAGAACGCGATCCGACCCTGACTGCCGATAATCTCTACCCGATCCTCGCGCCGATCCGCCACAAAGCTCCAGCAACCCATGCCCAGCGCGCCCGAGGCAAACCGCCAACTGGCGCTGACCGCATCTTCCGCCGCATACAACCCGGCTTGCCGGGCGGTGAAACCGGCGACTTCAGCGATGTCGCCGAGCAGGTACTGGAACAGGTCAAAACCATGGCTGGCCAGATCGGCAAAGTAGCCGCCGCCGGCCACGCTCGGGTCGGTTCGCCAGTTGGCGCTGCCGTCCAGATCCGCCGCTGACGGCGCCTTGGTCAGCGTCCAGCTCAGATGCCGCACCTCACCGATGCGGCCCTGCGCCAGCCATTGCCGAACCTGGGCAAAGCGCGGCAACGAACGGCGGTAGTAGGAAACGAACAGGTACAGACCGGCGTCAGCAAATGCCTGCTGCATTTCGCGGCTTTGTCCGGCGTTGAGCGCCATCGGTTTCTCGACACAGCAGTGCTTGCCGGCGGCGGCGACTTTCAGGCTGTAGGCGTGGTGGCTGTCGGGTGGCGTGGCGATGTACACCGCGTCCACCTCGGGGTCGTTGATCAGTGCATCGACATCGGTATAAACCCGAGCGATGCCATGGCGCGAGGCGTATTCGGTCACCGCTTCAAGGCGCCGGCCCATCACCGCCACCAACGCCGAACCGGGCGCCTTGTAAAAGGCCGGCCCGCTCTTGCGTTCAGTGACGCTGCCGCAACCGATCATGCCCCACCGCACCACGTCCATGCTCAATTCCCTTTGTTTGAAACACTCAGCCGATGCGCAACGCGCGCAGATCGAGGTGGCCGTCCTTCAGCGGCGGGCACCAGTAGTAGCCGCCGGTGATCGGTCGGCTGATGCGATACAGACCGTCAGTGATGCCGTCTTCCAGACCGCTCATACGCCGCAGTTGGGCCTCGAAGGCGTCCAGCGAAAAACCGAAGGCGAGGAACATCAGGCCGGCGCGATCACCGTCGATCCACGGCATCGAACGGCGCACGACGAACGCTTCGGGGGCGAAGCTTTCCTGGGCGGTGCGTTTGACGTGGGCGGAGACTGGCGCGTCGTCGATCTCTTCGTTGTCGCTCAAGCGACGGCCCATGATGTTGTCCTTGTCTTCGGCGGACAGCTTATGGAAACCCTTGAGGTCGTGCTGCCACTGCTGGATCGCGGCAAAGCTGCCACCGACCAGACCATCAGCGCCCTCGCCCAGCAACGCGGCGGCGATCGCGGCGTCATCGTGCGGGTTTTCAGTGCCGTCTTCGTAGCCCGTCAGATCATGGCCGTCCTTGTGGCGGAAGGCTTCCTGCATGTCTACCAGGCGCAGCGCCGGGGCCAGCGCGGCTTCGAAGGCGTGGCAGCGATTGAGCAATTCACCCCGGTCAACACCGTGCAGCCAGACCCACAGCGCGTGCTGGGTCGACGGGTTTTCCACGCCGACGCCGCTCATGGCCGGAAAGCTGCGCAGACCGTCGATTTGCACGTTCAGGGCTTTGGTCAGGGATTCACCGAAACCGATCACAGCCGACTTGCCGTCCACCAGATTCATCAGGTTGTCGATCGCCTGCGGCAGTGCTTCAGCCGACGCAAGGGCAAAAAACAGGTGACGTGCTTGCGCAGGAACAGGGGTGGCGAGAATGCCCGGCTGGTAGTAACTCATGTGAACTCCTTGGGAAAGTGCGCGGGAGTTTACCTGTGGCCGGAGGGTTTGTGGGGTTGAGACGCCAATATCGGAGTTCACAGAGTCCTGTGGTGAGGGGATTCATCCCCGATGGGCAGCGAAGCGGCCCCAACCCTGCAATCTCGGACTACTGAAATACCGAGCTTTCAGAATTCGCGACGGCTGCGCCGCCGATCGGGGATAAATCCCCTCGCCACAGTGTTCGTGTTCAGGCAGGAGATGTGTCATGCCGCCACGCACTCGGGCTCATCCCCGTCCAACGCTTGAACGCCCGGCGAAAGCTGCGCACATCGCTGTAGCCGACTTCTTCGGTAATCCGCTCGATCGGCATGTCCGGATTGGCCAGCAGACTCATCGTGCGCGCCTGACGCACCTGTTCCAGCAGCGCTTCGAAGGTCAGCGCGTGCTCGGTCAAACGGCGGCGCAGGGTGCGGCTGCTCATGTTCAGGTCGCCGGCGATTTTTTCGATATGGCTGCCTCTGCTCAAGTCCCGGGCAATCGCCCGCTCCACTGCTTGAATCAGATCGAGTTTCTGATGTACCTGCGCCGCTTCCAGCTCCAGCAACGCAACCGCCTGACGCAGCGCCAGCGAATGGTGATTGGGCAGGTTGACGTCCAGCCACCGGGCATCGATCAGCATGCGATTGTGCAGACAGCCGAAGCGCACATCGGGCCCGAGCAAGCGGTGGTATTCGCTCAGATAATCCGGTGCAGCGTGCACAAACTCCACGGCGATCGCCTTGAACTCATGGCCCGCCAAGGCCCGGCCGTACACCAGCAGGCTGGCGAAAAACTCTTCGACCGCGAACACCTGCACATCGGCAAACGGTAAGCGACATTCGGCATCGAGGTGCACCTGATCGCCGATCACATCGACGCTGGACACCACGATTCCGCCGGAGGTGTGCTGGTGGCGGATGCCGAGGGCAAAGGCATCGCGCAAGGTCTTGCATAGCGACAGTACGTGGCCGAGCAGCCCCAGCGTACCCAACACATTCTGCGCGCCGACCCACAGCCCCAGGCCCTGATTTGGCAGTACTTTGAGCGCACGCTGAATCATCGCCACGGCCTGGCGGTAGGAAATCCGCTGCGCCGGATCCTGCAGATCTTCGAGGGTGAAACCCAGGCCACGGCACAGGCTTTCGGGGTCGACGCCTTTGTTGTGCACGACTTCGGCGAGGGTTTGCAGGAGGAACGGCGAGACCAGCGCCAATTCAAAAGTGGGGTCTTGGACTTTTACGTTCATGGGGGCTGACATTCCGGATCACGCTTGATTGTTATTTTTGTAACCGGTTATGTCGAAAGAAGTTAGCACAGGGTTGGCCGACTGTCCGCAGAAGTCCCCCTAACTGTCCGCCAATACCCTGCCCCAGCGGGCGCCAAGCGCTTATTTCTATGGTGCCGGACGTTCTGCGTACCGGCGCCACGTCCCACCACAATAATAATGAGGACAGCCATGAGCCCGAACCGCGCCACTTTCCCCTTGCGTCTGGCACTGACCTTGCTCGGTTGCACCGCGTCCCTGCCGGCCCTGGCCACCGAAGCCGGCGTGGACAACATCGGCCCCGGCACCGACGGATTTTTCATGCTGCCGCTGGAAGTCGACAGCCTTCCGCAGAACATGGTCGCGTTCAACCTCTACTACAACCATTACAAGTCGACCAAGCTCAACATCAGCTCGTTGGGCGGCAAGGTGCCGAATGTCGAAATCGAATCCACGGCGGTGATCCCGCGTATTGATTACCTGAGCCCGGTACGCGTGTTCGGCGGACGCCTGGCCGGCTACATCGCCCAGCCCTGGCTCAAGCAGGAAGTCTCGGTATTCGGTCTCAGCGATACCCGCGAAGGCATGGGTGACACCACCGTTGCGCCGATCATCCTGTGGGACATGGGCAAGAACCTGACCCTGGGTGCTGCCGTGGAGATCACCGTGCCCACCGGCGAATACAGCGTCGATCGGCTGGCCAACACCAGCAACAATTTCTACACCTACAAGCCGCTGTTCTCCTTCACCTGGCTGCCGACCGACAAGACCGAAGTGTCGATGAAGACCACTTACAGCTTCAACGAGAAGAACAAGGACACCGACTACAAGTCCGGGCAGATCTTCCACTTCGATTACTCGGCCAGCTACAAGATCACCGACGATGTGATGCTCGGCCTTAACGGCTATTACCTCAAGCAGACCACCGACGACAAACAGTACGGCCACACCGTGCAATTCGCCGGGCAGGATGTGGATGACGGCGTGCGCGGCAAAGTCTTCGCGATTGGCCCGGCGCTGCACCTGACCTTCCTCAAATACGCCAGTGCGGAGATTCGCTGGGCCAAGGAGTTTGACGTGGAAAACCGGCCGGAGGGCGAAATGCTTTGGGCCAAGGTCAGCATCCCCTACGCCTTCTGACCTGCGCCGCCATGCCATGTGGGAGCGGGCTTGCTCGCGAAAGCGCCGTGTCAGGCAACGTATTGGTTACTGACAGATTGCTTTCGCGAGCAAGCCCGCTCCCACAGGTGTGATGAAGCCTACAGCCCCCGTGGAAATGCCCACTTGATCCACGGAAACGTCTGACTGCGTTATCGCTCGCACCAATGGATACTGCGCACTTCGTCTTGCCAGTGACGACAGCGAGCCACATCCCCCTTAGACTGCTTCACATTGATCATGGAGGTCATTATGAGCGCCGAACTTTCCCTTATCGTTTCAGACTTCGAAACCCCAGAGCAGGCTGCCAGCTACGATCGCTGGTTCCGGGCACAGGTACAGGCCTCGATGGATGATCCGCGGCCCAACATCCCCCACGAGCAGGTGATGGCCGAGATGCGCGCCCTCATCGAATCGAAACTCAACAAAAACAGTGCGGGTTGACTGGCGACCTGAAGCTCGCACTCAACTCTGGCAAACCCTGAACTACATCGCTGACCGTAACGCCGTTGCGGCCAGTCAACTGAACGCCGCGATCGAAGCGGCTACCTCGGCCCTTCCACGTCACCCCTGCCTTTATCGCTTCGGCCGGGTCGCCGGCACCCGGGAAATTGTTGTCCATCCCAACTACGTCGTGGTTTATCGGGTAACCGACCGGATCGAGATTCTCAACCTTTTGCACGCTCGACAGGCGTATCCCTAAGCTTTCCCCCATCCACACAAAAAAAGGGCGACCAACCGGCCGCCCGAAGTACTACACGAGAGTCCTTTACAACGTCAGCTGCCCCCGTTCCTCCTCGGTCAACTGCTGCTTCGCCTGTTCATCCAGTGCCCCCGCTCCCAGCACCTGCACCGGGCTGTTCGGGTTGTAGCCGGCCGCCGGCGCACGACTGGCACCATCACGGCTCGGCGCCAGTTGTTCGTTGCCGAAGCTCAGCACCTGCACGGTGAACACCGACGCCTGGTTCTGCCGCGCTGCTGCTTGCTGCTGACGCGCCACGTCCTCAGCGGCCTGGGTTGCCGAAGATGCCGCCGAACTGGCCGAGGTGATCGCCCCGGTGTTCACCGCAGCCACCACCGGTACGCCACTGGTCTTGCCTTGCACGGCGATGTTGGCAGCGTTGACCACGGTCAGCGCAGCGATGTTGACGTTGCCCGACACGCGAATCCCCGCCTCGCCAGCGTCGATGGTGCCCAGCGGCGCGATCAGGTCGATGTCTCCCGGCGCCACTTCGGCAATCGGGTTAAGGGTGGCGATACCCGCACCGGTGCTCGGCACCGAAGGCGACAGGGTTACATTGCCCCAAGTGTCGTAAACCCGTTTCGGCGGGGTGTAGACCACAGTGGTTTTCGAGCCGCGACCGGCGTTGATGTCGCCCTCGGCCGACCAGCCGAGGATCGAGCCGCCGAAGGTGGTCATTATCCGGCTCTGCCCCAGCAGAATGCTGCCCTGCGAGTAGAGCTGAATGTTGCCCGAACCCTGAGTGATGATCCCGGCGGTGGAAGGTGGTGCTGCGCCTTCTATGCCGAACACCTGACCACCACCGGGCGTGAGCATCTGGATATCGCCGCCGAACAGCGTCTTGACCCCGGCACCACCGTAGAGCGTGATGTCGCCGTCGTAACGGAGTGGATTGCCCGCCACATCGGTGCTCGGGAACAGTGCGGCGATGGCGTTGCGACCGCGCAGATAACTGCCCTTGCGTGGGCCGTCAGCGTCGTTGTACTCCAGCCCGCCTGCGCGCAGTTCGGCGAAGTACACCTGCCGCGCAAAGATCGCCTGCTCGGCACTTGGCAGCGCGGCATAGAACGCCTGTGCCTGCTCTGCGTTGCCGCTGAAGCCGTAACCGAGGGTCAGCCAGCTCTGCAACTCGTCGAGGTAGGTCTTGACCACTTTGCCCGGCTGGCCGTTGAGAGAGGCATTCGGATCAGCAAGGTTCTGCGGATTCAGGTAACGGGCGATGAACTTTGTGTAATCCGGCCCCTGCGCGCCTGCGCCCGCCTGCAATACCACGCTGGCACCAGGCCGCGAATCCCCGGCCACTATCGAGCCGAGACTGGTGATGCTGGCGCGGTTTTCCATCAGGATGTTGCGCCCGGCATTGATATCCAGCGTTCCAGGTCCGGCGATATCGAAGCTGCTGTAGAGAATGTCGCGGCCCGCCGAGACGCGCGATACATCTCGCAGGTCATTGTGGACGAACAGGTTGCCGGTGGAAAAAATGTCCTCCTTGCCGCTACTCATTTCCACTGTCGGCACGGCCGCAGGCTGCCCCAGGGCAGTGCCAGAGGCAACGATGTCGCGTCCGGCGATCATCCACACAGGCCCCGCCGCTTCGTACCAGGTGCGTCTGGAAGTGGAAAAGCTCAACGTTTCGCCACTGCGAATGCCCACCAGGTCCCCCGTCAGCGCATAGAATCGCGCCGGCCCCTGTACGTCGTTCGATCCCGAGTAGGTGTTGGGACCATAGGCAAACAGCGGATATCGCACGTTGCCATCTGCCGCCACGCCATCGTCGCTGTAGTTGGTGCGCAGCGGTTTTCCGGCGTTGCTGTTGGCGTAAGCATTGAATGCCGGTTTGAACGGGGTAGCCACGGCCATCGGGCTGGCCCCCGACTGGTTGATCGCATAGCCACCGGCGTAGATAGAGTCACCTGCCAGCAGTTCAAGCTGCCCCGACTTCGACGGCGCCAGAAGCAGTGAGTAACCTTGCAGCGGGTAGTTGTTTACGCCAATGAATGTCGCGGATGGCCCTGCATAAACGGACCCTTGGCCCGCCACCGCGCGCAGAATCGATGGGTAGACAAATCGGCCGTCGGTAGGCGAGGTATTGCGGCCCGTGATCAGGCCGTTGGATGTACTGAATTCTGCTATCTGTGTGCCCGGCGTCAGGTTCCCGCCAGCCGAGAACAGATCGATTGCCGTGTGGTCAGTCCACAATGAAAAGCCACTGAGGATACCGCCCTGCTCAACGCTTGCGTCGGCCGCCATGATCGGGCTGGCGTTCATCAGACTCACTCGCCCAGGATCCGCGGCACCGCCCAACACCAGATCACCGCGGCTGCTCAGGCTCATGCCCGAGTCACCCGGAATCAGCACCACGCCTCCGGAAGCACTACCGGTGGTCGAGGTAAACGGATCAAGTGCGCGGGTTTCCCGAAGATCATTGAACACGGCGCCGGCGCCGTACTGCAGGTTGATGCCGCCGAGTGCTCCACCCGTCATGTGTGCCGCGCCGCGCAGGTTGATCAGCGCGCCCTGCAGATCATGATTCGGTTGGCCGAAGCCGGTTTCTCCGGCCCGCGCTTGCAGCGAAGGGTTGAGCGCGCCGCCGATACGAATGTCCATGTCACCACCACCGGTCATCTGCAGACTGCCATCGCTGGCGACTCGACCGGTGCTGCCTACTGCGACGATCAGCCCCTGACCGCGCGGGTAGTTAACGGCATCGCCTACCGGTTTGAGCATGCCGGCATCACCACCAGCCCGCAGGCTGATATTGCCACCGCCCAAGGTACCGAAACCGGTGAAACCCACCAGGTAGGGTTCAGTGTTGATCACCCGATCTGAGTTCATTTGGGTGGAATAACTGCCGAAGTTGATCCACCAGGCCGTGGGCACATCCGGGTTTCCCGTGCCTTGACGCCACAGCCAGTTGCCCACTGCCACACTGGCCATCTGCTCGCGGAACCCGCTCGCTGTCGATTGAGCTTTCGTCCCGACCGAATCACCGGAAACCGAGCCACCGGCATTGATTGTCAGGTTGCCGCCCATCTGCGGATACCAGGCCTGATAGAGGCTGTCGCTGCCGCCGTCGACCCATTTTTCATAAGCGGCACCGGCCGTACCCAACACCGAATCGTTATCCGAAAGATGCCCGCGCGGCTGGTTATAGAGCGGGTCGATATTCGCTGATTGGGTGCCGGCGATGTACACGCCGAACGGTGAATCCATGCTCAGATTGCCGGCGGCGATCAGGTCGAGATCACCCGTGCCGGTGCGCAGAACACTGAACATCTGCATATGGGCCTTGGCCGTTTTCCCGGGATTGTTGCCGATGCACAGTTCCGGCTGCAGATCACAAATGAATTGGGCCTCCTCGGGAACCGGTTCGTAGTCCGGCCCCATTCCACTGCCTGGCGCCCAGACCCAACGGGCCATGGGTACGCACAAGTCGGCAATCTGCTGGCAGTACTCGAGCATGTCATCAGGGACCGGCTCGTAGGGCGTAAAGAAGGGATTATCCGGAGCCCAGACCAGCTTGCCCGCCGCCGTGGTGATGTTGACGCCGTAATGACTGTCCGCCAGCCGCAGATTGCCTTCCGGGGTCAGCGGTTTGACCGCACGACTATCGGCCGCAGCCAGATCTGCACCGGCGACCACGCGCATCGACCACGACGCACTGCCCGACGGCAGCATGCTGGCCACCGCCCAGTTCTTGCCCTGTTGTGTGCCGTTGAACGGCCGCAACTCGATCAGCGAAGTGCCTTCGGCGAGCTTCACATCGGTCATCGACGGAATCAGCGAACCGCGCAACAAGGCCAGCTCGCCCTTTAATTTCACCCCGGAGGAGGTCGTCAGATCTGCGTCGTAAACGCTGGGCAACGGCACCCCCTTGGGCCAGTTCATCGCGTGCAGGGCGGTGGCCTTGTTCAAGCGAATGCCGGCCCCCAGGCGTGTGTCGGCAGGCAACGTCACGCTGTCGCTGAGCAGCGTACCGGCGGCGTACAGCAGATGACCGTTGCTGTCGTGAATCGCCCCCGCCAGCACCGTGCCGGCGCTGAAGGTATACGCCTCGTTCAGCACAGCTTGAGTCGGCAGCAACGTGCCACTGGCCAGAACCGCTGGTTGAATCATCACGTCGTAATTGAGTGTCGCCCCCAGCGGAAACTGCGTGCCCTCGGCCAGCGTCACTCCACTGCCCGGCACGATCAGATCGCCGCCGAACGGCTGCACACCGGCAATCAGTTTCCAGCCGGCGTCATCCTGGGTTTCCGGTGGCGGCGCGAAGCCGTCATTGATGCTGCCGTAAATATCGAGGTTGCCACCGGCGCGAATCACCAGGCTGCCCGCTTCGCCGGAACCATATACGGAAGGGTTCAGCTGCGTGTGCGGATTGAGACTGGCGTAGCGGTAACCGGACAAATCCAGATCGCCCTCCACCACCAGATCACCGTCAGCCGTCTTGCTCGCGATCTCCACCCCGGGCCGCAAATGGAACGCATCGGCATACGTGGCGTTATTCAACCCGGCGAGTTTGCGTTGCAGCAGATCGTTGTTGCCCAGTGCGGCGTTGATAAAGTCAGTGCTGTCGCCGTGAATGCGTTCGAGCATGGCCTGATCGATGACTTGATACGGCCGGCCACTGACTGCCTGATCGACACCCTCGCGGGCATCGGTATAGCGGCGCAAACCGTTGAGGCCGATGGAGCGTACGCCCTGAATGGTCAACGCACCGCTGGCGTCGATGGCGATGTCATTGCTGCCCAGGCGCGGCGCGTTCAGCTCCAGCGTACCGCGCAGCATTCCATCGTGTTGCCCCGCGAGGAAACCGGGCACGGCATCGGTGCCGTGGCGCAGGTCGATGCGCGCGCCGCTGCCCAGCGTGAGCAAGCCATCGCCGGAATTCAGTTCGACCGTGGCGCGGTTCGGCGCATCGATGATCTCGCCGTAGCTGTCGACGCGCAGCACGCGACCATGGGCATCGAGCACGCTGCTGCCAGTCAGCGTCAGGCCATTTTTCGCCGACAGACGAATGCTGCCGACTCGTTCGCCGCTGGCATCGATCAGACCGGTCGCCGTCAGGCTGCCATTGTCCACCGACACATTGATCTCACCAGCCTTGAGACCGTCGCCGATCACCAGATTGCCTTGCTTGAGTTGCAGGCTGCGGCTGCCGTACACCTGCCCGGCGTTCAGACGCTGATTGAGCGCGGCGAATTGCTCGGTGGCGTCACCTCCCAGGCGCTGCGCGCGAATGTCCACGCCACCGGCTTTGTACGGCACCAACGTGCCCCCGGCGTCGTAGTAACCGCTGCTGCCGCCAAGGATCTCGCCTCGCAGATCGACCACCCCGGCCGCGTCGGCCAACGCGACGACGCTGAGAGTACCGGCCTGATTGTTCTTCGCCGACAGATCGATTCGCGAGCCCGCAGCCTGACGGATATTACCGTTGGCGCTGTACAGCGATACGTCGCCGCCCCAGCTGTATTTGCTGACATCGTTGAACGGCAAGGTGCGCCCGGCCAAGTCCAGCGCGGCAGCAATGCCGAGGGTCAGATCGTCTTCGGACTTGACTGTCAGCTTACCGCTGGCCAAGGCGATACGGCTGTCCAGCACGATATTGCGGGCTTCAAGGTTCAACTCCGCCCCCAAGGCATTGGCCACTCCGGCAGCCCCGGCGCCGCTGAGCGTCAGGCTGTTGCCGGCCTTCAGCAGACTGACCGATGCCGCCTCGCCAGTGAGCAACGGCGTACGCAGATTCAGATTGCCGCCGCTGTAGCGATAACCCGTGAGCGGATCGTACGCGCCCTGCTCCTGATACACCGCCAGGCTGCCCTTGTGATTGGCGGTGATGCGCTCGCTGGCGCTGAGGTTGACGTTGGCAAAACCCAGCGCCAGACGATTGTTCTGATCCAGCCCGCTGGCCTGAGGCATCGGGCCGTAACCCAGTTCGATCCGCTGGGCCTGAATATCCAGCGTGCCGCTGCCGGTGCCCGCACCACCCGTGATGACAGCGCCAGGGCTCTGGGTAGCGCCGTTCCAGATCAGGTTGGCCGTGCGGATGCTCGCCACATCGTTGGCATCGCCCAGACCGTAGATCGCCGGGGTGACCAGCACCAGGTTCTGCAGTTTGCTCTGACCGGTCTGTGGATCGATCGTGTCGAGGCTCACGCTGCCGTAGAAATTGAAGGCGTCGCGAGTGGTCAGGCTCAGGGTTTCCAGGGCCGGCGCGGCAAACTGCGTATCACCGCGCAGCAAGCGGTCGAGTACGTTCTGATTGAGCGTGAGGCCGGCGGGCACGCGGCTGCCCGCCGCTGCAAGTGCTTCGGCGCTGCCGGTATTGACCGAGCCGACCGACAGTGCGAGATGACGGGTGCCGAAACGCACCGCTTCACCGAGTTCGAACTGGTTATCCGTAGCGGCCGTGATACTGCCGTTCGAATACAGCAGGGCCGGATTGTTGCACGCACTCGCTGCGCAAGTGCCGATCCGGATGCTGCCCGCGCCGCTGATGCCGCTGGCCGCTTCCGGCGCCAGCACATTGGTCCAGCCGTTGGAAACGACCAACAGGCTGGAACCTTTCGGCTCATAAACGTAACCGGCCAGCGAGTCGTAGGCCACGTTGCCACGCCCCAGCGTATTGATCCCGCCTCCCGCCTCGACGGTGATGCCGCCAAGCGTTGACGTGGTACGCAGCAAAACCTGCGGCGCAGACAGAATCGCCCCTTCACGCAAGACAATACTTTCACTCGCGCCCAGGAAGCCGATGATGTTAGCGGTCGTGTTGTACAAGACATTCGGCATCGCACCGATGGTCAGCCGCCCCGCGTTGAGGCTGTTGAGCGTGTCGGCGTACAGCGACACACCGTTGAAACCCGGTGTCGATGCACGGCCCGCACCCAGTATCTCGAAGCTGCTCCCGGCATTGCCGCCGCGGACCACCGCCGTACCGGTCATGCCGCCCTCGGCGGCCGCGAACAGTGCGCGCCCATTGAACTGCAAAGCGATGTCTTGCTTGCCACCGGGGGCCAGGCGCAAATCCAGGGTCTTGCCGTCCATCGGTGCCAGCGCGCGTGGCACACCGCGCCGAGCGGCGTCGCTCTGGATGAATGCAGTGAATCCGGTTTCGTTGTACTGCGAATAACGACGCAACACGTCGGCAGACGTGAGAATGAGCTGGCTGGCCAGGCTCTCTCGCAAGCCGGTATTGGCAATCGACAGCTGCCCACTGCTGATCCATGAGCCATTGCGCAATGGCAGCGCGTCCGTTGTCACGCCGGGCGTCGCCTGACCGTTTACCTCAACCCGGAACGCGCCGGGCATCAAGGCAAACGTTGACGGCAACAGTGTGTAAGTACCCGCCGCCAACCCCGGCACACCGGCGCCAATAGTGATCTGCTGGCCAATGCGCGGATCGCCCGCACCCGCTTCGGCCAGCATCGGCGCGTAGCTGCTCTGGTTGCCGGGCACGATGGCATACACCGGGTTGCTCGCCAGCCCCGGCAGGCTGAAGGTGCCGTCAGTCGCATTGCGCACCAGCGGGTTGAAACGTGCATCGGTGGAACCCCCGCGACCGGACACGAAACCGGCGCCACGCAGATCGCCACCGCCGGACAGGTCGATGACCGCACCGCTTTGCACATCGGCGAACTGCGTGCCGATCGACACGCCTGATGTTTCGCCGGAGATGCCGTTGAGCACCACGGATTTGCCGTTATAGCGATAGTCGATACCGTCCGTGGTGCCACCGTACGGCATGACCAGACCGGCACCGCTGACCGAAGTCAGACTGCCCGGCAGAAGACGAACCTCGTGAGTGGTGCTGAGCAAATCGTCACCCAATACGATCTTGCCCAGCGGTGCACGCAAGACACCGCCCTGTTCGATGTACGCGGCGGAAAAAATCAGCTTTCCGAATGCCGAGTACGGCACCGCAGTCGGTGCCGCGCCGTGGCCGCTGATCCGCAAGGTGTGTTCGGAAACCGGGACGGCGCCCTGATAACCGGCACGCACCTCAGCCTGAATGCCGGTGGCGGGATAGATCTGCGCCGCACCGAGGTTCAAGTCGCCCGGCGTCCACAGCCTGGTTTTCTCCGCACCATCATTCGGCGCGAGGAAGCGCAGGTCGCCGCTGCTGTCGAGGCTCACCAGACCGAAAGCCCGACGGCTGTATTCAACGGCCGGCGCCTGCCGTTGCAGGATCGAACCCTGAGTCCCGAAGGACAGGCCATTGCCCACGTCCAACAAATTCGCGGAGGCATTGAACGTTGCATCGGACGATCGGGCCGTCGGGCCAGGGAGCAACCGTGGGCGCATCATGTTGAAGCCGGCGAAGTAGGTGCCCACACCCGACAGGCGCAGGTACGGAGCACTCAAGTCGATCCGTGCCGTGCCTTTGGAATTCTCGGCGAGAGACAGCGCTGCGGCGAAGAGACTGAGGCTTTGATTCATGCGCAGATTGACGTCACCGTCAAACGACAACAGACCGTTGCTCAGCAGGCTGAGATTGTCGAAACCGCCCGTCATCAAGCCATCGGCACTCAGACGGGCTTGACCGTAACGCAAGCCATCGGCGCCTTCGCCGGGTTGCAGGTTCGCGGGCAGCAGCCCGTTCCCTGCCGCTTGACCAATGATCATTTCCCTCGGCGAGCGCACCGCGTTGCTCGCCGAATCGGAATACAACGGCGTCTCCAGCGCCAGTTCCAGACGACCACCGGCCGCCCCGACGCCACCCGCCGCCGCACGCAAGTTGCCTTCAACGAAAAGACCGTTATAGGAACTCAAACTGATGCGCCCGCCGTCCGTTGCGATACGAGTCGGGCCTTGACCGGCGATATCCAGAACGGCCTCGGTGCCCGAGGCATCCAGCCGCGCGCCCGGACGTACAATCACGTAGGCATCGGCAGCCGTGGCGGTTGCCAGCTTCGCATCGATCTCGCCGCCGATGATGAGGCTGCCGCCCTTGCCGACCTGCCCGTAAGTGCGGCCCAGGGTGTCGGTCGCCGTATTCGCACGCCCGGCGACATCCAGCACGGCCTGCTCGCCGATCCAGATCGAGCGGTCATGTGCGCTCGGATCAGCCGTTTGAATCGAAGTGGCCGGCTGGATCGAGCCGAATTGTTGCTGACGAATATCGATCGTGCCGCCCCAGGCATTCAGTTCACCGTCGACAGTGATCTGCCCGGCACCGCGCAGCTTGATACTCTGTCCCGGGTCGACGCTGATGCGCGAGCCACGGCCCAGGGTCAGGGGGCTGTTGGCCGCGTCTATCAGACCGACCAGCGTCGCGCCACCTTGCAGTGTCAGGCTGGCGCCGGCACGTTGGGTCAGCACGCCCTTAGTCGGGTTTTCCTGGAACAGCGTCGGTGACCACAGTTCCAGCGCCGTTCGCGGATCGGCGCCACTGACCTGGTTGGGTGCCGCATCACCGAAACGGTACACCGGCAGGGTCACATCAATCGCGGCGCCTTCGGCAACGTCGAGCCCGTTGAGACCGATCAGGTTGTAGGCGGAGAACCCCTTGCCGAACAGGTCAGTGGACAGTTGCAGGGTATTGTCTGCCAGGGCTTTATCCGTCTGGCCGACGAGAATCCTGTTGGCCTGCACCGTCAAGGTGCCGCCGCCCGTGACGCCGTAACCGCGCAGTTCGCCATTGAGGTTCAGATGCGATGTGCCCGGCGCGGAAATGGCACTGGACTCCAGCGTCAAATCACCGCCCTTGCCGCCCCGGGTCTTGCCATTGGCGAGTATGGCGCCACCGGAAGAAACGTCGAGCAGGCTGCCGGCAGCGACGTCGATATCACCGCTGCTGCGGATCGATATCAGGCCACCGTTCAGATACGCGAGGCTGGCGTTATCGTCCGGGTTGGTGCGCAGGTTGCTCCACAGCCCTCGGGTGTCGAGATGCACGCCCTCGACGATGCGGGTTTGCGTGGTTTTGTCGGCTTGGGCCGCCAGGCGAGTGTCGGTGTTTGCGCCACCATTGAACTGATTGAGTACGTTGCCCAGACGCAGACTGCCACCGCGAGCGGTCAGGTCGGCGCCGATCTGAACATCCGGGGAATACAGGGTGATGTCGCCACCGTTATCGACCGTCAGCGCACCGTCAACGGCGATCTGATCCTTGGCCGAAACCTTGAGTGCACCGAGGCGGAATCCGTTGAGCTGATCGTTATCGAGATACAGCTTGCCTTTGCGGGCATCGGACACCACGCCGGTCAAGTCCGGATCGTTGCCAGCGACCGGACGCGCGCCACCGATCTGCACCTGATCGAGCAATGGATCGAGGGTGTAGAGCAGGCCATTCGACGCCGCGACGAAGGTCGGGTCATAACTGCCGACGATCAATTGCGCCCGCCGGGCCAGCGCGGTCTGGCTCTGCTCATAGCCATCGAGCACCGGTTTCGGCGCCTGATTCTGCCGTTCGCCCTCATACACCTCGCCGATCATTTGCCCGTCGAGCACGGCGTTGGCCGTGGCGATCACCAGTTGTCCGGCATCGCGGCCCACGGTGTAACCCGACTCGAAACGCGAGCGCGGGGCAATCAGCGGGCTGTAGTAATAACGGGTCTGGCCCCAGCGTTGGCTGCTGTCTTCATAGCCTTTGTACAGGCCGCTGTAGAGCAGGTCCCCCGGCGCGCGCGACACTTCATACAACTTGCCGTCGGCGCCACGCAGCCAGCTCTGGCGGATCTCGCCGCTCTGCACATCCAGAGTGCCGCCGGACAGGTTGATCAACGAACCTTTTTCCGTGACCACGTCGTTGCCGGCAAAACTCACCGTGCCGCCCTGAGCCATCCATTCGCCGACGCTGTGGCCCTGAGTGCCGAGATAACC
The DNA here is from genome assembly GCF_949767635.1 of Pseudomonas sp. IT-93MI4. NCBI lineage: Bacteria > Pseudomonadati > Pseudomonadota > Gammaproteobacteria > Pseudomonadales > Pseudomonadaceae > Pseudomonas > Pseudomonas sp. IT-93MI4. The sequence goes on from NZ_CATKPP010000011.1 coordinate 156,271, forward strand.
ACCGACTTCCAACAGGCCACCGGCGGTGTACCAGCGATCCGTGGCGTAGCCGTTGGTGCCGGCCGGTACATACACCAGATCGCGCACATCGACCCAGATGTCATTGCTGTTGAGCGCGCCCTTCTCGCGGTTGACCGAGGCATCGCGCTGCTCGTTGCCTTGCACGTTGATCTTGATGCTGTTGTTTTCCATTGCCACTTTGACGCCGAGGGCACCGGATACATCGATCATCGCGCCGTCGCGCACCAGGCTGCGGCGTTGTGCGCTGACCGCGACCTGGCCGCCGGTGGCCAGGGTGATCGAGCCGTTCTGGAACTCGACACTGCCGCCGCTCTGTATCTCGATACGCGACTGGTCGCCACGGATCCGGTTATTCGCCGTGACGCCCGTCAGCGCGGCCTGATGCTGGCTGTCGAGGGCCGTCAGGTCGCTGCTGTCGAGCATGATCGCCGTCGCACTGCCCTGCCCCAGCGTGACGCTGCCGTTGCTGTCGGTGCTCGGGTTGGTGAGGTGAATCGTGCCCCGCGTCGCCACTGATGTGCTGGCGAGCAAGACACCGTTCTGCACCACCTCGTGACCGCTCAGAGTGATGTCGCCGGTGGCGGACTGGATCAAGCCGTTGTTAGTGACTTTTCCCGCCACGGCACCGGCCTTGAAACCGGGGATGACTTCGTTGCCGAAGGTGGTGGACAGCGCATTGCCCTCGGTGCCCGAGCCCTTGCGGATATAGAAACGGTCACCGGCGGCGAGCACGGTCTGGCCCTTGGCGGTACTGATGCTGCCGTCGTTCTGCACGTCGTTGCCGAGCAGCAAGGCATAACCCCCGGCAGCGGTGGACGATGCCGGCTTGTGGGTGTCGATGGAGGCACCGCGTTCCACCAACACCTTGCCGGCGGCATCGGTGAACGTCGGCTGGGTGCCGGTGCTGTCGAAATACAGACCCCGATCACGGAACTGGATATCGGTGATGTTGGCGGCAGCGGCCACCAGGTTGCGCACGTTGACCTGACTGCTGCCGCTGAACACGATGCCGTTGCGGTTGATCAGCATCACCGTGCCGTTGCCCTTGATCTGGCCCTGGATCTGGCTGGCCCGGGCATTCGGATCGTTGACCCGGTTGAGCACCGCCCAGTTCGACTGCTGGGCGAAATCGACCGTGGTATTGCGACCGACGTTGAAGGTTTCCCAGTTAAGAATGGCCTTGTCGGCGGTCTGCTCGATTGTCACTGTGGTTTTGCCATCGACCTGGGTCTGCTGCGGGCCCTTCGCGTTCTGCCAACCCTGGGTCAGGCTGTTATCGACTTTCAAGCCACCCTCGCCCAGGCCGTCCGGCACGAACTGTACCGTGCCCAATGCGGCGGCGCGCCCGGCCGCCTGCGCCGCTTGTTGCGCGGCAATCGCGGCGACCGTGTTATTCAAGGTCTGAATCGAGCGCTGCAATTGCTGGTTGGCTTTTTGCTGCTGGGCCAATGGCGGTGTCATCCCCGGCAGGCCCCCCACGCTCGGACGCGCAGCCGCGGCCTGCTGCGCCGCACCCTTGGCGGCAAACCAGCTCGAACTGAACGCCGTCTGCGCTTGCGCGCTACCCGCCACCAGACATAACGCCACCGCGTGCGCCAATGGCTTGAGCAACCACAGCGCCGGCTCCACGGCATCACGCTGGAAGGACTGAACGTGGGTACGACGACGGGATGGGCGAGCGAGCATCACTACGAGATCCTTTTTTGATTGCCACATATGGCCGCAGGCGCGCAAAAACCTGCTGTTACGACATAGGCCGTTGGCGGAGGGCGCGACCGAACGGATGTCACACAAACTTCATGTTCGGCGTGTATTCGAGCCAAAAAAAATGACGGCAACCCGAAGGTTGCCGTCATCGGTGTTACGACCGCGCGAGCTTACAAAGGACGACCGATAGCGTTGCAGACGCTGGCGTTGTTGATGTCCAGGTTGTTGCCCGAAGTGTTGGTGATGAAGTTGGCGGTCACAGCGGTTTTCCAGGCATTAGGCACGGCGACGAACTTGTGGGCCTGGGTCGCAGTGTTGTTGCCCGGGTTGCTGTAGTGCTGAGTCAGGAAGGCTTTGACGGCCGCAGCCACGGTTGCATCCTTGTAGCACTGACCGAAGATGAAGTTGGTGTAGGCAGCCAGTTTGTAGCCCGAAGCCGGGTTAGCAACCACTGGCGACCACTTGGACGGATCGGCAGCATCGATAGCATTCGCCGGAGGATTGACCGACGACAGCGCCAGCGTCACGTTGAGCGCAGTCGGCTGAACACCGTTAATGCGAGCAACAACAGCGTTGCTGGTGGCATCGACGCCGTCCGGACCTACATAACCGATGGAACCGTCAACCGCGTTCACGGCAGTGGCAACTTCGGAAGTGTTGGCGACGCCGACCCAGTTCGAAGGCAGAGCGATGCCGCCGATACGAGCGCTGGTGAAGGTGGAGTTGGTCGCAAACTGAGTCGGGCAGACCGAGTTCAGGTGACGAGTCAGGATTTCCGAAGTGCCGCTGGAAACGTTGCGATAAACAACGCGGATCGTGGTCGCGTCGGAAGTACCCAGCAGAGCACCCCAGGTGGTTTTCTGGCCCGAGAACACTTCGCACAGCTGAGCGCTGGTCAGGTTCAGCGCGGTCTGGCCGGCTTTTTTGTACGGGATGGCAACCGAAGTGGCCACCGACGGCAGTTGAATCAACGGGCCGTACGAAGCGTTGTAAGTGTTCTTGTAGGTGCTGAGTTCCGAAGCGTTGAGGATCGAGTCGCTACCGGCGAAATGCACGGTGCCGGTGGTGCTGAAACCGGCCGGGTTGTTGGTCAGGAAAGCGGTCTTGCCAGCACCGCTGCCCACGGCGGCGTAGCTGAAGTTGGCTGGCAGGATGCTGTCGGCCGAACCTTTGTACAGAGCGGCTGGCAGAGTGGCGCCACCACCGGTAACGGCCATGGCTTGAGCGGAAGCCAGGGCGGCGACGGTCAGGGAAGCGGCGATCAGAGTGCGCTTGAACATGAAGAATCTCCTTTTCAACGATGGTTGTGAACACAGGTTTTCAGGGGTCTTGCATGACACTGGGAAGACTCACCGCTGACCTTCGCAAGCGGGGTCCGTGGTTAAGTCGCACTGAGAAATTCGCAGTTTCCGGTGACAGATAAAGGAAAAAACCTCGGGAGCTGCGCGGGGTTTTTCAGGGGGGGTTCTCGGGTGTTTGTGGGGGATGGCGAGGGTTCTGGATCGTGGGTTTGGCTGAAACTGGCTGCAGCCGTTGCGGGGTGGTTGCAGATGACAGAAAGGAGAACCCGAGGATGGGGGGAATCAGGGTCGGGTGAGTATCAGGCTGAAGGGAAAATATTTGAATTTTTTGCTGTTTCGGCCGGCGTCATCGCGAGCAGGCTCACTCCTACAAATTGAAATGCATTACACCTGTAGGAGTGAGCCTGCTCGCGATGACGCCAGACCAGACACCCGAAAAATCAGCTACTGCACCAACTGGTTGATCTCAATGATCGGCAACAACACCGCCATCACGATCACCAGCACCACCCCGCCCATCACCACAATCATCAGCGGTTCGAGCAATGCGGTCATGCCCATCGCCCGCCGTTCGATATCACGGGACAGCGTTTGCGCCGCACGTTCGAGCATCGGTGGCAGTGCGCCGGTTTTCTCGCCGCTGGCGATCAGGTGAATCAGCACCGGCGGAAACACGTTCTCCACCCGCAACGCCGCCGCCAGATTCACCCCTTCGCGAACCTTGGCCGTGGCGTCGCTGACGCTAAGGCTGAGTCGATCATTGGATAACGTCTGCCGCGCCGCCTCCAACGCGCGCAACAACGGCACCCCGGCACCGCCGAGAATCGCCAGGGTCGAGGCGAAACGTGCGGTGTTCAGGCCCAACACGAACCGTCCGATCAGCGGCAATTTCAGCACCCGATGATGCCAACTCAAACGTGCCGCCGGATTGCGCAGATACAGGCGCCAGCTCCAGAACGCCCCTGCCATGATCGCCGCACACAACCAGCCCCACGCCCGAATGAAATCACTGGCGGTGAGCATCGCCAACGTCAGTCCCGGCAAGTCCTGCCGCGCCTGGGAAAACGCACTGACCACCTGCGGCACCACGTAACTGAGCAGGAAAATCACAATGCCGATCGACACCAGCCCGACCACACCGGGGTAGATAAACGCGGTGAGGATCTTGCCGCGCAGGTTGTTGCGCTCCTCGATGTAATCCGCCAGCCGCTCCATCACCTGCGCCAGATCGCCGGACTCCTCGCCCGCAGCGATCAACGCGCGGTAGATCTCCGGAAAATCCCGTGGTCGCGCCGCCAGCGACTCGGCCAGACGCATGCCGCTGCGCACATCGGCGCGCACCGCACTGAGGGTGTGGGCGATGTGTTTTTTCTCGGTCTGTTCCACCGTCGCGCTGAGCGCTGCTTCCAGCGGCAGGCTGGCACCGAGCAGGCTCGCCAGTTGCCGGGTGGCCCAGGCCAGATCGTTATCCGACATACGCGCACTGAACAGACCGCCGCCGCCATGCTGGGCGACGTTGCTCTCCTTGTGCACCGACAACGCGGTCAACCCACGGCTGCGCAACACGCCGAACGCCGCGCCCTGACTGTCTGCTTCCAGATGCCCGGACTCGATCTTGCCGGTAGCGTCGGCGGCTTCAAAACGATAGCGATTCATCAGGCGTCCCGAGTCACACGGAGGATTTCTTCAGGGGCGGTGGCGCCGCTGCGAATCCAGCGCTCGCCGTCCTCGCGCAGGCTGAACATCCCGGCCTTGGACGCTGCCGCACGCAAGGCCTGCTCCCCTGCCCCCTGGTGAATCAGGGTGCGGATGTCGTCGTCGATGCAGAACAATTCGTGGATACCGGTACGGCCGCTGTAGCCGGTGTGATTGCAGGCGGCGCAGCCCACCGGGCGCCAGGTGCCCGGCGCTGCCGAATCTTCCTGTTTGCACTCTTTGCAAAGGCGCCGCACCAGCCGCTGGGCCAGAACGCCGAGCATCGACGAAGCGAGCAGAAACGGCTCGACACCCATGTCGATCAAGCGGTTGACCGCCGACACCGCGTCGTTGGTGTGCAGCGTCGCCAGCACCAGGTGCCCGGTGAGCGAAGCCTGCACGGCGATTTGGGCGGTTTCCAGATCGCGGATTTCGCCGATCATGATGATGTCCGGGTCTTGCCGCAGGATCGCCCGCAATGCCAGGGCGAAGGTCATGTCGATCTTGGCGTTGACCTGAATCTGGCTGATCCCCGGCAGGTCGTATTCCACCGGGTCTTCGACGGTGAGGATGTTGCTGGTGCTGGCATCGAGGCGTGCCAGCGCGGCGTAGAGGCTGGTGGTCTTGCCGCTGCCGGTCGGGCCGGTGACCAGCACGATACCGTGGGGCTGGCGGATCAGGTGATCGAGTCTGGCCAGCACCTGCGCGTCCATGCCGAGGGTTTCCAGGTGCAGACGCCCGGCCTGTTTGTCGAGCAAGCGCATCACCACCCGCTCGCCATGCCCGGTGGGCACGGTCGACACGCGAATATCGATCGGTCGCCCAGCCACGCGCAGCGCGATACGACCATCCTGCGGCAAGCGTTTTTCGGCGATGTCGAGTTGCGCCATGATCTTGATCCGCGACACCAGCGCGCCATGCAGCGCCTTGCGCGGCGAGACCACGTCGCGCAGGGTGCCGTCGACCCGGTAGCGCACCACCGAATGGGTTTCGAACGGTTCGATATGAATGTCGCTGGCCTCATCGCGTGCGGCCTGGGTGAGCAAGGCGTTGATCATGCGGATTACCGGCGCACCGTCCTGGGTGTCGAGCAGGTCGGTGATTTCCGGCATGTCCTGCATCAGCCGGTCGAGGTCGACTTCGTTTTCTGCTGCGCCAACCACAGCGGCGGCGCTGCCGGTGTCGGCGTAGGCCGTGGCGAGCAGGCCGTCGAGTTCATCGTCGCGCACGCGCTTGAGCGACGTCTCACCGAACTGCCGCCGCACCTCGCTGATCGACCAGCCGGGGGTCGATGGGCACACCGTCAGCACGCCGTCGCACAACAGAATGCGCTGGGCCTTGGCCCAGGCGTAGGGCAGTGAACTCATCTACACCCTCCCCCCATGACAATACAATCCCGCGTAGGAGCTGCCGCAGGCTGCGGTCTTTTGATCTTGATCTTCAGCGACATTGAAAAAAGCCAAAGCAAAAGATCGCAGCCTTCGGCAGCTCCTACAGGTCCAGCGTCGCCCCGGCTCTCTATGGTGAGGGGAATTCTTGTGGTGAGGGGATTTATCCCCGATGGGCTGCGCAGCAGCCCCGAAACCTGATATCCGAATACATCTGACTGACCGCGTGCATAGGTTTTGGGGCCGCTTCGCTGCCCATCGGGGATAAATCCCCTCACTACAGGGTTACTTCTCAGATTGAGGGTCGGATTCAAAAGCGCGTGCTCCCTTCGATCGGCACCGCTTTGATCGTCGCGCGAGGTCCCGAAGCAGGAACTGGGCTCGGCACCCCCTGCGCCGCCGTTGGCAACTGCGGCGCCTGCATGTCCGGCATTGCCCAGCTGCGTTCCGGTTGCAGGCCGCCCTGGGCGCGGCGCATGAAGTCGTAGCGGTTGAGGGTGATGCTGCGCCCCGCTTCGCTGTCGCGGATGATGTACGGGCGCAGGAACACCATCAGGTTGGTCTTGGTGATCGCCCGGCGTTCGTTGCGAAACAGCGCGCCGATCCCCGGCAGGGTTCCCAGCCATGGCACCGCTTCATTGCTCTGGCTGTAGCCGTCCTGCAGCAAGCCGCCGAGGACCATGATCTGGCCGTCGTCGAGCAAGATGCTGGTGTCGATCGCGCGCTTGTTGGTGACGATCCCCGCCGACGTCGCGCTGGCCGACGCACGTTCGTCGATGCTGCTGACCTCCTGATAGATATCGAGCTTGACCGTGCCGCCCTCGGAAATCTGCGGCCGCACGTTCAGCTTCAACCCCACCTCTTCCCGGGTCACGGTCTGGAACGGGTTGTTGCTGGTGCCACCGCCGCCAGTCACGTAGCTGCCGCTGACAAAAGGAATGGTCTGGCCGACAAAAATGCTCGCCGCTTCGTTATCGAGGGTCAGCAGGTTCGGCGTCGACAGCACGTTGGTGCCACCCTTGCTCTTCAGCGCCCGGGCCAGCACCTTGAGGTCGAGAATCTTGCCGATGCCGGGAATGTCGACGGTGCCGTTGACGTAACCGAGGTTCAAACCCTGCGGCAGCACATCGAGACTGGTCTTGCCGTTGAGGTTGATCCCCGATCCGCCAAGATTCGCCCCGCCGATCACACCTTTACCGCCGAGATTGCCGGTCTGCCACTGCACACCGAATTCGCTGGCATCGTCCTCGCCAACTTCAACAATCAGGCTCTCGATCACCACTTGCGCGCGGCGCTGGTCGAGCAGATCAATCACTTCGCGCAGGTTGCGATACAACGGCTCCGGCGCGGATATCAGCAAGGTGTTGGTGGTCGCGTCAGCCTGAATCGTCACCCCGCCAGCGCTGAACGCAACGTTCTGCTCACTGGCCTGATTGCCGCCGCTGCCGGTCGAACTGCTGCCCTGCGCGTAACTACCGCCGGTGCTGCCAGTACTTGACGTGGTCGAGGTGCCACTGGTTTGCGTGCCACTCTGCGCACTCGATCCGCCATTGTTGTTGCCGTTGCTGCCCATGGCACTGAGCACCGAGCGCGCACTGTCGCTGGTGCCGCTGTCGCTCTCGCCGGTGAGCAAACCGCGCAAGGCCTGCGCCAGTTTCGCCGCTTGCGCGTTACGCAAATAAACCACGTGCAGGTTGCTCGGATTGCTCTGCGCGTTGTCGAGTTTGTAGATCAGGTTGCGCGCCAGCTCGGTGCGCTCGGGGCTGCCGGCGCGGATGATGATGGTGTTGGAACGCGGGTCGCCGATCACCGCGATTTTCTGCGTCGGGTCATTGCCCGGCGCGTCGAGCAGATCCGCAACCATCGGCGCGATGTCGGCGGCGATGCCGTTCTGGATCTGCACCACGTCGGTGTCGATCGCGCTCGGGGTGTCTATGGTCTGGATCAACTGGGCGACGCGGGTCAGGTTCTCGGCGTAATCGGTGACGACGATGGTGTTGTTGCCGGGGTAGGCATTGATCGGGTTGTTCGGCGACACGATCGGGCGCAGCACCGGAATCAGGTTTACCGCGTTCTCGTATTGCAGGCGAAAGGTACGGGTGAGCATGCCGTTCCCAGCCGGTTTGTCCGGGCTGTAGATCGGCCCGCCGAGCAGTTTCGCATCGGCTTCCGGCACCACTTGGGCGACGCCACCGACATCGACCACGCTGAAACCCTGCATGCGCAACGCCGCGAGCAACATGTCATAAGCCTGGCGTGCCGGCACCTGACCTTCCGAGACCAGCGTCAGGCTGCCCTTGACCCGAGGGTCGACCAGAAACTGCTGGCCGGTGGAACGCGACAACGCGCGCACCACCGCTTGAATATCGGCATCGACAAAATTCAGCGTCACCGGCTGCTCGCCCAGCGGATTGCTCGGCAGTGTGCTACCGCGCGGGACGCCGCCACTGCGCGCGCGTTCGGTGATGTTGTGCATCTGCCGTGGTTGCGGCGCCGCTTGTACCTGGGCGCGCTGACGATCGAGCAGCGCATCGCCGCTGCGTTGGGTGTTGGCCAATGGACGGCCGAGTTCGCTGTCCACCAGCAACGGCGGCTGGTTCGGCGGCGTGGTGGTGTTGCTGCACGCGCTCAATGCCATCAGCAGCATCGGTAACGCCATGCGCGCCGGTTTGGATCCTGACCCCTTCATGAAGCTTCCTTAGCGCCCAGCGCCTGATCCATGCGAACGGTGCCTGACAATGTGCCGGCAGTGACTTCGGTCGAAGCGTTGTCGGCGCGTTGCAGACGGGCCTCGACCACTTGCAGAGAAAGCTGTGCCGGAGTGCTCAGCAGCCAGTCGAGCACGGCATCGGCCGGCGCCGCGTCGAACGTCAACTGCCAGGCGCCGGCCTCCCCGGCCTGCAATTGATAGTGCCCGGCCAGACCGGCAGCCAGTAGCGTCTGCTCAAGCGACTGCGCGAGACTTTGCCCTTGCGGACGTACGCTGACCTCGCGCAACAGCACTTCAAGGGCTTCGGTCTGGGCGCGTAACTTCGGCGTTTCGCTTTGCCAGTAAGTGATTTTTTTCAGCGGCGGCTGGATCAGCGCGACCCACACCAACAGCGACAGCAGCACCACCGCCATGCCGCCGACCATGCGTTTCTCACGCAGGGCCAGCGCTTGCCAACGCGCCTGAAGCTGAGCGCTGAAACGCTGCCAGCGGACGCGATAAACCGCGAGCGATGCCTTATTCATCTTCTGCTCCGCTGTCGTCAGCGCTTTCGTCGGGGGTGGTGACTTCGTCGCTCGGGCGCAGCAGCCAGCCTTCATCATCGGCCGTCGCACTGATCCCGACCTGGGCCAATGCGGCTTGCCAATCCTTGTCCTTGTCATTGGCGCTGCGCCGGGCATCCGCCAGCAGACTCAACTGCAAGGTGCCATCGACAAACGTCAGGCGCTCGACCGTGCCGGCCATGAACGGCATGCCACTGCCGGCCTGCAACACCAGTCGATTGAACGGCTGCGCCGGATCCTCCGCCGCACCCTTCTGCCGCGCCGCCAATTGCTGACGCGCCTGCTGCAACGGATTGAGGATCACCGGCAACTCGGGGAACGCCTGCTTCACCCGCAGCGCCATCTGTGCCTTGAGCTGCTGGCCCTGTCTGGCTTCGCGGGCGGCATACAGGTTCAGGCCGATCACCCACACCGCCACCGCCAAGGCGCAAAGCCCCAACGCCCGGCCCCAACCGCGATGCTCGCTGCGCTGCTGTTGCACCGCACCCTGCAAGCCCCAACCGGGCAACGGCCCGACCCAGCGCTGCGCCTCGGCCATCGGCAATTGCGCATCCGGCGGCGGTGCAGAACCGATCCAGTGCAACGGCGTGCCGCAGCTCAACAGCCAATCACCAATCTCCTCGTCGAACAGCGGCTGCACCCGCGCCACCTGCACGCTTTCACGCAGCAACAAATGGCCGTCCTGCCGACAAGCCACCGTGCCCGGCAGCACCGGCAAGCGGTATGCCGCCGGGTACAGACCGCGCAGATTCAGACCGGCCTGTTTCAGCAGTTGCCCCAGATGCTGCAAACGCTGACGCGGCGCCCAGGCGATCTGCACCTGCCCCGATTCATCCCGCGAACTGTGAGCGATGTGCATGTCATTGCAGTCGCCGAGCATCAAGGCCTGCGCCGCGCATTGCACCGCCGCTGCGGTCTTTTTCGCCGGCAATGGCGGCAGGTCGATGCTCGCCAGCAGGCTATCCGCCGGATGCAGAAAAACGCTGAGCGGTGGCTGCTTGGGTGACTGCCCCAGTTGGCTAAAAGTCAGGCGCTGCTCACGAATGACCTGCCCCTGCCGGTCCAGCCACGCACAGTCCAATTCACTGTCGAGACTTAACTGCGCCAGTGGCGGCAAACTCACACGCAACTGACTCATACGCCCACCCGCGACCAGATCACTTGTGGCAGACGATCCTCGCTGCGGTGCAACAACGCATCGAGGCTGACTCGGCGTTGATCACACCGCGCCTCGCCGCGCAGACGAAACCAGTCGCTGGTGATGCCGACCTTGACGCTGGTCAGCTCCAGATTGGGCATGCGCAAGCGGTTGACGAAATCGCCACGGTTGATGAACCAGCGCCCGGCATCGCGCTCATTGATCAGCGCCTGCGCCCGCTCCAGCGACAACCCCGGCACATACGCGGCCAACACCGGTGCAGTGGCGGTATTGCCATTGAGCCAGGTGGTCGCCGGAATCACCGTCAGGTACGGCGCCAGTTTGCCAATGACCGCGTCATTCACGCCCTCGACGCTGCGCAGATCATCGACACTGCGCAGCATCGGCAACTTCGGATTCTGCGGCTTGCGCGACGCATTCGGCGACGTGGCGCGGCCACTGTCAAAGGCGTTTTTGCTCGTGGTGTTTTCGGCAATCTGCGGATTCAACAGGTACGGATAAGAACCGATCACCCGCTGACTGATGCGCTGACTCAACCCGGCGCTGATGCCGATCAACTCGCACAGCCGCTGAAACGCCTGCACCTGCGCTTCATCGACACGCTCGTTGGCCACCAGATTGCGCAGATTGAACTTGCCCTGCTCATCCTCCAGCCGCCCCTCGAAACCCTGCGCATTCAAGCGCTGCGCCCACGGCTGATCGAGCCGGGTCAACGGATCACGCTGCCGCGCATCCCAGAGCAATTGCCGGCTGATTTCAAGACCGCCGTGCAACACCCACCGCCCCTGCACCCGCTGCTGATCCGCCTCCAGTGCACGGGTCGAAACGCTCTGCCGGGTCAACATCCCCGCCGCAATCACCGCGACCACCGCCGCAATCAACAGCGCGCTGATGATCGCCATCCCCTGCTGGTTCGATTGGCTGTTCATCACCGGCCTTACAGCTGCCAGGAACCGATATCGGCATTCACGCCGTCGCCGTCAGGCTGACCGTCGGCACCGAGGGAAAAGATATCGATCTCGCCATTCGCGCCGGGGTTGAGGTACTGATAAGGACGACCCCACGGGTCATTCGGCAGACGCTCCAGGTACGAACGCCAGTTGCTGTTCTTCGCATCCGCCGGGCGCTCCACCAGCACTTTCAAACCCTGAGTCATGTTCGGATAAGTGCCGTGATCGAGGCGATACAACTTCAGCGCCTGCATCAAACCACCAATATCCTGCTTCGCCGCCGTGGCCCGCGCCTGATCCGGCCGATCCAGCACCTTGGGCACCACCATCGCCGCCAGAATCCCGAGAATCACCACCACCACCATGATCTCGATCAGGGTAAAACCCTGCTGCCCACGGGGCATCCGGCTCGGTCGTCCGGGCTGTTTGAACTGCGCGATATCCATCTCGACATTCCCTTGGCTTGATTCGATTCGACGCGCAGTGTTGCAAGAAGATATGTCAGGGATGTTGAAAATCCTCGGGAGTTTTCGTCGTCAAGCCGTCAAGGACGGGGGTTAGGGTCGAGGGCTGTGTTTGGGTTTTGGGCCTGTTATGCCGACGCATTCCCGAGAAAGCGGATTCACCCTGATTGAAGTGCTGGTGGCGCTGGCGATCATTGCCGTGGCGATGTCGGCGGCCGTGCGCGTGGCGGGGTTGATGACCCAAAGCAGCGGAGTTCTCCGGGACCGCTCGATTGCCATGATCGCGGCGCAAACGCGCATGGCTGAACTGCAACTGGAAGCTCGATTACCGATAGGACTAAAAGCGCAGGACTGTGACCAAGGACGCCTGCTACTGCGCTGCGAACAAGCCATCGCCACGGCTGAAAATGGCCGCTTACTCAAAGTCGCCATCCAAGTCTTCAACCGCAACCAGGACGCCCCACCCCTGGCCCGCCTGGAAACCCTACTAAATCGCCCCCTGTAGGAGCTGCCGAAGGCTGCGATCTTTTGATCTTGTTTTTTAAACTCAAAAAGATCGCAGCCTCCGGCAACCCTTCACAAACATCTCAGGCAACAAAAACAACGCATGTCCCACACGATACCCGCAATCAGCCTGAAACCCTGTGGGAGCGAGCTTGCTCGCGAAGGCGCCAGAATGAACACCCAATCAATCACCAAGTGTCTCCGACACCTACATCACCCCGGCAACTGCAAATTATCCAACGCCCGATTCACCGCCAACTCCCCCAGCATGATCAACTGCGCAATCCCCGCCAGCGCGTGCCGCTGCGACACCGGCAACAAGCTGGCGATGTTCTGCGCGAGGGTTTTGGCCGAAGCGAGTGTTTCACTGGCATCCGCCAGCAGCTCTTCGGTTTTGTTGTCCGCCGTCACGGCATACATCCCACGGTGTTTACGTGGCGGCGGCGTGGAACCGGGCGGACAGAGGTAATGGTCGAGGGCGCGGTCGGCGGCTTCGTGGAGTTTTTTGGAATCGATGGATTCGTAGGGGGAAACCGAGGCGGTTTCGGGTGGGTTGGGTGTAGGTTTGATCATGGTGAAGCTCCTTGAGAAATGGAGCCGTCAGCCATCGCTGCTAAACGAAGAGGTGGCGGCTTTACGCGGGTTAGCAGACCAGGCTCAAGGATCCCGGCGCACCGAAGTGCCCCACGCAAAGCCACCATAACGTTATGGCGGAACCTGCGTGCCTTGAAAATTGGCGAGCTGCTAAACCCGGTCACTGAACATTCAGCGACCGAACCACGATAGAACCCGCCCCCAAGGCGCACAAGCCGGCGGATTCTGGCGTAGCTGTAGGCAAAGGCGCAAGGATGTGTAGCCTGGGAGAGTGTCTGGAGATGTATTTTTAAACGTTGGTGTTTACCGAGACCTTACTGCGGAAATCTCCCCTGAATAAATCCATTCCTCAGCGGGTCAGCTGATTTGCGTGAGTTGAGCTACATTTCACACCCGATGGCTCCTTTCGGCCAAAAGCGGACGTCGCAAGCGCTGCTGACGGCCAAAAATTGCGAATCGGAACAATCTAGAAACGGTGGGACGACTTAAGGCGAGGCGCAGGTCTCCAAATTCAGATGCCGATTGCGGTTCTTTCGATCATTGGCCATCATCCGCCTATTGGTGGCGAAAACAGATGGCGGGAAAATTATGACGGATGCCGAGCTAACTGCATTAGCAACTATACTTTTGGTAGTGGTGGGAGGAGCTCAGGTAAGAATACTGTCTGGACAGCGACAACAACAAAGGTTGGATTGGGCGGAGATGTACCGACGTAGATGGACCGAACTCCAAGGCGACTGGGCCACAATTGTATTTCTTGGACGGAAGGCACAAGACTATTATCAGATTGCTCATCATGTAAAACTTCAAGAATTACGCGAGCTTTTAAAATCATCCTCTAGCGACATCGCATCCTCATGGGCTCAGGCGTCCGTTCGTAATGTTTGTGGCATGCTTAGTGATTTATGTTCAAGAATCCTTAAAGGCCATATAAAAATTGATGAAATCTATCCGATTTTTGGCACAGAACTGCTGAGGCAGGGAGCACCTCTTCGCACTTTGCTAGACGGTAATTCTGATTACCTTAAATGCTACGGATCTATTGGGCCCAACGACGAAGAGTTGAGGCACGACCGTCTTCGTAGCGAAATTACTACATGGTTGGTTTGCCACGATGGAATTCGGCGGCGATGCCTCATGATGATCGACTTACTTTGGGCTGAAGCGGCGAGACTTGAAGATCTACCACCTTATGAACTGATCACAGCCGCAGACGCTAAAGCGCGCTCTGGTCATCTGAATCGCGCCAGGTTAAGTGCCGAGGTTCGGAGGCTAGGTGGTTGGGGGGCTCTGAGAAGAGCGAGGCATCTTACAAATACTCTTCGCCACGCAGAATGGCGTCGACTACCTTGGAGTAGGGGCTTAAACAAGAAAAAATTGAAAATGCTTGATGAGGAATGGACTCAAAGGTACCGCAATACCTAAAAATACCATGACTTATTATATTCTCTGCTCGGACGGCTAAATTATCCGTTAAGAATATACCATAGGTAACTACATGAGCTACTTCAACAATTTTGAACAAGTCTTCATGCAGCGCAGTCTAGAGTTAATTGACACATACAATGGTGAGTATGAAACCACGCAATTACTGAATGGACTCATCGGGCTTTTGTTTTTCCCACATGAAAGAATGGGGGAGTTGATACCTGATATCTCCATCCAAGAATTGGAGGCTTGGGGGTTTGACCAAGACTGTATTGTCAATGCAGGTGCAAACAAAGAGTCAAAAGAGTTAACTTTGAGGGAGATAATACGGCACCTACGAAACGCTGTCGCTCATTGTAGGGTAAGCCCTTTTCCAAATGATCACCGACCATGCGAAGGCTTTTGTTTTGCGGATAGAAATGGCTTCGAGGCAAAGATACCAACAAATCAAATAAAAAAATTAATGAGGAATTTACTCGAATATTTGCTTAAGTAGTGGCTCGTTCGCACGGATTAAACCGCGTACCGTAACCAAACCTTAGTGCCAGCTTTGGCCGATTTCTGTCTTTGGCAAGGAGCCGCAACCGACCACAACCTCTCAGCCTCAAACGACGATGATATATCTTTACCCTCGTCAATCTGAGCGCGACTGTGTCAGGTCTGCCAATGTCGAACGACTCGTTCTGGTGCTCTTGGAGAAAATAATGGAAAGGAAAACTTTGGAATGTGTGTTCAGCGGCATGTGGGCTAGATTTAAAAACTCCGACCAAGATAAAGTAAATCTGGAAGAAATTGAAAGCTGGGCGGTGGCGAAAGGTTTAACCGTCTCCGGAGTTGTACGCAAAAATGTGGGGAGATTTGGAACGACCGATAGCGTGATAATTCATACTCAGCACGGAAGCGCATGTTTTCCGGTGATCACAGAAGCGAGCCGAGAAGATTGGATTAAAAGGAACGAGTCATATTCAAAGACGGCAGCAATTTGGGAAAAGCTCGAATGGTTCTCCCCGTTCTGGGTATGTAGAGAAGACGTGACAAGAATTCTTAATGACTGTGAGCACCGAACCGCGGAGGACGCGATAAAGCTGTTCAATTATCATACTTCCACCATTTATACGCTTTCTTTCGAAGCTGCCTGCATTGAGCAAATAATGGTCGGAGCGTCATGCCTCGCTGATATCCGCCCATTGGCAAGAGAAGCGTATTTGGCATTTTACGCCGGTTATAAATCGGCAAGTATAGCGGCGCTCATCCCTGCCATTGAAGGCGCAATTACAAAAATACTTCCCAAGGAAGCCCAATCGTTAGCGACCATGGAAAGAGTGAATAGAGCTGTCGCTGGAGCAATCAGTAATGCCGCCGAGCTTCACTTCGAAGGAATGTGGACTCCCAGGAACTACAAAACCACTGAATACCTGTTCTGCATGGACGAGATGGTTTTTTCTTTTGAAACATTCAGAAGGTGGTTGCAAGATTCATTTTACAAAAACACGGACGGATACAAAGGTGCGGCCCGTCTAAACAGACATCTCTTTGCACATGGGCTTTCGCCTGAATGGCAACAGGCAAATTTGTCTCGATTGATTGTTGCTATATCTACTGTGGGTGTAATTCAGTCTTGGTACCACCAAGATAATTCAGCCCCACTTCTGTTTCCGGCGACGAACAAAGACAGCGAACTCTTATGGCAACAAGCGATTCTCCATGGCTCCGCTCAAATGGTCATAAAACTCATGGAGGAAAAAAATTATCACGAAAACGGAAAATTGGTCCCTATCCTGCCAACCGACGACGGAGCGACCCTTCGAACAGCGCTGCTTATGAAGGATTGCATAGACGATTTAGTACGCCCTTTAAGAGGCGCTGGATGGGAAGTTGAGTTTACGGATGATTCAAGTGATCTGTATGTGAAAGTACTGGCAAAAAGCAGGAAAAGTGTGCTTAAGGTGGCACTACTGTACAGCTGTGGTAGCGATAACTCTTTGTACAAAGAGCTGGAAAAAGATTGTAATGTTATTTTGTACAGAGGAGCTCCATACCTACAAGAGCAATTCGCTAGAGGTGTGAAAGTACACGTTGGGCCAGTTGCAGGATGGCAGCCACCACTTGCGATCAATTATGGAAAGACGAGTCCTGACGGTACTTCTAGTTAAATCATCGGCACCATCACAACATTTGTTATTGTTGGAAAATACAAAGGGCGAGAAATGCTTATCGATTCGCCATATGTATAACAATCTATGCCTTGCGAATAAAGACTTTTTATTAATCTCTGAGTGTCGTCATCAAGCGAAGAGTACCAGGCTGGCGAAATATAGAAGTTCTCGATAAGTAAAATCATGAAAGCCGCCAAGCTATCGGCTGTGAGTTTTTTATCTAGAAACTGCCTAATCAGTTTATTGCAGGTTAAAGAGTGCTCGGATAGCCACGACAAAACGATATACCCTTTCCCTTCACTGGAAAATGAATTAATAGCGATGTAATCCGGCACGCTGTTTTTATCGTTTGAAATTTCTTGAGCTTTGTGACCGTCGAAATCAAACGTTGGGCCAACCATTGCACTCCCCATTATTGGTGGCGGAGATTCAAGTGTAAAAACTGTATAGTTAAAATCAGAATAGTCATTATGTATCAACATCGTATTGAGCTTTGATTTTATCTGCTTCAAATCCCCTATCGTTAAACTATTGTTATTGCCCAGCGAACTTGATGCGGCTTGGATTGCTACCTGCTGAGGGAGGCTTTTACCTCCATCGAGGGTTTTCATCAATTCAAATGTTTTTGATGCATAATCCTTGCTAAATAATTCTTTGGCTATACCCCTATAAGTCACTAGAAAGCAATGAAGAGGCGAAGAATTGAACGGCTGATCTTCGATTGGTGAGAATATTTTTTTGTCATGTACAGAGCAAAAACCTGAGAAGGTAGACGCGTTATTTATCCCGACCTCTTCAAGAATTATTTTTGGCGCAGCATTGAGCTGTAGGCCTACAGATATTTTTAGCACATGACCGTCTTTAGCTATCGCCTTCAAGGATGAACTTTTTGATACTGTGTGTGCTTTAATTATCTTATTCGAACACTCATGCAAGAGCGATTCCGGGACGCTGCACTTTTTGTTTTTTTTAAAGGATCCTAAAGTTTGAAACAGGGTATAAGTCTCAACCGCTGGATGCTTGTCTTTATCTCGATGGCAGTGCTTGTATTTCTTTCCCGACTCACACCAACATGGGTCGTTTCTCCCCGGCGTTTCCATAAATCCCCTTGAACGAGCCTAAACAATTTGTATTTTTTTTAGCGCTATTTTTGGCCAATGGTGTGCCGACAATATTAGTCAATATAGTCGAGACTGGAAGAGAACGAGCAACCAACCATAAATTTCCATTGCCCATTCCATAGAAGAATCCACCCCTGGTCGAATGTCCGCTCATGGCCGATAGCGGACATTTTCGACGAGCCGTATCAGCCCGGGAGCGGAAAACAAGCAATCGCTTGCGTCTCGGTTTCCTGCTTTTGCAGGCCTTTGAACCGACATTCAACTGAACGGCAAAAATAACGACTTCAACCCTACAGATCAGGGCCTCATAAGGCTCGGCAAAACCACCCCCTCCCCCAACTTCTCCACCCCCAACCTCACCCTCTCCCCCCCCTGCTCAATCACCACCCCATCCCCCTCCACCGCCACCAACTTAACCCCAGGCCCCACCCTCTCCCCCTGCAAAAAACTCCTCGGCGGTCCATCGTTCAAACTCAGAATCGCCACCGCCCCGCGACTCCCCGCCATCACCCCGCTCACCTTGATGTCCACCGGCGCCGTCTGGTTGGAAAACCACTGCAACGCCGGGGTATCACTGCGTGCCGCGAGCATTTGTGGAGGCGCTGGTGGGGTGTGGGATTCGGCGGAGGTCAGGAGCAGCGACGACCAGGTCGCGACGCCGACCAGGGCGGCGAGCAGTGCGAGGGCCTGGACGGCTTGCGGGGGGGATATGCGGGTGGTGAGCATCATGGGCTGAATCTCCTTTTAGTCCCTGCTGACAGGCTACGCGGCAATTCTCACGGTTTTATTTCACACGGCTTACATGTTGGCCGTGCAGGATGTTTTTTTGGGACGGGGCTGGACGCAACGGAGTGCGCAACCGATGAATGTGGGCAAGCAACGGGGCTTTACGCTGATTGAGCTGATGGTGGTGCTGGTGATCATCGGGATCGCCAGTGCGGCGATCAGTCTGAGTATCAAGCCGGATCCGCTGCAGTTGCTGCGCAAGGACGCCGAGCGGGTGGCGCAGTTGCTGCAGGTGGCGCAGGCCGAGGCGCGGGCGGATGGCCGGCCGATTGTGTGGCTGAGTGATGGCAAGGGCTTTCGGTTCAGTCGGCGCAGTGACGGTGGTCGGGGGTTTGAGCATTTCAAGGATGACCCGCAGTTGCGGCCGCGCACCTGGCAGAGCCCGAAGCTGGAGGTGCGGGTGGAGCCGAAGCAGAAGGTGGTGCTCAACGCCGAGTGGATTAATCCGCCGCTGCAATTGACCCTGTCGGATGGGCTCAATCGGCTGAGTGTGCTGCGTGATGCCAGTGGAAGGATCAGTGTGCAATGAACGATCAGCGGGGCTTTACCCTGATCGAGGTGATGGTCGCGATTCTGCTGATGGCGGTGGTCAGTTTGATTGCCTGGCGCGGGCTGGACAGTGTGACGCGGGCGGACAGTCATTTGCAGGCGAGCAGTGAGCAGAGTGATCGTTTGTTGCGGGCGTTGAATCAGTTGCAGCGTGATGTGGAGATGCGTGCGGGCGTGGAGTTGAGTGAGCCGAAGAAGGTTGGCGTGGATGATGAGCCGCCGAGTGCGCCGCCTGCGCTGACGGTGCGGAGCAGTGACAGCAAGGGGTTTCGGCTGGATATTATTCGCAGTGCGGCGGATCAGCCTGGGGCTTTGCAGCGGGTACGTTGGTGGGTCAAGGGGGATACGTTGTATCGGGCGGTGGCTGAGGCGCGCAGTCGGTATCCGTTGCCGGCGCCGGGGGCTGGGGTGGCGGTGTTGCAGGGGGTGAGTGATGTGCAGGTGCGGGTTTGGGAGGTGGATAAGGGGTGGCGGCAGTTGAGTGGGAATCGGCGGGAGGATCCGTTGGGGTTGGAGGTAAGGTTGACGCGGGAGACGGCGCAGGGGGTGGAGCGGTATCGGCAGGTGATGGGGCCGCTGCAGTAGCTAGCATCACTGCAAAAACCTGTGGGAGCGGGCTTGCTCGCGAATGCAGTGGGTCAGTTGATGATGATTTGGCTGAATGGACGCCTTCGCGAGCAAGCCCGCTCCCACAGTTGGATTGGGTTTGGTCAGTTGGGGAATGGTTGGCTTTTGAGCTGTCATCGCTGGTAGGTCAGCTCCCACAAGCCGGTAGATATTGGTCGGCTGTCGGGCCGTCATCGCGAGCGGGCTCACTCCTACAAGTGGATGGTATGCAGTCTGAGAGAGATGAGTTGGCTGGAAGGTCGTCTTC
Organism: Pseudomonas sp. IT-93MI4; assembly: GCF_949767635.1. Classification (NCBI taxonomy): domain Bacteria; kingdom Pseudomonadati; phylum Pseudomonadota; class Gammaproteobacteria; order Pseudomonadales; family Pseudomonadaceae; genus Pseudomonas; species Pseudomonas sp. IT-93MI4. Next base: position 176,241 of record NZ_CATKPP010000011.1, read on the forward strand.
GCGAGCAAGCTCGCTCCCACAGTTGGATTGGGTTTGGTCAGTTGGAGGGGGGTTGGCTGTTAGGGCGTCATCGCTGGCAAGCCAGCTCCCACAGGGGTGGTGGGGTTAGTGGGATTGGGGTTAGCTGAGGACGACGACGCCGCCGGGTAGCTCTGTGCATTTGACGCCGTAGGCATCGCGGATCAGCAGGGCGACGCCGGCGAGTTGGTCGAGGCTGAAGCGGGCCTGGACGCGGCGTTGGCCGAGTTCGCGGTTGAGCAGTAGCAGCATGCCGGGGCGGTAGCGGTTGATTTCGTCGATCATCTGGCTGAGGGTTGCGCCGTTGAATACCAGTACCTGTTGGCGCCAGTTCATCACTGCGGCGGTGTCGACGCTTTGTACTGCGCCCACTTGCTGCGCGTCGTAGGTTAGTTGTTCACCGGGCTGCAGGCGCAGGCTGCGGCCATCGACATTGACGTCCACCGAACCATCGAGGCACGTCACGCAGACCTGTTGATCGGTGTTGCGCAAATTGAACCGCGCTTGGCTCGCCCGTAACCACCCTCCCCCGGCCTGCATCGCCAATGGCAGCCGCGCGGTCTGCACTTCAACCTCACCGCTGACCAGCTCAAAACCTTGCACGCCATCATCGCCAGAACGCTGGTTGATGCGGGTCTGGGTGTTAAGTTCCAGGCGCACGCCGTCGGCCGGTTCGAAACGCTTCTGCTGGCCAACTTCGGTGATGTAATCGGCGCCGAGCCCTTCGAAGCCACCCGGAATCGTCCCGCGCACCAGCAGGAACGCCGCCGATGCCGCGATGGCGCCACCGAGAAACGCCCGACGACCGAATCGCCGAGGCGACTGCAGCCTTTCAGCGGCAGGCTGCAGGTTGTGCCACAACACCTTGGCCTGCTCGAAAGCCTGAGCATGTTCGGCGCTCTGCGCGCACCACTGGCGCAAGGCGCGGGCGTCGGCCACGGTGGCGCGGCCGGAGGTCAGCAGGACCAACCAGTCGTGGGCTTCGCTGTGCAGTTTGTCGGCCGCCGATGGCTCGGCAGGTGTCAGTCGAAAGATGTTCAAACGCGCAGATTCTCAACGAATTGATCGGGCACTATTCAGAAGACGGTTTTCCGGCCCCGCGACCGAACCGCTGAAACACTTTTCTTTCCAGTTTCGCGGCGCAGAAGCCCAATGCGGCTTTGATTTCCTTTTCGACCATGCGTGTGGAGATGCCGAAGCGCTGGGAGATTTCCAGGTGTGGCGCCTCCTCCAGCCGCGCCGCGATGAAGATTCTGCGACGCCGCGCTGGCAGCTCGTAAAGGGCGCTGAGCAGCGACTGAATTTCCTTTTGCCCACCGACCACTCGCGCCGGATCCAGAGCCTCGTCGCCGATCTGCAGCAGCTCTTCGACTTCCTCGCCGGTGAGCAGGCGCGCATCGGCCTGACGGCGGTCGGCGGCGATGTTCAGGGCCATGCGATAGAGGTAGGCGTTGGGCCGCAGCAGGTTCGGCGGCGTTTCCATGCGGTCGACCCGCAGGTAGGTTTCGTGCAGCACGTCGTTGGCCAGGTCTTCCGAGCCGAGACGGCGTCGCAAGCGCACCCGGAAGTCCTCGTAGGACGTCAGGAACAGCTGGACCATCGAACCTTGTCCGGTGTCTTTCATCCCCCGGAAACTCCTTCCCATTTGGTGCATTCCATGCGTTTCCCTGACGACTCCGGTAACAACAGCAACGTGACCGGCTGACGCAACGCGCTGGGCGTCGGCCGGTCGATCCTGAGATTGCGAAAGCTCTCCACCAGCGCGGTATCGCGCCGTACATCACCGGTGGTGGTGACCAACCGGTTGTGCTGCACCACGCCGTCGCGCCCGACCCAGACCTGCAACACCGCGCGATAACTGCCGGGACGGGTCAGCGGCGAACGGCACAGGTTGCGCTCGATCGCCGCTTGTACGGCGGTGGCGTAGCTGCGACTCACAGCGGCGCTAGCCGGCGTGGTTTTGTCCAGGGCCGACGGCACATCCTCGACCTGCGCCACCTGCAAGGTGAACGCGTCGTCGCGGGCATAACGCGCCATCAGGCCGCTGCCGCCGAGCAAACGGCGCAAGGCGTCGGCAGCGGTGTATTCGCCATCGACCGCCAATGAGCGCCGGCCACGACTCAACTGACTGTCGACCAGCACCGCCACCCCGGTAGCGTGGCTGTACTGATCCAGCGCCCGGGCCAGGTCCTGCGCCGGAATGTGCAGCGTCATGCGCAAGTCGGCCGGCACCGGTTCGGCTGTCGCAGCGCCGCTGAACCAGCCAAGCAGCAGCCCCAGACTCACCCGGCGCACAAGAGTCGCTGAACGCTGAAGACCGTCCCTGGAACTGCCTCGCTGCACGGCTCACGTACCCCTGAAAACCGTCATCCTGATGGCTGTTTATGAATCTGGTGTGACGGGCGGTGCAAAAAAACCATCACGGGATTCGCCCAAGGCTTGCACTAGACTGCAATCAGAGAACGGCCGCTTCGGGCCGGCCAGGAGGCTTGCATGAAATCACTGTGGAAATTCGCCCTCGGCGGGCTGCTGCTGAGCGCCTTCGCCAGCGCCCACGCCGAACAGCCGCTGGGCTGTGTGGAGGTGACGGTGGGTGGCTACAAGGCGCCGAATTATGATTGTCTGAGTCAGCAGATGGGCAACAATCCCGAAGGCGCTGCCGCTGCGCAGAAGAATCAGGAAGCAATGAACGTTTCCGTGAACAAACGGCCACCAAATCAGGTTGGCCTCGCAACCCCGGCCGCAACTGGAACACGCATGGGCAACACCTTCGGCACCTCAGTCAAACCACAACGCCCACCCGCCAATAACGGAACATCCCCATTAACCAATAAATGAGTCAAATACCTGAGGCTAAGAAACTCACACACCTAAAGGAAGGGGAAACACACCTGTGGCGAGGGGATTTATCCCCGATCGGCTGCGCAGCAGTCGTCAATCCCGCTGACTCGGTTTATCTGAAGGACCCGCGGCGGATAGTGTTGGGCCTGCTGCGCAGGACATCGGGGATAAATCCCCTCACCACAAGGAATACCTCAATCACTAGAAATACCCCAATTACAGGGTATGCACGTCAATCGCTCGGGGTTTGGCGAAAGCTCACGGCCAGACGATTCCAGCTGTTGATGGTGGTGACGGCCATGGTCAGATCCACCAGTTCGGCTTCGCTGAATTGCGCTTTGGCCAACTGATAAACATCATCCGGCACATGACTCTCGGCCAACAACGTCACCGCCTCGGCCCAGGCCAACGCCGCCCGCTCACGCGGATTGAAAAAGCCGCTGTCGCGCCACACCGCGATCGCATACAAACGCCGCTCACTCTCCCCGGCCCGCCGCGCGTCCACCGAATGCATGTCGGTGCAGAACGCGCAGCCGTTGAGCTGCGAGGCGCGGATCCTGATCAGTTGCAACAGCGGCGCCTCGATGCTCAGGTCGCTGGTCAGCGCCTCCATGGCAATCATCGCTTTCATCGCCTTGGGCGATGCGTTGTAGTAGTCCAGACGCGGGGACATGGCAGCTCTCGGGAAGCGAAATGATGAGTTCACGGTAATCGCAGCGCTGTCGGCGTTACAGCCCCAATTCCACGGAATATCGCTACACCACTGCCGCCCGCCAAACACGCAACCTTGTAGGAGTGAGCCTGCTCGCGATAGTGGTCATTCAGTCACCGCCATGTTGGATGTGCCGACGTCATCGCGAGCAGGCTCACTCCTACAAGGGGGACGGTGACCAATTTCGGGTTTTTGTGCTGCGCAACTACTGCCAATCACCCAACAGCGTTAATCTGGCCGACACTTCAATCGCCCTCCGGAGCCGCGTCGGTATGGAACTTCACGTCGTGATCAATGGCCGCAAGGACCTCGCCGGCCAGCTATACAACCAGTTGCGCGGCGCCATCGAGTCCGGGCGCCTGGCCGCCGGCACGCAGTTGCCGCCCAGCCGTCTGCTGGCCGAGCAACTGGGGATCTCGCGCAAGACCATTTCCGACACCTACGCGCAGCTGACTTACGAAAACTTTCTCACCGGGGTGATCGGCAAAGGCACGTACGTCAACGCCCGCCCGGCGCAGATTCAGCGCAAGCAAAGCCACACCGAACTGGCCAGCGCCGAGGTGATCGAGCGCTGGCGCAATCTGCCGGTGTTCTTGCGCCACCCGTCGCTGGAAGGTTCGTTGCGCTACGACTTCATCGGCGGCGCCACCAGCAAGGGCCAGTTCCCGCATGACGACTGGCGCCGTTGCGTGTCGCACGCGATGCGCCAGATGGCCGGCTCCAAAGGTTTCTACAGCGTGCCCGAAGGCCTGCCGGCGCTGCGCAATGCGATTGCCCGGCACATCGCGTTTTCGCGCGGGATCAACTGTCAGGACGAGGACATCGTGGTGTGCAACGGCGCGCAACAGGCGCTGGACTTGATCACCCGCGTGCTGATCAGCCCCGGTAGTCGAGTGGCGATGGAAGACCCGGGTTATCCGCCCGCGCGCCTGCTGTTCGGCACCCACGGCGCCGAGGTGGTCGGAATCCCGGTGGATGCCGAGGGGATTGTGGTCGAGCAGATTCCCGAGGGCACGCGGATGATTTATGTCACGCCGTCGCACCAGTTCCCGCTGGGCATGCCGATGAGCCAGGCGCGCCGCGAGGCCTTACTCGCCAGGGCTTATGAGCTAGGCGCGATCATCATCGAGGACGACTACGACAGCGAGTTCCGCTACGAAGGGCGGCCTACGGACTCACTGTTCAGCCTCGATCAGCGCGGCATCGTTGCCTACGTCGGCACCTTCTCCAAGACCCTGCTGCCGGAGTTGCGCCTGGGTTACGCGATCCTGCCGCCGGCGATTCTCGAGGCGGTGATCCGCGCCAAACAACTCACCGACCTGCACGCCTCGACCCTGCCGCAATGGGCGCTGGCCAAGTTCATCGCCGAAGGTTGCCTGCTCAAGCACATCCGCCGCTGTCACACGATTTACGCCCAGCGCCGCGAGCGGATTCTGGCGCGCATGGCCACGGATCTGGCGCCGTGGCTGGAGGCGATACCGCCCAGTGCCGGGTTCCACATGGCGGTACTGTGCAAGGTGCCGATCGACCTGACGCTGGTGATCGAACTGGCGAAAAAAGTCGAGGTCGGGCTGTATTCCATCGACATTTTTCATTATCAACAGCCGGTGAAGAGCGGCCTGTACTTCGGCTTCGGCGCCATTGAAACCCTCGATATCGACACCGCTCTGGATCGCCTGCGCGACATTCTGCAACAAGTGGCGTGAATGATTGGTCTGGGCGATTAACCGCCGATTGGTTATTGGTGATCAGCAGGTGCAGGCCTATTCTGCACAGGCGTTATCCCTCAATGAGCAGGATTCGTCCGGCCTGATTCAGGAGTGTGAGCAATGTCCAACGAAGTGATCAACACCGTCCAGGTGCGCGCCGCCGCCGGGCGTTCGGAAGAACTCGGCCGACAGTTGCAGAAGATCGTCGACACCCTGCGCCAGACACCGGGCTGCGACGCCTACATGGTCGACCGCTGCCCCGAGGACAGCCAGCGCTGGACGGTGAGTGCACGCTGGCAGTCGGAAGCGGCGATGCAGGCGCACTTCAACCGGCCCGAAGCGCAGGGGTTTATCGACCTGATTGATAGCCGCTTGGCAAATAGTGTGGATTTCAACAGTTTCCCGATCGTCTGATCTGCCCCCTTCGCGAGCAAGCCCGCTCCCACATTGGAATGCGATCAACTGTGGGAGCGGGCTTGCTCGCGAAGACGTATTCAGCTGCACCGCCGAACGACTGATTGGTCACCCGATCTTCCCGAATATTGGCCGTTTGAATACCCCACCCCGCAGACTACTGTGGTCACCACCCCTCCCCAACTGGTGATCGAACATGAAAGCCCTGCACCTCTTCACCGCCATTCTCGCCCTTTCTGTATCTGCTGCCGCCCTGGCTCACGACCCGTCGGAAAAAGTCACCGTCCTGCAAGACCAGATGCTGAAGAACGCCCCCGGCAAGAAAGCCATGATGATCGAAGTCGACTACAAACCCGGCCAATCCTCGATCGCCCACAAACACGACGGCACCGCCATGGCCTACGTGCTCGAAGGCGAAGTGATTTCCCAGGTCAAGGGCGAACAGCCGATCACCTACAAGAAAGGCCAGTTCTGGTACGAACCGGCCGGCTCCGAACATCTGGTGTCGAAAAATGCCAGCAACAGCAAACCGGCGAAGTTGCTGGTGTTCATGGTGTTGGCCCCGGACGAGCAAGTATTGATCCCCTTGAAAAACTGATGGTTGTTGGCACAGCCATAAATAAAAAGGCGCAAAACACTGTTTTGCGCCTTTTTATTTCCCGAGGCAATTAACCGATTCGCCTTAAAGCCAATAAAACTAATGCATCGCCACAACTCGAAAAATTGTCAGCTTATTTACAGGTTGGCGGGTTTAGTCTGAATCAACTGTCGTGCGCCCGTCACCCACAGCCGCGACAACGCTGACTTTCCGACTGAAGTTGCTTCACGGGAGACTCACCATGAAACTTGCCTTTGCCAGTACCCTGGCGATATCGGTTTTAGCCTTGTCCGCCTGTTCAGTACCCACCGCGCCGAAAGCGGTGTCGTCCCTCGATACATTATTCACCCAACCGGTCGGCCGTAGCAGCGCCGCGCAGGTGAAAAGCGGTCCCGGCGTGTCACTGGGCGTGGTCTACAGCCCCAGCACCCTGACCAACCGCGAATACCTGCGTGACTATCAGGCCAACGCCGGCACCGGTTTCGGCCAGAGCCTGCTGGTGCAGCCGATCCACGACGCCTACGTCAACACCTCGAAACCGGACATGGCGGTGGACTGGGTCAAGGCCTCGCTGCAACGGCAGTTCGGCTCGGTTACGGTGTACCCAGACATTCAGAGCCTGCGCGCGGCGCACCCCGATGTGGTGGCGATCGTCGACACCCACAGCCAGTTGATTACCTCGCGCAGCTCCGACATTAAGGCCGATGTCAGTGCGGATTTTTATGATGCGAAGTTGAATTACATCGGCACGGCGAAAGGTTCGGAGGCCAAAGAACTGACACCGGTTTGGGCGGACTTCAAACGTTCGGAAGAGATCGTCGCGGATATTAATCAACAGCAAGATGTGCAAGTTCGGGCGTTGCAGAAGTTTGATCAGTCGCTGAGTAGTTTATTGACCAGGCCGACAGATAAAGTGTCGATGCTGGATAACAAACAAGCACATAAGTTGTATTGATCCAGAGAGCCTCTTCGCGAGCAAGCCCGCTCCCACAGGGGGAATGCATTTCAAATGTGGGAGCGAGCCTGCTCGCGAAGGGGCCAGCCCGACCACCACAAAACCAACAGACACAAAAAAGCCCCGGCATCTCACGACACCGGGGCTTCTTCATTCAACCACTACTCAGGCCAGTTCAAGCTCGGCATTCGCAGCAGTCGCAGGCACTACCGCCTGACCGCTCAACGCGAGGTCAAGCAGTTCACGGTTGGCTACTGCATACATGGCGTAGTCAGTGCCGCTCGCAGCACGGATTTCCACCAGCATGGCGCGCCAGCGCTCGATCATGCTTTCGTGCTGTGCCATCCACAGCGCCAGGCGTGCTTCCACGTCCTGAGTGCCGTCGCCCTGTTGCAGGACAGAGATGGTGATCGCACGTTGCTGCCAGTCCACATCGTCACGGAACGCTTCACGGGCCAGGGCCTGCCAGTTGTTTTCAACCGGCAGCGCGCTGATCTGTTGCAGGTACCAGGTGATGTCCAGCGCACTGCCCACGGCGAAGTAGGCCTTGGCCACTTCTGCCGGATCCTGGCCAGTGACGTCGGACGCTTCGATGATCGGCAGCAGGGTGTACAGGTGCGAGGTACCCGCCACCATACGCGCCAGCAACTCCGGCACACCGGCCGCGACGTAAGCCTGATAACGCGCCTGCCAGTTTTCACGGATTTCGCCGCTCAGCAGTTCGTCGAGCTTCAGACCCAGCTCCTTGAGGTGCGGACCAAAGTGCGCGACGTCACGGGCAGCGTTCTGCTCGTTGCGACGGGCACGCAGGAACCAGCGCGTAGCGCGACGGCCCAGACGCATCAGCTCGTCCATCAGCTCCAGTTGCACGTCAGCGGAGACCTGGTAGTCCAGCGCTTCGATCTGACGGAACCAGTGCGGGAGGTGGAAGATGTCACGCACGATCACGTAAGCACCGGCCACGTTCGCCGGGCTCATGCCGGTCGACTCTTTGAGTCGCTGAACGAAGGTGATGCCCATGTGGTTGACCAGATCGTTGGCGATCTGGGTGCTGACGATCTCGCGCTTCAGACGGTGACGACGCATGGCTTCGGAGAACTTGCTGACCAGGGTCGGCGGGAACGCCGTTTCCATGTCGCGGGTCAGGTAGTCGTCGTCCGGCACCAGCGAGTTCAGCAGCTGTTCCTTGAGGTCGATCTTGCTGTACGAGATCAGCACCGACAGCTCGGGACGGGTCAGGCCATGACCTGCCGCAACGCGCTCGTTGATCTGCTCTTCGGTCGGCAAGAACTCGATGGCACGGTCCAGCTTGCCACGGCCTTCCAGATCGCTCATCAGACGCTTGTACTCGGCAATGCGCTCGTAGGCACGACGCGCGGCCAGGGACAGAGCCTGAGTCTGCTTGTAGTTGTTGCCCAGCACCAGACCACCGACTTCGTCGGTCATGCTCGCCAGCAACTGGTTGCGTTGCTTGTCGGTCATGTCGCCGGCCTGAACCACTTCGTTCAGCAGGATCTTGATGTTCACTTCGTGGTCGGAGCAGTCCACGCCACCGGCGTTGTCGATGAAGTCGGTGTTGGAACCGCCGCCATTCAGACCGAATTCCACACGACCCAGCTGGGTCATGCCGAGGTTACCGCCCTCGCCCACGACTTTGCAGCGCAGCTCGTTGCCGTTCACGCGCAGTGCGTCGTTGGCCTTGTCGCCCACGTCGGCATGGCTTTCGGTGCTGGCCTTGACGTAAGTACCGATACCGCCGTTCCACAGCAGATCCACCGGCGCCTTGAGCAAGGCGTTCAGCAGTTCGGTCGGGGTCAGCTTGTCGGCCTTGATGTCGAAGCGTTCTTTCATCTGCGGCGAGATGGCGATGCTCTTCGCGCTGCGCGAGAAGATGCCGCCGCCTTCGGACATAATGCTGGTGTCGTAGTCGGTCCAGGCCGAACGCGGCAGGTCGAACATGCGCTGACGCTCGACGAAGCTGGTCGCCGGGTTCGGGTTCGGATCGATGAAGATGTGCATGTGGTTGAACGCGGCAACCAGTTGCAGCTTGTCGGACATCAACAGGCCGTTACCGAATACGTCACCGGCCATGTCACCCACGCCGACCACTGTGATGCTGTCTTCCTGAACATTGATGCCGCGCTCGCGGAAGTGGCGCTGTACGCCGACCCACGCGCCCTTGGCGGTAATGCCCATTTTCTTGTGGTCGTAACCGGCGGAACCACCGGAGGCGAACGCGTCACCCAGCCAGAAGCCGTAGTCGATGGCGATGCCGTTGGCGATGTCGGAGAAGGTCGCAGTGCCCTTGTCCGCGGCCACCACCAGGTACGGGTCATCGTCGTCATGCCGCACGACGTTGGCCGGCGGCACCAGCGCGCCGTCTTTCAGGTTGTCGGTGATGTCCAGCAGACCGGAAATGAAGATGCGGTAGCAGGCGATGCCTTCGGCCGCGATCTCGTCACGGCTGCCGCCCAGTGGCAGGCGACGCGGCAGGAAGCCGCCCTTCGCACCCACTGGCACGATGACCGAGTTCTTCACTTGCTGGGCTTTTACCAGGCCGAGGACTTCGGTACGGAAGTCTTCTTCACGGTCGGACCAGCGCAGACCACCGCGCGCCACGTTACCGAAGCGCAGGTGCACGCCTTCGACGCGTGGTGAGTAAACGAAGATTTCGAACTTCGGTACCGGCTTCGGCAGCTCAGGGATCGCGTGCGGGTTGAACTTGAAGCTGAAGTACGACTTGTTCTGGCCGTTGGCATCAGTCTGATAGAAGTTGGTGCGCAGGGTGGCTTTGATCAGGTCCAGGTAACGACGCAGGATGCGGTCTTCGTTGAGCACCTGAACGTCGTCCAGTGCGGTCAGAATCGCTTGTTCCAGACGCTGTTGCTTGTCTTCCAGATCATCGCTGCCCAGCTTGCGCGCCAGGTAGAAACGGGTCTTGAACAACCGGGTCAGCTCGCGAGCGATGTCGGTGTGGTTGTTCAGGGTGCTGGCGATGTAACCCAGGTCGAAGCCCAGTCGGATCTGCTTCAGGTAACGCGCGTAGGCACGCAGCAGCGCCACGTCGCGCCATGGCAGACCGGCGGTCAGCACCAGACGGTTGAACGCATCGTTCTCGGCATCGCCACGGACGATGTGGACGAATGCGTCCTGCAGGGTGTCGTTGAGTTGCTGGATATCCAGCTCCAGACCTTCCGCCGCAGTGAACGCGAAGTCATGAATCCAGAACTCGCGACCGTTGGTGTGGCGCAGACGGTACGGGAACTCACCCAGCACGCGCAGACCGAGGTTTTCCAGAATCGGCAACACGTCGGACAGCGCCAGCGGGGTGTCGGCGTGGTACAGCTTGCAATGCAGCTCGCGTTGGCCGGAAACCTGGCCCAACGGCTGATAGAAGCTCATCACCAGTGGATTTTTTTCGTTCAGGCTCAGCAGGTGCTGCATGTCGACCACGGCCGAATGCGCCGCGAAACGCTCGCGGTAGCCGGCCGGGAAGCCTTTCGGGAAATCCGCCAGCACGTTGGTACCGTGGGCTTCGCCGAAGCTTTCGACGGTCAGTGCGGCGTAGTCGTCCTGCCAGCTGCGGCAGGCCTGTACAACTTCTTTTTCCAGCAGCAGCGGATCGATGTCGATGCGGTTCTTCGGATCGACGCGCAGGATCAGTTGCACGCGAGCCAGCACGGACTCGGAGAAGAAGGTCCAGAACTCGCAGTCGGTGGCCTTCAGGCGCTCCATCAGCACCTGCTGGATCTTCTGGCGCACTTCGGTGGAATAGATGTCGCGCGGCACGTAGGCCAGGCAGTAGCAGAAGCGACCGTACGGGTCTTTGCGCAGGAACACGCGGATCTTGTTGCGTTCCTGGATCTGCACGATCGACATCACGGTGCTGAACAGTTCATCGACCGGAGTCTGGAACAGGTCGTCACGCGGCAGCACTTCGAGTACCTGCGCCAGTTCCTTGCCCAGGTGAGCCTTGGACTGGAAGCCGGAGCGGCGTTCGATTTCTTCGACCTTGCGACGGATGAACGGAATGACCCGCACGCTCTCGCCATACACCGACGAGGTGTACAGGCCCATGAAGCGGTGTTCCTTGATGACGTGGCCGTCGGCGTCGATTTCACGGATCGACACGTAGTCCGGGTAGGCCGGACGATGTACACGGCTCGGGTGCGCAGCCTTGGCGAACGACAGCAGGGTCGGTTCGCGCAGGTAGTTCACTGCGTAGTCTTCGATGTGCCGGTCTTCGTTGGTCAGACCGGTGCGCAGCAGTTTGGTCAGACCGAGGAAGGAATTCTGGTCGTATTCGATGTGGCCGCCATCGGCCTGATCGACAACGGTGAACTCTTCGTAGCCGAGGAAGGTGAAGTGGTTGCCCACCAGCCATTCCAGGAAGCTCTTGATTTCGGTCTTTTCGTCGGCATCGACGGCAAATGCGCTGTGATCGAGCTTGGTGAGGATCTCCTGCACCTTGGCCTTCATCGGCTCGAAATCAGCGACCGCGACGCGCACTTCACCGAGCACCTGCTCCAGCTCTTTGCTCAGCACATTCAGTTCGGCCGCATTGGCGCAGCGGTCGATTTCCAGGTACATCAGCGACTCGTGCAGCACGCCTTCGCCGGTGCTGCCCTTCGGCAGGATTTCCAGCAGTTCGCCCTTGCTGCCGCGACGCACGCTGAGCACGGTGGTCTGCAGGGTGTGGATGCTGTAGCCGCGGCGGTTCAGCTCGGTGCGGACCGAGTCGACCAGAAACGGCAGGTCGTGGTGCAGCACCTCGACAGCGGTGTGGGTCGACTGCCAGCCGTGGCGTTCGTAATCGGGGTTGTAGACGCGCACTTGCGGTTGCGCGTGATCGAAGCGCTCAAGCAGGCGCCACGCGGAAAGAGTACAGCCAGCGAGGTCGGAGAGGCGACGTTGAGTCAGCTCGTCCAGGGAAATGATGCCGAAGAATTGTTCAGCGAACAGCGCCACTTGTGGCAGTGCCTGTTCACTGATGTGCTGCGCCAGTGCCGCTTGCAGTTGGTGCTGGAAGTCGGCTTTGCTGGCTGCGGTGAAGAACGCCATCTGTGGTACTCCGCTTAAGCTTGTTATTGATGGAAAGCGTCGCGTGCAACACCCCTTTCGGGGCTTGTGTCGCCCTGTTCCTGATTCTCGGGCAGAGGAAACAGGGGGACAGGTGGGTGAAGCTGGACGAGACACTCAGGTCACATTCACCTTCCATTGAATGGGCATCTGCAAAAACGACTGTCGAGGCTGCCGACAATGTCTTTACGGGTGCTCATCCGTTGCGCAGCTTAATGGGTGCGACAATGTGTCTGCTTGCGGTGCTGCGACATATTCGGTCATTGGCACGTAAACGCGGCCCCGCGCACCGGTAAACATTAGCAGCCAAAGAGAATTCTCGCGCTTCAGGTGGCCGTTCAACAGGCAAGCGCACCTGAAATGACCGATTACCTGAAATTCGTTCCTGCCACACCTTTCCTCCTTGGAAAATCACCCAGCCAAAGCTTACACAGCCTTCGATTATTCGCACCAAAAAACCAATAAAAACAACAAGTAGAAACACACTAAAGAATCCTTACAAACTGACAAGAAATGTCTCACATAATTTGAAGACCGAATTCCTACAGCACGATTTGAACGCAAAAATCGGCAGTGCTATCTATATAAGCGCACCTCATAAAAAACCAGACATCAGTTATCAAACCGACCCACGGAACGGGTCTCTATCAAAGAAAGGAATCAACACATGCGACAACTTGAACTTCCGACAACAATAATCTACGGCGATGGCTCCTGGGAAATCATCAATTTGAACCCTGGCACCATTCGCGGAGATATTCTCAAGAACTATCCGCTGGGCAACCCGATGCATGGGCTCACACTGGCGATAGAAAGTGACTATCTGGAAAAAAAGCGCAATTTAGAGCAAGGCTTGCAAACAGAGCTGAACATTATAGACAGCAGACACCCACCGCTGCCCCACCCCACTCCCGATACATGGCTAAACAAAGCCACCAACATTGTCAATGAATTGCTTTTTCAAAAAAATACCGAACTGCAGCAAAAATTAAGAGATATTAAAACGTCGCAACAATATGCGAAGTTACAAGCCACTTACGACGCCATGCTTCTGAACGAACAAATCGCAAATCTTCAAGACCGCCAGACCAGACTGTATGCCGAAATAGCTCGGCGACAGGCCGAGGCCCTCGCCCAACAGCAGGCCGCCGAAGCTGCGCGACAAGCTGAAGAGGCGCAAAGACAAGAGCAGGCGCGTCAGGCTGCTCTGCGACTGGAGGAAGAAAAACAACGGATCGCTGCTGAAGCGGAGGCCAAACGTATTGATGACTACAAACGCGCGGTGGCTTACGTCGCCGACGCGAACAAATTCATCCTCGAGAAATACGGCGCCAACCTGCATCAAGTGGTGATGGATCTTCAAAAGGATGTATCAGGGAAAAAGATCAGGAGCTACAACAAAGCGCTGCGAACGTTCGAGCAGGTGCGAACCAACCCGAATGCAAAGCTCAGCCCGCAGGATACCCGTGCGGTTGTCGACGCACTGAACGCACTGGACAAGGCGTCCTACATGGACAGTGTCAATCGGCTCGCCAAAGGATTTGGCGTAACCGGAAAAATCGTGCAGGCGCACTCGGTGATCGAGAAAACTGCGATTGGTTTCCAAGAAGGCAATTGGAAACCGTTGATGCTGGAGCTTGAGAGTATTGCGGCTGGTATGGGGGCAGGCGCACTACTGGCAGTGACCGCCGCCAGCTTTTCCCCAGCCCTGCTCACCACCGTACCCGGCATCGTGGTAGTCGGCTTATTGATTGCCTTGGCAGCAGCCTTCTTGAGCGCTGATAACGTGGAAAAAATAAATACACTGATTCTTGATCAGTTCAATAGCGCGTCCTCAAACGGATAGCAAACATCTGTAACGGGCCAGCCTTCCGGCTGGCTCTGTTAAACAGACAACACAGCCAGCCTACTGGAGAACACCAAGATGAATAAAAACCCGCCTGAACTGACTGTACCTCCATTATTGATTTCCCTTTTCTGCGCGCCGATATTTTTTATAAACCTTCTTCTTCCTGCACTCCCGCAAAGCAGCCTGGATTTTGCCATCAACGACTTCCTGGACAACCAGCTTTTCGGCTTGAGCGGATTCTGGTCTTCCTTATTTCCCTTCAGCTCCAAAGCAACCGCAAACTATGTAGCGGCTGTTGGGCCAATATTTGCGCCAATTCTATTCTACAAAATTTACAAAACAATGAAGATTGACCCGGCCCAGTACAAAAACAGGATTTTAACTCGATTCATCACCGGAATATTCTTTACAGCCTTTATGATTATGTTTTTTATATTAGCTTTTTATTTAACCGAAACAGATCTTGGAAAAGGCACCGGAAAATATGGAAACCTGTTTGGACAAAACATATTGTTTTACTCGATATTCTCTTCAGGCATGTTGATACTTTTCTTTGTTATCCCATTTCTGATCCATCGAATCTTTTTTTACTTTCCGTACTTGCTGATCAAGAACTGGAAGGAAAAAAGGGAACGCCGCCACTCTCATTGAGCGCTATGCCTTCCCTTTTTCCTGAGCTGTTTACAGTCCCATCAACATCAGTCAGGCAGCTCCTCGAACGCCCTGAATTTGCTAACCGTGGCACAGTCGTAACACAGGGTTTTCAGGATCAATTTATCCATGCTGGCGTCGATATTGCTGGAGTCACACTCTCGGCAAAACAGCCTCAAATGACCGAGCAGGTCGCTGTCAAAAGCTGCACGGGAGAAGAACTGCGGTACCAGCTCATCGCGCCAATACATTCCCGGCGACTTGGAAAACCCGGCACCGCTGTCCTTGAGCACTACGTCGTACAACAGCCGATGCAACGCCGATTGCGGTACCCGCGAATCACGGTGTGCGTTTTTGCGCCAGTTCCGAGTCAGGGCATCCTGAGCGGTCCCGAGCATGTTGCGCGGGATGGTGTTGGACGCGTGATTGCGACCTTTGGAGTTGCCGGTGGCGTAGAAGTGCGCAGCGTTTTTTACTGCCAGGCGGGCGAAGTAGTAGAGCTGGCTTACGGAAAAATCCTGCAGGAGTTGCCCCACAACCGTTTCGGCACGCGCCTCGGCCGTGAACGAAAAACTGACTTCGTTGGCCAGCACACGGATGTATTGAAGCGATTCTTCTCGGGCCAGATCGAAAATCAGCCCGTAGAGTTCGCTCTTCCAGGCGACCTGAATCTCGCCGGATAACTCCTGATATAGCGTCAGGTACAGGCTTTCCCGATTACAGCGCGCAACTCCGCCGAGTGCCACATTAGGCTGCCAGCGCACTGCAGAATAGTCACTGATACTGCAACCCTCAGTGCGATCGAAGGCCCTGATATCAGAGCTCGTCGCGACCGTTAACACGCCAGCCTCGTGCAGACTCTTCAATCTTTCCTCGCTGGCCTCGACGCTCGGTGCCAGATGTTCGCTTCGGGATGTCGCGCTCAACGGCGCGATCCATTCGGGATGGCTGCCATTGCCATCGTCAAGCAAGGCCAGCAACGTCAGTTTCTGCACAAACCCAAGGGTCGAATACGGCACCGCGGGACTCGGTACACCGAAGCGCGATTCAAGTTCGCGTCGATCACGCTCGGCCTGCGCCGCCAATTGTTGCTGATGAACCTGGCAACATGCCTGGCAAGTACACGCCATGCGTCGGCCATGGCGGGCGGATGCTGAGTATCGGTGCTCGCACCTTATGCACTTGTAAGGATGACGCTGCGAGACCGGAGTGCCCCGGGCGTGCCGACGTACCCACATCGGCACATCGCAATAAGGGCACTTCAGATCCTGACTGACAATCGGCGGCAAAACCTTGAGCAAGCTGCGAACAGTGGCAGGGATCTGATACTCGACCAGAAGCGCAGCGCTTTTTTCCCCGTCCAGATATCGCTGATAAATCTGCTCGATCTGATCGTCGGACAGGTGTGCAATTTCCTCAGCGCGTTCGAAATACGGATGCATCGAAAGAGGTCCTTTTTTTAGTTTGTGTTGACGCACTCCTTTGCGTTCGAACCGCAAAATAATGACAATCGTGGCGATAAAACAAGCGAAAAAGCAGAAAACGGCTGCCAAGTCCAAACAAGTAATTTTTCCTGCGGCGTCCTCAGAAATTTCAACCCTCAACCCAGAATTCATCTGTCGGAATTTTCCTTGTTCATTGATTCCGCCAGGTTTCACGCACCCTCTTGTTGCAGGCATCAACAAAGCAACCCACGCAAGAGAGCAGCGCAAATGCGCCAAGGCTGGCAAAATCGCGCTTTCGATTGCACTTAGCGCCCCTCGGCCAGGAATTCCCCCATGCAAATGACCACCGCCCTACTGATCGTCAACCCGTGCGACGACGAAGAAGACAACATGGCCATGCTCTGCTGCCATAGCGACAAGGGCGACATGTTTCTGATGAGCCGCTATCCGGACGAGGACGAGCTGGAGATCACCCTGGATGGCGAGCCTTCGACGCTCGACGGCGTGAAAGTCACCCTGAGCAAGACCCTGCTGAAGATCGAGATCGCAGCGGCGGATGCCGATGCGTTGAATGGCGATGATGTGCTGGAAATTACCTTCAATCCGGACATGGTTGATCTGGCTGAAGTTGAAGAAACCCTGAAGAACATCCTGGATGGCACCGGGACCTATATCAGCCAGATTTGATATCGGCTGGACTGGCCTCATCGCGAGCAGGCTCACTCCTACAGGTATGGTGTACGACGTTCCATTGTAGGAGTGAGCCTGCTCGCGATAGGGCCGGTACGGGCAACCAATCACTCCCCTGCTACAAAATCCCAACAAATCCCCCAGTCATTTCCCGCACTTTGCGCAAAATGCCGTTAGTCGCCGCACCCCTCGATGGATTAAAGTAACGCCCCCAGCCCCGGCGTTATCCGAACGCCTGCGGCCACCCTTTCCAGGAACAGTCACCGATGGAACATCGTGAAGCGCTGCTGGCGCTGCGAACCTTTCTTTCAACGCAGATTCTCGGCCAGGAAAAACTCATCGAGCGTTTGCTCATCGCCCTGCTCGCCGACGGCCATATGCTGGTCGAGGGCGCTCCGGGTCTGGCCAAGACCAAAGCGATCAAAGAACTCGCCGAGGGCATCGAAGCCCAGTTCCATCGCATTCAGTTCACCCCGGACCTGCTGCCGGCCGACATCACCGGCACCGAGATCTATCGCCCGGAAACCGGCAGTTTCGTGTTCCAGCAAGGACCGATCTTCCACAACCTGGTGCTGGCGGACGAAATCAACCGCGCCCCGGCCAAGGTGCAATCGGCGCTGCTCGAAGCCATGGCCGAACGTCAGGTCAGCGTCGGGCGCAGCACTTACGAGCTGTCGCCACTGTTTCTGGTGATGGCGACGCAGAACCCGATCGAGCAGGAAGGTACCTACCCGTTGCCCGAAGCGCAGCTCGATCGCTTCCTGATGCACGTGAAAATCGGTTTCCCGGACGCCGCCGTCGAACGCCGGATCCTGCAACAGGCCCGTGGCGAAGCGCTCAACGGCGAAACCAAACCCGAACGCCGGGTCAGCCAGCAGGCGATCTTCGCCGCGCGCAAGGAAATCCTCGGTCTGTACATGGCCGACGCCGTAGAGGAATACCTGGTGCAACTGGTCATGGCCACGCGCACCCCGGCCAAGTTCGACCCGGAAATGGCCGAGTGGATCGCCTATGGCGCCAGTCCACGTGGCTCGATCGCCCTCGACCGTTGCGCCCGGGCCCACGCCTGGCTAGCCGGTCGCGACTTCGTCAGCCCGGAAGACATTCAGGCGGTGCTGTTCGACGTGTTGCGTCACCGCATCATTCTGTCGTTTGAAGCCGAAGCCGCCGGCATCGACCAGGATCGGGTGGTGCAGCGGATTCTCGACGTCGTAGCCGTCGCTTGACCCCCATGAACGCCCCCCTGCCGTCCGAACCGGGCATCCGCATCAGCCTCACCGACCTGATCGAGATGCGCCACCGTGTGCGCGAAGTGCAGCTGTTTTCCACGCCGAGCCAGCGCAGCCCGCTGATCGGCCTGCATCACTCGAAATTCCGCGGGCGCGGGGTCGACTTCGATCAGGTGCGGGTCTATCAGGCCGGCGACGACGTGCGCACCATCGACTGGCGCGTGACCGCGCGCACCCAGGAGCCGCACACCAAGCTGTTCCATGAAGAACGCGAGCGGCCGATTTTCATCATGGTCGAGCAAAGCACCCGGCTGTTTTTCGGCTCCGGGCTGATGTTCAAGTCGGTGCTCGCGGCGCAAGCGGCGGCGCTGATCGGCTGGGCCGCACTGGGCCACAACGACCGGGTCGGCGGGCTGGTGTTCGGCGACAACGAGCATTACGAAATCAAACCGCGCCGCAGCAAGCAGAGCCTGCTGCAATTGCTCAACCGCCTGGTCAAGGTCAATCAGTCGCTGCACAGCGAACGCGAGCCGGATCGCGACGCCCTCGGCGTGGCGCTGCGCCGGGCGCGTGAGGTGTTGCGTCCAGGCAGTCTGGTGATCGTGATCTGCGACGAGCGCGCGCTGTCCGACAGCGCCGAGCAGCAACTGAGCCTGCTATCGCGGCATTGCGATCTGTTGTTGTTGCCGCTGTCCGATCCACTGGACCACGCCCTGCCCGCCGCCGGGCTGTTGCGGTTCGCGGAAAGAGGTGCACAACTGGAACTCGACACCCTCAATTTCGAGCTGCGCCAGACCTATCGCGCACAAGCCGAAGCACGCATCGCCCGCTGGGAACTGCTCGCGCAAAAGCTGCGGGTGCTGCTGATGCCGCTGAGCACGCAAAGCGAAATGGTCGAGCAAATGCGCGAGTTCCTCAATCCGCAGCGTCCGGGGAGCACTCGATGAACGGCCTCGAACAACTGCAACCGCTGATTTCCCCGCCGCCGATCGACTTCTGGCCACCGGCGCCGGGCTGGTGGCTGCTGCTGTTATTGCTGCCGTTGCTGGGCTTTGCCGTGTGGCGTTTGCGCAGGATCATTCCGACCAGGAAACGCTCGATCGTGCGCGCTGAACAACCGCTCGACCCCGTGCGGATCGCCGCACTGGCCGAACTGGCCCAGATGCCCAAACCCTACGACGGCGCACCGGCCGGGGCCTGGCTGCAGCAGCTCAACGGCCTGCTCAAACGCCTGTGCCGCAACCACTACCCCTACAGCCAGAGCCACACGCTCAATGGCCGCAAATGGCTGGCGTTTCTCGACAACCGTTGCCCGGCTGCCGGCCTGACGCGCTGGATGGTGCTGGTTGAAGGCGCCTACAAACCCGAATGCAAACTCGACGACAAGGCTATCGCCGGCCTGACCCAAGCCGTCGACACCTGGATTCGCAAGCATGTTTGAGTTCGCCTGGCCGTGGATCTTCGTGCTGCTGCCGCTGCCGTGGCTGATGCGTCTGGTGTTGCCGGTGGCCGACAGCGGCGAGCCGGCGCTGCGCGTGAGTTTCCTCTCCGACCTCGAAGGCCTGGCGCGGCGCCGGGCCCGCGCCAACCTGCCGGCGTGGCGCCAGCAAGCACCGTTCCTGCTGCTGTGGCTGTTGCTGCTGAGCGCCGCCGCCCGCCCGCAATGGCTCGGCGAACCGTTGCCGATCGCCGCCAGCGGCCGCGATCTGCTGGTGGCGGTGGACGTGTCCGGCTCGATGGATTTCCCCGACATGCAGTGGCAGGACGAAGACGTCAGTCGCTTGTCGCTGGTCCAGCATCTGCTCGGGGATTTCCTTGAAAGCCGTGATGGCGACCGCGTCGGTCTGATCCTGTTCGGCAGTCAGGCCTATCTGCAGGCACCGCTGACGTTTGACCGGCACACCGTGCGCGTCTGGCTCGATGAAGCGCGCATTGGCATCGCCGGCAAGAACACCGCCATCGGCGATGCGATCGGTCTGGCGTTGAAGCGCCTGCGCATGCGTCCGGCACAAAGCCGGGTATTGATTCTGGTCACCGACGGCGCCAACAACGGCGGCGAAATCGATCCGCTGACCGCAGCGAAACTGGCCGCCAGCGAAGGGGTGAAAATCTACCCGATCGGCATCGGCGCCGACCCCGAAGACAGTGGCAGCACCGGCCTGCTCGGGGTCAATCCGAGCCTGGACCTTGACGAACCGGCCCTCAAAGCCATCGCCAATGCCACTGGCGGCCAGTACTTCCGCGCCCGCGACGGCAAAGAGCTGCAAGCGATCCGGGACACCCTCGATCAACTCGAACCGGTGACCCAGCAACCAACCCAGGCACGCCCGGCGCAAGCCTTGTATCAGTGGCCGCTGGCCTTTGCCCTGCTGCTGAGCCTGTTGCTGGTCGCCCGCGAATTGTGGCCGGACAACCCGCTGCAACGCCTGTTTACCAAGGAGCTTTATCTGCAGAGTCCGTTGCCTGACTGGCGCGAGCGTCTCAAGCGCCTGCGTCTGCGGAGGCGTCGATGATCGCGCTCTGGCCGCACTGGTTCCGCCCCTGGTGGCTGCTGCTCCTGCCGCTGCTCGGCTGGCTGATCTGGCAACTCTGGCACCGGCAGAAACGTGCTGGACGCTGGCAGATGATCCTGCCGCCGGCGTTCCACGCGACGCTGCTCAGCGGCGGCAATGGCCGCGCCAGCAAGCTGCCGTGGGTGGCCCTTGGCGTGGCGTGGCTGCTGACCATCGTCGCCCTGCTCGGGCCCAGTTGGGAGCGCGTCGAACAGACCAGCCAGAAACCTGCCGACCCGCTGGTCGTCGTTCTGGAGCTGACCCCGGAAATGCTCGCCACCGATTCACCGCCAACGCGACTGGAACAGGCCCGGCGCAAGCTGTTCGACCTGTTGCAGGTACGCAGCGACGCGCAGACCGCGATCGTCGTCTACGCCGGCAGCGCGCACACGCTGGTGCCGCTGTCGGATGACCTGGCGACCAGCCACAATCTGCTCGACGCCCTCAAGCCATCGCTGATGCCGGAAAGCGGCCATCGCGCTGATCTCGGCGTGAGCAAGGCACTGGCCTTGCTCAAGCAGGGCGCGCTGGGCCAGGGACGGATTCTGCTGATCGGCTCCTCGCTGACCGAAGAAGAACGCCAAGGCATCCGCCGCGCCCTCGGCGAGCAATCGGCGCAACTGCTGATGCTCGGCATCGGCACCGCTGAAGGCGCGCCGATCGCTCAGGAGGACGGCAGTTTCCTCAAGGACGAACAGGGCGCGATTCGCGTGCCGCAACTCGACAGCCCGGGCCTTGGCGCATTCCTCGCCAGCGTCGGCGGCGAGTACCACAGCGCGCGACTGGACGAGTCCGATTTGCGCGCCCTCGGCCTGCTCGATGGCCCGCGCAGCCTGCGCGACGATGGCCAGACCGTGCGCCTCGACACCTGGGCCGATCAGGGTTACTGGCTGTTGTTGCCACTATTGCTGCTCGCCGCCTGCGCCGGACGACGTGGCTGGTTGTTTTGCCTGCCCTTGCTGCTGTGCCTGCCGCAGCCGAGCTACGCTTTTGACTTCGAGGACCTATGGCTGCGCCCCGACCAACAGGGCCTGCACTTGCTCAAGCAGAAACGCCCGGCCGAGGCTGCCGAACACTTCGAAGATCATCAGTGGCAAGGGGTGGCGTTGTACGAGGCCGGCGATTACAGTGGCGCCGCTCAGCGTTTCGCCGAAGGCAGCGATGCCCGCGCCCACTACAATCGCGGTAATGCGCTGGCGAAAAGTGGTGAGCTGGAAGCAGCCATCGATGCCTATGAGCAAGCACTGGAACTGCAACCGGACTTGCGTCCGGCGCTGACCAACAAGGCCTTGGTGGAAAATCTGCTCAAGCAGAAGAACACTCCGCCGCCAGCCGAGCCACAACCGCAACCGGCTCAGCCAAATGTGCCCGGCGATGAACCACCGCCAGCGACCACGCCGCCACCCGCGGTGAAAAGTGACACCCCGAGCGAGGCGCAGCCCGGCGAGTCGGCCAGCGAACCGCCACCGACCACCCCGCCGCAGCCAGGCCCCAACGAAGTGCCGGGCAGCGATGACGCGGAAGTAACCGACACCGTGCCAACGCTGCGCCCGAGCGAAGACAACCTCGAAGGCGAGCAGCGTCAGGCACTGGAACAATGGCTGGGCAAGATTCCCGACGACCCGGGCGAACTGCTGCGACGCAAATTCTGGTACGAACAGCAACAACATCAGGATCAGGAAAAAACTCGATGACCCGTTTCACCGCTCTCTTGCTGCCCCTGCTGCTCTGCACGGCCACCGCCCAGGCGGCCGAGCTGACGGCCAGCGTGGATCGCAGTCGCCTGAACTCCGGCGAGACGGTCGAACTCACCCTCGAAACGGATGATGTCACGCAGTTCGGCAAACCGGACCTGACGCCGCTGGAACCGTTGTTCGAGGTGCGCGGCACACGTCAGGTCAACCAGTTGAACACCCTCAATGGCGACAACCGTGCGACCACGCGCTGGATCATCACCCTGCTGCCGAAAGAGAACGGCAGTGTGGTCATTCCGCCGCTGCAACTGGGCGAGGTGCAGAGCCAGCCGATCACCGTGCAAGTAATCGAGAGCGACATCCGCGAAGAGAAAAACAACCTGGACCCGGTGTTCATCGAGGCCAGCCTCGACCAGCCCAGCGTTTACGTGCAGGCCCAGGCGATCCTGACCCTGCGCATTTACCACTCGGTGTCGCTGTACGACGACAGCAGCCTGACCCCGCTGCAGATCGCCGATGCACGCATCGAGCAACTGGGCGACACCCGCACTTACGAGAAAGACATCAACGGCGTGCGCCATGGCGTGATCGAGATGCGCTATGCGATCTACCCGCAGCACAGCGGTTTGCTGACCATCGCCCCGCAGACGTTCAGTGCCACGCTGGTCGATACCCAGCCCGCCCAGGACGCGACCGCGCAAGGCCCGAAACCGGGCAAGCTGCTGCACGTCAGCTCCTCAGAGATTCCGCTGACGGTCAAACCGAAACCCCTGACCTACCCCGCCGATGCGCCATGGCTGCCCGCACGAAGCCTGAGCCTGAGCGAAAGCTGGAACCCGGAGCCGGATCACCTTCAGGTCGGCGACTCCCTGACCCGCAGCCTGACTTTAAAAGCCGAAGGCCTGGCCAGTTCGCAACTGCCGGCCCTGCCCGCCACCGAGGCCAACGGCCTGCGCCGTTACCCGGATCAACCGGTGCTGAGCAACCAGAGCGGCGAGCGCGGCCTGATCGGCAGCCGTGAAGAACGCGAAGCGCTGGTGCCCAGCCGCAGCGGTGCGATCGAGTTGCCGACCGTCGACGTGATCTGGTGGAACACCTTTGAAGACCATCTGGAACACACCAGCCTGCCGGCGCGCACCCTGCAAGTAGCGAACAACCCGAGCCTGCTGGTCGACACCCCGGCCGGCACTCTGCAACCGAGCGTCGTCGATAACGATGTGTTGTGGTGGTGGAAACTCAGCACCCTGATCCTCGCCTGCACCACCCTGCTCGGCTT
Source organism: Pseudomonas sp. IT-93MI4 (assembly GCF_949767635.1). Taxonomy (NCBI): domain Bacteria; kingdom Pseudomonadati; phylum Pseudomonadota; class Gammaproteobacteria; order Pseudomonadales; family Pseudomonadaceae; genus Pseudomonas; species Pseudomonas sp. IT-93MI4. The sequence goes on from NZ_CATKPP010000011.1 coordinate 199,953, forward strand.
CGGCCTGTGGTGGCGTGCGCGCTGGCAACCGGCGGTGCACCGCGCCGCCCAAACCGGCCCAAGCCCGCGCACTTTGCTGGACGACATCAAACGGGCGTGCCAGGCGAATGATCCGCAAGCGACCCGGCAGGCACTCGATGCGTGGGCGCGGCAGCAGCCGGAGACACTGGCGGATATGGCGGCGCGGTTTGTGCCGTTGTCGGACGCGCTGGATGGGCTCAATGGCGCGCTGTACAGCGAGACGGGGCAGCATTGGCAGGGTGAGGATTTGTGGCGGGCGATTCGTACCATTCCGGCGGCGGAGCGGGTGCAGGACCCGGTGGGTGACAGCGGGTTGCCGCCGCTTTATCCGAAGTAAACAGCAAAAGATCGCAGCCTGCGGCAGCTCCTACAGAGTGGACATTTATTCCCTGTAGGAGCTGCCGCAGGCTGCGATCTTTTGATTTTCAAGTCTTTAATTTGCCAGCAGACACTCCACTCTTTAGCGGCCTATCATTTCCTGGCAATAAAACCGGGACAGATCACGTTTTTTATCAAATCAATGGTTGAATTTCGTTGTCACTTGCCCGCCTTCGCGATAGGACAGGACAAAGGATATCCATGGCTCGCCGCGAGCGACTGCATTCGCGTGTAATTTTTCTACAAGCGCATAGATTTTCGAATGGTTGAAATCAGTCTCAGCGTCCCAGATTTCTGAACCATTTTTTTCAACGGCGAGGTCTGCATCCATATAGTTGCCCCCCCACTCGACGCTGTATCGAAAGGCGTCATAACCGTGAACAATTCCGCCTTCAACCAGCTGAAAAATTGCTTTGACGATTTCAAAGTCTTCAGTAATCACTCGATTTCCTGCGTATAGGGTCTTTCATTATTCGGGACCCGACAGACCGAATTCTCATTAGTGACTGAATGGCTTTCAGTTCCTCGTCATCGGTCCCCGCCTCAATCAGACGCTGAAATCAGTAGTCGAATTTGATTTTCACTTGTTCGCCTTCGCGATAAGACAGGACAAATGACTTCCATGGTTCACCGCGGCTGACGGCGGCTGCCTGTAACTGGTCCACCAGACGGAGAATTTTCGCGTCGTTTATGTCGGTTTCGGCATTCCAGTCCTCAACTCCATCTTTTTCGACGGCCAATTCCGTTTCTATGTAGCCCTCTCCCAGTTCAACACCGTAGCGGAAAGCGTCATAGCCATAGACGATACCGACTTCGACTTCCTGGAAAATTTCCTCGACGATCTTTATATCTTCAGTGATCACTTTCTACCCCCCCTGGACTGGGCAAAGGCGGAGTTTCCTCGGCGCCATCCGTACCGCACTCGCCGCAAATGATATCAATATAATGGCCAAACACCCGATAACCGCTGTCTGGCATCATCGAAATGCCCAGCCTCGACCTACCCAGACAAGCCCTCACTCCCCAATAATCTGTAAACTCCCCCCTCTTTAGCCGCCCATCATTTCCCCCGCGGCCATCACCTAATTCTGTAGCGGAGTCCACCTTGCGTCTGTTCCACACCTCCGACTGGCACCTTGGGCAAAACCTGCACGGCCAGGAGCGCGATTTCGAGCATGCGTGCTTTCTCGAATGGCTGCTGCGCCAACTGCAATTGGCGCAGCCGGATGTGCTGCTGATTGCCGGTGACATCTTTGACACGGTCAATCCGCCGGTCAAAGCCCAGGAACGCCTCTACGACTTCATCGTCAGCGCCCACGAGCAGCAGCCGTTGCTGACCATCGTGATGATTGCCGGCAACCACGATTCCGGCTCGCGCATCGAACTGCCCGCGCCGTTGATGCGCCGTTTGCGCACCCATGCGCTGGGGCGGGTGTTGTGGCTGGATGACGGCCAGCTCGACGCCGAACGGCTGTTGCTGCCACTGCCGAATGCCCAAGGCGAAATCGCCGCGTGGTGCCTGGCGCTGCCATTCCTGCGTCCAGCCGAGGTGACCGGTGCGCATCTGGGCGACAACTATCTGCGCGGTATCGGTCAGGTGCATGAATGGCTGATCGAAGCGGCGAATGCCAAGCGCCAGCCGGGTCAGGCGCTGGTCGCCATCAGCCACGCGCACATGGCTGGCGGCTCGGTCTCGGAAGACTCCGAGCGCAGCCTGATCATCGGTAACGCCGAAGCGCTGCCCGCCAGCCTGTTCGGGCCGAGCATCAGCTACGTCGCCCTCGGCCATTTGCACAAGCCGCAGAAGGTCAACGATGAAGAACGCATTCGCTACAGCGGTTCGCCGATTCCGTTGTCGTTCTCGGAGATCGGTTATCAGCACCAGATTCTCGACGTCACCCTCGACGGCGAAACCCTGGTCAGTGTCGAACCAAAACTGATTCCAAGGTCGGTCAACCTGCAACGCATCGGCCCGGCGCCACTGGCGGAGATTCTGCTGCAACTGGCTGACCTGCCGAACATCGATCTGCTCGCCGAAACCCAGCGCCAGCCATGGCTGGAGGTGCGGGTGACCCTCGACGAGCCACAGCCGGATCTGCGCCATCAGGTGGAAAACGCCCTGCAAGGCAAAGCCGTGCGCCTGGTACGGATCGCCGCCGAGTACGCCGGCAACCGTGGCGCTGAGGGCAGCGATGAGGGCAGCGCACTGGTCGAACTGGATCAACTCACTCCGCAGGAGCTGTTCAGCCGCGCCTGGCTCGACAACTACGGCAATGAGGTCGATGAGCAGACGCTCAAGGACTTCGCCGAACTGCTGCAGGACGTACAACTGGAGGGCGAGCAGCCATGAAGATTCTCGCCATTCGCTTGAAGAACCTTGCTTCGCTGGCAGGCCCGTTCGAGATTGATTTCACTGCCGAACCGCTGGCCAGTGCTGGCCTGTTCGCGATCACCGGGCCGACCGGCGCCGGTAAAAGTACCCTGCTCGACGCGCTGTGTCTGGCGCTGTTCGGCGCCGTGCCGCGCCTGAACAACACTGGCCGTGACGCCAAGGTTCCGGATGCGGACGGCGAAATCGCCACCGGCGACCCGCGCACCTTGCTGCGCCGTGGTACCGGTGAAGGTTATGCGGAAGTGGATTTCGTCGGCGTCGATGGCCGCCGTTACCGTGCGCGCTGGGAAGCCAACCGTGCCCGGGAGAAGGCCGGCGGCAAGTTGCAGGCCAGCCGGCAGAGCCTGCGCGACATCGATCAGGATCAACTGCTCGCCAGCCAGAAAGGCGAATACAAGACCCAGCTCGAAGCCGCGCTCGGTCTGAACTTCGAACAGTTCACCCGTGCCGTGCTGCTGGCCCAGAGTGAGTTCAGCGCATTTCTCAAGGCCGACGACAACGACCGCAGCGAACTGCTGGAAAAACTCACCGACACCGCGCTCTACACTCGTCTTGGCCGCCGCGCCTTCGACAAGACCAAAGAGGCCCGCGAAGCGCACAAGTTGTTGCAGGATCAAGCCACCGGCGTCACCCCGCTGGCCCCCGAAGCCCGGGCCGAACTGGATGAGCGTTTCAACGCTGCCCAGCAACAGTTGAAGTTGCAGCAGGCCCAGCTCAAGCAACTGGAACAACAGCACAGCTGGCTCAAGGATTTGCACCAGTTGCAGGACGCGCAGCAAGCCGCCGCCGAGCAACTGCACAGTGCGCAGCAACAGTGGGAAGGTCTGGCGGGTGAACGCCTGAAACTGACGCGCCTGGAGCAACTCGCGCCGCAACGCCACCAGTTCGCGCGCAAGACTGAACTGGATGCGCAACTGACGCCGCTGGCGGCACAGATCGCCGCGCACACTCAGCAGCACGGCGAGCTCAAAGAACGCCAGACGCAACTGGAACAAGCGCTGGATGCGGCGAAAATCGCCCTGAGCGAAGCGCAGCAGCGGCACAGCGAAAGTGCCCCGCTGCTGCGTCAGGCCTTCGATGAGCAAAGCACCCTCGCCCGCCTCGCCAAGGACACCGCACTCAGCGCCGAGGCCCGGCAATCCGCCGAGCAAGCCTGCACCGAAGGCCAGAGCGCGATTCAAGCGTTGCAGGCGAAACAGGCCGAAGTCGCTGAACGCTTGCAGAAAATCGCCGCCGAGCTGGAGCAGAGTGCCGATCTGGCACCGCTCAGCGATGCGTGGAATGCCTATCGCGATCGCCTGCAACAGCTGATGCTGATCGGCAATCGCCTGAATAAAGGTCAGGCCGAACTGGCGACCCTCGAACAGAATGCCGCGCACAGCGCCGACGCGTTGGCCACGCAGAAACAGCAACTGGAAGTGCTGTTCAAAGAGGCCGGCGCCGAGCCGGATGCCGTCGCCGAGCAGATCGGTATCCTCGGCAATCTGTTGCAGGACAACCGTAAACAACTGCGCGCCATCGAAGACCTGGCACGGCTCTGGGCCAGTCAGCAGGAACTGGAAAAACGCGGTTCCGAGCTGCAACAGCGCCTGCTCGATGCACAGCAGGAACGTGAACGTCTGACCCAGGACGGGGTGAAAACCAAGGCCGAGCTGACCGTCGCCGAACAAACCCTCAACGTCACCCGTGAACTGCTCGAGCGCCAGCGTCTGGCCCGCAGCGCCAGTGTCGAGGAGTTGCGCGCGCAGTTGCAGGACGACCAGCCCTGCCCGGTCTGCGGCAGCAACGAGCATCCGTATCATCAGCCGGAAGCGCTGCTGCAAAGCCTCGGCCGTCATGATGAAAGCGAACAGGCCAACGCCCAGCAAGTGGTCGATCAGCTCAAGGAAAAGCTCATCGAACTGCGCGCCGAAGTCGGTGGCGTGATCGCTCAACAAAAGGAGCTGCTGCAACAACAGGAACAACTGGTCGCGCAGCAACAGGCACTAGCGCCGAGCCTCGACGCCCATCCGCTGTCCGCTCAGTTACTGAACCAGGACGCCGACAAACGTGACGCCTGGCTGACCCGGCAGAACGATCAACTGAACCAGAGCATCACTCAGGACGAACAACGCCAGAGCGCCCTGCTCACCCTGCAACAGGACGCGGCGCGTCTGACCCAGCAACTGCGCAATGCCGAAACCGCGCATCAGCAAGCGGCGCAGCACCTGAGCAACCAACAACGCGAACTGAGCAGCGACCGTCAGCGCCTCGACGAAGAGCTCACTGCGTTCGCCAGCCTGCTGCCTGCCGACACCCTCGAAGCCTTGCGCGTCGAGCCGGCGGCGACCTTCATGCAGCTGGATCGGCAGATTGCCGAGCGCCTGGCGCAGGTTGATCAGCAGAAAGAAGAGTTGGCCGAACAGCAGCAACGCCAGCAAACGTTGGAGAAGGAACAGGATCGCCAGCTCAGCCGCGTACAGCAATTGCAAAGCGCCGAGCAGCAATTCAGTGCACTGGCCGAGCAGCAACAAGCCAGTCAGGAAAAACTCGCGCAACTGCTGGGCAAACACAGCAGCGCCGAACACTGGCAGCAGCAACTGGAACAGGCTGTGGATCAGGCGCGCAACGCCGAAACCGGCACCGCTGCGGAACTGCAGAACGTGCGCACGCAACGGGTGCAGATTGGCGCCGAACTCAAGGCTCAGCAAGAACGCTTGCAGGCGCTGCAAAGCGAAGTCGACGAACTGACGCAGAAGATTGCCGACTGGCGCGCACGCCATCCTGAACTGGATGACGGCGGCCTCGAAGACTTGTTGCGCATCGATGACACGCAGCTCAGTGAACTGCGCCAGCGCTTGCAGCACAACGAAAAAGCCATCGAACAGGCCAAGGTGCTGCTGCAGGAACGTGATCAGCGTCTGGCCGATCATCAGGCGCAGCACAACGGCAATCTCGATGCCGAACAACTCGCCAGCGCCCTCGCTGATCTGCAAAACCAGTTCAACCTCAGCGAGCAACAGTGCGCCGAACTGCGCGCCGAACAGGCCGAAGATCAGCGCCGGAAAAACGCCAATCAGGCACTCGCGCAGCAGATTGCCGACGCCTATGCCGAGTACCAGCGCTGGGCGCGTTTGAATGCGTTGATCGGCTCGGCCACCGGCGACACCTTCCGCAAGATCGCCCAGGCCTACAACCTCGACCTGCTGGTACATCACGCCAACGTGCAGTTGCGCCAACTGGTTAAGCGCTATCGCCTGAAACGCGGTGGCAGCATGCTCGGCCTGCTGGTGATGGATACCGAGATGGGCGACGAATTGCGCTCGGTGCATTCGCTGTCCGGCGGCGAGACTTTCCTGGTGTCGCTGGCCCTTGCACTGGGGCTGGCATCGATGGCCTCAAGCACGCTGAAAATCGAATCGCTGTTCATCGACGAAGGCTTCGGCAGCCTCGATCCGGAGTCGCTGCAACTGGCGATGGATGCCCTCGACGGTTTGCAGGCGCAGGGACGCAAAGTCGCGGTGATTTCCCACGTGCAGGAAATGCACGAACGCATTCCGGTGCAGATTCAGGTGCAGCGCCAAGGCAACGGCTTGAGCACACTGGAGGTGAAATGAACACGCTGTATTCGTTCCGCCGCTGCCCGTACGCGATGCGCGCGCGAATGGCCCTGCGTTATTCGGGGGTGCCGGTGGAGATTGTCGAAGTCAGCCTCAAGGCCAAACCGGCCGCGATGCTGGCGATCTCGCCCAAAGGCACGGTGCCGGTGCTGGATGCGGCGGGTCGGGTGATCGATGAGAGCCTGGAGATCATGCGCTGGGCGTTGGCACAGAATGATCCTGACAACTGGTTGCTGGGCGGTGATTCACGGATTGCCGAGTTGATCGAAGCCAACGATCAGGCATTCAAGCTGCATCTGAACCGCTATAAATATGCCGAGCGTTATCCCGAGCAGCCGATGGAGGTTTATCGCGCTGAGGGGGCGTTGTTTTTGCAGCGGCTGGATGGGTTGCTTGAAGGTCGGGATTATTTGCTGAGTGATCATCCGTGTCTCGCGGATATCGCGTTGCTGCCGTTCGTTCGGCAGTTTGCGCATGTGGATCGCGAGTGGTTTGCGCAGACGCCTTATGTGCGGTTGCAAGCGTGGTTGCAAGGTTTTCTTGAGTCCGAGCTGTTCACGGCGATCATGAAGAAGTAACCCGAACTCCTGGTACCGAACTCCTTGTGGCGAGGGGATTCATCCCCGATGGGCGGCGAAGCTGCCCTGAAATCAGACACCTCGGTGTATCAGAATAATCCGGTTCGCCGGGTCTGGGGCCGCTTCGCGGCCCATCGAGGATGAATCCCCTCACCACAATGATCGGGTTGTCTAAGCCAAGGCGTTGCACATGCCTAGTGCCATGCAATCCACTTCAAACGGCCCGAGAAAATCGACCTCAGCCTTGATTGGCGGATTGCCGGCCAGCAACCCTTGGGAGTTGGCCCGTTCGATGTTGTGCGCAATGCTGTGATTGACCTCTATGGCCCGCGCCAGCGCACCCACCGAGCCTTGGCCAAAGCCGAGTAACGCCGCGCCATTGGTCATCAGTGCCAGGCTGGCGATGACCCAGAGTCTGTAGCCTTTCATGCGCCGCCCACTCCTGCGAGTTCAGCGCGATCAACCAGCACGTCTGCGCGGTGTTCGAACTGGATGCCGGGGTGTGCGACCTGGATCGGTGCGTCGAAGCTGTGTTGGGTTTGCGCGGCGATGCTGACAAACAGCACCAGGGCCAGGTAAAGACCGATGGCCAGATAGGCGCCGCGCTTGGCTGAGGTAATGATTGAACTGGCCATGATGTGCTCCGTGGGCATGTTTCAGTGCCGTCAGGATCGATCAAAAAAGCCGCGCTAACCACTCAGGGTTTGCCATAGTAAACATCAGCTTGGTTGATTATTTAGCCGGTCTATTTGCGCGGTTCAAGAAACCTATCAGGCTGCGAAAAACACACGCACACGTGTAGGAGCTGCCGAAGCCTGCGATCTGTTGATTTTGCTTTTTAAAAACAAGATCAAAAGATCGCAGGCTTCGGCAGCTCCTACAGGGAGTTGTTCGAAGCGGGCATTTCAGTGTTGGGCTTTGTGATCCAGCGCGGCGTAGAAGTTGGCGCTCTGTTGCAGATATTTCTGGGTATAGCTCTGGGTGTGGGATTTTTTGCTGCTGATTTCAGCGTTGGCACTGGCTGGCAATGCGACGGTGGCGGAGATGGCGGACGCGGCGATGATCGAGAAGAGATTGAAGTTCATGGCGGTAACCCTCGTGTTCGGTTGGCTTGCTTTGCCCGGTTGGGCCGTGAAGCAAACTTAACGCTCGAGGGTTGATCGCTTGAAATGCTTTGTAGCATTACCGGATATCAGCGCGATTAATACAACGAGACAGGCCCCGTAAACCGGTGCCTGTGGCTTATTGTCGCACTAGAAACTTCAGATCGCTCGGGGCGTCCATTGGCAGTTTTTGCACGGTTTTTCCGAGCAGACCGGTCTTGGCATCGCGCTCGACGACGACAATTTCGTTGCTCTTCTGGTTGGCGATCAGCAGGAACTTGCCACTCGGATCAAGGCTGAACTCACGCGGGTGATCGCCTTCTACCGAACGCTTTTGCAGCTCTTTGAGCTGACCGGTGGCCGGATCGATGCTGAATACCAGCAGTTGATTGGCGGTGCCACGGTTGCTGACGTAGAGGAACTTGCCATCGGCCGAGGCATGCAGCGCCGCGGCGGCTTTGTCCGAGGTCGGCTGACCGGCGGCCAGATCGACCAGTTGCGTCTGGGTCAGCACGCCGTCGTGGTAGTCGAACACCGCGACCTGTGCGCTCATTTCCATAGTCAGCCAGGCATGCTTGCCGTCGGCACTGAACAGCAGATGACGCGGGCCGCTGCCGGCCGGCAGGCTCACCGAAGCGGTTTTCGCCGGGGTCAGTGGCAGGTCCGGGTTGGCCTTCGGGTCGAACTGGTAGATGAAAACCTTGTCCGCCCCGAGGTCGTTGGAGAACACATAGCGACCATCCGGCGAGGACACCGTCGAGTGCACGTGGTTCGAGGCCTGACGCTCGGGGTTGACCCGGCTCGCCGGGTGCGCACTCATCTGCACCACCGGTTTGAGTTTGCCATCGGCGCCGACCGGCAACACCGCGAGGGTGCCGCCCGGATCTTCGACCACCGAATAGTTGCTGACGAACAGATGGCTGGCATCGCCGCTGAGGCTCGAATGGGTCGGCTCGTTGCCCAGGCTCTGCACTTGATTGATCAGGGTCAGGGCGTGGGTCTTCGAATCGATCGAGTAGCTGCTGACGCGGCCGACCGGATCTTTCTGGCCGGGGCCGTTTTCGTTGACCACGAACAGTTGCTTCTGGTCTTTGGACAGGGTCAGCCACGACGGGTTTTCGCTCTTCACCACTTGCAGTGGCTGGGCGGCAATCTGCCCGGTGGCGCTATCGAAATTCATTCGATAGATACCCTGGCTGGTGCCGGCAGTGTAGGAGCCCACCAGCAATTGATAGGTCTCGGCGCTGGCACTGGACAGGCCCATCGCACCGACGCTGCCGGCCATCAGCAGTGGCCAGAATTTACGCATGTTCATTGATCATCTTCCTCGTCGTCGCTGCTGCTGACTACGTCGCCGACGCAGACCAAACGGTGCTCGCCGGTGGTCTTGGTGTCGCTGGCGTAGCCAATGATCAGCCAGCTCTGCAGATCTTCGTCAAACGTCGCAGCCGTAACCTGCGCCGGGGTGAACTCCCAATGCTTGGCCGTGCGGCCATCGATACATTCGATGTGCAGGTTGTCGTCTTCGTCGAGGGCGAATTCGAAGGCATGCAAGCCATCGATTTCGACCATGCCGCAGTGTTCGAGGGCGTTGAGAAGGGTTTGGGCAGTCATGGCAAACAGTCTTTCTTAGGGGGGAAAGGGCCAATGATAGCTCAATGTGATCCAGAGGCCTTATGGGAACCCTTGTGGGAGCGAGCCTGCTCGCGAATGCGGTGTGTCAGGCCATGAAAGGCTGACTGAAAGAATGCATTCGCGAGCAGGCTCGCTCCCACAGGGATATCGGCTGTCAGTTACAACGCGTCGCGCGAGGGCTTGCCATCCACCAGCCGCTGAATGCGCAACGGATTGCCATTCTTCAGCGGTTCCGGCAGCAAGCTGTCGGGGTAGTTCTGGAAGCACACCGGGCGCAGGAAGCGATCAATCGCCAGCGTCCCCACCGACGTTCCGCGCGCATCCGATGTCGCCGGATACGGCCCGCCATGCACCATCGAATCACACACTTCCACACCCGTCGGATAGCCATTGAGCAGGATCCGTCCGACTTTCTGTTCGAGCAGCGGCGTCAGTTCCGGGAAGCGTTCGAAGTCGGCCTGCTCGCCGATAATGGTCGCCGTCAGTTGCCCGTGCAGGCCGTGCAATGCCGCGCTCAGTTGCGCCTTGTCCGCTACTTCGACGATCACCGTGGTCGGGCCGAACACTTCTTCCTGCAGCACTTCATCGCCGTTGATCAACAGGCTGACGTCTGCCTTGAACAGTTGCGGCTGCGCCTGATTACCCTGCTGCGGCTGGCCCGCCAAGTGCTCGATCCCGGAATGCGCCAAGAGCTTCTGCAAGCCTTTGCCATAGCTGCCGAGGGTGCCGGCGTTGAGCATGGTCTGCGCCGGTTGGTCGCCAATCAGCCCGGCGACTTGCTGGACGAAGGCGCTGAACTGCGGCGAGCGGATACCAATGACCAAACCCGGATTGGTGCAGAACTGGCCGCAGCCCTGCACCACCGAAGCGGTCAGGTCGCGGGCAATGGTTTCCGAGCGCTCAGCCAAGGCTTGAGGCAGAACGATCACCGGGTTGATGCTCGACATCTCGGCGAACACCGGGATCGGTTGCGGCCGCGCCGCTGCCATGTCGCACAGTGCCCGACCGCCCTTGAGCGAACCGGTAAAACCCACTGCCTGGATCGCCGGATGCTTGACCAGCCATTCGCCAACGCCACCGCCGTAGATCATGTTGAAAACGCCTGCCGGCATCGCGGTTTTTTCGGCGGCACGAATCAGTGCATCGGCAACAAGTTCAGCGGTTGCCATGTGGCCGCTGTGGGCCTTGAACACCACCGGGCAGCCGGCGGCCAGCGCCGCTGCGGTATCGCCACCGGCCGTGGAGAACGCCAACGGAAAGTTGCTCGCACCGAACACGGCCACCGGGCCGAGACCGATGCGGTATTGGCGCAGATCCGGGCGTGGCAACGGCTGGCGATCCGGCAATGGCAAATCGATTCGCGCGCCGTAGAAATCACCGCGCCGCAGGACTTTGGCGAACAGGCGCATCTGGCCGCTGGTGCGCCCGCGCTCGCCCTGAATCCGCCCCGCAGGCAGCGCGGTTTCGCGGCAGACCAGCGCGACGAACTCATCACCCAAGGCATCCAGTTCATCGGCAATCGCGTCGAGAAATTGCGCGCGACGTTCGGCGCTGAGGCTGCGATAGGCCGGGTACGCTGCGGCGGCGGCTTTGGCGGCGGCATCGACTTCGGCTTCAGTCGCTTGAATGAAATCGTACGGCAGCTGTTCGCCAGTAGTCGCGTCGACGCTTTGCAGTTTGACATCGCCTGCTGCGCTGCGCTGTCCGCCGATGTAGTTGTGACCGAGAATCTGAGTCATGGGAGCTCCTTAAAGGGTGCCGATGCTGTCCGGTTGAAAAGCCGCTGCTGCCGGGGCGATACCGTTGACCAGCGGTGCGCCGAATTCGGCCTGGCTGATTTCAAACCGGTCGCCGGGTTGGGTGCGAATGCCATCGGCGAACGACAGGGTCGCGGTGCCGAAAAAGTGGATGTGCACGTCGCCGGGACGCAGGAACTGGCGGTATTTGAAATGGTGGTATTCGAGGTTGGCGAGGCTGTGGCACATGTTGGCTTCGCCGCTGAGAAATTCGTTTTGCCACAGCACTTCGCCGTTACGCAGGATGCGGCTGGTGCCAGCCAGATGCTGCGGCAACTCACCGGTGCGCAGTTCCGGGCCGTAGCTGCAACTGCGCAGTTTCGAGTGGGCCAGGTACAGGTAATTCTTGCGCTCCATGACGTGGTCGGAGAACTCGTTGCCCACCGCGAAACCGAGGCGATACGGTTTGCCGTCGTGGCCGATGACGTAGAGCCCGGCCATCTCCGGTTCCTCGCCGGCATCCTCGGCAAACGGTGGCAACGGGAACGCCTCGCCCGGACGCACGACGATGCTGCCGTCGCCCTTGTAGAACCATTCCGGCTGCACGCCCGCCTGCCCCGCCGCCGGTTTGCCGCCCTCCACGCCCCATTTGAAGATGCGCATGGTGTCAGTCATTTGCGCTTCGTCGCCGGCCTGCTGGTGCATCTTGTCCCGCGCCGAGGCGCTGCCCAAATGCGTCAGGCCGGTGCCGCTGACCAGCAGGTGCGCCGGGTCCGGGTGATCCAGCGGCGGCAGGATGCGTCGGTCTTTGAGCAACTGCGCATAGTCATGACTGATGCCCAGGCCGTGGGTTTGTACTTGCTGCTCCAGGGTGCCGCCGGCCTCAATCGCGGCCAGCGCGAGATCGCGTACGCTGCGGGCGTCCTGCACTTCGCGGATCAGCCCGTTGTCGACCACGCCGACGCGGCGCTCGCCGTTAATCAATTCGAATTGAACCAGATGCATATGTCCTCTCCTGTAAACCAGTCTTGAGTTCGGCGCCGATCCATTGTGGGAGCGGGCTTGCTCGCGAAAGCGGTGTGTCATTCAGCGATGATGGTGGCTGACCCACCGCATTCGCGAGCAAGCCCGCTCCCACATGGGTTCCATGTTGTTCTGCAGATTCAGGTTCGGGTGGCACCGCGTGCACTGGCGGCGAACTGCTCGACCGGTAGCACGTGTTTGCGCTCAAGCACGCGGTAGACGATTCCGGTAAGAATCAAACCGAACACCATCACCCCACTGAGGAAATACAGCCCCGAAGCCAGATTCCCGGTGTATTCCTTCAACGCCCCGATCACGAACGGCCCGATGTAGCCGCCGAGGTTGCCCACCGAGTTGATCAACGCAATCCCCGCCGCCGCACTCGCACCGGCAAAGAATCGCCCGGGCAAGGTCCAGAACACCGCCGTGCAGGAAAACAGCGCGAACGCCACCAGACACAGCGCCGCCAATTGCGCCACCGGCAGGGTCAGCCATGCGCTGAAGAACAGGCCCAGCGCGCCCAGTACATAGAGCACCGCCAGATGGCCGTAGCGATCATTCATGCGGTCGGAGCTGCGCGGCACGATCAGCAGACCGACGATGCCAAAGATGTACGGCACCGCCGAGACGAAACCGGTCACCAGATCGCTGCCGCCGAACTGTTTGATCAGCGTCGGCAGCCACAGGCCGAGACCGTAAATACTCAGGGTCACCGGCAGGTAAAACAGCGCCAGCAGCAACACGCGCTTGTCCTTGAGTGCATGCAGCGGGTTGCCGTGACGGGTCTGGCCGTATTCCTGCAGATCCTTTTTCAGCTCGCCGGTCAGCCAGTCTTTCTCGGCCTGATCCATCCACTTCACGTTTTGCGGGCCATCGGGCAGCCAGCGCAGGACCGGCCAGGTCAGCAGGATCGCCGGGGTGCCGATGACGATGAACAGCCACTGCCAGCCGTGCAGCCCGAGGATGCCGTCCATGCCCAACAAGCCACCGGACACCGGGCCGGTGATCATCATCGCGATCGGTTGAGAGAGGATGAACAGGCCAAGGATCTTGCCGCGATGGCGCACCGGGAACCATTGGGTGATGTAGTAGAGAACGCCGGGGAAGAAGCCCGCCTCCGCCGCGCCGAGCAGAAAGCGCATCACGTAGAAGCTGTGCGGGCCCTGGACGAACGCCATGCCGATGGTGATTGCGCCCCAGGTGATCATGATCCGCGCAAACCAGCGCCGCGCACCGAAGCGCTCAAGCATCAGGTTGCTGGGGATTTCGAGAAGAAAGTAGCCGATGAAAAACAGCCCGGCACCGAGACCGTAGGCCGCGTCACCGATGCCGATGTCGGCGCCCATGTGCAGCTTGGCGAAGCCGACGGCGGAGCGATCCACATAGGCGATCAGGTACAGCAGGATCAGGAAGGGAATCAGTTTCAGCGTGATGCGGCGAACAAGCCGCAGTTCCTGGCTCATGGGATCGGTCTCCGATTGTTGTTTTTATGGAACCTCGGGGGACGCCTCTCGCGGAACACCGTCAGGGCCAATCCCTCCGTCGAAAACGACTATATAGTAATACTAATTACCCAACAACACTTCCAAAGCGGCGATTTTGCGCTTATGTTTAGCTGTGACTCGCAAACAATAGTCTTACAATAAGAGAATCGATCATGTCTGAGAAGAAACCCACCCTGCGCTCGGCCCAATGGTTTGGCACTGCCGACAAGAACGGCTTCATGTACCGCAGCTGGATGAAGAATCAGGGCATCGCCGACCACCAGTTTCATGGCAAGCCGATCATCGGCATCTGCAACACCTGGTCGGAACTGACCCCGTGCAACGCGCATTTCCGCCAGATTGCGGAGCACGTCAAACGCGGGGTGATCGAGGCCGGTGGCTTTCCGGTGGAATTCCCGGTGTTCTCCAACGGCGAGTCAAACTTGCGCCCCACCGCCATGCTCACCCGCAACCTGGCAAGCATGGACGTCGAAGAAGCGATTCGCGGCAACCCGATTGACGGCGTGGTGCTGCTGACCGGTTGCGACAAGACCACCCCGGCGCTGCTGATGGGCGCGGCCAGTTGCGATGTGCCGGCGATCGTCGTCACCGGCGGGCCGATGCTCAACGGCAAACACAAGGGCAAGGACATCGGCTCCGGCACGGTGGTCTGGCAGCTCAGCGAGCAGGTCAAGGCCGGCACTATCACCATTGACGACTTCCTCGCGGCCGAGGGCGGCATGTCACGCTCGGCGGGTACCTGCAACACCATGGGCACCGCGTCGACCATGGCCTGCATGGCCGAAGCACTGGGCACGTCCCTGCCGCACAACGCGGCGATTCCGGCGGTGGATGCGCGGCGTTATGTGCTGGCGCACATGTCCGGCATGCGTGCGGTGGAGATGGTGCGCGAAGACTTGCGCCTGTCGAAGATCCTGACCAAGGAAGCCTTTGAAAACGCCATTCGGGTCAACGCGGCTATTGGCGGTTCGACCAACGCAGTGATTCACCTGAAAGCCATCGCCGGGCGCATCGGTGTCGAGCTGGACCTGGACGACTGGACGCGTATCGGGCGCGGCATGCCGACCATTGTCGACCTGCAACCGTCCGGGCGTTTCCTGATGGAAGAGTTTTATTACGCTGGCGGCTTGCCGGCGGTGCTGCGGCGTCTCGGCGAGGCCAATCTGATCCCCAATCCGAACGCGCTGACCGTTAATGGTAAATCGCTAGGCGAGAACACCAAGGACGCGCCGATTTATGGCGAGGACGAAGTGATCCGTACCCTCGACAATCCGATCCGCGCTGACGGCGGTATCTGTGTGCTGCGCGGTAATCTGGCGCCGCTGGGTGCGGTGCTCAAGCCGTCCGCCGCTACGCCTGAGCTGATGCAGCATCGTGGCCGTGCGGTGGTGTTTGAGAACTTCGACATGTACAAGGCGCGGATCAATGATCCGGAACTGGACGTCGATAAAGACTCGATTCTGGTGATGAAGAACTGCGGGCCGAAGGGTTATCCGGGCATGGCCGAGGTCGGCAATATGGGCTTGCCGGCCAAGCTGCTGGCTCAGGGTGTGACCGATATGGTGCGCATTTCTGATGCGCGAATGAGCGGCACCGCGTACGGCACGGTGGTGTTGCACGTCGCCCCGGAAGCGGCAGCCGGCGGGCCGTTGGCGGTGGTGCAGGAAGGCGACTGGATCGAGCTGGATTGTGCCAGCGGGCGTTTGCATCTGGATATTCCGGATGCCGAACTGGCGGCGCGCATGGCAGATCTGCAGCCACCGCAGCAGCTACTGGTCGGCGGCTATCGTCAGCTGTACATCGACCATGTGCTGCAGGCGGATCAGGGCTGTGACTTCGACTTCCTCGTTGGTTGTCGAGGGGCGGAAGTCCCGCGTCATTCCCACTGACACCACAGATCTACTGTAGGAGTGAGCCTGCTCGCGATAGCGGTCCGCCAGTTGGTATGCATGCTAACTGACACACCGCCATCGCGAGCAGGCTCACTCCTACATTTGCTATGCATCAGCCTCAAGATCGCCGCACGCCTGCTATGATGCGCGGCATCTCCATCGCTCAGGATCGCGCCGTTCCCCATGGATTACCGCAAACCTTCCGACCGTAAAAGCATGCACTCGCGCATTGTCCAGGAACTGGGCATGCAGATCGTCTCCGGACGTTTTTTGCCCGACGACAAACTGCCCGCCGAAGCGCTGTTGTGCGAGGAATACGCGGTGAGCCGGCCGGTGTTGCGCGAAGCCACGCGGGTGCTGGTGGCCAAGGGGCTGGTGTATTCAAAACCGCGCGTCGGCACGGTGGTCAAGGCCCGTCGCGAATGGCACATGCTCGACCCGGACGTGCTGCACTGGCTGATGCAAAGCAGTCCGCAGAATGAATTCTTCAATGTGCTGACCAGTGTGCGCAGCATCATCGAACCGGCCGCTGCCGCCCTCGCCGCCCAGCATGCGACCGAGGCCGACATCGCCGCCATCGGCGAGGCCTATCAACGCATGGAATCAGCGCCGACGCCGGAAGCCTTGCTGCAACCGGACCTGGACTTCCACAGCCGCATCGCCGACGCGACCCATAACGATCTGCTGGCGAACCTGTGCAACATGCTTTCGGTGGCGATTGCCGAGGCGTTGAAGCATTCCAACCAGCGCCCGAATCTGCATGAACTGGCGCTGCCGAGGCACAAAGCGATTCTTACGGCGATCGAGAACCGTGATGCGCTGGGTGCAAGGCATGCAACGCTGGTGCAGCTGGATGATGCGCGCAGTGCGCTTAGCGTCGTGCTAGGCACCGAGCTCTCCTGACACACCACAAATCCCCTGTGGGAGCGGGCTTGCTCGCGAATGCGGTGTGTCAGTCGGCACAAACTTATCTGACACACCGCATTCGCGAGCAAGCCCGCTCCCACAGGGGTTCAGCGTGAAGTTCAAGGCATGAAAAAGCCGCAACCCCAAGGTTGCGGCTTCGTCGTTTCAGGTATCCGGATCAGTGAGCAAACAGCGAGTTGCCCTTCTGCCCCGCCAGCTTTTCCGGTTTGATCAGGAACTTCGCCAGCGCCGGCAGCAGCCACAGCGCACCGAACATGTTCCACAGCAACATGAAGGTCAGCATCAGGCCCATGTCGGCCTGGAACTTGATCGCCGAGAAGATCCAGGTGCACACGCCAATCGCCAGGCACAGACCGGTGAACAGCACCGCTTTACCGGTGGATTTCAGGGTCTGGTAATAGGCTTCCTGCAACGGCAGACCCGCGCGCAGGAAACTTTCCAGACGGCTGTAGATGTAGATGCCGTAGTCCACGCCGATCCCCACGCCCAGCGCCACCACCGGCAGGGTCGCGACTTTGACGCCGATGCCCATGAACGCCATCAGCGCGTTGCCCAGCACCGAGGTCAATACCAGCGGCAGGACGATGCACAGGGTCGCCGCCCACGAGCGGAAGGTGATCATGCACATCACCGCCACGCAGATGTACACCAGGATCAGAATGGTCAGCTCGGCCTGTTTGATCACTTCATTGGTGGCCGCTTCGATCCCGGCGTTACCGGCGGCGAGGATGAATTCAAGACCGTCCTTGTTGTTGGCCTTGGCGAATTCCTGCACCGCGTGTACCGCACGGTCGAGGGTTTCGGCCTTGTGGTCGTTGAGGAAGATCAACACCGGCGCCAGCGAACAGCTGTTGTTGTACAGGCCGTCAGCGCGGGCGATCGAGTTGTTCAGCACGTCCGGGTTGCGCGACAGGGTTTCCCATTTCAGGTTGCCCTCGTTCATGCCCTTGATCATCTGCTTGGACACGGTCACCAGCGAGATCGCCGACTGCACGCCCTCGGTGTTCTGCATCTTCCACATCAGCTCGTCGATCGGCGCCATCGCTTCGTAGCGCGAGCAACCTTCGGTGGCGGTCTTGACCATCACCACCAGCACGTCGGAACTGGTGGAGTAGTTGTTGATGATGAAGTTGTTGTCCTTGTTGTAGCGCGAGTCCGGACGCAGCTCCGGTGCACCCTGGTCGAGGTCGCCGATTTTCAGGTTCTGGCTGTACCAGAGGCCACCACCGAAGGCGATCAGCGCCAAAGCGATGGAGATCGGTGCGACTTTCGGGCTGGCGAAGTTCGACAGGAAGCGCCAGAACGGATGTTCGCGATTCGCGTCCTTCTTGCTCTTGGCGATGGCGCGCTTGCTGATGCCGACATAGGAAATCGCTACCGGCAGCAGGATCAGGTTGGTGAACACGATCACCGCCACGCCGATGGACGCGCCGATTGCCAGCTCGCGGATCACCCCGATGTCGATGATCAACAGGGTGATGAAGCCGACGGCGTCAGCGAGAATCGCGATCATCCCCGGCAGGAACAGTTGCCGGAAGGTGCGCCGCGCCGCAGTCAGGGCGTTGTCCGCCTCACTCGATTGCAGGGCGATACCGTTGATCTTCTGCACGCCGTGGGAAATGCCGATGGCGAAGATCAGGAACGGCACCAGCATCGAGTACGGATCCAGCCCGAAACCGAAGAAGTGCATCAGCCCGAGCTGCCAGACCACCGCTACCAGTGTGGTGCTCAACACCGCCACGGTACTGCGCAGGCAGTTGGTGAACCACAGCAGCAGGATCAGGGTGATGACGAAAGCGATGCCGAAGAACATCACCACCATCACCAGCCCGTCGATCAGGTCACCGACCTTCTTGGCGAAACCGACGATGTGGATCTTGACGTTGGGGTTCTGCGCTTCGAACTTGTTGCGGATCTTGTCTTCGAGCTCATGGGAGAACTGGCGGTAGTCCAGGGCGAGCAACTTGCCCTGATCCTGCGGGTCCGGGTAGGACTCCAGCAGCGGGATGTCGACGATGCTCGACTTGAAGTCGTTGGACACCAGCCGCCCGACCTGCCCCGACTTGAGGACGTTGTTGCGCAGCATGTCGAGGCTGTCCGGCGAGCCGTCGTAGCTCTGCGGAATCACTTCACCGCCGGCGAAGCCCTCTTCGGTGACCTCAGTCCAGCGTACGCTCGGACTCCACAGCGACTTGAGGCCGGAGCGGTCGACGCCGGAGATGTAGAACACCTCGTCGTTGATCTGGCGCAGCGTCTCCATGTACTCCCTGGAGAAGATGTCGCCGTCCTTGGCTTCCACCGAAATCCGTACGGTGTTGCCCAGGTTCGCCAGATCGTTGCGGTGCTCCATCATCTTCTCGATGAACGGATGCTTGAGCGGGATCATTTTTTCGAAACTGGTGGACGGCCGGATCAGCGTGGCCTGCCAGAACAGGAAGATGCTGACCACCAGGCAGATCAGGATCACGGCCGGGCGGTTGTTGAAAATCAGACGTTCGAGGAGCGTGGCTTTGTCCTGCTGAGGAGTGATCAAGGAAGTCATAGCCCCGCCTTCTTATTATTGATTTCGGCGCCGTTGGGCTGCGTGGTGTGCACGCCGCCCTGCCCGGTCAGAATCAGATTGCCGTCGCCGGCCGCAGTGACCGAGGACAGCGAGATACGGTCCGGGCGGTTGAACACGCTGAAGGTTTCGCCGTTGTCGCTGCTGCTGATCACCGAGCCGCCGTTGCCGACGATCACGATCGAGCCGTCGGCGAGCAGGGTCGCGCCGGACAGGCCGAATTCCAGCGCACCGCGCGCGGCCTTGAGTTCGACCTGCTGCCAGGTGTTGCCGAAGTCGCTGGAGCGGTAGAGATTGCCGCGCAGGCCGTAGGCCAACAGGGTTTGCGCTTGCGCGGTGCCGATCACGCCGAACAGCGAGCCTTGATACGGGCCCTGGATTTTCTCCCAGGTCTGGCCCCAGTCCGGGGAGCGGAACATGCTGCCCTGCTCGCCGACGATGAACAGCCCGGCGTCCTTGACCGCCGCAATGGCGTTGAGGTGGAACTGGTCCTGGTTGTCGAGGCGGTCGCTGACGTCCTGCCAGTTCTTACCGCCGTCGGTGGTTTCCAGCAGCGCACCGTAAGCGCCGACCGCAACACCGTGGTTGATGTCCTGGAACCAGACGTCGAGCAGCGGCGCTTCGCGCTTGAGGTCTTCGAACTGTTTGCTCCAGGTCAGGCCGCCGTCTTCGCTGGCGAGAATCTGCGCGTCGTGGCCGACCGCCCAGCCGTGCTTGTCGTCGACGAAATACACCGCCGTCAGCAGTTGCCGGGTCGGCACCTTGGCCTGGGTCCAGGTCTTGCCCTGGTCGTCGGAATAGAGAATGTGCCCGCGATCACCCACCGCCACCAACCGGGTGCCGGCGTGGACAACATCGAGTATCAGGCTTTTGGCGGCTTTGGCCGATTCGGTGGAATACACCCCGTCGGCGGGCGCTTCGGCGGCCAGCACGGGTGCCGACAAGACAGCACAGCCCAGCAGTGTGAGGGCTGTGGCCAGCAACGCGGTGTTGCGAAACGCCGGCGGGCGGCAACGACTCATAGACCTTCCCCTATTTATTATTGTTAGGCCATTGGGCCTTAGGGCGCCGCAAGGGTGCTCGTGGTGACTGATGGGTCACAAGCATAGCCGTGAAACCCGCAGTCCAGAGCGCCTTGGGAAGCTGGCTCATCCTATCGGGCTTTGGAAACGTCTGACAATCGGCGCCACGTTATCTTTTGTTAACCGAAAGCGGCCCCTGTAACGAATGAATTTCCCTGTGGGAGCGAGCCTGCTCGCGAAGATGCCCTTGCAGTCGCCATCTTCATCGGCTGACCCACCGCATTCGCGAGCAGGCTCGCTCCCACAAGGGTTAATGGTGTTTGGGGGAATTGTGGTGGCAGATGAATACAGCGCCATTCGCCTGATGGATGCGGCAAATCTTGCGTGGGGGACTTGCACGATCGGTATTATGGTATACCATCAGACGCACAGACACTCTCAATCCCCCTACGGAGCAGCTCATGAGTTTCGAAATTCGCAAGATCGTCAGCTATGTCGAAGAAACCTTCATCGAAGGCGGCAAGGTCACTGACAAGCCAGTGACCATGGTCGGGCTGGCTGTGGTGATGAAGAACCCGTGGGTCGGCAACGGTTTCGTCGAGGATCTGAAACCGCAGATCCGCGCCAACTGCTCCGACCTCGGCGCCACGATGGTCGAGCGTCTGGTGGGCATCATCGGCGGCGCCGAGAAGATCGAGGCGTACGGCAAAGCGGCAGTGGTCGGCGCCGACGGTGAGATCGAACACGCCTCGGCGGTGATCCATACCCTGCGCTTCGGTAATCACTACCGCGAGGCGGTCAAGGCCAAGAGCTACCTGAGCTTCACCAACAAGCGCGGCGGCCCGGGCACTTCGATTCAGATCCCGATGATGCACAAGGACGACGAAGGCCAGCGTTCGCACTACATCACCCTGGAAATGCAGATCGAAGACGCGCCGCGTGCCGACGAAATCGTGGTGGTGCTCGGTTGCGCCGACGGTGGTCGCCTGCACCCGCGCATCGGCAACCGCTACATCGATCTGGAAGAACTGGCCGCCGAAAAAGCCCAGTAATCACAATAAAAAGGCATTGCAGGAGCGCTCCATGATTCGGCTCACCGCTGAACTCACCCCGGCTGGCACCAGTTACCTGGCGACCGGCCAAGGCCAGCCCGTGGTCTTGATCCACGGCGTGGGCCTGAACAAAGAAATGTGGGGCGGCCAGATCGTTGGCCTGTCTGCCCAATACCAGGTGATCGCCTACGACATGCTCGGCCACGGCGCCAGCCCGCGCCCGGCCAGCGGCACCGGCCTGCTCGGTTATGCCGATCAGTTGCTGGAGCTGCTCGATCACCTGAATCTGCCTCAGGCTGCGGTGATCGGTTTCTCCATGGGCGGACTGGTGGCACGGGCGTTTGCCCTGCACTACCCGGAGCGCCTGCAAAGCCTGGTGGTGCTTAACAGCGTGTTCAACCGCAGTGAAGAACAGCGTGCCGGGGTCATCGCGCGCACTGCACAAGCGGCGGAACACGGGCCGGATGCCAATGCCGAAGCGGCGCTGTCGCGCTGGTTCAGCCGTGAATATCAGGCGGCCAACCCGGCGCAGATCGCAGCCATTCGTCAGACCCTGGCCGGCAACGACCCGCAGGGTTACCTGACCACCTACGAATTGTTCGCCACGCAGGACATGTACCGCGCCGACGACCTCGGCAGCATTCAGGCGCCGACGCTGATCGCCACCGGCGAACTCGACCCCGGTTCCACCCCGGAAATGGCCGAGCAACTGGCCCGACGCATCCCCGGCGCGAAGGTTGCGGTGCTGCCCGAGCAACGGCATATGATGCCGGTAGAGTCGCCGCGGCTGGTCAACCAGACGCTGCTGGAATTCCTCGAATACGCACACTCCCGACAAAACCATATAAAGGGGATCGTTGCATGACACTCGCACGCTTCCAGATGTGCATCGGCGGAGAATGGGTCGACGCCCTCTCCGGCAAGACCTTCGAAAGCCTCAACCCGGCCAGCGCGCAAGCCTGGGCCGAACTGCCCGATGCCGATGAAGCCGACGTCGAACGCGCCGTGCAAGCGGCGCAGACTGCCTTCGACAGCCCGGCCTGGCGCGGCCTGACCGCCACCGCACGCGGCAAACTGCTGCGGCGTCTCGGTGACCTGATCGCAGAAAACAAGGAACAACTGGCGCAGCTGGAAAGTCGCGACAACGGCAAGCTGATCCGCGAAACCCGTGGTCAGGTCGGCTATCTGCCGGAGTTCTTCCACTACACCGCAGGCCTCGCCGACAAGCTCGAAGGCGGCACCCTGCCGCTGGACAAGCCCGACCTGTTTGCCTACACCGTGCACGAAGCGATGGGTGTGGTTGCCGCGATCATTCCGTGGAACAGCCCGCTGTACCTGACCGCGATCAAACTGGCCCCGGCCCTCGCCGCCGGCAACACCATCGTGATCAAACCGTCCGAGCACGCCTCGGCGACCATCCTTGAGCTGGCACGTCTGGCCCTCGAAGCCGGGATTCCGCCGGGTGTGGTCAACGTTGTCACCGGTTACGGGCCGAGCACCGGCGCCGCCCTCACCCGCCATCCGCTGATCCGCAAGATCGCCTTTACCGGCGGCGCGGCCACGGCCCGGCATGTGGTGCGCAGCAGCGCCGAGAACTTCGCCAAGCTGTCACTGGAACTCGGCGGCAAATCGCCGAACATCATCTTCGCCGACGCCGATCTGGACAGCGCGATCAACGGCGCCATCGCCGGGATCTACGCCGCCTCGGGCCAGAGCTGCGTGTCCGGTTCACGCCTGCTGGTGCAGGACGAAATCTACGACGAGTTCGTCAACCGCCTGGTCGAACGCGCCCAGCGCATCCGCATCGGCAACCCGCAGGAAGACCACAGCGAAATGGGCCCGATGGCCACCGCGCAGCAATTGGCGGTAGTCGAAGGGCTGGTGGCTGACGCTATTGCTGAAGGCGCGCGGTTGCGCACCGGCGGCAAGCGACCGGCGGACCTTGGCGACGGCTGGTTCTACGAGCCGACGCTGTTCGAGTGCGACCGCAACTCGATGAAGATCATGCAGGAAGAAGTTTTCGGCCCGGTGGCTTCGGTGATTCGCTTCAAAGACGAAGCCGAGGCGCTGGCAATCGCCAACGACTCGCAATTCGGCCTCGCCGCCGGCATCTGGACTCGCGACCTGGGCCGCGCCCATCGTCTGGCGCGGGATGTGCGTTCGGGAATCATCTGGGTCAATACCTACCGTGCGGTGTCGGCGATGGCGCCGATCGGCGGCTTCAAGAACAGTGGCTATGGACGCGAAAGCGGCATCGATTCGGTGCTGGCCTACACCGAACTGAAAACGGTGTGGATCAATCTCTCTCAGGCGCCGATGCCTGATCCGTTTGTGATGCGCTAGGAGTCCTGCGACATGATCGAACCCGGCATTTACAAAGACGTCATGAGCTCGTTTCCGTCAGGGGTCACGGTGGTCACCACCCTCGACCCGGAGGGCGCCATCGTCGGCATCACCGCCAGCGCCTTCAGCGCGCTGTCGATTGATCCGGCGCTGGTGCTGTTCTGCCCCAACTACGCCTCCGACACCTACCCGGTGCTGCGCGACAGCAAGAAATTCGCGATCCATTTGCTGTCCGCCGACCAGACCGCTGAAGCCTATGCCTTTGCTGGTAAAGGCAAGGACAAGGCTAACGGCATCGAGTGGCATTTGAGCGAACTCGGTAACCCGATCCTCGCCAAGGCCACGGCGATCATTGAGTGCGAGTTGTGGCGTGAATACGACGGTGGTGATCACGCGATCATTGTCGGCGCGGTGAAGAACCTGATCCTGCCCGAGCAACCGGTGACACCGATGATTTATCACAAGGGCAAGCTCGGGCCGTTGCCAACCCTGGCCTGATTAACACACCCGCTCCCACAGGGGAAACAGGGTGACAGGAGGAATGATGAGTAACGAAAAGTACGAAAAAGGCCTGAAGATCCGCACCCAGGTGCTGGGCGAAGCCTATGTGCAGCGCTCGATCGAGAACGCCGATGACTTCAGCCGCCCGCTGCAGGAAATGGTCACCGAATACTGCTGGGGCCATGTCTGGGGCCGTGAGGGTTTGTCGCTCAAGGAGCGCAGCATGATCAACCTGGCGATGATCTCGGCGCTCAACCGCCCGCACGAACTCAAGCTGCATGTGCGCGGCGCCTTGCGTAACGGCCTGAGTCGTGAGCAAATACGCGAAATTCTGCTTCAGGTCGGTATTTATTGCGGCGTCCCGGCAGCCGTGGACAGTTTCCGGCTCGCCCGTGAAGCCTTCGCCGAAGCCGACGCCGAGGCCTCCAGTTAACCCCTCGGCTGTTTAGATGCCCGTCTGGCATGGACAGCCAACTTCAAGAGCGGACCCCATGAAACGCCAGCCACTCGACGACAGCTTCAAGGTCAATCGCAACCCCGTTACCCTGCGCGAAATCGTGCTGGATAAACTGCGTAGCGCGATCATGAATTTCCAGCTCATGCCCGGTGATCGTCTGGTCGAACGCGATCTGTGCGATCGCCTCGGTGTCAGCCGCACATCGGTGCGCGAAGCCCTGCGTCACCTGGAGTCTGAAGGCCTGGTCGAGTTCGCCGATGCCAAAGGCCCACGGGTGGCGATCATCACCCTCGCCGATGCGGTCGACATTTATGAGCTGCGCTGCGTGCTCGAAGGCCTGATCGTCCAGCTGTTCACCCTGCGTGCCAAGGCCAAGGACATCAAGGCCCTGGAAAAAGCCCTCGACGAGAACCGCAAGGCACTCAAGGACGGCGAACTGCAACAGGTGATCGACTCGGTGCAGGGCTTCTACGACGTACTGCTCGAAGGCTCGGGCAACCACGTTGCGGCCACTCAATTACGCCAGTTGCAAGCGCGCATCAGCTACCTGCGGGCGACTTCGGTGTCCCAGGAAAACCGGCGCGGCGCGAGTAACCACGAGATGGAAAAAATGGTTGAGGCGATCAAGAGCGGCGATCCACTGGCGGCGCATCAGGCCTGCGTCGATCACGTACGCGCAGCCGCCGCCGTGGCCCTCGATTATCTCAAGCGCAAACAGGAAGAGACCGGCGCCACGCCGAACATCACCCTGCCGATCGCGCTGAAAGAACCGCGTATAGGTCACTGACATGTTCAGCCCGAGCTTTTGCCCGAAATGCGGTGGCCCTGACCTCGGTCAGCAGGTACCGCCGGGCGATACGCACGAGCGCCTGATGTGCCGCGGCTGCGGCTACATCCACTACGTCAATCCGAAAATCATCGCCGGCTGCATCATCGAGCAGGACGGCAAATACCTCTTGTGCCAACGGGCGATCCCACCGCGTCCGGGCACCTGGACACTGCCGGCCGGCTTCATGGAAAGCGGCGAAACCACCGAGCAGGCGGCGCTGCGCGAAGTCTGGGAAGAAAGCGGCGTGCGCGCGGAAATCGTCTCGCCATACTCGATTTTCAGCGTGCCGAAGATCAGCGAGGTGTACATCATCTTCCGCGCCCTCGCGCTGGAGATCACCGGCCAGTTCGGCCCGGAAACCCTGGACTACAAATTCTTCGCGCCTGAGGACATTCCGTGGGAGCAGATCTATTACCCGGCGATCCGGCAGATTCTCGAGCGTTACATCGAGGAGCGTCAGGCCGGGGTGTATGGGATCTACATGGGCAATGATGACAGCGGGAAGATCCACTTTATCCGCTGATCACCACCTATCCCCCTGTGGGAGCGAGCCTGCTCGCGAAGGCGTCGGGTCAGTCGATACAAATGTTGAATGAACGACCGCTTTCGCGAGCAGGCTCGCTCCCACAGTGTTTAGCGGTGTTGCTTAAAGTGGTGCGATGCCTTCTACGATGACGATCTCCGCCCTCGCCCATTCCTCGCGATAACGTTTCGCCTCCTGATACGCCGCCGAGTGGTAGCACGCCACGGCCTTCTCATAGTTCTCGAATTCGATCACCACGCTACGCTGAGGAGTAGCTCTGCCCTCCAGCGCTTCGCTGCGTCCGCCCCGGGCCAGAAATTTCGCGCCGAACGCGGCGAAGGCTGCCGGTGCGCGCTGGGTGTATTGGCTGTAGTGCTCGGCATCGTCGACATCCACGTGGGCAATCCAGTACGCCTTCATAGTGACCTCTTTGTTGATTTTGTATTATGGTATACCAATATATTTCCAACAAACCCTGAGAGTCCAGCATGGCCTTCAACAGCATCGAAGAAATCCTCGAAGATTATCGCCTCGGCAAAATGGTCCTGCTGGTCGATGACGAAGATCGGGAAAACGAAGGCGACCTGCTGCTGGCCGCCGACTGCTGCACACCCGAGGCGATCAGCTTTATGGCGCGTGAGGCGCGCGGGCTGATTTGCCTGACACTGACTGACGAGCACTGCCAGCGCCTGGGCCTTGAGCAAATGGTGCCGAGCAACGGCAGCGTGTTCAGTACCGCGTTTACCGTGTCGATTGAAGCGGCGGTCGGGGTTACCACTGGCATTTCTGCAGCTGACCGCGCCCGCACGGTCGCGGCCGCTGTGGCCAAAGACGCCCGCGCCGAAGACTTGGTGCAGCCTGGGCACATCTTCCCGCTGCGCGCCAAGGAAGGCGGCGTGCTGACCCGCGCCGGCCACACCGAAGCCGGCTGCGACCTCGCCCGCCTCGCCGGTTTCACCCCAGCCTCGGTGATCGTCGAGGTGATGAACGATGACGGCACCATGGCCCGCCGCCCGGATCTGGAAGTGTTCGCGCGCAAGCACGGAATCAAGATCGGCACCATCGCTGACCTGATTCATTATCGCCTGAGCACCGAGCACACCATCGAACGCATCGGCGAACGTGAGCTGCCGACGGTGCATGGCACGTTCCGTCTGATCACTTTCGAAGACCGCATCGAGGGTGGCGTGCACATGGCGATGGTGATGGGCGATCTGCGCCGCGAAGAGCCGACGTTAGTACGCGTGCATGTGATCGATCCGCTGCGTGATCTGGTCGGCGCCGAGTACAGCGGGCCAAGCAACTGGACGCTGTGGGCGGCGTTGCAACGGGTCGCGGCGGAAGGTCATGGCGTTGTGGTGGTGTTGGCCAATCATGAATCGTCGCAGGCGCTGCTCGAGCGCGTGCCGCAACTGACCCAGCCACCGCGGCAGTTCAGCCGTTCGCAATCGCGGATTTATTCGGAGGTGGGTACCGGGGCGCAGATTCTGCAGAACCTGGGGGTGGGCAAGCTGCGGCATCTTGGGCCGCCGCTGAAGTATGCGGGGCTGACCGGGTATGACCTGGAGGTGGTGGAGAGCATTCCCTTCAGCGAATAATCCACGCCAACCACAATTCCAACTGTAGGAGTGAGCCTGCTCGCGATAGCGGTGGATCAGCCAACATCATCGCAGAACGTCACACCGCTTCCGCGAGCAGGCTCACTCCTACAGGGTTTTGCATTTCAATTTAATTCCCTCGAGCTCACAAAAAGCCCATCCGCCAGATAACCGGTAAGGCAAAGTGCTTGCACAAAGTTTGGAATACCATAATATGATATTCCATAGACCGAGCGACCTGAAAAACCGTCCGGCTACTGCTCCCGACAGGCGGGCAACAACGCAAGCCCGCTCAAAAACACAACAATGAGGGCGTAAAAATGGTGTTGAACAAAGCTGCAACCGCGATCTTTTTTGCGGGACTGCTGAGCGTGACCGGCCAGGCTGCAATGGCCGCCGAAAGCGTGAACTTCGTCAGCTGGGGCGGTAGCACCCAGGATGCGCAGAAACAGGCCTGGGCCGATCCGTTCAGCAAGGCCAGCGGCATCACCGTGGTGCAGGATGGCCCGACCGACTACGGCAAACTCAAGGCCATGGTCGAGAGCGGCAACGTGCAATGGGACGTGGTCGATGTCGAAGCCGATTTCGCCCTGCGTGCCGCCGCTGAAGGCCTGCTTGAACCCCTCGATTTCAAAGTCATCCAGCGCGACAAGATCGACCCGCGTTTCGTCAGCGATTACGGCGTCGGCTCGTTCTTCTTCTCCTTCGTCCTCGGCTACAACGAAGGCAAGCTCGGCGCGGCCAAGCCGCAAGACTGGACCGCGCTGTTCGACACCAAGACCTACCCCGGCAAACGCGCCCTGTACAAATGGCCGAGCCCCGGCGTGCTCGAACTGGCGCTGCTGGCCGACGGCGTAGCGGCTGACAAGCTCTACCCGCTGGATCTGGATCGCGCCTTCAAGAAACTCGACACCATCAAGAAAGACATCGTCTGGTGGGGCGGCGGCGCGCAGTCGCAGCAACTGCTGGCCTCCGGTGAAGCGAGCATGGGCCAGTTCTGGAACGGCCGGATTCACGCCCTGCAAGAAGATGGCGCACCCGTCGGTGTGAGCTGGAAACAGAACCTGGTCATGGCCGACATTCTGGTGATTCCAAAAGGCTCGAAAAACAAGGACGCGGCGATGAAGTTCCTGGCCAACGCCAGCAGTGCCAAAGGCCAGGCCGACTTCTCCAACCTGACCGCCTACGCCCCGGTCAACGTCGACAGCGTGGCGCGCCTGGACTCGGTGCTGGCCCCGAACCTGCCGACGGCCTACGCCAAGGATCAGATCACTCTTGATTTCGCGTACTGGGCCAAGAACGGCCCGGCCATCGCGACACGGTGGAACGAATGGCTGGTCAAATGAAAATGGCGGCTGCTGCGCCTCGTCCTGCAACGGTGACCGGGAGCGCCACCGGCGCTACCGGCTCGACCCACACCTTCAGACAACGCTGGAAAGGTGCCGGCAACCTGGTCCCGGCACTGCTGTTCCTCGGCCTGTTCTTTCTCGCGCCGTTGATTGGCCTGCTGTTGCGCGGCGTGCTCGAACCGACCCCGGGCCTTGGCAACTATGAACAACTGTTCGCCAACTCGGCGTATGCGCGGGTGCTGCTCAACACCTTCTCGGTGGCCGGACTGGTAACGATTTTCAGCCTGTTGCTGGGCTTCCCGCTGGCTTGGGCTATCACTCTGGTACCGCGCGGCTGGGGCCGCTGGATCCTCAACATCGTGCTGCTGTCGATGTGGACCAGCCTGCTCGCCCGCACCTATTCGTGGCTGGTATTGCTGCAGGCCTCGGGGGTGATCAACAAGGCGCTGATGGCGCTGGGCATCATCGATCAGCCGCTGGAAATGGTGCACAACCTGACCGGTGTGGTGATCGGCATGAGCTACATCATGATCCCGTTCATCGTCCTGCCGTTGCAGGCGACCATGCAGGCCATCGATCCGATGATCCTGCAGGCCGGCTCGATCTGCGGCGCGAGTCCTTGGACCAATTTCTTCCGAGTGTTCCTGCCGCTGTGCCGGCCGGGTCTGGCGTCCGGCGGGTTGATGGTGTTCGTGATGTCGCTCGGTTACTACGTCACCCCGGCGCTGCTCGGCGGGGCGCAGAACATGATGCTGCCGGAGTTCATCATTCAGCAGGTGCAATCGTTCCTCAACTGGGGCCTGGCCAGTGCCGGCGCCGCGTTGCTGATCGCGATCACCCTGGTGCTGTTCTACTTCTACCTGAAGCTTCAGCCGGAATCCCCGGTTGGCGCCAGCAACGCGAGGTAAGCCGAGATGCTCCTGACTCCCAATGCCATGAGCCGGCGGATGCGTTTCGGCTTGTATGCAACCACCGGGCTGATCGGTTTGTTCCTGCTGTTGCCGATCGTGTTCATCGTCCTGCTGTCGTTCGGCTCGTCGCAGTGGCTGGTATTCCCGCCGCCGGGCTGGACGCTGAAATGGTACGGCCAGTTCTTCTCCAACGCCGACTGGATGAACGCCGCTGCGGCCAGCCTCAACGTTGCCGTGCTGACCACGATCTGTGCCGTGGCGCTCGGTCTGCCAACCGCGTTTGCTCTGGTGCGCGGGCGCTTCCCCGGACGGGAAATGCTCTACGGCCTGTTTACCCTGCCGATGATCGTGCCGCTGGTGATCATCGCCGTGGCGGTGTACGCGCTGTTTCTCAAGCTCGGTTACACAGGGACGATGTTTGCCTTCGTGGTCAGCCATGTGATCGTCGCGCTGCCGTTCACCATCATCTCGATCATCAACTCGCTGAAGCTGTTCGATCAGTCGATTGAAGACGCGGCGGTGATCTGCGGCGCCTCACGCCTGCAAGCGGTGTTCAAGGTGACGTTCCCGGCGATCCGTCCGGGCATGGTCGCCGGCGCCCTCTTCGCCTTTCTGGTTTCGTGGGACGAAGTAGTGCTCAGCGTGATGATGGCTAGCCCGACCCTGCAAACTCTTCCCGTGAAAATGTGGACCACCCTGCGCCAGGACCAGACCCCGGTGATCGCCGTCGCTTCGACGCTGCTGATCGGCCTGTCGGTATTGGTCATGGTGATCGCCGCCGCGCTGCGCCGGCGCAACGAAATCCGCGCCTGAGCGCCCAGGAGTACGACATGAGTGCCGTGATCAAAGACGCATCCCAGCAGAACGACAAACCCCTGGTCAGCCTGCGCAATCTGAACAAGCACTACGGCGACTTTGCCGCCGTCGACAACATCTCGCTGGACATCAAGGACGGCGAGTTCCTGACCTTCCTCGGCTCCAGCGGCTCGGGCAAAAGCACCACGCTGTCGATGCTCGCCGGGTTCGAAACCCCGAGCTGCGGCGAGATCCTGGTCAACGGTCAGTCGCTGGTCAACGTGCCGCCGCACAAGCGCGACATTGGCATGGTGTTCCAGCGCTATTCGCTGTTCCCGCATCTGTCGGTGCGCGACAACATCGCCTTTCCGCTGGCGATCCGCAAACTCGCCGCCGCCGAACGTGACAAGCGTGTCGATGCGATGTTGAAACTGGTGCAGCTCGAACAATTCGCCCATCGCCGCCCTTCGCAACTCTCTGGCGGGCAACAGCAACGCGTCGCCATCGCCCGGGCGCTGGTCTACGAGCCACGCATTCTGCTGATGGACGAACCGCTCGGTGCGCTGGATAAAAAACTGCGTGAAGACTTGCAGGATGAACTGCGCCAGCTGCATCGACGCCTGGGCATCACCATCGTCTACGTGACCCACGATCAGGAAGAAGCCATGCGCCTGTCGCAGCGCATCGCGATTTTCAGTCACGGCAAGATTGTTGGTTTGGGCAGCGGTTATGACCTGTATCAGAATCCGCCGAATGCGTTTGTCGCGTCGTTCCTCGGCAACTCGAACTTCCTCAAGCTCAAGGCGCAGGGCAATGCGGCGGCGAGTTTCGAGGGGCAGTCGTTGTCGATTCGCCTGACTGCCGGCTTGCACACCGAGCAGGATGTGCTGCTGATGGTGCGGCCGGAAAAAGCGGTGGCGCTGAGCGTGCAGCAGGCGAGCGAGGAGCCGCTGGCAGCGGGTTGGAATGAGGTGTCGGCCAAGGTCGTGGAGGTGCTGTTTCTTGGCGAAAGCCAGACGTGCAGCGTGGTGACGTCGGGCGGTACTTCGATGACGGTTAAAGCGCTGTCGGCGGCGGGCATGCCGCTCAAGGCTGGCGATCCGGTGCGGGTGCGCTGGGCTACGGCGGATGCCTGCGTCTACACCGAATGGGCTGAAAGCGACCTCAACAAAGCGGCCGGTTCTCACTGAGAATCTCGGCAGCACCGCGAATCCCCCCTGTGGGAGCGGGCTTGCTCGCGAAGGCGGCGTGTCAGTCACTGTTTATGTTGAATGACACACCGCATTCGCGAGCAAGCCCGCTCCCACAGGGGTCTGGGGGTGTTCAGGCGATCGGGGTGAAACCTTCCATTGCGTCCGGCCAGGCGGTGAGGATTTCGAAACCGGTTTCGGTCACCGCGACCATATGCTCCCACTGCGCCGACAGCGAGCCATCCTTGGTCAGCACCGTCCAGCCGTCCGGCATGTTCTTCACATGGCGCTTGCCGGCATTGAGCATCGGCTCGACGGTGAAGATCATCCCCGCCTTGAGCTTCATGCCCTGATTGGGAAAACCGTAATGCAGGATCTGCGGTTCATCGTGATACACCTTGCCGATGCCATGCCCGCAGTATTCACGCACCACGCTGAAACCTTCGCTCTCCGCCAGGCTCTGGATCGCATGACCGATGTCGCCCAGCGTGGCGCCCGGTTTCACCACACGAATACCCGCGCACATCGCGTCATAAGTGGTCTTGATCAGGTGCAGCGCCTCAGGCGTCGCCTCGCCGACCACGTACATGCGGCTGGTGTCGCCGAACCAGCCGTCCTTGATCACTGCGATGTCGAGGTTGACGATGTCGCCGTCTTTCAACGGTGTGCCCGACGGGATGCCGTGGCACACCACGTCGTTGACCGAGGCGCAGACGGTTTTCGGGAAACCGTGATAACCGACGTTGGCCGGAATGGCTTTCTGCACATTGACGATGTAATCGTTGCACAACCGATCCAGCTCATCGGTCGTCACCCCAGCCTTGACGTGCGGCACCAGCATCGCCAGCACTTCGGCGGCGAGTTTGCCCGCCGCACGCGACTTCGCGATTTCCGCAGGGGTATTGATCTTGATCTGATTTCTCATGCGCTGACGGCTTCCTGAGTCAGTTGATGCAGATCCAGCCCGCCGTTCTGTTCGGCGCGGATCAGCAAGCGGCAAATGGCGCTGTGGTCGAGGTTGGGGTGCAGCTCGGCGAGCATGCCGATGCGCATCCAGTGCTCGGCCTGCGCGTTGATCGAGCGGCTGAGCGCGGTGCTGGAGATGCGCAGGTTCTCATGCATGTCTTCTGAAATTTTTACGATGCCCATATCCGAATCCGGTACGAAGTGTATATGGATCGTATATTAGCCAAGGGACGCCCACGATTGCAAACCTTGCGCACGGCTTGCCAAATCGCGGGCAAAAAAAAAGCTGCCCAAAGAGGCAGCAAAAACTTTAAGAACACGCGATGTATTGGGGTCAGGATAGTCGCCGGATAATGACAGTGTCATGACAACCAACAATTCACTGAACCGCCCCTGCCCCGTCATCAGGATGTCATCAAGCGCATCGCAGAATCCTCGCAAACCGTCTTGAGCCTTCGACGGATGCTTGCAGGGATTCCCATGAAAGAAGACGCCTCGCTGTTTGCCGCCATCGACCTGGGCTCGAATGCGTTTCGCCTGATGATCGGCCAGTCGGTTCGCAGTCGAAAAGGCTTCATGATTCAGGAAGTCAAAACCCTGCGTGAACCGGTGCGGCTGGCCGAAGGCTTCGACGGCGGTGCACTGGACGAAATGGCGCTGGATCGTGGCTGGCAGGCGCTGGCGCGGTTCGGCAAGAAACTGCGCGGCTTCGAGGCCGGCAAGGTGCGGGCCGTGGCGACCAGCGCGGTGCGCGAGGCCGACAATGCGCAGTTGTTTCTGCACAGTGCCGAACGCCATCTGGGTTTTCGCATCGACGTCATCTCCGGCCATGAAGAGGCGCAACTGGTGTATGCCGGCGTCGCTCATACCCTGCCGGGGGCGGAGGACATGCGGCTGGTGGTCGACATCGGTGGTGGTTCCACCGAGCTGATTCTCGGCCAGGGGTCGCAACCGCTGCTCACCGAAAGCATCGCCATTGGCAGCGGTAGCCTGGGCGCACGCTATTTCCCCGACGGGCGCATTGCTCCCGGCGCACTGCAAGAAGCCGAGCGCGTGGCGATCCTGCAATTCGAAAAAGTCGCCCGCCGCTATCGCGCGCAGGGCTGGCAACAGACCATTGGTTCCTCCGGCACGGCGCGGATGCTGGCGAAAGTGCTCAAGGCCAATCGGCTCAATGACTTCGGCCAGGACGGCATTACCTATGGCGGACTGTTGCGTTTGTCGCTGTTGCTGCTGAAGGTGAAGAACGTTCAGCAATTGAAGCTGGCAGGCTTGCAGCCGCATCGCCAGAGCATTTTGCCCGGCGGTTTGGTATTGATGCTGGCGGCGTTCAAGGCATTCGGGATTTCGCAGATGGCGCCGTCGGAACCGGGGCTGCGCCTCGGTGTACTGCACGGTTTGATGAGCCGTCACTGACACCCTACACACTCCAATGTGGGAGCGGGCTTGCTCGCGAAGGCGGAGTGTCAGTCGAAAATTATTTAACTGACACTCCGCTTTCGCGAGCAAGCCCGCTCCCACAGGGTTTTTGGGTTGTCTTCTCAGGCCAGTTCTTTGCGCAACTGGCGGGCGGCGGTGACCATGTGTACCAGCGCCGCCTCAGTCTCCGGCCAGCCACGAGTTTTCAGACCGCAATCCGGGTTGACCCACAACCGTTCTGCCGGAATCCGCTGCGCTGCCTTGCGCAGCAGATTGGCCATTTCCGAAGCATCCGGCACCCGCGGCGAGTGAATGTCGTAGACGCCCGGGCCGATCTCGTTCGGGTAATCGAAGGCCTCGAACGCCTCCAGCAGTTCCATGTCCGAGCGCGAGGTTTCGATGGTGATCACATCGGCGTCCATGGCGGCGATGGACTCGATCACATCATTGAACTCGCTGTAGCACATGTGCGTATGGATCTGCGTTTCGTCGCGTACACCGGAGGCACACAGGCGGAACGCTTCGGTGGCCCAATCCAGATAGTGCTGCCATTGCGCGCGGCGCAGCGGAAGGCCTTCGCGGAATGCGGCTTCGTCGATCTGCACGATCCTGATCCCGGCGGACTCCAGATCCACCACTTCGTCACGGAGCGCCAGCGCCAGTTGCCGTGCCTGCACTTCACGAGACACGTCTTCGCGGGGGAACGACCACATCAGCATGGTCACAGGTCCCGTCAGCATGCCTTTCATGACCTTGTCGGTCAGGCCCTGAGCGTAGCGGATCCACTCCACGGTCATGGCGTGCGGGCGGCTCAAGTCACCGAAGATCACCGCCGGTTTCACGCAGCGCGAACCGTAGCTCTGCACCCAGCCGAAACGGGTGAATACGTAGCCGTCGAGTTGCTCGGCGAAGTACTCGACCATGTCGTTGCGTTCGGCTTCACCGTGCACCAGCACGTCGAGGCCCAACTGCTCCTGAATTTGCACGGCGTGGCGGATCTCGCTGTACATGGCTTCGGTGTATTCGGCTTCGCTCAGTTTGCCTTGCTTGAACGACTGCCGCGCCAGGCGGATCGACGCAGTTTGCGGAAACGAACCGATAGTGGTGGTCGGGAACAGTGGCAAATCGAGGCCGGCGCGCTGCTTGGCGATGCGCTGGGTAAACGGCGATTGGCGCTGGCTGTGCTGCGCAGTAATGGCCGCCACACGGGCCTGCACTGCCGGTTTGTGAATACGAGGCGAGGCGGCGCGGCTGGTCTGTACCGAGCGACTTTGGACCAAGGCGCGCAGCACTTTCGGCGCTTCCGGCTCGTTGACCGCCTGCGCCAGCACGGCGACTTCTTCGCACTTCTGCACGGCAAACGCCAGCCAACTTTTCAGCTCGGCATCGAGCTGGTCTTCGCGGCCCAGATCCACCGGACTGTGCAACAGCGAGCACGATGGCGCGACCCACAGGCGATCACCCAGGCGCTCATGTGCATGCTGCAAAGTCGCCAGCGCATTTTCCAGGTCGCAGCGCCAGACGTTGCGGCCGTTGACCACACCCAGCGACAGCACCTTGTAGGCCGGCAGGCGATCAAGGATGGTCGGGTACTGTTCCGCTGCACGTACCAGGTCGATGTGCAAACCATCGACCGGCAGATTGGCGGCCAGACCGAGGTTCTCTTCCAGACCACCGAAGTAAGTGGCGAGCAGTTTCTTCAGCGGATCACGCTGGATCTGGTTGTACGCACGCTCGAAAGCATTCTTCCACTCCTGCGGCAAGTCGAGCACCAGAATCGGCTCGTCGATCTGCACCCATTCCACACCGAGTGCGGCCAGCCGGGCGAAGATCTGCCCGTACAGCGGCAGCAGGCGATCAAGCAATTCCAGCTTGTCGAACTCGGCACCTTTGGCCTTGCCCAGCCACAGATAAGTCAGGGGGCCGATGATCACCGGTTTGACGTTATGCCCCAGTGCGCGGGCTTCTTCGACTTCTTCGAACAACTGTTCCCAGCCGAGCTGGAACTGCTGATCAACGCTGAATTCCGGGACCAGGTAGTGGTAGTTGGTGTCGAACCACTTGGTCATTTCCTGCGCATGCGCACCGCCACAGCAACTGTCGCTGACGCCACGGGCCATGCTGAACAGGGTCTGCAGGCTGGCTTTGCCGTCATGTGGACGGAAACGCTCGGGAATCACGCCGAACATCAGCGAGTGGGTCAGCACCTGGTCGTACCAGGCGAAATCGCCCACCGGCAGCAGCTCGATGCTGGCGTTCTTCTGCAAGTCCCAGTGGGCCTTGCGTAATTCACGACCCACTTCACGCAGGCCGGCCTCGTTCAGTTCTCCTTTCCAGAACGCCTCTTGCGCTTTTTTCAATTCGCGGTCGCGACCAATGCGCGGAAATCCGAGGGAATGGGCCAGTGCCATGACAAACAACTCCAATGTCTTGTTGATGGCGGCCATTGTCAGGATCAGCCTCTAGTGAGACAAACTCATTTTAATCTTGATGATCACAAGTTTCCCTCATGATCAGTTGTCGGCCGTATGCCCGCTGAAAACACGATTCGCCCTGCAGGATATTCCTACGCAGATCAAGCTGTGAGGGGCGCTGGCGACGCCCTTTCAATACTCGATGGCGCCTTGATGTAAACCCTCTGAAACCGGGCGCTTGCAGGCTGCGATTCTGTTCTATGGTTAGATCGAAATGGCTGGCGCAGCGGCGGGTTAAAGGTTGCGACGGATCATGTCTAAGCCTATGTTGCACGCGAGCTTTTCCCCGCGAATGGAACGCGATCAACACCACTACAAGAGGTGAAGAAATGTCAAAGGATTCACGCCCTGCCGTACTTGGGCTGATCGGCAATACGCCGCTGGTACAAGTTACCCGCTTCGATACCGGCCTCTGCACACTGTTTCTCAAACTGGAATCACAAAACCCCGGCGGCTCGATCAAGGACCGCGTCGGTCTGGCGATGATTGATGCCGCTGAACGCGACGGGCGCCTGCAACCGGGTGGCACCATCGTCGAGGCCACCGCCGGCAACACCGGTCTGGGTCTGGCGCTGGTCGGCCGGGCCAAAGGCTACCGCGTGGTGCTGGTAGTCCCGGACAAGATGTCCACCGAGAAAGTCCTGCACTTGAAAGCCATGGGCGCCGAGGTGCACATCACCCGCTCCGACGTAGGCAAGGGCCACCCCGAGTATTACCAGGACGTGGCCGCACGCCTGGCCAAAGACATTCCCGGCGCGTTCTTCGCCGACCAGTTCAACAACCCCGCCAACCCGCTGGCACACGAGTGCAGCACCGCGCCGGAGATCTGGGCGCAGACCGAGCATGATCTGGATGCGATCGTGGTTGGCGTCGGTTCCGCCGGCACCCTGACCGGCCTGAGCCGTTTCTTCAAACGGGTACAACCGGATCTGCAAATGGTCCTCGCCGACCCGGTCGGTTCGGTGATGGCTCAGTACAGCCGCGACGGCACAATGCCAACGCCCGGGTCGTGGGCGGTGGAAGGCATCGGCGAAGATTTCATTCCGTCGATCACCGACCTCAGCAGCGTGCGTCACGCCTACTCGATCAGCGATGAAGAAAGCTTCGATCACGCCCGCCAGTTGCTCAAGGCCGAAGGCATTCTCGGGGGGTCGTCCACCGGCACCCTGCTCGCCGCCGCGCTGCGTTACTGCCGCGAACAGACCGAGCCGAAACGCGTGGTCAGCTTCGTCTGCGACACCGGCACGCGCTATCTGTCCAAGGTTTACAACGACCAGTGGATGACCGATCAAGGCCTGTTGCAGCGCAAACGTTACGGCGACCTGCGCGACCTGATCGCCCGGCGTTTCGAAGATGGCCGCGTGATCAGCGTCGGCCCCGACGACACCCTGCTGACCGCGTTTCAGCGCATGCGCCTGGCGGATGTCTCGCAGCTGCCGGTGCTGGTGGAAGGCAAACAACTGGTCGGGGTGATCGACGAATCGGACATCCTGCTGCCCGTACACGGGGATGCCGCACGCTTCAGCCAATCGGTCTCCAGCGTGATGACGGACAAGCTGCAAACCCTCGCCCCCGGAGCCAACCTCGCCGAGCTGGAAGCGGTGCTCAGTCGCGGCCTCGTCGCGATCATTGCCGATGCTTCGGGCTTCCACGGCCTGATTACCCGCACCGACATGCTCAACCAATTACGGAGATCCCTCGCATGAGTCAGCACGACGATAAATCCCAAGGCTTCGCGACCCGGGTGATCCATGCCGGGCAGACGCCTGACCCGACCACCGGTGCGCTGATGCCGCCGATCTACGCCAACTCGACTTACCTGCAAGACAGCCCCGGCGTGCACAAGGGCTTCGACTACGGGCGCTCGCACAACCCGACGCGTTTTGCCCTGGAGCGTTGCGTGGCGGATCTGGAAGGTGGCACCCGCGCGTTCGCGTTCGCTTCCGGGCTGGCGACCATTTCCACCGTGCTCGAACTGATCGATGCCGGTTCGCACGTGATCTCCGGCAATGACCTGTACGGCGGCACATTCCGTCTGTTTGACAAGGTGCGCCAGCGCAGCGCCGGGCATCGCTTCAGCTACGTCGATCTGACTGACCTGGCGGCGTTCGAAGCGGCGCTGCAGGACGACACCCGTGTGGTGATTGTCGAGTCGCCGACCAACCCGCTGCTGAGCCTGTCGGATCTGGCCGCGATTGCGCGCATCTGCCGCGCACGCGGGATCATCAGCG
The DNA here is from genome assembly GCF_949767635.1 of Pseudomonas sp. IT-93MI4. Lineage (NCBI taxonomy): Bacteria > Pseudomonadati > Pseudomonadota > Gammaproteobacteria > Pseudomonadales > Pseudomonadaceae > Pseudomonas > Pseudomonas sp. IT-93MI4. Next base: position 238,962 of record NZ_CATKPP010000011.1, read on the forward strand.
TTGCCGACAACACCTTCGCCAGCCCCTATATCCAGCGCCCGCTGGAGCTGGGTTTCGACATCGTGCTGCACTCGACCACCAAGTACCTGAACGGTCACTCCGACGTGATCGGTGGTATCGCGGTGGTTGGGCAGAATGCCGAACTGGCGGACAAACTCGGCTTCCTGCAAAACGCGGTCGGCGCGATTTCCGGGCCGTTCGATGCGTTCCTGACCTTGCGCGGGGTGAAGACCCTGGCGCTGCGCATGGAGCGTCACTGCAGCAACGCGCTGGAACTGGCCAAGTGGCTGGAGCAACAACCGCAGGTCAAACGCGTCTACTACCCGGGCCTGCCGTCGCACCCGCAGCATGAGTTGGCCAAACGGCAGATGCATGGTTTTGGCGGGATGATCTCGGTGGATCTGAACAGTAATCTGGAGGGTGCACGGCGCTTTCTGGAAAACGTGAAGATCTTTGCCCTGGCCGAGAGCCTGGGCGGTGTTGAAAGCCTGATCGAGCACCCGGCGATCATGACTCACGCGACCATTCCAGCTGAAACCCGCGCCAAACTGGGCATCGGCGATGGCCTGGTGCGTCTGTCGGTGGGGGTCGAAGATCTCGAAGACCTGCGCGCCGATCTGGCGTACGCACTGACCAAAATCTGATCCCGCAACAACGACAAAGCCCGCAGCAATGCGGGCTTTGGTGTTCGAGTAGGCGGCCAGTGCTGGTCTCTGGCTTACAAGGTTTATCGGGCCTCTCACAGTACAAAAGCAACCATGGAAAAAGAGCGGTGCTTTGCTGCCTCACACGGCATAAGGGCTGGATCTCAGCGCGGAGATCTTTCTAACCGTGTACCCTTCGGAACGCGCCCCACGTCCCCTTGCTATCCGCTTGCGCATCAGTCTGCGTCTTCGCCTACACCTTTGAGGCTAGCAAAAGCCATCGCGTCCCGGGCGGTGTTTTTAGACTGATTTCCTTCAAGCGCCCCTGTGCAAGGAAGTTAACCGACTATCGCTTGCATGTTGTCGCACCTGCGCCTGCATTTTGCCGATCTATACTTTTCAGTTCGCTAACGCGGTTTCATGCAAAAACGTCGACACCCGTGCGCCCATCGAGCGCGCCCGTGCCAATTGCCAACCTGGTCAACCCCGGGCCAACGAATGTTGTGTGGCTGATGGGTCGTGGAGAAAATCATGAAACACACGCTTTTGTCAGGCGCCATTCTTGCGGTCGCGGCGACCGTGATGTTGCCAACGGTTTGGGCTGCGCAGCCGCAGGCGGTGGCCTCTGATGGTTCGGATCATGTCGGAGCCGCTGCAGTGGCGTCCGATGGCTCTGATCATGTCGGTGCTGGCGCAGTGGCGTCCGATGGTTCCGATCATGTCGGCGCTGGCGCAGTGGCTTCCGATGGTTCCGATCACGTCGGCGCTGGTGCAGTCGCCTCGGATGGTTCCGATCATGTCGGCGCTGGAGCAGTCGCCTCGGACGGTTCCGATCATGTCGGCGCTGGTGCAGTCGCCTCGGACGGTTCCGATCATGTCGGCGCTGGTGCAGTCGCCTCGGATGGTTCCGATCGCGTCGGGGCTGGCGCAGTCGCCTCGGACGGTTCGGATCATGTCGGGGCGGGCGCGGTAGCCTCCGATGGCTCTGATCATGTCGGAGCAGGCGCAGTGGCGTCCGATGGCTCTGATCATGTCGGCGCGGGCGCAGTAGCCTCCGATGGCTCCGATCACGTCGGCGCAAGCGCACTGGCTTCCGACGGCACCGACAAGGTCGGCGCCAATCGCTATGCCTACTCACGCGTCGGCGTCGGTTCTGATCGCGTCGCTTCGGCGCTGATGACCGGCAGCTATTCCGACCAGTTCAACTCCCCTCAGTAATCGGCGCGAGGCGACCCAATGGGTCGCCTCTCCCTCCGCCGCACTAGCACACTTGTGCTAATCGACCGCCCCGCCACCCGGCGTTATATTCACTCGCAACCCCCGATGCTCCCCAACATTGCCGCTGTGCAGTGCGCGGGATCGTCGTGCCTGGAAATCAGAACAACACCAAGGAAGAAACACCATGAAACTGCATTCCAACCTCTGCAAAGTGGCAATCGTCAGCGCCTTGTTGCTTGGCGCCAGCGGCTGCCAGACTGCCAAACCTACCGAAGCCAGCATGAAAGAACGCGCCCAGACGGTCATCGGCAAGCCGGTGTCGAAAATCGACAACATCCGCAGCGACAGCACCCTCACCTACTACACCGCGTACACCTCCGCCGGCGAGTACAACTGCGAGTTGCCCAGCGGCGCGATTATCGCGGTGGCGAGCATGGGCATCATGACCCCGCCGCTGTCGTGCCTGCCCAAAGGCGCCTCGCCGATTCCGTTCCAGTAAACCTTCATCCCCGGTAAAGGACTACGTTCCATCATGAAAATCCTGATCGCAACTCTCACTCTCACCGCCCTCGCTCTGACAGGCTGCGCCACGCCCAAACAATGGGAAGCCACCGGTGGCAGCAAGAACGACGGCGTGGTCCAGGTCTCCTACGAATTGGGTCAGTTCGAAAGCGGCCAGACCAACGCCGCACAAGGTCTGACTGTGGCGATGGAGCGCTGCAAGACCTGGGGTTACAAGAACGCCGAGGTGACCGGTTCCGAGAAGAACATCTGCCGCACCATGGGCCAGTTCAACTGCCTGCAAACCACCATCACTCAGGACTACCTCTGCAAGCGTTGAGTCAAACCTGCTCGGCCGGCTCGGTTTGCCGGTCGCGCAGGCTGCGCAAGGTCGCGCGCAGCTCGGCCGGGCGTACCGGTTTGGACAGGATGGAAATTTGGCGGTCGTGCAAGGCCGCCTGTATTTTCTCGATGTCATGCCCGGTGATGATCATCGCCGGCACCGCAAAACCACGCTGGCGCCGCACCTCGTCAATGCACTCGATGCCCGTGGAATGTGGACCCAGATCGTAATCGGCGACGATGATGTCGCAATCGGTGACCAGCCCCTGCCCGCTCAATTCGCCTTGCACCACGCAGCCCCAGCGCTCGAGCAGCGCCGAGGTCGCCAGCAAGACGTTGCGATCATCCTCCACCAGACACACCTTCAGCCCGGTCAACAGGCCGGCCTGCCGCACATCGTCACGCATGACCGGCAACTGCGGCGCCACGGCCACCGGCAAGCCATACAGGGAAACCGCCGTGCCGCGCCCAAGCTGCGAGCGCAAGGCTACATCGACGCCGATCAACTGCCCCAGACGCTTGACGATCGACAGCCCGAGGCCGACGCCTTCCACGTCCTTGTCACGCACCTGACGCACTCGATAAAACTCCTCGAAGACCTTCGGCAGATGCTCCTCGGCAATGCCGTTGCCACGGTCATAAATCACGATGGCCAGCCCGCTGCCACGCTTGCGCACGCCGATCAGTACCGGGCGTTGCGCGCCGTATTTGAAGCAATTGGAAAGCACGTTCTGCACCATGGTCGCGAGCAACGCCGGATCGCTCTGCACCCAGTGCTGGCACGGACGCAGGCGCAATTCCACACCGGCCCAGCGTGCCGCCTCGGCGTTCTGGCGGATCAGGTCGGCCAGCCACTCGCCGAGATTGAACACCTGCAGCCTCGGCAGAATGCGCCCGTTGTCGAGGGTGTAGAGGTCGAGAATCGAACGGAACAACTGCGAGACGTTGAGCAGCGAACGGTCGATGTTGTCGACCAGTTGCCGCTCCTGCTCGCCCAGCCGCGACTCACGCAGGCACGCCGTGAACAGCCCGATGGAATGAATCGGCTGGCGCAGATCATGGCTGGCCTGGGCGAGAAACCGCGATTTCTCCAGATTGGCCGCGACCGCCTCTTCGGAGGCCTTGCGCGTGCGCTCCAGCAGCAAGTGCGCGTAGAACGGAATCACGGTGCTGGTGAGCATCAACATCAGCACCATGTACGGCTGCGCCTGCCACACCGGCGTCAACCGATAGACCGCCAGCAACGCCAGCAGCGCCAACCCGGTGGCAATCGCCAGATAGCGCGAGCCATAGCGCATGCCGTTGCCCAGGTTGACCCAGATGATCACCGCGTACAGCGGCAACGCCGCTTCACCGCCGAGCACCAGGCCGAAACAGGTGCCGGTGTAATCGTGAATCATCGCGAATATTCGTCGCGCCGGGTAATGCCCCGGCCAGCGCGCGATGGCCTGGCGCAGGACAATCGACGCCAGCAGAAACAGCGTGATGTAGACCACCACCGGCAGATAGACATCGAAGCGCTGACCCGGCAATACACCGAGCACGCAGATGTAAACCATGGCAATGCTGGCGATGATGATCCGCAGATTGGCCTGATCCAGCTCGGTGTTTTTCTCGAACTTCATGGGCAACGTCCTTGTGCGACAGTCGTCAGATTCAGCAGCGGCCGGCAGGCAATCTGCGTACGCGGTGCTAAGGTGCATGCCGTAAACCACGCTGATCCAGGGAGGGTCACGTCATGACATGCCGCATCATCATAGCCGACGATCACCCGTTGTTTCGCGAAGCCATGCGGCGCACCGTGCAGCGCCTGTTGCCCGAGGCGACTATCGAGGAGGCCGGCGACCTCGACGCCGTGCTGGCCTTGCTGCCCGACGGCAGCGAGCCGGACACACTGATTCTCGACCTGCGCTTCCCCGGCCTGACCTGCATTAGCCAACTCGCCGAGCTGCGCAAAAAACTGCCGCGCACCACTTTGATCGTAGTGTCGATGGTCGACGACGAGGCGTTGATTGGTGAGGTAATGGCGGCCGGCATCGACGGTTTCATCGGCAAGAACATTGTCCCGGATGAGATCGGTCAGGCCATTCTGGCGATCCGCGAAGGCGAAGTGCTGGTCAGGTTCGCGCCTTCCGGGCTGCTGCCGCTGGAGACCGGCACCGCCCTCACCCCGCGTCAGCAGGATGTGTTACGGCTGATCGCCCAAGGCAAGACCAACAAGGAGATCGCCCGGGAACTGGATATTTCGCCGTTCACCGTGCGCATCCATGTGTCGTCGCTGTTGCGCACGCTCAACGTGCCGTCGCGGGCGGCCGCTGCGGTTAAATATTCGGGAGGCAGCGGCGCAATTTAAATGAACCCTGCGCGTTTGGACTCACCTAACTGAAAGACCATCAGGAGGTAGCCCATGCAAATTGAACCCGTCTGGATCGTACTCGCCGTCGTTCTTGTGATCATCGAATTGTGGGCGATCAACCGCGTGCGCAAGAGCGCAGGCAAAGGCAGCAACAAAGGCGTGTGGATTATCGCCATCGTGTTCGTACCGTTGTTTGGCCTGATTGCCTGGGCACTGGCCGGCCCGAAACACGTGACTCAGGACTGAAGGATTCTTGCGCTGTAATGCCCTGCGCGGTCAACTGTGGGAGCGAGCCTGCTCGCGATGGCTGACCGCCGGGCATCACTGCATTATGGATCAACCTGCGCCATCAGCTCCGGCACCGATTCCGGCCGCTTGGCATAACGCTGCGCCAGCACCGCACAGACCATCAGCTGAATCTGATGGAACAGCATCAGCGGCAGAATCAACACGCCGATGGTGCTGCCGGCAAACAACACCTGCGCCATCGGCACGCCGGTGGCCAGACTCTTCTTCGAACCGCAGAACAAAATGGTGATGCGGTCTTCCTGGCTGAAACCGAACGCCTTGCCCAGCAAGGTCGACGCCAACAGCACCAGCCCCAGCAGGATGCAGCAGACCACCACCAGCCCCAGCAGATCCACTACCGGAATCTGATGCCAGATACCTTCGTTGACCGCCTCGCTGAATGCGCCGTACACCACCAGCAGAATCGAACCCTGATCGACAAACTTCAGCCAGTTCTTGTTGCGCCCCACCCATGCGCCGATCCAGCGCCGAGCGATCTGCCCGGCGATAAACGGCAGCAGCAGTTGCACGCTGATTTTCAGGATCGCATCCAGGGTCGAGCCACCGTCGCCGTGCACGTTCAGCAGCAGCGTCACCAGCAACGGCGTGAGAAAGATCCCGAACAGGCTCGACGCCGCTGCACTGCAGATCGCCGCCGGGATATTGCCTCGGGCCAGCGAGGTGAAGGCAATTGCCGACTGCACGGTGGCGGGCAACGCGCAGAGATACAGCATGCCCATGTACAGCTTGTCGCCAATCAGCGGCGACAGCAGCGGTTTCAACGCGAGCCCGAGCAGCGGGAACAGCACAAAGGTCAGACCGAACACCAACAGGTGCAGGCGCCAGTGGCCGGCACCGGCGATGATCGATTCACGCGACAGCTTGGCGCCATGCAGGAAAAACAGCAGCGCAATGGCGATATTGGTCAGCCAGCCGAACCCCACCGCGACCTGCCCGCTGGCCGGCAGAAAACTGGCCAGCAGCACGACGCCGATCAGGGTCAGGGTAAAGTTGTCGGGCAGGAATCTTGGGCGAGTCATGGGCTTGTTCATCCGGGGGTTGCCAGTACGTGACTGCGACTCTAACGTGAGCAGAAATTACCGACTAACGCCGAAGAGCCAACAGATGCCGCCTAAAGGACATGAAAAAAGCTTCAGGCGCAGCATTCCCGGGCTGCCCAGCCTGCCCCGTGCGCTGTACGGGCGCACCGAATCGCTGCCCAATCGCGCACTGACCCGGCGTCACAGCCACCCGTGGGTGCAATTGTCGTACGCGATTCAGGGCGTGCTCGAAGTGCAGACCGGCGCCGGGCGTTTCGTCGCGCCACCGGAGCGCGCGGTGTGGATTCCGGCGGGCGTGCCGCACCGAGTGTTCAGCTCGCCGCACACCGAAATGCGCAGCCTGTACATCGACTGCAGCGTGGCCGGCTGGGCGCTGGAGCGCTGTCATGTGTTGGGCGTCAGCGACCTGCTGCGCGAACTGATTCGTGCGTTCAGTCTGGTCCCGGTGGAATATGACGAGGGTGGCGCACATGGTCGGTTGGCCCAGGTGATCCTCGATCAACTGGCCGAGGCGCCGCAGATCGACCTGATGCTGCCACTGCCCCAGGACAGCCGCCTGCGACAGATCTATCAAAGCCTGGAGCAACATCCGGAACAGCAGACCACACTGCAGCACTGGAGCGAAAAATTCGGCGTCACCGAAAAAACCCTCAGCCGCCTGTTTTTACGCGACACCGGCCTGACCTTCCGCGCCTGGCGCCAGCGCTTGCGATTGCTCGGCGCACTGACCCCGCTGGAACGTGGCGAACGCGTCACCGACGTGGCTCTGGCCTGCGGTTATGACTCGACCTCGGCGTTCATCGCAGCCTTCCGCCAACAGTTTGGCGAGACACCGGGTGAATTTTTTCGCTGAGTTTTGTCGATATTTATCGAATTAGCACATGCCATTCGGCAAAGTTCAGGGTAGAGTTTCGCCCATCGGTAATTCTTCACACGTTTCGACGATAACCATAATGACCCACCCCTTTAGCGAACCTGTCGGCGGTAACAGCATGATCGAAGTCACTGAAGTCTCCATTGCTCAATTACGCGCGGCGCTCGAAGCCGGCCAGACCACCGCGGTTGAACTGGTGCAGGCCTATCTGGCCCGGATCGACGCCTACGACGGCCCGAACACCGCCACCGCACTGAATGCCGTGGTGGTGCGCAATCCCGAAGCAATGGCCGAAGCCCGGGCGTCCGACGCGCGACGGGCCAAGGGCGAAATCCTCGGCCCGCTCGACGGCATCCCCTACACCGCCAAGGACAGCTATCTGGTCAAGGGGCTGACCGCCGCCTCGGGCAGCCCGGCCTTCGCCGATCTGGTGGCGCATCGCGACGCCTTCACCATCGAACGCCTGCGTGCCGCCGGGGCGATCTGCCTGGGCAAGACCAACATGCCGCCGATGGCCAATGGCGGCATGCAGCGTGGCGTCTATGGCCGGGCCGAAAGCCCGTATAACGCTGCTTATCTGACTGCGCCGTTTGCTTCCGGCTCGTCCAACGGTGCCGGCACCGCGACCGCGGCGAGCTTCTCGGCGTTCGGTCTGGCGGAAGAAACCTGGTCGAGCGGTCGCGGCCCGGCATCGAACAACGGTTTGTGCGCCTACACGCCATCGCGCGGAGTAATTTCGGTGCGCGGCAACTGGCCGCTGACGCCGACCATGGACGTGGTGGTGCCGTACGCCCGGACCATGGCCGATCTGCTTGAAGTGCTCGACGTTGTGGTCGCCGAAGACCCCGACACCCGTGGCGATCTGTGGCGCCTGCAGCCGTGGGTGCCGATCCCGAGCGTTGCCTCGGTACGCCCGGCGTCCTACGCCGAACTGGCAGTGAAACCCAATGCACTGGCCGGTAAACGCCTCGGTGTGCCGAAGATGTACATCAATGCCGACCCCGAAGCCGGCACCAGCGAAGCCCCAGGCATCGGCGGCCCGACCGGGCAGCGGATCAACACCCGCGCTTCGGTGATCGACCTGTGGAACCAGGCCCGCACCGCGCTGGAAGCGGCCGGCGCCGAAGTCATCGAAGTGGATTTTCCGCTGGTTTCCAACTGCGAAGGCGACCGCCCCGGCGCGCCGACCGTGTTCAATCGCGGCATCGTCTCCAAGGAATTCCTGCACCACGAACTGTGGGATCTGTCGGCCTGGGCCTTCGATGATTTCCTGCGCGCCAACGACGATCCGAAGCTCAATCGCCTGGCCGATGTCGACGGGCCGAAAATCTTCCCGCACGACCCGGGTACCCTGCCCAACCGTGAAGGCGATCTGGCCGCCGGCATGGACGAATACGTGCGCATGGCCGAGCGCGGAATCACTCCGTGGGACCAGATCCCGACGCTGCCCGATGGCCTGCGCGGTCTGGAAAAGACCCGCAAGCTTGATCTGGAAGACTGGATGGATGCGCTGAAACTCGACGCGGTATTGTTCCCGACCAACGCCGACGTCGGCCCGGCAGATGCCGATATCAATCCGGAATCGGCGGACATCGCCTGGAGCAATGGTGTCTGGGTCGCCAACGGCAATCTGGCGATCCGGCATCTCGGTGTGCCGACTGTCACCGTACCGATGGGGATCATGGCCGACATCGGCATGCCGGTTGGTCTGACTTTCGCCGGTCGTGCTTACGATGACTCGAATCTGTTGCGTCTGGCCTCGGCGTTTGAGGCTACCGGATCGAAGCGTCAGGTGCCGCCGCGTACTCCGGCGTTGGCCCGTGGCAAATAACTAACCCGAGGCGGCAGCTGCAGCCTCCTCGGGCACGCCAGATGACCGATCAGGTGCGCGCACTTGATCGGTCCTGATGCCGACAGTCATGTTATTTCGCGTCGTCATCATCCGGATCGAATTTCATTTTCTTGCTTTCTCCCTTACTTTCAACAAGGCCGGCTTTGGGGAGCTGAAAGGTATAAAACGAAACCTGGGTGTTGTTTTTTGAGTCGCGCTTGAGCAGATACAACATGTCCTCAGACTCTGCGACCTGGCAGGCGGTGTAGCGGTCCAGGCTGCGGAAGGTCAAGGTGCGCTCCTCGCACTTCGCGGCGGTATCCAGGGCAGATTTTCTGCCCGACATCGAGGGTACGTGGACGGTCAGATACCAGGCCAGAATGGAAAATCCGGCCAGGACTGCGGAAAAAGCGAAGAGTTTGAACACGATGTTCAATTCACTTGCACGTTGGCGAAACCTCACAAGCCACAGAGGATTTGTCGGGGATACCGGCAGCCTTCCCGGCCGCTCAGTCAAGGCAATGATCAATGAAACGGCAATGACAAATGCTATGGCGAACAGTAACGCGCCGATCATCGCGCCAAGTCCTGCAGCGCCATACGCAGCAAGCTTTTGACCACTGATATTCAATCGGTCAAACGGCACATCCAGCACCAGATAATATTTTTCCAGATGAGCGTAGCCATTGAGTACGAATGCGCCGAGCATCGCCGCAATGAATAACGAAACCTCGATGCGCAAGTATTTCCGGTAGCGTTCCAACCCCTCTTCTGCACGCAACTCATTGACTGGCTGATTCAATTACGAAACTCCTTTTCGTTGCCGGACAAGGCATTCGCCCGACCCAATGAAGGCGGCGATCATACCGCTATGCGCGCATCATCAGTACAACACTTCGTTTTTCCCGAACTGTCGCTAAGAAATAAGCGATTTTTCTTACATCTAAACTCGCCGCTAGCATGGCCCTGCCTGACCCTAATTCAATAAAAGCCAGGGAGCCAACCATGCCAACCACCAACATCAATATTGGCGAACCATGGATGTGGGGCGCGTTTATCATCTTCGTTCTCGCCATGCTTGCACTGGACCTGTTCGTCTTCGGCGGACGCAAGGCACACCGCGTTTCAGTGCGGGAAGCGTCCTGTTGGGTGATCGCCTGGTGCGCACTGGCCTTGGCCTTCGCCGGGTTGCTCTGGTGGTACTTGAACGGCGAGTTCGGCGCCGAAATTGCCCAGCGCAAGACCCTGGAATTCCTCACTGGTTATCTGATCGAGCAGTCACTGTCGATCGACAACATGTTCGTCTTCGTGATGATCTTCAGCTACTTCGCCGTGCCACCGGAATTGCAACGCCGGGTGCTGCTGTACGGCGTACTCGGGGCGATCGTGATGCGCGCGGCGATGATCTTCGCCGGGGTGTGGCTGGTGTCGCAGTTCGAGTGGCTGTTGTATGCCTTCGGGGTGTTCCTGATCATCACCGGGATCAAGATGCTGATGTTCGCCGAGCAGCAACCGGACCTCGACAAAAACCCGCTGCTGCGTTGGGTGCGCGGGCACATGCGGATCACGCAGGGCTTTCACGGCGAGCGCTTTTTCGTGCTGCAGAACGGCGTGCGCTGGGCCACGCCGATGTTCCTGGTGCTGGTGCTGATCGAGGCCAGCGACCTGATGTTTGCAGTCGATAGCATCCCGGCGATCTTCGCGGTCACCACCGATCCGTTCATCGTGTTCACCTCGAACATCTTCGCGATCATGGGCCTGCGTGCGCTGTACTTCCTCCTGGCAGACATGGCCGATCGCTTTCATTTGCTCAAGTACGGACTGGCAATTGTGCTGGTGTTCATCGGCGGCAAGATGACGCTGATGCCTTGGTTTCACATGCCGGTGGAATGGTCACTGGCGGTGGTGGGCGGGGTGATTCTGGGGTCGGTGGTGTTGAGTCTGGTGATGAGTAAAAACGCGCCACAAAACCTGTAGGAGTGAGCCTGCTCACAATGCGGTGCGACATTCAATAAAGGTGTCGGCTGACCCGACGCCTTCGCGAGCAAGCCCGCTCCCACAGGTGATAGTCAGTGGATGGAGGATCCGGAGCTGGCCGAGATCAAAGGGTGGGAGTGGGCTTGCTCACGAAGGGGCCGGCACATCCAGCATCAATGTCGTCTGACACGACGCATCGCGAGCAGGCTCACTCCTACAGGTGACCGCGGCGTTACTTGTCGGACTTGATGCTGGTCCACACTCGGGTGCGCACGCGTTCGAGTTTTTGCGGCAGTGGCTGGACCACATACAGGGTTTTCAGCGCCTCGCTGGTCGGCGTCAGGTTTGGGTTGCCAGTGATGTCCTTGTTCACCAGCGGCATCGAGTCCTTGTTCACGTTCGGGTAGCCGAGGAAGTCGCTGATCGGCGCAATGACTTTCGGATCGAGCAAGGTGTTGAGGAATTCATGCGCCTCTTCGACGTTCTTCGCGCTCTTCGGAATCGCGAAAGTATCGAACCAGATCGGCGCGCCCTCCTTCGGCAAGCGCCAGTCAACCACCACACCGTTGCCCGCCTCTTTCGCGCGGTTACCGAACTGGTAGAAGCTGCCGGAATAGCCGATGGCCACGCAGATGTCGCCATTGGCGATGTCGGTCATGTACTTGGCCGAGTTGAAGTAGGTCACGTACGGGCGAATCTTCAGCATCAGATCCTTGGCCTTTTCATAGTCGGCCGGGTTCTGGCTGTTCGGATCGAGACCGAGGTAATGCAGGGCCAGCGGGAGGATTTCCGACGGCGAATCGAGCATCGCCACGCCGCAGGATTTGAGTTTCTCCATGTTCTCCGGCTTGAACACCAGATCCCAGCTGTCCACCGGCGCGTTGTCGCCGAGCGCTGCCTTGACTTTGGCCGGGTTGAAACCGATCAGTACCGTGCCGTACATGTAGGGCACGCCGTACTGGTTGCCAGGGTCATTGGCGTCGAGCAACTTGAGCAGCGCCGGATCCTGATGACTCCAGTTCGGCAGTTTTGACTTGTCGAGTTTCTGGAACACCCCGGCCTTGATCTGGGTGTCGATGAACTGGTTCGACGGCACCACCAGGTCGTAGCCGGAGTTGCCGGTGAGCAACTTGGCCTCCAGCGATTCGTTGGTGTCGAAGGTGTCCCAGGTCACTTTGATGCCGGTCTTCGCGGCGAAATCCTTGGGCACCGACGGCAGGATGTAATCCGCCCAGTTGTAGACCCGCAGCTCGCGCTGCTCGGCGTGTACCGCGCTGGCCAGCAGCGTCAGCCCACACACGGTGGCACCCAGAATGCGTTTCATCGTGACCATGGTTGTTTCCCCGGATTGCGACGTGAGATCGATGGTTTTTATGTTCTGTACACGGCAGCGGCTGTAAAGGTAGCCAAGGGCAAGGAAGGTCCAGCGTTTCGTTGTGGCTTTGATTCTTGCCGACCGCGGGGTCGCGGCACAGTGGGGGATGGGCCAAAAGGGGATCGAAATGGCCAATTTGAATGACCACTGGAATGCGGACGCTGGACGGGGATCACTTGTGGTGAGGGGATTCATCCCCGATGGGGCGCGAAGCGGCCCCCTTTTACATCTCAAAGGGGCCCGCACTCGCTGATTTCACGACTGCTTCGCAGCCGATCGGGGATAAATCCCCTCGCCACGTTGCTTCTGCGTCTGCCCGCGTGTGGCGAGGCAATAATACAGCGGCACCGTCACCACCAGGCCAAACAGCCACGACAGATCCGCACCGTCCACCAGATTGGCGTACGGCCCGACATACAACGAGGTATTGGCGAACGGCAGCTGCACAATGATCCCGATGAAATAGGCAATGATCGCGTGCGGATTGAAGCGCCCGTAAATGCCGCCGTCCGCGCGAAAAATCGAGCTAATGTCATACGCGCCGCGCTTGATCAGGTAGAAATCGATCAGATTGATCGACGCCCACGGCACCAACACCAGCAGCAACGCCAGAATCAGCCCGATGAACTGCGAAATGAAATTCGCCGAGGCACCCAGCGCCACCACGCAGCACCCCGCCAGCACCACGCTCGACAACAGCACACGCACCTTGATGCTCGGCGTCCACTGACTGGCAAAGGTCTGGATCGAGGTGATGATCGACAGCACCGCGCCGTACAGATTCAGCGCGTTGTGGCTGATGATATTGAGCAGAAACAACACCATCAGAATCGGCCCGAGCCACCCGGTGGATTGCTTGACCGCGGCCATCGCCTCGGTGCCTTCAGGCGTTGCCAAAACCGCCACCGCGCCAAAGCTGAACGACAGAATCGTCCCCAGCGTCGCCCCCAGATAAGTGGCCCAGAACGGTTTGGCGATACCGATATCCGCCGGCAGATAACGCGAATAATCGGACACGTACGGCGAGAAGCTGATCTGCCAGATGATCCCCAGCGACACCGTCGCCAGCCAGCCCGACAGGTTGAAGCTGCCGCGCGTCAGGAAGTCTGCCGGCAAGTCGTGGGCGAAGATGTAGATGAAACCGGCGAGCAGCGCGCTGCCCATCACCCAGGTGCCGATGCGGTTGAGCGTGTGGATGAAGTTGTAGCCGATCACGCCAATCGCCGTGGCCGCCAGTGCGCCGATCAGAATGCTCAGCGGCGCTGGTACCGACGGTGCGATGCCGACAATCGATTTACCGGCCAGCACGATGTTGGAAATGAAGAAGCCGATGTAGATGAGCGCCGCAAAAAACACGATCAGCAGTGCGCCGTAACGCCCGAACTGACCACGACTCTGGACCATTTGCGGAATGCCCATGCGCGGGCCTTGCGCCGACGCCAGAGCGATCACCACGCCGCCGATCAGGTGCCCCAGCGCAATCGCCAGCAGCCCCCAAAGCAAATCGAGATGGAACACCTGAACCACCATGGCGCCGGTGACGATGGGCAGTGGCGCGATGTTGGTGCTGAACCATAAGGTGAAAAGGTCGCGGGCCTTCCCGTGGCGTTCCGCGAGTGGGACGTAGTCGACCGTGTGATTCTCGATCAACGGATCTTGCCGGGACATCTGGGACATATGCATGAACTCGAGTTTGTCTGTTCTTATCTTTGTATGAAGCCAAACCGGGGGGACTCTGGGTCGCCCCTCAGATGCAGACCATATTATGGTATTCCAAACATTTCACAAGACTGATCCGTAGTTTACGGTGCTAGCTGATCCGCCATCCTCACTGATACTGCGGCCTGCAGGCCAGCCGAAAGCCCAATAAACGCTGAGTTTCCGACGAAAGCACCACGTTTATCGGTTCAGCCTAAAAGCCCTTGCAAAGAAAAAATACTGGTATACCATCAGACCAATAAATACATAAAAATCGCGTCACAACACCCGAGGACCGTCCAATGATCGATGCTGCCATCTACAAACAAGTCATGGGCTCGTTTCCGTCCGGCGTCACTGTCATCACCACGCTGGACGATAACGGCCAGATCGTCGGCCTCACCGCCAGCGCCTTCAGTTCATTGTCGATGGACCCGGCCCTGGTGCTGTTCTGCCCCAACTACAGCTCCGACTCCTACCCTGTGCTGATCAAGAACAAGCGCTTCGCGATCCACGTCCTGTCCGGCGGCCAGCAAAGCGAAGCCTACGCCTTCGCCCGCAAAGGCAAGGACAAGGCGCAGGGCATCGAGTGGACGTTGAGTGAGCTGGGCAACCCGATCCTGGCCAATGCGACGGCTATCATCGAGTGTGAGTTGTGGCGCGAATACGAAGGCGGTGACCACGCGATCATGGTCGGCGCGGTGAAGAATCTGATCGTCCCGGAGCAGCACACCGGGCCGCTGGTGTATTGCCACGGCAAGATGGGCGCCCTGCCCGTTCTGGCCTGAGCAAAACTGCAACCCCACACAAATCCACTGTGGGAGGGGGCTTGCTCCCGAAGGCGATGTGTCAGCCACCAGAGATGTCGATTGATCCACCGCTTTCGGGAGCAAGCCCCTCCCACACAGTTTTGTAGACTCAACAATAAAAGATCCGAGGAAGCGTCATGAAATTTTCCCTGTTCATCCACATGGAACGCTGGGACGAAAGCGTCAGCCACCGCCAACTGTTCGAAGACCTGACCGAACTGACCCTGATGGCCGAGGCCGGTGGTTTCAGCACCGTGTGGATCGGCGAACACCACGCGATGGAATACACCATCTCGCCAAGCCCGATGCCGCTGCTGGCCTACCTCGCCGCCAAAACCACCACCATCCACCTCGGCGCCGGCACCATCATCGCGCCGTTCTGGCACCCACTGCGGGTCGCTGGTGAATGCGCGCTGCTCGACGTCATCAGCAACGGACGCATGGAAGTCGGCCTGGCCCGTGGCGCCTATCAGGTCGAATTCGATCGCATGGCCGGCGGCATGCCCGCCTCCAGCGGCGGTCAGGCCCTGCGCGAAATGGTCCCGGTGGTCCGCGCTCTGTGGCAAGGCGACTACGCCCACGACGGCGACATCTGGAAATTCCCGACCTCGACCAGCGTGCCAAAACCGATTCAGAAACCGAACCCACCGATGTGGATCGCCGCCCGCGACCCGGATTCGCACAACTTCGCCGTGGCTAACGGCTGCAACGTGATGGTCACGCCGCTGATGAAAGGCGACGAAGAAGTCGTCGACCTGAAGAACAAGTTCCAGACTGCGCTGGATAACAACCCGGATGTGCCGCGTCCGCAACTGATGGTGCTGCGTCACACCCACGTGCACTCGGCGGACGATCCGGACGGCTGGAAAATCGGCGCGAAAGCGATCTCACGGTTCTACCGCACCTTCGATGCCTGGTTCGGCAACAAGGAAGTACCGGTCAACGGCTTCCTCGCTCCCAGCCCAGAAGAGAAATTTGCTGGCCGCCCGGAGTTTGAGCTGGAGAGCCTGCACAAGACGGCGATGATTGGTACGCCGGAAGAGATCATTCCGCGGATCAAGTATTACCAGGAACTTGGGGTGGATGAGTTCAGTTTCTGGTGTGACAACAGCTTGCCGCATGCGGAGAAGAAGAAGTCGTTGGAGCTATTTATCAGGGATGTGGTGCCGGCGTTTCGTTAAGTCACTGCCGATCGCCAGTCCAAATAAAAAGCTCCGAGCAGTTCGGGGCTTTTCAGTTCAGCAGCAATTGAAACCCGGCCTAATAATTCCAATCACAAAAACACTTTGCTAACAGTGTCCATATCAGACTGGATAATCTCTAATTCTTTATCATCAACGCCGATTTCTACAAGACTCTCAACGCTGCACTTTTCGTACGTATCTGCCAAAAATTCCAACATATCAATCGCGTATTGACTTTCCCTTGACAGCCTTAACCCACGACGAATGCCTTCCATATAAATAGCGGTCTGAAGAACTGCGTTAGCGCCAGGAGAATCCTTTCGCATAAGACGCTCCAATTCATCTTGAGTATACGCAAACGCTTGTTCCGGACGAAAACCAAGTTCATCAATCGCGTAGCTATAGTTCCCTGCAACCATAGCTCTAGCTTGATTAAACATACTATCGACTCGCATATTCAATTTTCCACTGTAAATACATTCAATTGAATTTTTGGATAGCGATCACGTGGGGAAAACGCGGACAGACCACGTTTCTTAAATAAATTTCAAAGCTGTGGCCCGTGCCCCTTTATCTAAACGTGGTCTGGCCGCACCTACATGCTGGCACAGCGGAGCCCGAAAAAAAACAACCTTGAGGGCCTTCTTCTCAACACTTTTCCACACGGGAGATCGATCACCAGATCCTGTTGCAGAGCATTCATGGTTCGATCTCCAATACCGGGAGGAACAAGCGGAAGTGGTATGGTTTATTCGAGCGGGACCCGCCCACCTTCATCATTGAAATAATCATGAAACGCGTCAATGATTGTGTCCAAAGTTCCATCACGACCTTTAAGGGCTTGAAACTCCTTGGAACGGATCAAATTACGCCCTACGCCCTCAGAAAATTTTAACTTGGCATTGGCCTTACTCAGAGCCAGCACACCAAACTCTTCGTAAGCACTTTCAAACAATAGCCAATCAAAACCCAGATTACCGATGATCATCGGGTAATCCGCAGTGCCTTTGAAAAAGTCCCGAAAGCCAGAATTCAAGACTTCGATACCTTCATCGACATTGTTCCCATCGAAAAGGTAGCACAAGCCAGAAGGTGCGCTGAACAAGGCGAATACGTCTGTCGAGAAAACTTCATAGTTCAAGCGAACCAAGTCACTGAGAACATCAGTACTACTTAGCACTGGCCTTTCAAAAAAATAATACTCAAGCCCTGAATCAAGAAAGACCATCGCAGGAAGATCTTTTTCCAAATCAAGGTGCCTCGCTAACGCTGCCGTTATGCGATTCACTTCTTTAAATTCCACTTTTGACAGGCTCATTTACTCAACCTTGAATCGGATTTTGACAATCGATCTGTCGATGCCTTTAATTAGCAATTCTGCCGTAGGTTCTTTTGTCGACGTAGACATCGGATAGAACTTATAAGTCCTGTCTCCTTTGGTCAGCATGGAGACCGTTCCGTCCCCTGAAAACGTTCTGTTGTAACCGTTGGCTTCCAGCGTTTTTATTGCTTCTGAAGGTGAGGTATAAGCATCAATTTGGCCCACGCTCTTTCGCGTCCATTTTGGCTTAAACTCTATACCAGTTTGGTAAGGGGCGCTTTTGCCAATAAGTAACATCCCTGCGGTCATCTGCAGCTCAGTCATCAACGTCGCCCGCTGTTGCAGCGTTAGCGGCTGACCCGCTTGCTGATCCAGCCAACTGGTATCTTTTGCCCACTGGTCTGCGAGAGCCATCTCGTCGGGGGTCAACCAACCTTCTGCCAGGTTTTTGGCGAAGGCCATCTGTTTATCGGAGGTAAATAAAGCCCCCCAACCGTCAACGCCCTGCGATGGAACGGCTATCGACCAGGGGTTACCATTAAGCAAACCCACCATGTCGTAAGAAACATTTCTGCGAAGGAAATTCAACAGATCCTTCGCCACCGGAGTATCCATGGAAACGGCGCTGCTCTGGATTTCATCAACACATGCCCGACTTTTGCAATCATTGATTGCCATCGAACGTTGGGCGGACAGATCCTCATACTTAGTGACGATGTCGCGGATCGTTTGCGCACTACAACCAGCAGTTGATCGACATCCCTCAAGCTCTTTGAGCAATCGTTCGGCGGACGGATGGTCAAGATTGTTGTACTGGGTTGCATTGGCTGTCACAGCAGCAGCAGTGGACGCATCCCCACCTGTAATTGCAGCCGTCAGTACGCCAACCAACTGCGAGGCTGCCAGTAACTTGTTTACCCCTTGCTGATAAACCGCACTGTTCTTGTCAACACCTACCGGCAACAGTTTGTCGGCCAGAAAATCAACCAGCGCCTCATTCGCCCCCGCTGCAATCGCACCGGTACGGAAATCGCCACCCATCGCTTCGGCCATCAAACCGCCCAGCGCGGCATGCATCACAACCTTGGTGACTTTGCCTTGGTCGAATACGGTGATATCACCAATCTTATTAGCTGCAACCGCGCCACCGATGGCAACGACGGAGCCAAGTGCTGAAGAAACCAGATTGTCCTGAAGACTCCCGCCCATGACCGCCGTTTTCGCCAAGGCATCAAACGTCGCCTTCATAGCTACGCTCTGGACACTGTCCAGATCGAAGTTCAGATCTGTGGGGTTGTATCCGAACTTCGAGGCAATACCTGCCGTGATTGCAGCGAAAACGTAACTTTTGAAACTCTCTGAAGCGATCACATCCTTGAAGGTATCGCCCAAGTTGCCCTTGTTGTTGATTGCACTGGTAGCAGCCTGCCCTACCGCTGCAGAAAACGCCGCCGTGGCTGCCGCAGATGCAGCCGCGGCAATGGTAGCAGCCGTAGATGCGGAAGCACCCGCAGCGATTGCCGCAGACGAAGCCGCTTGACCTGCAGTAGCCCCTATCGTCGCGGCTGTTCCGGTTCCTGCTGTCAGCACAGAAACAATGATGACCACCGCCAGCATGGCTGCCGGCCCCATTCCGGAGTTGCTGTATTTGAACGATTCGTGGGTTTCCTTGACCATGCGCCAGTCAACATCACCGCGTTTCTCGGCGTCTTTCAACCAGGCGAGCCCCGGGTCTGCTTTGACCATGGCGTCGATCGTTTGACTGACCGACTTTTGGTTGATGTCGCGCAGGTCGATATTCAAGCCGTCAATAGCATTGATTACCAGATTGCCATTAGCTGTGAGTTCGGTCTGACGAAGTGTTTCGTCGGTATTCCCTCGACCCTTCGCAGAACTCCAGACCGAGCTTGAACTGCTCTTCTCGTGACTCTCCTGATGCAGATCCTTGACGCCTTCGAAAGTAACGGAGCCGCCACTGGTGATGGTCAGATCATTGCCACTGTCCAGTTTGGCGGCCTGGTAATGTTGATCGCCATTACTCACCAGTACCATGTCACCACCCGAGGTGATCACACTGCCAATGTTGTCGACCTTGGTCACCTCATCACGCTTGGTCTTACTGGAGCCGAAAGAGCCCTTTTTCTTCTTGTCGTACAGCGAGTAATCAGTGTCCTGGGCCGCGAGAATATTCAGGTTGTTACCCGCTACCAGATACGCCTCGTCGCCCGCCGTGACCCGGCTGGAGACAACGGTCAGATCTTCGCCAGAACTAAGCGCCACACTGCCGCCTGCCGTCACCCCCGACATGACCTGGCTGACATGATCTTCCTGAACGGTAAGTTTCTTGCCCTTGGACAAAGAGTGCTGTTCGTCCGCCGCAGAACTGATGATCAAGTTTTCGGCAGCGCTCATCGAGACATCGCGCTTAGCATCAATCTGGCTGGCGATCACTGCTAGGTCGCGACCGGCCTGCGCTGTGAAATCGCGTCCCGCATTGACGTTCGCACCCAGTTGAGTGACGTCACTGCTGTTGTGTTTGCTGTCGTGAAATACGCTGTTAGTGACTTGTGTCGCTGCGATATTAAGATCGCGCTCGGCATCAAGATCCATGTCTCGACCGCTTTGCAGCACACCACCGGAGATATTAATGTCGCGGCCGGACATGATGCTCAGGTCATTGGTGGCTTCGATACGTGCAGCTGTATCGGCGAAATCGTGATGCTGAGTACCGAAACGCGTGCTGCTGTCGGATGAAGTAACAACGCGCTCGTTGATTACATCTCCACTGAGTGTGTTCAGCGACACTTCACGCCCGGTGATGACGCCCCCGGATTTATTGATAATGTCGTTGGTCGCCAACAGATCCAGACGATTCCCAGCCTGGATAAGTCCACTATTTATCAGATTGTTACCCGCCGTCGCCGACAGATTATTCGTCGCCTTCAACGTCCCGACGTTGTCCAGGTTTTCACCGGCAATCAGCGTCACATCATTACCGGCAATCAACGCCCCGGTCGGACCTAGGCGGCCATTGGCCTGCGCCAGATAAACCACCGGCACCAGCACTTTCTCACCGTTCACTTCGTGCTCTTCGAGCCAGACGATGTCGTGGGTCAGCGCCGCGACTTGCTGCGAGGTTAGACCGACGCCTACCGACAGGTTGAGGGCGTCCTTGCTGGCGATGGCGTTGTTCATCAGGTACTTGAACATGCCTTCGTTGGAGGTCTGGCCGTCGATGAACGCCTGGCCGGTGCGGGCGGTGACGGCTTGCTGGATCAGGCGTTGCTCGTAGAGGCCGTCGCCGAGGCGCTTGGCGCTCTGGTCGGGGTCGTAGCCGAGTTTTTCCAGCAGGTAGTCGGAGCTCATGAACGACTTGAGGTCGGTCAGCACCGGGTTGGTTTCGATCAGGTATTTGTGCGCGTTGGACGGCGCCTTGGTGTCCGGCAGACCGGTGACGCGGGTCACCGGACGGGTGTCGATCGACTCCTTGGCGTCGTTGCCGCGGTCTTTCATGCCCGGGCCGGCGGCGTTCACCGGCACGTTGACGTCGACCGTACTGGCCACGGCCTGCACGATGCTTGGGGTGCGGTGGAACGTATCCACTGCGCGCGTGCTGTCGGAGACCGCGGGCGGCGCGTCAATAAAAAGATTACGCGGGCCGCCAGTGCTGGCAGCCACGACGTGCTCTTCTGTGGCGACGGTTTGCCCACCCACGGTCCAGGTCAGCGCCGGGCCGGTCGTGGCGACTGGCGCGGTATCCGTGGCGCCCTGCCCGCTCAGGCGGAACAGACCGTTATCCCCGGTTGGAAGGGAGAAGCCGGGCAGGGACAGCGGGTTGACCTGCTGCTGGGCGAGGTCCGGCGGCAGTTGGCTGTTAAGGTGCACCAGCAACGGTTTACCTGTACCACCGCCTTGTGTGTTTTGGCGACGGTCGACTCCTGCACTGAAGCCGTAGTCTTGATGGATAACGCTGTTGGTCAGGTTCTGGGACGCGGTGATATTCACCTTGCCCCCCGCCTGCACCACAGCGCTCTGCACAGCCCCGCCATCACGGGAAATTTCGATGTCACTTTCCGGCGTCAAATTGGCAAGAGCGGCTGGAATCGAAAGCAAATTGTTCGGGTCGTATTCTGATTTCTGACCCGTGGCCGGATGCTGATAGGCACCGTACTTCATGAGTTTCTGGCCGGTTTCCGCATCGACCAGAATATCGCGTACCTCTTCGCTCCCCTTGCGGAAAAACGTTTCCTTCGCATGCTTGCCAGTACGGAACTGCCCGGCATCATCCATGTAGTGGAACGTCAGCGGTCCATTATCATTGCGCTGGTTGTACTCCCAGACATCCCCACGCATGAAGCGTGAATACGTGCCGTCAGTAATGCCCGGCATCTTGTAGATCCGCGTGCGCTCGATAGTGCCGGCGGAAGCACCGACGTTGCTGAAGTTGGCAGCATTGACGGTGATGTCACGAGCAGCCACCACTTCACTGCGACTGTTGAGGAAGTCTCCACCGTTGAAAGTAAAGTTCCCACCGGACGTCAATTTCGCGCCGGGAGACTGATCGGACACGCCCCCTTCGTAAATTTCTTTCAGGCCAAAGTCGACGTAATAGGTATCACCGCTGCAGTCATTACACTTGGTTGCAATGAACCCGGAGACCAACTTTCGCGATACTTCAAACTTTTCTCCACGGTTGTTCAGTGTCGCGGCGTTGATCGACATGTTGCCAACGCTTTCCATAGTCCCGGAAATGTTTTCCAGAATATTGGCCCGCTCTACACCTCCGTAACCCTTGATAGTCAGGTCGCCCAAACTGTAGAAGTCACCGTAGCTATTAGTGAGGCTAGTGACCTCAAGGTTGGTGTTCTCACCACTGAAAATCAGGCCACGATCATTCACCAGGTTCGGCGTCTTGATCGTTACCGACTGAGCGCCGCCCAAGGTGCCTGTATTGTTGAGGCTGCCGGCTTCAACGGTAAGATCTGCGTTGGATGTCAGACGTCCGGCGTTGTTGAGCAAGCCGCCAATCTTGATCTGCATATCGCCACCACTGGCGATACTGGAAACAGAATCGAGCGTCAATTGTGCTGCTGTGAGATTAATTCCGCCGACGCTCGACAGGCGTCCATTGCCGCTATAACTACCGCCCAGTTGCATATCGATGACGCCATCACTGGCGATCAAACCATTATTTATCCAATTACCACCGCGCGCCTGCAGCGACTCAGATGCGAGCAACTGTCCACTGGCAGTCTGGCTGAACTGCCGAACATTGACGTTCAAACGTCCAGCCTGGATGACACTGCTGTTGTTCCAGGTATCAGCATTGAGTTCCAGCAGCCCACCGGTGGTGATGCTGCCCCCCGCACCGATCACATTGGCCGTGGAGATCTCGAACTTGCCGCGGCCGACGTGGTTGAGTTGCCCGCCGTCATTGAGGAAGCTGCCGACGTTGACGGTCATGTCGGTGTTGGCGGTTTCCAGCACGCCGTTACGGTTGTCGAGTTGGCCGCCGATCTGGAAGTCGGTCTTGCCCCAGTTGCCCAGCGAACGCAGACGACCATTCTGGTTGTTGACGTTGGCCGCCCTGACGGCGAGTTGCGTGTTGCTTTCAATGACACCCGCAACGTTGCTCAGTGCGCCGCTGAGGCCGAAGTCGATGCGCTCACCGGCAATTTGCCCGGCACCGTTGTCCAGGTTGGTGCCGCTGACGCTCACCAGACCTTTGGCATAAAGCACACCGTTGCGGTTATTGAATCCGGCCGTGGTGATGTTCGCGTCTGTCGCTTGCGCGGAGATGCGTCCGCCGTTGTTGTCCAGCCCGGCCAGTGCCGACAGCTTCAGACCCTGTGCCTGAATGATGCCGCCCTGACGGTTGTTGTTGAGGTCGTAGCCATTGCGCAGCACACCTACCGTGCGCGCTTCGAGCGCGCCCTTGATGCTGGACAGAGTCCCGCCACGGTTATCGATATTGGCGGCGTTGATGCTCACATCACCGTTTTGTGCGATGACCTTGCCGCTCTGGTTGTCGAGGTCGCCGCTGATATCCAGGGTCAGGCCGTTTTCGCTTTGCAGCGCACCCTTGCCGTTGTTCAGGCTCGCCGCCTTCAGTTGCAGCGCGGAGTTCTGGCTGTAGATCAAACCGTCAGCGTTGTTGCGCACTGCGCCGTTGGCGGTAATCTGTAGCAGATCATTGGCGGCGATGGTGCCCTTGTTGCTGTTGTCCAGCGTGCCGCTCGACAGGTTCAGATTCTTCTGGCTGGCGAGTTGGCCGTTCTGGTTGCTCAGATCAGTCACGCCCTTGATCAGCACGGGGCCCGCGCCAGCCAGTCGGCCACCGTTGTTGTTGAGGTCGCCGCTGAGGTTGAGGGTGATCGCGTCGTTGCTGGCGATCTGGCCACCACTGTTGTCCAGTCGCGAAACCGTGGCGGTGATCGCCTGCTGCGCATTGATCGCGCCGCCGACGTTGGTCAGCGCCCCGTTCAGCGTGAGGACCTGCCCTGCTCCGCTGCTCAAAATACCTTTGTTGCTGTTATCGAGGCTGCCGGCCTTGACGGTCAGGCTGCCTTCGGCGACCAGCGCACCGGCACCGCTGTTGAGCAACGCGTCTTTGAGCTCGACCGCGACATCACCGAGCTTGCTCGAGAGTGTGCCGCTGTCGCGGTTGTCGAGGCTGTCTCCGCTGACGCTCAACCCTTGCCAGCCGGACAGCAAGCCTTTCTGGTTGGTGATCGAGGTGCCACGCAGCAAGAGTTTTTCGCCGCTGATCAACTTGCCGGCGTTGTTATTCACGGCACGAGCGATGACGTCGAAACCCAGGTTGCTGGAGATCTCACCGCGCTGGTTGTTCAGGTCGCGCAGACGCTTGAGGGTCAGCGGGCCTTTGGCGGTGAGCAGGCCGTTCTGGTTATCGAGGTCACCGTTGGCCAGGTCCAGCGTGACGGCTTGGTCGCCCAACAGGCGGCCGCCGTTCTGGGTCAACGAAGTCAGGGTCAGATCGATGTCACGCGCGGCGGAGACTTCACCGCCATTGCTGGAGTCGAGACTGGTCGCGGTCAGCTTCAGATCGCCCTTGCTGTTGATCAAACCACTGTCACGGTTGTTCAGCGCCATCGCATTGAGCGTGACCGCGCTGACACCCAGTAGCGTGCCGCTCTGGTTGTTCAGATCGGCACTGCCGATGTTCAGCGCCTGCGCGGCACTGATCAGGCCGCTGGCATCGTTGCGCAGCAGGCCATCGACCGTGAGTTCAAGATCGCCACGGCTGACCAGGCTGCCACCACTGTTGTTCAGGCTGCCTGCCCGCGCATCAATCGACGCCGCGCCGATCAGGCCCTTGACGTTGTCCAGCGCGTTGGCAATGCGCAGGGTCAAGCCCTGATTGCTCAGGAGTTTGCCGTTGCTGTTGTCCAGGCTTTGCGCGGTCAAGGTGAACGCTTCAGTGCTGGAGATCGTGCCGCCCTGGTTGTTGACGCCGTTGAGTTGCTTGAGCAGCAGAGTGCCGGGCGCGCTGATCACGCCGTTGATGTTGTTCAACTGGCCGTGGTTCAGGTCCAGGCTCAGGCGCGTGTTGCTGAGCAGCTTGCCGCCCTGTTGATCGAAGCCTGTCACCGACGCGGTCAGTGCGCCCTGGCTGCCGATACTGCCGGCATCGCTGTTGGTTACCTGGCCGGCGACGAGATCGAGCGTGTCGGCGCTGCTCAGCGAACCGCTGCTGTTATCGAAGTCACCGGTCGTGACCGTGACCGCGCCTTTGCCGCTGACGATGCCCTTCTGCCGGTTATCCAGGCCGGTACTATTCAGCACGAGGGCGCCATCGGTGACGATCCGTCCGCCCTGGTTATCGACTTTGCCAGTGCTGTCGAGAGTGAGATCTGCAGCGTTGGACAGGCTGCCACCGGTATTGCTCAGTTGCGCAGTATTGACGGTCAGCGCGCCTTCGCTGCTGACTTTGCCGAGGTGGTTGGTGAAGTCGCCGCTGAGGTTCAGCAGCATGTCCTGCTGGCTGAGCAATTCACCGCCGCTGTTGTCCAGCGTACGACCTTGCAGCTTCAGCAGCGTGCCCGTATCGATCAGGCCTTTGTTGCGGTTGAGCAACTGATCGACCGTGAGCGTCAGTGCCTGGCTGGTGAAGACCTTGCCGCCATCGCCATTATCAAGTTTTTTACCGGTCAGCAGCAGGTCGCTGTTGGTGGAGATTTCGCCGCCACGGTTGTCCAGCTCATCGACCGTCAGGGTCATGGCTTTGGTCGAACCGAGCAAGCCACCCTGGCGGTTGTCGAGGGTCTCGGCGCTCAGTTTGAGCATACCGGTGGCGATCAGTTTACCGTTCTGGTTGTTCAGGTTTTTGACCTGAACACTGGCATCGGACTTGCCGGCAATACT
This sequence comes from Pseudomonas sp. IT-93MI4, assembly GCF_949767635.1. Lineage (NCBI taxonomy): Bacteria > Pseudomonadati > Pseudomonadota > Gammaproteobacteria > Pseudomonadales > Pseudomonadaceae > Pseudomonas > Pseudomonas sp. IT-93MI4. The sequence continues at coordinate 264,826 of NZ_CATKPP010000011.1, forward strand.
GCCCTGCTGGTTGATCAGCGTATCAGCGGTCAGCGTCAGTTCACCGTCGGCGATGAGTGTGCCGGACTGGTTGTTCAAGGTCTTGTCGGTGGTCAGCACCAGGGGGCCACGACTGCTGATCAAGCCATCCTGGTTCTCGAGGCTGACAGAATGGCTGTCGAGTGCCGCCGCAGAAATAACACCTTTGAGGTTATTCAAGGCTTGAGCAATGCGCAGCGTCAGCCCTTGCTGGCTGATCAGCTTGCCGTTGCTGTTATCCAGGTCATTGGCGGCGAGGGTGAATGCTTGCTGGCTGGAGATCTCGCCGCTGTGGTTGTTCACGCCATTGAGGTTTTTCAGCAGCAGGGTGCCGGGCGCGTTGATCAAACCGTTCTGGTTGTTCAATTGGCCGTGGTTCAAATCAAGGGTCAGGTCGGATTTGCTGAACAGTTCGCCGCCCTGCTGATCCAGCCCGGTGACCGATACGTTCAACGCTTGCTGGCTGGCAATCCGGCCAGTGGCGTTGTTGACCTGAGCGGCCTTGAGCGTCAGAGACGCTTCACTGGTGAGTTTGCCGCCCAGGCTGTTATCGAAATCACCGGTATCGACATGACTGGCGCCTTTGGCGCTGATCAAACCTTTCTGGCTGTTATCGAGGCTGGCGCTGGTCAGGGTCAAGGAGCTGTCGGTGTTGATCGAACCCGCCCGATTGAGCACCGCGCCACGACTGGTTACCGACAATACGCCGGCTGTGCTCAGGCCACCGGCGCTGTTGTCGAACCGGCCAAGATTGGCCGTCAGCGTGCCCTCGCTGCTGATAGTGCCCTGCGCGTTGATCAAGGCATCGTCGAGGGTAATCACCAGACCGTTGAGACTGTTGAAGCGACCGCCGCTGTTATCCAGGCTGCTGCCGGTCAGCGTGGTTGCGCCCTTGGCGCTGATCAGGCCTTGATTCAGGTTGATCAGTTTCGCCACGGCGAGGCCCAGGTCGGTGCCGGCCAGCAGCTTGCCGCTGTCGCTGTTGTCCAGGCGCTGGCCCTTGATGTTCAACAGCAGACTGCTGGAGATTTCGCCGTTGCGGTTGTCGATGTCGTCGACTGTCAGGGTCAGCGCTTTTGTGGTGCCGACCAGACCGCCATTGCGGTTGTCGAGCGTCTTGCCGGTCAGGCTCAGATTGCCCTGAGCGACCAGCGCACCACCCTGCTGTTGCAGCAACCCGATGGCCGCAGTCAGATCACCTTGGCTGGAGATCCGACCTGCGGCGTTTTGCACTTCGCCCGCGTTGAGGCTCACCGGACCGACCGCACTGATGAGTCCGCCGCTGTTGTCCAGACGTGTACCGGCGTAAGCGATACCGGACTTGCCGGTGATCTGGCCCTTGTCGCGGTTGTCCAGACGATCGACGTTGAGCGTCAGTTGCTGATCAGCCTGGATCACGCCTGTGCGGTTGTCTGACGTATCGCTGCGCAGTGCCAGTGTGGTTTTGCCGATGACTTTGCCGTCGCGGTTGTCGAGGCTGCCGGCTTGCGCATCGATGGCGCCCTTGGCGGTGATCTCGCCTTTGTTGCGGTTGTCGAGTGCGCCGCGCAGACGCACGGTCAGGCTACCGTCGCTGACGAGCACACCGCCATCGCGGTTATCCAGGCTGGCCGCCTGCAGACTCACCAACTGGCCGGAGCCGAGCACGCCGTCACGGTTGTCCAGCGCGCCGCTGAGGTCGATATTCAGCCCCAGATCGCCGAGGATCTGACCGCTGCGGTTGTTCACCGTTGCCGCGTTGAGCCGGGTGACGCCGCTGCTGGAAAACTCGCCGTTGCTGTTGTCCAGTTGACCGAAACTACCGGTCAGATGGCCCGAGCTATGGATCACCCCTTGAGTGTTGAATAGCTGATTGGCGGTGACGTTCAGCGTCGCATTACCGAGCACGCGGCCGCTGTTGCGGTTGTCCAGCGTGCCCGCCGTGATCGCCGTGGTTTGTCCGCTGAGCGTACCGCCCTGGTTGCTCAGGGTTTGCGCGGCGCTGACGGTGAGATTGCGGCCGGCGATGAGGCTTTTGCCAGTGTTGTCGAGGTTTTGCGCACTCAGGCTCAGATCACCGTTGGCGTTACGGTTGCCGTCGGCGTTGACCCCGGCCTCGATGACTCCGGCGTTGGTCAGCTGACCACCGGCACTGAGGTTGATACTGTCGCGGGCAGCCAGGGTCTGGTGGTTGGTCAGATTGCCTTGGGTTTGCACGTTCAATGTCGTTCCGGCATACACCGGCCCGCGCGCATCGAGACTGGCCGCCTTGACGTTGACCGCACCGGTCGCCGAGGTATCAACCAGGCTCAATTGACCATTGGCATCAAGCTGAATATCGCCACCGCTGGCGATCAGTTTACCGTCGAGCTTCACGCCGACCCCGGCCTCGGTGCCAACCAGTTTGATCGCCCCGGCATACATCCCGCCCAGCGCCGAGGAGTCAATCGCCAGTTGCGGTTTGGTGCTGCCGTCATCGGCACGGGCCGTGGCATTCAGGGTTTGTGCGTTGACGTCGTTGCGCCCGGCAACAATCGTCAGATTCTGCGCCTGAATTTCGGCGTTGATCTTCGCGCTACGGGTGATGATTTCGAAGCGGTCGACGTTATTGGCGTTGAGGCCTGCGCCTTCGATCGCCACAGAACCCTGATCAACCTGAAAACGATCCAGCCGGCCCGCGCCATCCAGCACCGGCTTACCGGTAGTCAGCGTCACGCGCGGTGCGTTGATGAAGCCGCAGCCATTACAGGTGATGCCATACGGGTTGGCGACTATCACGCGCGCCGACTGCCCCGCCACTTCGGTGTAACCGCGCAACTGGCTCGGGTTGCCGCTGATGACTTCGTTGAGAATGGCTTGCGCCGAACCGCTGTTTTTCAGGTTCGGGTTGCCAATGATGTGCCCGGCCAACTGGGTGTTCGAGGTCTGCGCCGAGCCGTTGTTGAGGATGACACCCTGCGCGCCGACGTTGTAATCGTGGAACTGGTTATGCGACAGCCCGCTGCCGTTGGGCGTGGCGATGTTGATGATCGGCACGCCATTGCCGGCCCGGTCCAGCGCGGTGTTCGGGTTGGCCACGACAATGCCGTCGGCCTGCGCCCACATCGGTTGCCAGAACATCACGTTCGCCAGCAGGAACGCCAGCCCGCGCTTGGGCATGCCCAGAAACGACTCACGGTTTTTTACGGCCGCAGAAGGCTGGCCTGCAAGGAAGGCGAACTGACGAACATCCATGTCGATGGTCTCGAAGAATTTGAATTAGATGAAAAAGTCGAGGCGGAAATAGATCGGCGCTTCACGCTCGGTCAGCACGTCCGGGCGTTCGAGGGAATGCGCAAAGGTCACGCTGGCGGCCACATGCTCACCGCGGGCGAACAGTTCCAGCGAGTTGCTCGACATGCGTCCGTGCTGATCACCGTTGTAACGGTCGCCGCGAATCACGCCTTGGTCGTAACCGAGGCTGGTGCCGTATTCAGCGAACACCGGGCGCAGCCATTCGGCCGTGACCGGTCGGCTCCAGCGCAGATCGTTGCGCCAGTAGCCGCCGCTGTCGCCGGACAACGACTGATCCTTGTAGCCACGGATCGACGCTGACCCGCCAAGGCTGGTGCGCTGCGGACTGAACAGCACGTCTTCGCTGCGCTGGCCGGTCATCAGGCTGCTGAAGCTGAAGGATTCGCCCCATACCTTGAACGGCTGCAGGTAGCTCAGAGTCGCGGTGTATTTGCGGTAGCGTGCGTCGGGCTCGCCGGGGCCTGGATCGTGGCTGCCCTGCGCATCGAACGCGCCGATGCCTTCCTGCATGCCGGCGTCGAAGTTGACGAAGGCGCTGCCGATGCGGCGACCGTGGTTGAAGCCGAACTGCGCTTCGCTGATACGGTTGCTGCTCAGCTTGAGCTTGCTGTCTTCGATGTAGTTGTTGGTGCGCAGGTAGGACAGCCCGGCGCTGAGCGAAGTCTTGCTCACCGAGTCGCGATGGATCACTCGCTCGGCGCGCAATTGATGGTTTTCGCTGTCGCCGGTCTGCTTGAAGTTGTAGCCGTTGGCGGCGATCTGCGAGCGGTAGTCGCTCTGGCTGTAGGTGTAGCTGAAGTTCCACCAGCCCCACGGCAGGTTGTAATTGAGCATGGCGTTGCTGGAGGTGTGCTGGTGATCGGTCATTGCATCGTGACCACCGCGCAGGCTCAACTGATCGGCCAGGCCCAGCGGACTGTCCCAATCGAAGGTGGTGCCCCACTGCTGTTCGCCGGTGCTGCGCTGGCCGTCGTTGCTGCGCGACAGTCCGGCACGCCATGGTTTCTGCGGCGTGTTGGTGACCAGCACTTCACTGCCGCCGACGTTTTTGCCCGGCGCCAGCTCCATCTTGGCCTGATTGGACGGCAGGCGATTGAGCTGATCGACCATCTGCTCGATCTCGCGCAGGTTGACCAGATCGCCGGACTTGCCGGGAAAGGCCATCGCCAGCTCACGCTCCGAAAGCTTGCTGTTCTCGGCGCCTTTAATGCCTTCGAGCTTGCCTTCGACCACCAGCACTTTCAGATGCCCGCCAGACAGATCCTGCTGCGGCAGGTAGGCGCGGCTGGTGACCAGGCCTTTCTCGATGTAATGGTCGGTGATGACCTTGAGCAACTCGTTGAGTTGCGGCACCCCGAGGCACTGGTCGATGTAGGGCTTGAGCAGGCGGGTTTTGTCGCTGTCGGACAGACTGTCGGCGCCCTTGAGTTCGATGTCCTTGATCGGGAAACAACGGGTGTCGGTGGGCGCCGCTGGTTGCGCCGGACCGGCCTCTTTGCCGGGCAGATTTTTCAGGTCTTCAAGACGCCGCTGCTGCTCTTCGAGCAAGCGATTCTGGCGATCGCGGATCAGGTCGGTTTCACCGGGAGTGGGTGCAGCGAAGGCAATCTGGAGTGGAGACAGGCACAGCAAAGCTGCGCACAACCTCGCCGCGAGGGCGGGTGGGTACATGTTCGATCCCTCGATACGGAATGACATCAAAATAGTGGCGCGATATTAGATGGCCATCATTTTGACGTCAAACAATCGTTTCAACCTTTTGTCGGGTTTGTAACAGGGATTGAACAATCGATGCGGCTGCGGTTTTCCGAGGGGAATCCTTGGGTCAGTGCGCAACGCCCAACTTCGTCGCCACGTCCTGAGGTGCCAGTAAGCGGCCATCCGCTGAACGCAATTTCAGTTTCCTGATCGGCTGCCGCTGCTGCGCATCAACCATCACCGAACCCGGCTCACCCGGCGCATACAGGTGCTCCCCGCCCCACTGCGACAGCGCGACGATCACCGTCTGCAAGGCCTTGCCGCGTTCGGTCAGCACGTATTCCTTATAGGCACCGCCATCGGCGGCCGGCACGGTTTGCAGGATCCCCTGCTCTACCAGGCTCTTGAGCCGAGCGCTGAGCATATTCTTGGCGATATCCAGATTCTTCTGAAAATCACTGAAGCGGCGGATGCCCTCCAGCGCATCGCGGATGATCAGCAGCGACCACCAATCGCCGATCAGGTCCAGCGTACGGGCGACCGGGCAGGCGTTGCCGTGCAGACTTTTGCGCTTCACAGGGTGTTTCTCCATCAAATCCAGCGTGTGGTTGCATCTTACAACTGTGACGCTGGAAAAGAACCACGCCACCCGCCATGGCAATTGAGCACTTGCGTACAAGTGACAGCCGCGATTTGCGCCGATAGTGATGGGCGGCCATTGCGGCATCCGGCCTTCCGAACGATCGCCCACAGCAAGGAGTTCCCATGAGCACATTCACTACCGATGACGGCACACAGATCTATTTCAAGGACTGGGGCAGCGGCAAACCCGTGTTATTCAGCCATGGCTGGCCGCTGGATGCCGACATGTGGGAATACCAGATGGAATACCTGAGCAGTCGCGGCTACCGCACGATTGCCTTCGACCGCCGTGGTTTCGGGCGCTCCGATCAACCGTGGACCGGCTACGACTACGACACCTTTGCCGATGACATCGCGCAACTGATCAACCACCTCGACCTGCGCGACGTGACGCTGGTCGGCTTCTCCATGGGCGGCGGCGACGTCAGCCGCTACATCGCCCGCCACGGCAGCGAGCGCGTTGCCGGGCTGGTACTGCTCGGTGCAGTGACGCCACTGTTCGGCAAGAAAGCCGACTACCCGCAGGGCGTCGACACCTCGGTGTTCGACGGGATCAAGGCCGGTCTGCTCAAGGATCGCGCGCAATTCATCGCTGATTTCGCCGCGCCGTTCTACGGCACCAATCAGGGCCAGAAAGTCTCCGACGGCGTGCTCACGCAAACCCTGAACGTCGCCCTGCTCGCCTCGCTGAAAGGCACCGTGGATTGCGTCACCGCATTCTCGCAAACCGACTTCCGTCCAGACATGGCGAAGATCGACGTGCCGACCCTGGTGATCCACGGTGACGGCGATCAGATCGTGCCGTTCGAAACCACCGGCAAGCAAGCCGCCGCGCTGATCAAGGGCGCCGAGCTGAAAGTCTATGCCGGCGCCCCCCACGGTTTTGCCGTAACGCACACCGAAGCGCTCAACGAAGACCTGCTGGGTTTCCTGAACCGCTGATGTTCGTCGGCGCGACAACCTTCTAAGAGTAGTTGTCCGCCTGCTTCAATCTGCCATCAACGCTGCCAGTGCCAACGCGTTACCCAGCGCGGCACCACTGGCAGTGTTGTCGAAGATGCACCAGGCCGCGGCACCCTCTGCTGCCGCGACTTTCATTTGCTCTGCCAGCGCTTGCAGATAGCGCTCATCGTAGGCGCTGTGGTAAATGCGTGGCGAACCGTGCAGCCGCCAATAACGCACATCCGCCCAGCCCTGCGCCGAACCATCGGTGCTGATCCGCGACGGATCGACCACGACCTGGGAAATCCGATACGCCTGCAGCATCGGCGCCGCCACCCACGACTCATGCCGTGGCTCAAGCACCACGGCACCGGCGAAGCGTTGGCGCAACGCTACGAAAAACGCCTCTGCACTTGCCGGCTCAAACACCAGCGACGGCGGTAGTTGCACCAGCAAACACTCCAGCCGATCGGCCAGACCCTCGCACTGCCCGAGAAACTCATCCAGCGCCTGATCACAGTTCTGCAGACGCAACTCATGAGTGATCTGCTTTGGCATCTTCACCGAAAAACGAAAGCCCGGCGGCACCGAGTCCGCCCAGCGCGCATAGGTCTGACGCCGATGCGGGCGATAGAACGAGCTGTTGATTTCCACACAGTTGAACTGCGCGGCATAACGTTGAAGATGCGTGCCCTCGGCCGGAAACTGCGGCCAATACTCACGCCCCAGACTCCAGCCTGCGCAACCGATGAACATCAAAAAAGCACCCTCGCCGCTTCACGCATGAAAATCTCCACGGTCTTCGGACCAATCCCGTCAAACGCCATCAGGCGCTGTTCGAACTCGGCACGATCGACGCAGGCCTTGACGATGTTGCCGACCTTGCCGGCGTACTCATCATTGAGCCGCGCCGCCAGGGCCAGCAGCCGCGTGGCCGTGGTTTCGTCGTAACGCACGTAATGCGCCTCACCGAGCATGCCGACCAATTGTCGATGCGTGCAATGGGCGAGTTTGCGCAGCGTATCGCGCTGATGCCGCTCGGCAATCACTCGATAGGCCTCGGCGGCAATGCCGGCCTGAATGCGCTTGCCCATCAGGAAACTGGCGAGCAACCATTTGAACAACCCCTCCTCGCTTAACGGATCAAGGCTGATGTGCAGATCTTGGGCGCTGACGGTTTTGCTCATTGGATATTTTTCACGAACCTCTGTAGGAGCTGCCGCAGGCTGCGATCTTTTGATCTTGTTTTAAAAAATCAAAGTCAAAAGATCGCAGCCTGCGGCAGCTCCTACATGGGGTTATTTTTTGCCGGGCAGGACGCTGGCCAGCACCTGCTTGGCGGCTTGCACAATCACGCCCGCTTCGTCGGGGTCACCCTTGAGCAAAGTGGTGGCGAATTTTTTTGCCTGTTCGAGCTTGATGTGCGGCGGCAACGGCGGCACGTTGGGATCGGTTTTGAACTCGATCAGCACCGGCACGTCCGAGGCCAGCGCCTGCTCCCAGGCGGCAGCGACGTCCTCGTCGCGGTCGACGAAAATCCCCTTCAGGCCGATGGAAATGGCGAACAGGTGATACGGCACGTCGGGAATGCTTTGCGAGGCTTCGAACTTCGGATCGCCCTCCATCACCCGCTGCTCCCAGGTGACCTGATTCAGATCCTCGTTGTTGAACACCGCACAGATCCACTTCGGGCTGCTCCACTGGCGCCAGTATTTGGCGACGGTGATCAGCTCCGCCATGTTGTTCATCTGCATCGCGCCGTCACCCACCAGCGCAATCACCGCGCGCTCGGGATGGGCGAACTTGGCGGCGATCGCATATGGCACGGCAGCGCCCATCGAGGCCAGGCCACCGGACAGCGAACACTGCATGCCCCGGCGAATCTTCAGGTCTCGGGCGTACCAGTTGGCGCAGGAACCCGAATCGCTGGTGATGATCGCTTGATCCGGCAGGCGCGGTGACAGTTCATACACCACCCGCTGCGGATTGATCGGATCGGCTTTGGACATCGCGCGTTTTTCCAGGGTCTTCTCCCAGGTACTGCGCCAGCCTTCGATTTTCTTGCGCCATTTGTGCGAAGTTTTCTGTTCGAGCAACGGCAGCAGTGCAGCAAGGGTTTCGGCGGAGTCGCCGACCAGATTGACCTCCATCGGATAACGCAGGCTGAGCATGTCTGGCTGCAGATCGATCTGCACGCCACGCGCCTGACCTTCCTTGGGCAGGAACTCGGCATAGGGGAAACCCGAGCCGATCATCAGCAAGGTGTCGCACTCGTGCATCATCTTGTAGCTCGGTTCGGTGCCCAGCAGGCCGATGCTACCGGTGACCCACGGCAAATCGTCCGGCAGCGCAGCCTTGCCGAGTAACGCCTTGGCGACCCCGGCACCGAGTTTTTCCGCAATGGCGATCACTTCATCCGTTGCCTGCAGTGCGCCGGCGCCCACCAGAATCGCGACTTTTTCACCGCTGTTCAGCACATCAGCGGCGCGCTGCAGATCGGCCTCGTAGGGCAGCACTTTCGGCTTGGTGTAACCGACGCCGGAATGCGCGGTGCCATGCGCCCGCGCCGGTGGCTCATACTCAAGATCCTGCAAATCATTGGGCAGGATGATCGCCGTCACCCGCCGCTCGCCAACCGCCGTACGCACGGCGCGGTCGAGCAAATGCCGAACCTGCGACGGCGCCGACGCCTGCTGCACAAACGCCCCGGCCACATCCTTGAACATCGAGACCAGGTCCAGCTCCTGCTGGTAATGACTGCCAAGCGCCGTCCGCGCCTGCTGGCCGACAATCGCCAGCACCGGTTGATGATCCATGCGTGCGTCGTATAACCCGGTGATCAGGTGCGAAGCACCCGGTCCCGAAGTGGCGATGCACACGCCCAACTCGCCCGTGAACTTGGCGTGGGCCGAGGCCATGAAAGCGGCCATTTCTTCGTGTCGCGCCTGAACGAATTCGATCTTGCCATTGGCTCGGGCGAGCGCGCCGAACACGCCGTTGATGCCGTCTCCCGGATAACCAAAAATCCGCGTGACGCCCCATTGGCTGAGCCGCTCAACCAGAAAATCTCCCACTGTCGTCGTCATCTCGTTCCTCGCCTGTCACCTGTGCATGAAGCCTGCCCGGCGAGATATCCGCCGGGCAGTACATGGGTCTGGACAGCTTGGGAGCGCGCGAAGTTTCGATTGTTTTTACCCGACGGCGTTGCCGAGCCGCTCCCTGCAGGAGCTGCCGCAGGCTGCGATCTTTTGCTGTTGTTTTTGAAGATCAAAAGATCGGGGCTCATCAACGATGCGGGTGCACCGTCATCGCCACCAGTTTGATCACGATCGGCCGCACCACGAGGATGCAAAGGAAAGCCACCGGCATCGCCAGCTTGTAGGCGTGCAAGGCATTACTCAGGTAGTCGTTATCAATCCCGGAATTGGCGGCGGTGATCACCAGCGACATCAGGAACGCCATGATCGTCGCCATGTACAACGCAAACACGTACGGCGTTGCACGCGGCGACAGCTTGCGCCGGGTGGGATACAAGGCCTCGGTAGTGGTTCTTTGATTCATATGGCTTTTCCATCCATTGACAGGGAGCCGGCACCTTAGCAAAGCCCCCTGCCCTCAACTAGACGGCCCGCCACAGGTACTTTATAAAGCACAACTTACGAATCAAACCCACGCGGCGGGACACGGATGAATCTGTTGGCGGCGATTGCCAGTTTTATCAAAGTGGTCGAAGCAGGCTCCATCGTCGGCGCCGCCAAGACCCTGGGCGTCAGTGCGGCCGCGGTGAGCCAGACCCTCAGTCGCCTCGAAACGCACCTCGGCGTTCGCCTGCTGCAACGCACCACCCGCAGCATGGCCCTCACCGAAAATGGTGCGCTGTATTACGAAAAGGTCCGACGCATCGCGGCTGATCTGGAGTCGGCGCAAAGTGCGATCGTCGGCGATGAAAGCGAACTGCAAGGGCGTTTGAGCATCGCCTCCACCAGTGCATTCGGCCGCCACGTCCTGGCGCCGTTACTCGCCAGTTTCGCCGCGCTGCATCCACGCCTGCTGGTCGAGCTGTCGACCACCAACGGCAAAATCAACCACATCCAGGACGGCATCGACCTGAGCCTGCGGATCAAGCCGCAACTGGAAGACGGCATCGTCGCGCGCCGGATTGTTTCCCTGCCGTTCATCTTCTGCGCCGCTCCCGCCTACCTTGCGCGCGCCGGGGTGCCGCAATCACCGCAAGAGCTGCAACACCACGCCTGCCTCGCGTTTCGCTATCCACTGGATGGACGCTTTCTGCGCTGGGGCCTCATCCGCGACGGCCAACGCTACGACGCCCCGATCAACGCCACCGCCATCAGCGACGACATCGATGCCTTGGCGCAAATGGCAGTCAACGGCGCAGGTGTCACGCGCCTGGCCGAATTCGTCGCTGCGCCCTATCTCGAGAGCGGTCAACTGGTGCAACTGTTCGAAGATCTTCCGGGTGAAACCCACGGGCATGTCGAACCGATGGACATCTATGCATGCGTGCAGGAACGTGCGGCGATGACGCCGAAGGTCAGAGCCTTCATGGATTATTTGACGGAGCACTTGAATAGGCGCTGGCCAGTGCAAGCTGGTTGATCCACAGCAGCTCTTGCACTTTCAAGGCTGCAGATCACCCCCAAACCATTGACTGCACGCACTCATCTGCTGGCTAATCCACTCGCGAAAAAGCATGGCATTGGCGCTCTGTTCGAAGGGTCGCGGTGACAGCAGGCAATAACTCGAACCGTCGCGAACGAAGCCGAACGGCGCGATCAACTGGCCGGACTTGAGTTCGTCCTGCACCATCAGAAACGACGCCATACCGACGCCCAGCCCGGCCAGCGCGGCCTGAATGCACAGGTAGAAATGCTCGTAATCGACCCGACTGCCCCCTGCCGCGCTGATCCGGGTCTGTCGCATCCAGTTGTCCCACGCCTGCGGGCGCGTCTTGCTGTGCAGCAGGCAGGCGCCGCGCAAATGCTCGCCGTCAGGACGACTGGACGGCACGCAAACCGGACCGATCCACTCCTCGCAAACAGTCACGGCGTGCACGGTCTCGTCCCAATGGAAATCGTCGCGGCGGATCGCCAGATCCACGCCTGAACGAGCGAAGTCGATCGGTCCGCCGGCCGTCAGCAATTGCACCTGCAACTGTGGGTGTGCGCTGTGGAAGTCAGGCAAGCGCGGGATCAACCACTTCATGGCGATGGTTGGCTCGCAGGACACCACCAGCACATCGTCGTGGACTTCACGCTGCAGGCGATAAACCGTGTTCTGCAATTGCTCGAACATCGGCGCGGTGACGTTGAACAGCAAGCGTCCCGCGTGATTGAGAAAAATCGCGCGGTTACGCCGCTCGAACAATTCGACCCCGATCGCCTCCTCCAGCAAGCGCACCTGGCGGCTGACCGCGCCGTGGGTGACGTGCAGCAACTCAGCGGCCTTGACGAAACTCTGGGTCTGGGCGGCGGTGTTGAAGAAGCGAAAGGCAGCCAGCGGAGGCAGGTTCATATAGACGATGATTTCTCACAGATTTTCGCGACTATAAATCGTTTTTTTTGCCAAAGACACTTCTCCATCATGTCGCCACTCAGGGCCTGTTAATTCCATCCACGCTGTTGGCGGCGATGCTGCAGGCGCTGTATCTGTGAATTCAAGTAGCGCAAATAACGCGATGGAGCGTATGGATGAATGAATTGTTTCTGGTAATCGCCATCACTGTTCTGGCGGTGATCAGCCCCGGCCCGGACTTTGCCATGGTCACTCGCAACAGTTATGCCTACGGGCGGCGCAGTGGTTTGCTGGCTGCGCTGGGCATCGCCTGTGGCGTGCAGGTTCATGTGTTCTACACGGTGTTCGGGGTGGCGCTGATCATCACTCAGTCACCCATGTTGTTCTGGATGATGAAGCTGCTGGGTGCCGGCTACCTGGTCTATCTGGGCATCAAGTCCTTTACCAATAAATCTGTTCTGACATTTGCAGAGGCGAGCGCTTCGGCACCCCGTGCCTGGAAGGTGTTCTGCTCGGGATTTCTGACCAATGCACTGAATCCGAAAACCATGTTGTTCGTGGTAGCGGCGTACAGTCAGGTGGTGGAGCCAGGCAGTTCGCTGACGTTGAACTTCGCCTATGGCCTGTTCATGTCGGTCATTCATTGGCTGTGGTTCAGCCTGGTCGCGCTGTTTTTCTCCACCGAACGGTTACGCCGGCGCCTGCTGGAAAAACAGCGGCTCCTCGACAAGGCCATCGGGATCGCGTTGATGGGTCTGGCGGCGTGTTTGATCATTCCGGGGGTTGCGCAGTCTTGAGCTAGAGCGTTTATGCTGTCTGGTCTGATACCCGTCAGGTCATTCTCGGCAAGTTCACCATGAGGCCCATTTCATGAGTAAAGCGCCCTACGTACCGCCCAAAGTCTGGAAACACGAAGCCCCGTCCGGCGGCCATTTCGCCAGCATCAACCGCCCGATTGCCGGGCCGACGCATGAAAAGACCCTCCCAGTGGGCAAACACCCGCTGCAGTTGTATTCACTGGCGACGCCCAATGGCGTCAAGGTGACCATCCTGCTGGAAGAATTGCTCGCACTGGGGCACACCGAGGCCGAGTACGACGCGTGGCTGATCCGCATCAACGAGGGCGATCAGTTCTCCAGCGGTTTTGTCGAGATCAATCCGAACTCGAAGATTCCGGCGCTGCTCGACCGTAGCGCACAGCCGCCGATTCGGGTATTCGAATCCGGTTCGATCCTGCTGTATCTGGCAGAGAAATTCGGCGCCTTCCTGCCGAAAGATCCCGCCGGCCGCACGGAAACCCTGAACTGGCTGTTCTGGCAGATGGGCGCCGCACCTTATCTGGGCGGTGGCTTCGGGCACTTCTACGCGTATGCGCCGGAGAAGCTCGAATACCCGATCAACCGCTTCACCATGGAAGCCAAGCGTCAGCTCGATGTGCTTGACCGGCGCCTTGGCGAGAGCCGCTATCTGGCCGGCGACAGCTACACCATCGCCGACATCGCGGTCTGGCCGTGGTACGGCCAACTGGTGCGCAACAACGTGTATGCGGCCGCCGAATTTCTAGCGGCCCACGAATACACCCACGTGCAGCGCTGGGCAGAGGACATCGCCCAACGCCCTGCGGTGATTCGTGGCCAGCGCGTCAATCGCACCTGGGGTGACGAGGCCAGTCAGGTTGCGGAGCGACATCAGGCCAGCGATCTGGACTGACGCCACATTCCCACAAACATTTGTGCTGGACAGGGGCATCCCGGTTCACAGCAACCTTTGTGGGGGCGAGCTTGCTCGCGAAGGCGCCAAGTCAGTCAACACTGACATAACAGACCTACCGCTTCCGCGAGCAAGCTCGCTCCCACAGGGTATTCGGGTTGGATATGAGAATTTGTGAACCTCAGCAATTACATTGAGACCACACCACCACTGTCGTCAAAGGATCTGCAATGCCTGCTGGAAAACGAGAACTGGCGCGGATCGAGCGGCGCTTGATTGCCACGCTCACCGACGCATGTGAAGCCGCAAAAGCTGAAATCCAGGGCTTCACCTGGCTGACTCACACCGCTGACCTGAACGCATTGGCGGCGACCCTGAATGTCATTTGGGTGTTCGACACCGAAGCCGACAAAAACCTCGCCCTGACTGACGCCAAGGCACGCCTCTTCGAACTGACGGCCACTGCGCTGAGGGAAGCCGATATCGACCTGTCCCCTTCAGAGCGCAACGTGCGTTTCGACTCCGAGGAAGAATGCCAACGCACGCACGGTGGCAACTGGCGTGAGCGTCTGGCGCAAAATACGCGAGGGCAACGGTGACACCCTGCTTTCGATCAGGTTGGCTATCATCGCTCGCAGCAGGCTTCTCTCAAGGACAGTGAAACCATGGAACAGTCCAGACCAGATCCAGATTCCGATTGGGTAGTGCGCAGCACACAGCCGGGGCGGATAGAACGTATCGAAGCCCGGTTTGGCGGCCATGGCTACCACACACATCGGCACGATACTTACTCGATCGGTCGCACACTCTCTGGCGTGCAAAGCTTTCACTACAAGGGCAGCCTGCGCCACGGCTTACCGGGAAACACCTTGCTCCTGCATCCTGATGAACTGCACGATGGCATGGCCGGGACCGAAGCGGGGTTTCGCTATCGAATGGCCTATATCGATCCGGCTTTGATTCAGCAGGTGTTGAAGGGTGAACCGCTACCCTTCATCGCCGGAGGTCTGTCCAGCGACCCACGCCTGTATCGCGCCAGCGAAGCGTTCGTGCAGGCGATGGATTACTCACTTGATCCGCTGGAAGAACAGGACGCCCTGTTTGATCTGGCTATGGCCCTGCGCGCCGTGGCCGGCAAACCTCGCGGGCGCAAACTGCTCGATTACCCGGCAGCCGAGCGCGCAAGGGAATTCATCATGGCTCACCTGCACCAGAGCATTACGCTGGAAATGCTGGAGCGCGCCAGCGGTCGTGAAAGATGGAGCCTCTCTCGGGACTTCAGAGTGCTGTTTGGCACCAGCCCCTATCGCTTCGTGACCCTGCGTTGCCTGGATATATTGCGCACGCTGCTGCTTGACCGATTCTCGCTGGTGGATGCCGCACTGGCTGCGGGTTTTCACGACCAAAGTCATATGACCCGGCACTTCACCCGCACTTATGGGGTATCTCCATCGCGTTGGCTGGAACGCGTCCTGGGGCAAAGGCAACTTGCAGGATCGTACAAGCATCGCCAATAACCCCTCCGCTAGGCTGACGACTTCTGTCTGATAGAGGATTTGTCATGCCACATACCAGCAAAGTACCAGCACTGCACGCCATCAATCTGGCGCAGAAATCCGCGCTGATCGATCAGCAGTGGAGCCCCCGTGTGGTCGCCGAAATGAATGACTACCAGTTCAAAGTGGTTCGCATCGAAGGTGAATTCATCTGGCACTCTCACCCGGAAACCGATGAGGCCTTTATTGTGATCGAGGGCACGCTGCGGATCGACCTGCCCCATGGCAGCGTATACGTCGAACCGGGTGAGCTGTACGTCGTGCCGCGCGGGATCGAACATCGGACGGCAGCGGAGGGAGAAGCGCGCCTGATGATGATCGAGCCTCGGGGTGTGCGTAACACCGGGCACGAAGGTGGCGAGCGCACGGCTGACAACGACGTCTGGATCTGAGCAGGAGGCGCCGTCAATCTGCGATTTGACGGCGCTTTTTTTGAGTGGCGGGCCGTTGGTTGGCCGCTGATTGTACGGGCGTTTTTGTGCTGGGTTTACTGAGCGAGCGCCGCCTCAGACCACCTCTTCGTCAACCGGCAACGAAGCCAGCATTTCAGCGCGGCACACCTCAAGAATCTCGTCAGCCAGCGCGGAATCATCCGGACAGGCACGCGACAGCACAATCGCGCCGACAGCCCGCGACAGCAGGTCGATCATTTTCTTTCTCCCCTCGCCCGCCACGGCGTCCGGCCCGGTCGGATATTTGTCTCCGAGGGTCTGCAGGGTGCGCTCGATCCCTTCGGCAAACGTCGTTTTCACCTCATCCGATTGACGCGCCGCGTCGCCACACAGCGCGGCCATGGTGCAACCGCTGCCACGTCCGTCGCGATGTTCTCTCGTCACATAGACATCGATGAAGCCAGGCACGTCGAGCGCTTCGGCACCTGTCAGCGACTTGGCAAGACTGCAGGAAGCGGCTTCAGCCATCAGGTCGGCCTTGGAGCCGAAATGCTTGTAAAAACCACCGTGGGTGAAACCGGCAGCCGCCATGAGATCCGCCACACCGACGCCGTCAAAGCCACGCTCACGGAACAGCTCGGAAGCGGTCTCGACGATGTGTTCTCGATTGGCCTGCGCCTGGGCCTTGGTCACTCGCACGTGCAGTACCTCGTGTTCATTGGGAATGCTGGCGCCAATCATACATAGATGCTGGTCATAATCAAAACCGTTGACAGTTTAGATTTCGATCATCATCCTAATTGCACGCACACCGATCTCCACCAACGGGCACGGAAGAAATACCAGATGAGTAACCAGACTCTGTTCACCCCTTACACACTTGGCGACCTGACGCTGTCGAACCGCGTCGTCCTCGCACCGCTGACTCGCAACCGTGCAGGCGCAGGCTTCGTACCCAGCGAGTTCGCGGCCACCTATTACAGCCAACGCGCCAGCGCAGGCTTGCTGATCAGTGAAGCCACGCAGATTTCCCGACAAGGTCAGGGCTATCAGGACACCCCGGGAATCTACACGCCGGCGCAGATTGACGGCTGGCGCCAGGTGACCGATGCAGTCCATGCCAAGGGCGGAAAAATTTTTCTGCAGCTGTGGCATGTCGGCCGCGTATCGCACGTTGATCTGCAGGAAAACGGCGCCGCCCCCGTGGCCCCTTCTGCGCTGCGCGCCGCCACCAAAGTCTTCGTCAACAATCGCTTTGAAGATGTCTCGGCGCCGCGCGCGCTGGAGACCAGTGAACTGCCGGGGATCGTTTCCGATTTTCGCCAGGCTGCGGCAAACGCGATTACCGCCGGGTTCGATGGCGTGGAAATTCACGGCGCGAACGGCTATTTGCTCGATCAATTCCTCAGGGACAGCGCCAATCTGCGAACCGACGCCTATGGCGGCTCGATTGAAAACCGGGCGCGTCTGTTGCTTGAAGTGACGGCGGCCGTCGTTGATGAAATCGGCGCCAATCGCACCGGTGTGCGCCTGTCTCCGGTGTCGCCGGCCAACGGCGTCTCCAGCAGCGATCCGCAGGCGCAATTCGATTACGTCGCCGAGCAACTCGATGCCCTCGGCGTGGTTTATCTGCATGTGGTCGAAGGCGCGACCGGTGGCCCGCGCGACGTGGCGCCCTTCGATTTCGGCGCACTGCGCCAGCGCTTCAAAAACACCTACATCGCCAACAACGGCTATGACCTGGACCTGGCGACTTCGCAGCTCGCCGAAGACCAGGCCGACCTGATCGCCTTCGGTCGCCCATTCATTGGCAATCCGGATCTGGTGGAGCGCCTCAAGCAGGGCGCGCCCTTGTCCGCGTTCGATCCCGCCACCCTCTACGGCGGCGGTGCGGCAGGCTACATCGACTACCCGACGCTGGCTGAATCAAGCGTCAGCGCCAACTGAGCGCGTTCTGTTTCTCACATCCTGAAAGAGAGATCCCCCATGAGCACTCGCCCTACTGTTCTGATCACTGGCGCCTCCACCGGCATTGGCGCGGTCTACGCCGAGCGCTTCGCGCGCCGCGGCCATGATCTGGTTCTGGTTGCCCGCGACCAGGCACGCCTGGACACACTTGCAGCCCGCTTGCGCAGCGAACACGACGTCACCGTCGATGTGATCCCGGCGGACCTGACCCAACTCGCTGATCTGAGCACCGTTGAAAACCGCCTGCGCGACGACGCCCGTATCGGCATCCTCGTCAACAACGCCGGCGCGGCCCTCTCCGGTAACTTCATCGACCAAAGCACCGACAGCGTTGCGCAACTCGTTGCCCTCAACACTACCGCGCTGGTGCGCCTGGCCAGCGCCATCGCTCCACGTCTGGTCAAGGCCGGTGACGGCGCGATCATCAACGTCGGTTCGGTGGTGGGCCTGGCGCCGGAGTTCGGCATGACCGTCTACGGTGCGACCAAGGCCTTCGTCCTGTTCCTGTCCCAGGGACTGAGCCTGGAGCTGTCACCTCAGGGCGTCTACGTGCAAGCCGTACTCCCCGCCGCCACCCGTACGGAAATCTGGGATCGCTCCGGCATCGACATCAACACCTTGAACGACATCATGGAAGTGGGCGATCTGGTGGACGCCGCACTGGTCGGTTTCGATCGTCGCGAACCGGTGACCATCCCGCCGCTGCACGAAGCGCAACGCTGGGATGATCTGCAAGGCGCACGTCAGGGCCTGATCGGGCAAATCCGTCAGTCTGCGGTTGCCCAGCGCTACCTCGACCCACAGTGATTGTCTGGTAGCGAGCACGCGCGGCGGATTCGATGCAGGCGCAAGTCACTGCATCGAATCCGGCCCGCGATCCGGAGCAGAAATGAATCAAACCCTGGCAAATAACCACACTGGCGCGTCGACGCCATTCAGCAACGCGGCGAACCAGTCGATCATGGTCAACGGCGTTCGTTTCGCTTACCGCGACATCGGCCCCGCGATCGGCGTGCCGCTGGTGCTGTTCAACCATTGGGGCGCCGTGCTGGACAACTTCGATCCCGCGATCATTGATGGCCTGGCACGAACCCGACGCGTCATTACCACTGACTATCGCGGTATTGGCGGCTCTGGTGGAACCGCGCCACTGACTGTCGGTGAAATGGCAAACGATGCCATTCAACTGATTCGCGCGCTGGGCTTGGAAACCGTTGATGTACTGGGATTCTCGCTCGGCGGCTTCGTTGCTCAGGACATCGCCCTGAAGGCGCCTGATCGGGTGCGTCGCTTGATTCTGACCGGTACCGGTCCGGCCGGCGGCAGCGGCATCGACAAGGTCGGTTCGGTGACGTGGCCATTGATCCTCAAAGGCTTGCTGACCTTGCGCGATCCCAAGGTCTACCTGTTCTTCACCTCGTCAGCCAATGGCCGTCGATCTGCGGCGCAGTATCTGCGACGCCTGAAAACACGCAAAAACAATCGCGACAAAGGCTCGACACCAAGCGCTTTTCTGCGCCAGTTGAAAGCGATCACCGCGTGGGGCCAACAGCCGCCGCAAGACCTCGGACGCTTGCGCATACCCACGCTTATCGTTAACGGCGACAGCGACATCATGGTGCCCAGCGTCAACTCGATGGCGCTGGCCAAGCGCATTCCCAACGCACAACTGGTGATTTACGAGGATGCCGGCCACGGCGGAATTTTCCAGCACTGCGTTGATTTTGTCGCCAAGGCGCAGGCATTCCTCGACGCCTGACGACACGGCGCAGCAACACCGCAACGCGCCAGCTACCCTCCTTACAACCGCCAAGAGCCGCACTACGATGAAAGCATTTCTGATTGATCGCTATGGAAAGAACACCGGGCGCATTGGCGAAGCGTCTGCCCCTGTGGTGGGTGCCCGTGATGTCTTGATCGAGGTACACGCCAGCAGCGTCAATGTGCTGGATTCGAAGATCAGCAGTGGCGAGTTCAAGCTGATTCTGCCCTATGCATTACCGCTCATACTGGGCAATGATCTGGCGGGTGTCGTGGTTGAGGTTGGCTCACAGGTGATGCGGTTCAAACCGGGAGACGAGGTTTACGCTCGCCCGCCGGAAACGCGGATCGGAACGTTCGCCGAATGGATCGCCGTGGACGAAAACGCGGTCGCCCGAAAACCCGCCAATACCAGCATGGCACAAGCCGCGTCCCTGCCCTTGGTCGCGTTGACGGCCTGGCAAGTACTGGTCGAAATCGCACAGTTGAAAAAGGGCCAGAAAGTACTGATTCACGCGGGATCCGGTGGGGTTGGCAGCATTGCCATCCAGTTGGCCAGACACCTCGGCGCCTTCGTCGCCACGACCACCAGCACCGCGAACGTCGAATGGGTCAAGGCACTGGGGGCCGATCTGGTCATCGACTACAAGCAGCAAGACTTCGAAAGCGTCCTGCACGACTACGACGTGGTGTTGAACAGCCTCGGCGCGGACGTATTGCAAAAATCACTCAAGGTCCTGAAGCCCGGCGGCCAGCTCATTTCCATCTCGGGACCGCCCACTGCACAGTTCGCACAAGAACAAGGCTTGTCCTGGCCATTGCAACAGGTCATGCGCCTGTTGAGCTTCGGTATCCGGCGCAAGGCGCGCAAGCAGGCGGTCAACTACACGTTCGTCTTCATGCGGGCCAATGGTGCACAACTGCAAAAAATTGCCACGCTGGTCGAGGAGGCAATCATCCGACCGGTGATTGACCGCAGCTTCTCGTTTGCCTCGACGGCAGAGGCGTTGAAGTACGTCGAGCAGGGGCGCGCCAAGGGCAAGGTCGTCGTTACGCTCAAATGACAACGTGTCCCTCGTCAGCCGGCCGCGTTCGACTCGACCAGATGAACTTCAGTCGCACTGCGACCGGCGCACCAGGCGAGCACCGACGCAATCACCAACACCGCCGCGCTAAGTTCGAAGGTGGCTTTATAACCGCTCAGATCAAACGCCAGTCCACCGACGATGGCCCCTGCGGCGATGGCCAGTTGGACGATGGCCACGAGCAAGCCTCCGCCGGCTTCGGCATCCTCCGGCAGCGTCTGCGCCAGCCATGTCCACCAGCCCACGGGGGCCGCCGTGGCGACCAGTCCCCAGAGTCCGAGCAGCACCGCAGTCAGCAACGGCGAAGCACCGAAGTTGACCAGCGCCAGTGCAATGACCGCCATTATCAGCGGGATAACTGTCAGCGTGCGGTACAGGCCGGTGCCGAGGAATCTTTCGATCACAAAGGTCCCGATAAAACCGGCAAGCCCCAGCCCCAGCAGCATCAACGACAGGGTTGCAACGCTGACTCCGGTGACCCCCTCCAGAAAGGGCCGCAGGTAGGTGAACAGCATGAACTGCCCCATGAAAAATACGCTGACGGCGACCATCCCCAAGGCGACCGGCCATTGCTTCATCAGCCGCAGGGCGTTGCCGCTACCGGCCTGACGCTCAAGCTTGAAGGACGGCAGACTGATCAGCAGCCACACGGCCGCCAGCGCGGCAACCGGAACCACACAGAAGAACGCGCCGCGCCAGCCTATCAACGCGCCGAGAAAACTCCCTGCCGGAGCGGCGATTACCGTCGCCAGCGCGTTGCCGCCGTTGACAATGGCCAGTGCCCGGGACACTTGGTCAGGCTGCACCAGACGCATCGCGGTTGCCGCCGACAACGACCAGAAACCGCCAATGGCGATGCCGATCAGGGCCCGCCCGAACATGAACGACGGATAGCCCGGCGCGAATGCGACCACCGTCCCCGAGACGATCATCAGCAAGGTCAGACCCAACAGCAGCTTCTTGCGCTCGACACGAGCAGCGACCGCTGCAATCACCAGGCTGGTCATCAGGGCGAATGCACCAGACACGGAAATCCCCTGCCCGGCCTGACCTTCGCTGATGTGCAGTTCGGCGGCAATCGGCGTCAGCAGACTGACCGGCATGAATTCTGAAGCGACCAGGGCGAAGGCGGCCAGCGACATGGCCAGCACGGCGCTCCAGCCGCGTTGTTCTGTAGAAAGGGAAGTCATTGGAATTACCTGTATTGCGAGAGGCGTCAGGATCGCGTTGTCGAATCGCGGCTCTCCTGTAATGGTTTGACACATTCTCCCGGTCGATTCACCTCTGCCCTAGTGCATTCCTCTTGAATGCTTGCCTGATCCTCTGAGGATGCAGGGTGGTGTATAGGAATCGCCTGTGCAGCGGATTAGAGTTCGTTCAACAGGAGTTGCCCGACATGATCCCTACCCCGCTGCGCCACGAATCACCTTTGGCGTTGAACATTGACTCGCGCGTGAGCGTAGCGGGCGACTTCGCCACGTCGATACCCGGCCTGTCGCTGTTTCGTCGCGATCAGCCGGCGCCACCGACCGTGTGCATGATCGAGCCGAGCCTGATTCTGGTGGGCCGTGGGGAAAAGCGCTTGTGGGTCGGCGGTGAGGGTTACCGCTACGACCCTTCGCGGTTTCTGGTCACCTCGCTGGATCTGCCCGCCAATTCCGAAGTGCTTGCAGCCAGCCCCGAACAGCCCTGTGTCGGGCTGGTGCTGAAGCTGGATGTCGGCATGCTCGCCGAGATCCTCAGCAAAGGTGGCTTGCCTGCGAAACGGCAGCCGTCGATGAACACCGGCGCTGGCATTGGCAACCTGTCGTGCGCGCTGGAAGGCGCGCTCGAACGCCTGCTGGCATTGCTCGACGAGCCTGAAGCGATCCCGGTGCTGGCGCCGCTGGTGCTGCGGGAAATCCACTATCGGCTGCTCCATACCGATCAAAGCGCGCGGCTGCGGCAGATCACGGCCGTCGATGGCCAGGGGTATCGCATTGCCAAAGCCATCGACTGGCTCAAGGTCAACTACACCGCGGCGCTGCGTATCGATGAACTGGCGGCGCGGGTGCAGATGAGCGCACCGACCTTTCACCACCACTTCCGCCAACTCACCGGCATGAGCCCGCTGCAGTACCAGAAGTGGCTGCGACTGAACGAGGCGCGCCGGCTGATGTTGATGGAGCGTCTGGACGTTTCGCGAGCGGCGTTTGCGGTCGGTTATGAAAGTCCCTCGCAGTTCAGCCGTGAATACGCACGCCTGTACGGCACCGCACCCAGTCGTGACATCGCACTGCTGCGTGGCGACCCCTTCGCCGCAGAAGCGCTGGGCAATACGGCCAGTTGAGCAAAAGAACACGCTTTACCGGTGAGGCGCCTCGCAGCGTTTCACCGTTTATAAAAATGCACGTCAACCGATGATCGAGCGGGTGAACCATGGAACTACGAATCAACCAGAAAACCTATCAGGTCGATGCCGACGCCGATACGCCCCTGCTGTGGGTGATCCGCGATGATCTGGGCATGACCGGCACCAAGTACGGCTGTGGATTGGCGCAGTGCGGCGCCTGCTCCGTGCTGGTGGACGGCAACGTGGTGCGCTCTTGCGTCACGCCAGTGGCCGGTGTGGTCGGCCGCGAGGTCACCACCATTGAGGCGATCGAGGCCGATGAAGTGGGCAAACGGGTGGTCTCGACCTGGGTTGATCTGCAGGTCGCCCAATGTGGCTACTGTCAGTCCGGGCAGGTGATGGCCGCCACGGCACTGCTCAAGCAGAACCCCAAACCAAGTGATGCGCAGATCGAGGCGGCGATGGTCAACCTGTGCCGCTGCGGCACGTACAACGCCATTCATGCCGCCGTGCATGAACTGGCCGGCAAGGGAGACGCCTGATGAACGTGCGTATCGATCCGTCCCAGGAAGCATCAGCACTGGCTCTGCACGAACCGATCAACGTGTCGCGCAGACGTTTCCTGGCCGGCACCGCTGTCGGCGCACTGGTGCTCGGTTTCGGCCTGCCGCTGGGCACGACGCGCGTGCAAGCGGCAGTGGCGGCCGCGACTGCCGAGCGTGGCACGCAGGTGCCGGCGTTTCTGGAAATTCGCCCGGACAACCGCGTGCGCCTGCTGTGCCCGTTCATGGAAGGCGGACAAGGTACGTTCACCGCGATGGCGCAGATCGTCGGTGAAGAACTGGATGCCGACCCGGCGACGTTCCTGGTCGAAGCCGCGCCGCCCGGCGAAGCCTATGTAGTGATGGAAAACGGCATGCGCATCACCGGCGGCAGCATGTCGGTGCGCATGAGTTACCCGGTGATGCGCCGCCTCGGCGCCCTCGCCCGCGCCATGCTGCTGCAGGCCGGTGCGCAGAAACTTGGGGTGCCGGTGGGTGAACTGAGCACCGAACCCGGCAAAGTCGTGCACGCCAAGTCCGGGCGTTCGGTGGCCTACGGCGAACTGGCCGAGCACGCCATGGATCTGCCGGTTCCCGATCCGGCCTCGGTGCAACTGCGTGATCCGAGCCAGTTCCGCTGGATCGGCAAACCGGTGAAGCGCGTCGATGCCTACGACAAGTCCACGGGCAAAGCGCTGTACAGCATCGACCTGAAGGTCGACGACATGCTGCATGCTGCCGTTCAACATGCCCCGCGTTTGGGGATGACCGTGGGTAACCTGCGCAACGAAGAGCAGGTCAAGGCAATGAAAGGCGTGCATTCCGTGCATCGCCTGCCGGGGGCCGTGGCGGTGGTCGCCGAGCGCTGGTGGCACGCCAAACGTGCAGTGGAAGCAATACAGGTCGACTGGCAGGAACCCGCAGCCGACAGCCAAGTACGCTCGATGCCTGCGGACTTTTCCAGTGATGCCTGGCTCAAGCGCCTGGCTGAAGACAAAGGCCCGGCCAGGGATGATGAAAATGAGGGCGACGTGGCTGCAGTTCTGGCCAGCGCCAAGACGCGGATTGACGCCACTTACCACAACCAGTACCTGAACCACGGCCAGTTGGAGCCGCCGTCGGCGCTGGCCCGATTCAATCCCGACGGTTCGCTGGAAGTCTGGCTGCCGAATCAGGCGCCGGACATGTTCCGAGCGGACATCGCCAAACGCACCGGGCTGGATCCGTCGCGCATCACCTTGCATTCGCCATTGCTGGGGGGCTTCTTCGGTCGGCATTTCCTCTACGACGCCGCCAGTCCCTACCCGCAGGCGATCGAGTTATCGAAAGCGGTTGGCCGCCCGGTCAAACTGATCTGGAGCCGCGAGGAAGAGTTTCTGCGCGACGTGCTGCGTCCCGTAGCCGCCGTGAATTTCCGCGCCGCGCTGGACAACGACGGCTGGCCGCTGGCGATCGAAGCAATCAGCGCCACCGAAGGCCCGACCGAGGCGCTGGCCGGCAAACAGGGTGAAAAACTCGACCCGACGGCGCTTGAAGGCTTGTCGGGCAAGTCCTATGCAATCCCCAACAAGCGCATCGCGCAGATCTACGCCAAAGGCCCGGCGATGCTGGGTTACTGGCGTTCGGTGGGCAATTCGCTCAACGACTTCTTCTACGAATCGTTCCTTGACGAACTGGCTGACAAGGGCGGCAAGGACCCGTTCGAATTGCGCCTGCATCTGCTGCGCGACAACCAACGACTGACCACGCTGCTGCAAGCGGTGGGCGAGCTGTCGGGTGGCTGGAAGCGTGGGCCGTTCATCGCGACGGACGGCAGCAAACGTGCGCGAGGCGTGGCGATGGCGTCGCCGTTCGGTACCCAGACGGCGGTGATCGCCGAGGTCTCCATCGAGAACGGTCAGGTCAAGGTGCACGACATCTGGCAGGCGATCGACCCCGGCAGCATCGTCAATCCGGCGATTGTCGAAGCGCAGGTCAATGGCGCGGTGGCGCTGGGCCTGTCGCAGACCCTGGTAGAGGAAGCCGTGTGGATTGATGGCAAACCGCGCGCGCGCAACTACGACCTGTATCCGATCCTGCCGCCTGCGCGGATGGCCCGGGTCCACGTGCGTGTTGTCGAGAGCGGGGAAAAAATGGGCGGCATCGGCGAACCACCGTTGCCCGCTGTCGCGCCCGCCGTCGCCAATGCGGTGGCAACGCTGACCGGCCAGCGGGTGCGCAGCCTGCCCATGAGCCGCCACACCTTCAGTTGATCAGCGCCGGAGCGTCCATGAATAACAGCCGATTCGCAAGAACCGCTGGCTGGCTGGCAGTGCCGTGCCTGGTCGCGGCAGGCCTGCTGGCCTGGTATGTCACCCGCGAGCCTGTCTCGCGCCTTGAAAACAACCACACCGCCGTGGCCGATATCGACCCGGCGCTGGTCGCTCGTGGCGAATACGTCGCCCGACTCAGCGATTGCGTGGCATGCCACAGCGTGCCGGGCGGTGCGCCGTTCGCTGGCGGCCTGGAAATGGCCACACCACTGGGCGCGATCCACGCGACCAACATCACCCCGGAGCCGGAAACCGGCATCGGTCGCTACAGCCTGGCGGACTTTGACCGTGCGGTGCGCCACGGCGTGGCACCTGAAAGCCGTCGTCTGTACCCGGCGATGCCCTACCCGTCCTACGCCAAGCTCAGTGACGACGATGTGCGAGCGCTGTACGCGTTTTTCATGAAAGGCGTGGCACCGGTCAAGCAGGCGAATATCCCGAGTGCGATTCCTTTTCCGTTGAACCTGCGCTGGCCGATTGCGTTGTGGAACGGTGTGTTTGCCGATACCGAACCTTACGTGGCCAAACCGTCGCAGGATGCCGTGTGGAATCGCGGCGCTTATCTCGTGCAAGGCGCCGGACACTGCGGCAGTTGCCATACGCCGCGCGGTCTGGCGTTCAACGAGAAGGCTCTGGATGAATCCGCCACGCCGTACCTCGCCGGCGCCTTGCTCGATGGCTGGTACGCGCCAAGTCTGCGTGACGACCACAACACCGGTCTGGGCCGCTGGAGCGAACCGGAGATCGTGCAGTTCCTCAAGACCGGGCGTAACAAACATGCAGTGGTTTATGGCTCAATGACCGAGGCGTTCAACAACTCCACGCAGTTCATGAGCGATGACGATCTGACTGCGATCGCCCGCTATCTCAAGTCATTGCCGGGGGATCCTCAGCGCGACGGCCAGCCATGGCAGTACCAAACGGTTTCGGCGACGGAACGTCTGGATGCGCCCGGTGCTCATACCTACGTCACGCGCTGCGCCTCGTGCCACGGCCTCGACGGCAAGGGCCAGTCAGAATGGATGCCGCCGCTGGCCGGCGCCACCTCGGCACTGGCCAAGGAAAGCGCCTCGGCGATCAACATCACCCTCAACGGTTCGCAGCGGGTGGTGGCAGCCGGAGTGCCGGACGCCTATCGCATGCCGGCATTCCGTGAGCAGTTGTCGGATCAGCAGATCGCCGAAGTGCTGACCTTCATGCGCAGCACCTGGGGCAATCAGGGCGGTGCCATTGAACCGCAGGCCGTCAACAAGCTGCGTGAACGTACGGATCCGGCCAGCAGCAGCCCGATCATCCTGCAAATGCGTTAGAGGAACGTTTGATGGAAAGCATCGACTTGCTGGTCCTGCGCACCGCGCGGGACTGGCTCGCCGCCGGCGAGCGAGTGTTGCTCGCCACGGTGGCGCGCACATGGGGCTCTTCGCCGCGCCCGACAGGGTCGATGATGGCCTTGCGTAACGACGGGCGCGTGGTCGGCAGCGTGTCCGGCGGCTGCATCGAGGACGACCTGATCCAGCGCTACACCACCGCGCATGGCGGCAGCGGCCTCAAGGACAGTGCGCCCGAGGTGGTGCGCTACGGCGTCAGTGCCGACGAAGCGCATCGTTTCGGTTTGCCCTGTGGCGGCACGCTTGAGCTGA
The DNA here is from genome assembly GCF_949767635.1 of Pseudomonas sp. IT-93MI4. Lineage (NCBI taxonomy): Bacteria > Pseudomonadati > Pseudomonadota > Gammaproteobacteria > Pseudomonadales > Pseudomonadaceae > Pseudomonas > Pseudomonas sp. IT-93MI4. Next base: position 292,229 of record NZ_CATKPP010000011.1, read on the forward strand.
TTCTTGAGTTCAATCCCTCATGGCAGATGCTCGACGAACTGCTGGTGCAACTGGATGCCGGGCAACTGGTGCGCCGCTGCCTGGCACTGGACAGCGGTCGCGTCACGCTGGAAACCACGGCCACCCCGGAGCAATTCAGTTTCGACGGCCACCGGATGCTCAATACCCTCGGGCCGGGGTATCGGCTGCTGATGATCGGCGCCGGCGCGCTGGCCGAGTATCTAGCGACCATGGCGCTGTTCAACGGCTTCAAGGTCGCGGTGTGCGACCCGCGTGCGGAATACATCGAAACCTGGGCGGTGAACGGTGTGGAGCGGATCATTGGCATGCCGGATGACGTGGTGCGCGACTTCGCGGTCGATCTGCGCACCTGCATCGTCGCCTTGAGCCATGATCCGCGACTCGACGATCTGGCACTGCTCGAGGCCCTCCACAGCCCGGCGTTTTACATCGGCGCCATTGGTTCGCGGCGCAACAGCCAACTGCGCCGCGAACGTCTGATCGAGCATTTTGGTGAGACCCAGGCATCACTCGAACGGCTGCACGGGCCAATCGGCATCTACATTGGCAGCAAGACACCGGCGGAGATCGCGGTCAGCGTGATGGCCGAGATCCTGGCCGCGAAGAATGGCGCCAGCCTGCCGAAGGCGTTTTCGATTGCCAGAGCCAAGGCGCAACAGGGTCTGGCGCAATCGCATTGAGCCCCGTTGCCTGGCCCTGTGCCTATATCAGGCGACTTTGATCACCACTTTGCCAAACGCGCCCTTCGCCAGATGCTCGTACGCCTCGCGCGCGTTCTCGAACGGATACACCTGATCGATCACCGGGCGAATCTTGTGCTGGTTGAGGAAGACGTTCATTCGGTCGAAGGATGAGCGCGGTGCCACGGCGATACCGCGAATGGTGGTCTGGCGGAAAATCAGCGGCATCAGATTGAGTGCAACGGTCTGCCCGGTCAAAAAGCCGATTTGTGCAATGCGCCCGGAAGCCTTGGTCGCTGCAACCGACTGATTGATGCCGTTGCCACCGGCCACGTCGAGCAGCAGATCCACGCCTTTGCCGTCAGTCAGCCGCAACACTTCATCGGCCCAGTTCGGTGTCGTTCTGTAGTTCACGCCCGCGACCGCTCCCAGTTCCTTCACGGCTTGCAGATTGTGCTCGCTACTCGATGTGGCGATCACTTTGGCGCCCAGCGCCGTGGCGATCTGCACGGCAAAAATCGACACCCCGCCCGTGCCTTGTACCAGCACGGTCTGACCGGGCTGGATCTGTCCAAAGTCGACCAGTGAGTACCACGCCGTGAGCGCAGCAATCGGCAGCGTCGCCGCCTCTTCGTCGCTCATGTTGTCCGGCGCGGCAACGGCGCTGTCTTCGTGGATGATCATGTATTCGGCCAATCCGCCGGGCAACGGCGAACCAAAGCAGTAGTCCGGTTCATTCGGCCCCGGCTCGCCATCCAGCCAGCGGGAATACAGATGCGAGTTGACCCGATCGCCGACCTTGAAGCGGCTGACGCCGTCACCCACCGCGACCACGGTGCCCGCTGCGTCGCTCACCGGAATCAACGGTTTGGGCACCATGTGCGGCTCGTAGATGCCGTCAACAATCGCCTTGTCGCGAAAATTGAGGGACACGGCGCCGACCTTTACCAGCAATTCGCCGGACTGTGGCTGCGGGGTCGCTGTCTCTTCCAGGTGCAGATTGTCGAGGCCGAAATCTTTCAGTAACCAGGCTTTCATTGCGAATCTCCAAAAACGGATCAATGGCTGCAAACCACCAAGGGTTTGCCTGGGCACATCTTTCGCTGTTGGGCTCGCGCAATAAATACGCAAAAAGGCACATGATTATTCTATCCTCAAGCAACAATTGAATTCCCTCAGGTCCCGATCATGGAATTGCTGCAATCGATGCGACTGTTCGCTCGGCTTGCCGAGCTCGGCAGCTTCACCAAAGCCGCCGAATCGCTGGACATCGGGCGCCCCCAGGTCACCCGTTACATCCAGGAGCTGGAAACATCCCTGGGTGTGCGTCTGTTTCAGCGCACCACCAGAAAAGTCGCGCTCACCACCGAAGGCCAACTGTTCTATGAGCGAGTGCAGGAAATTCTCGCGGATATCTCGGCCGCCACTTCGATGTTCGACCGCAGCGGAGCAACGCTCGAAGGCCGGCTTCGGGTCGATATCCCGACCGCGTTCGCGCAACTGGACTTCATCAAAAACCTGAAAACCTTCACCAGCGCCTTCCCCGGGATCGACATGGTGCTGGGCGTGACTGATCGGGCGGTCGACCTGATCGGTGAAGGCATCGACTGCGCGTTACGAATTGGCGAGTTACCGGACTCGACCTTGATCGCTCGCCCGATCGCCATGGCAACCATGGTCACGTGCGCAGCCCCCGAGTATCTGCAGGAACACGGCGAACCGCGGACACTCGACGATCTGAATGCCCATCGCGGGGTGAATTTTCTTTCCGGCCAAAACAACAGGACATTGCCCTGGCACTTCTCGGTCAAAGGCAAAGACCGCGCGTTCATCAGCAACGCCGGCATCACCGTCACCGAGTCGAATGCTTACGTGCAGTGCGGCGTAGCGGGCTTTGGAATCATTCAGGCGCCAGGCATCACCGTGGCCGAATATCTGGCCAGCGGCACCCTGGTGGAAATCCTCAGCGCCTATCGGCCCACCCCGCGCCCGGTATCACTGCTGTACCCCAGCCGCACGCACCTGGCTGCGCAAGTTCAGGTATTTGTCGAATGGCTGCAGCAGCACTTTGTGCAAATCTATCCTGATTGGCTGGAACAGTAGCGATCACGTCCGGTGGCGGGTGAATTGCTGTTCCGTCACCACGCTGCCCCACTGACTGCCCTGCTCTTCCATGGTCAATTCAAACCCGGCCGCTTCGTACAGTCGGCGCGCGGCGTCTAGGCCCTTGAAGGTCCAGAGCTGGATCGCATCAAAACCCTGCTGATCGCAAAACTCCACTGCCGCGCTCAGCAGTTGCCGGCCCACGCCACTGCCGCGGCAGCCGTCGTCGAGGATGAACCAGCGCAAATGCGCCTGATTGTTGCCCAGATCCTGGCCGTCGATTGCGATCGAGCCGACGATGCGCTCATCAAGCGTGGCTACCCAGATCTGGTTGCAGGGCTGATCGAGGCGCCCGACAAACTCCGCCGTTTCACGGGCGACGCGGCTTTCAAAGATCGCGCCGAAACCGGAATGCCGCGAATAATAATCCGCATGCATTTGCGCCACGCGGCCGATCAGCCCGGGGCGATAGCCGGCGCTGATGTGCAGGTTCGGCGTAAGTGGCCGGTCGGCGCCCAGACGGATGGTCTTGAGCGCATGCGCGTAGGTTGACAGGCCCTGCGCCACGCTCTGTTGTTGCGACGGATTGAGCGTGTCCAATGCTTTGCTGACCTGGGCCTGGCCATAGGCATGAATGTCGGCGACGGTCTGCCGGCCCTGCGCCGTCAGGTGCAGATGCTTGACCCGGGCGTCCTCGGCAGCACGCTCCTCGATCTCCCCGGCCTTGATCAGTTTGCCGACCATGCGGCTGACACTGGATTTTTCCAGACCAAGGCTTTGCGCCAGTTGTGCAGCGCTGACGCCGTCCCCGGCCTCGATTTCCAGCAATGCGTGCACGCCGGAGGCGGAATAGTCGGTCGCCGCCAGGGTGGCGCGCAGGAAACCGAATTCACGCACCATCGTGCGCGACGCTGTACGGATTTCTTCGATCAAGGCTGTAGGGATACTCATGACACACCACCGCTGAAATTTAGTTGTACTATACAACCATATTTCAATATGACGGTGCAAGAAGCCGACGACGCCGGGCGAGCGGTCGATTGTCGGCGTCGCCACAGCAGCAAACGTCAGACAAAAAAAGCCCCGCAACCGAATGAGGTGCGGGGCAAAGTATTGGTTGGTTGCGGCCAACCAAAGGAGCTCGGTTAAAACGGTTTGTGCAGCCGGATCAGATGCAGTCCTGGGCGGCGCGTTCAAAACTGGAAGGCAGGAAGTTCGAAGCCAGCAAGTGGCGCTCGTAGATGAACACCTTGCCGCCGTTGCCGGCCTTGTAGGCTTCCAGCACGTTGTCTGCCGACACCTTGCTTGGCACCACGATCCGGTAGCTGCGCTGGGTCTGCGAGACGGTCGGGTTCAGCGCACTGCCCTGCAGCTTCGGCACCACGCAATCGGCGTATTGCGCCGGAGTCTTGTTGGTCTGCAAGGTCAGCGTCGGGTCGTTCGGTGCGGAGGCGCAACCGGCGAGCAGCAAGGAGGCAACAGCCAGGGTCGGGGCAAAAAAAGTACGCATCGGTGTAATCCTGAAAATAGAAGTCCGGTTCATCCGGCAGCGGTTCAGCGTCACGGCGCCGCCGCTGCCCTTTTGGTTTTGAGTGTTCAGCTGGAAGCCACCAGCGCCTTGAGCGAGGCATCGAACTGCTTCAAGGCATTGAGTTGCAGGTCACGTTGCTGCTCGATCTGCGCGGCAATCTCGTGCGCCGCTTTGTCGTGTACCCAGACCGACGAAATCTGTTTCTCCACCGAGCCCTCGGCTTTGCCGATGTACTGCAGGTCGGCATCGTAGAAACGCGCGATGAAATGCGCCTCGTACAGGCTGTTCTGCTGAGTCAGCAAGCGGTTGAAGGTGTCGAGTTTCACCACGATGTCCGGATGCGCCAGAATCAGTGCATCGAGGTTGTCGTAAACGGTCACCGACAGAAACTGGCGTTGCAACGAGCTGAGCAACCAGTCGATCGCCAGTTCCGGGTCGGAGCTGCTGACAAAGGCTGCGCGAATTCGCGGATCCAGTGCATCCTTGGCCCCGTGCAGCGCCATATCGTGGTAGCGCGTCAGGTATTGCAGGTTTTCCCGGGTGTTTTCGCTGTACAACACACCCACGGTCTGTGAATGCTGCAAAGTCGCGCTGCTGCCGGCGATTGGCTGAAGATGACACGCACAGGCGTCGTCGGCGTAAGACGGTGCCGTGGCTACCATGCCGCTCATCAGCAGAGCGGTCAGCGCCAGTCGGGTCAGTGTCTTCATCGCGCAATTTCCTTGAGCTGCATTTTCAATGAGGGCAATTTTCCGCCTGTTGCCTGCAAAGCTGAACTTGCGTTTCGTGATGGTCACTATTACTTCTAGCGATAGTTGCGCACGATAAAGACGGGTACACACTCATCCACAATGAATAAAACAACAGTGAGGAAGCCGATTTGAGAACCTTTGACCTGATCCGCGACGCGGTTTTGCCCGACTTTCGCGAGCGGGTGGCGGAATACCTGGTGCAGTACGAAAACGTGTTGCTGCACAAGGACATCACCGATGCGCAGCTCAAGCGCGATACCGCCAATCAGTTGCGTGGCTATTTGCGCGGGTTGAACACCACCCGGGTGCTGGGCATGGCGTACTGGGAAGAACTGGATCGGCGGGTCGTCGACACTTGGCTCACGCCTCACGAATGAGCGTGGACGCCGGTTGGTGATGATCGTATGCGGCGCCTGCCAAAACGGCCCCGAACGCTTACAATCGGCGGCCTTACCGACCTTCTGACAGGCTCCCCCGGAAATGCCGCTCGACCCACCAACGATGCTGACCATCTCGATCGCTCTCGCAGCCGCCGCCGCGCTGTATCTGGCGGTCGAGTGGCGCAGCATTCGTGAGCCTTCGCTGCTGTTCTGGAGCGCCGGTTTCGCCACCATCACCATCGGTTCCACCCTGGCCCTGCTGCGCAGCAACGGCTTTTTGCTGATCGGCATCTGGTTCGCCAACGGCTTGCTGGTGACCGCGCACTTCCTGTTTCTGCTGGGGGTGGCGCGCTTTACGCAGATCCGCCTGTCACCGGCCTGGTACCTGATCTTCGTCTGCTGGCTGGTGATGCTGTTGCTGCCGGACGGGCCGCTATGGTCGAAAGTCATGCTCGCCGCCAACTCGCTGCTGGTCGCTGCCTCGACGCTCAAGGCCAGCCTGCTGCTGCGCCCGCATGGCAAATCGCTGAGCGTCGGTGCGGTGCAATTGCGCTACGTGCTGCTCGGGCATGGGATTTTCTATGTGGCCAAGGCCCTGACCGTAGTGATCCCCGGCACGCTGATCGACCTGGCTGCGTTCCGTGGCGTCATCATCCAGATCTCGCTGGTCGAGGGCGCGATGGCGATCATGCTGATCGCACTGTCGATGACCGGCACCGAACGCTACCGGCGCGAGGAGCAGATCGCCCGACTGGCCGCCCGCGATCCACTGACCGCGCTCTACAACCGCCGCGCCCTCGACATGCGCGCGCCGGGCCTGCTGCGGGGCGTGTCTGCGGCGCATCCCGGCGCCCTGCTATTGATCGATATCGACAACTTCAAATCGGTCAACGATCAGTACGGCCACAGCGCCGGCGACCGTTTGCTGGTCGCGTTGAGCGAAATGATCCGCGCCGAGACCACCGATGAGGCGCTGGCCGCCCGTTTGGGCGGCGACGAGTTCGTGATTTTGCTGAGCAACGCGCCGAGTGATCACATCGTCAGACTGGGCGACGCCCTGCGCGATCAATTTCAGCGCAGCGCCGCGCAAGCCTTCCCGACACCAGAGCCGGTGACACTGAGCATCGGTGCCACCCTGTTCAACCAGCCACCGGCCAGCCTCGCGGCATTGATCGAACAAGGCGACGCCGCGCTGTATGAATCCAAGCGCGGTGGGCGCAACCGCCTGCGCCTGACCGGGCTCACCACTTCAGGATGATCAGACCCATGACCCGTTCCGAAACGCCTCTGCAAGACCTCGCCGCCCCCGAAGGCGTCTGCTACGGCTGCGGCAGCCGCAACCCCCATGGCCTGCACGTCAAAAGCTACTGGCACGAGGACGGCGTGCACGTCATGGCCGAACACCTGCCGGAAGACAAATACTGCGGCTGGCCGGACCTGGTGTACGGCGGCTTGCTGGCAATGTTGGTCGACTGCCACTCCAACTGGACCGCGATGGCTTACCACTACCGCGCCGAACAGCGTGCACCGGGCAGCCTGCCGCGCATCGACTGCGTCACTGGCAACCTCGGCCTCAAGTTCATCAAACCCACACCGATGGGCGTCACCCTGACCTTGCGCGCCAGGGTCGAAGGCGACGTCGGGCGCAAAACTCGGGTGATCTGCGAGGTGTACGCCGGAGAAGTGCTGACGGCGGTGGGCGATTCGGTGTTCGTGCGGGTCGATACCGGGCAACTGGCGGACGCGGCGCACGGGCGCTGACTCCACACGCGCCCCTGTAGGAGCTGCCGCAGGCTGCGATCTTTTGACTTTAAAGATCAACATCAAAAGATCGCAGCCTGCGGCAGCTCCTACAGGGCATGGTGCTCGAATTAACCCGGGCGCTGGCCCGAAAGACTGCATGACCGATTTGCGGCCCACAGCAGCGATGGCAGACAGACGTCTAAACGCCTCGGCAATCGTAAGATTCACTTACATGTTTTTCCGCTTGTGGTGCACATTGCCAACCCCTTATAAGAGCGGCTCTCACTCGCGAATTGAAGGATGCACCCATGAGCAATGCCTGGAACGAAGGGTATTTCACCGACGAGGGTTACACCTATTCGTACAGCCGGGAAATCAACCCGGTGTTCCAGCGTTTTTGCCTGTTGCTGCGTGGCTTTGCCACGCTGGAGAACGCCGGTGGCTACCACTGCGAGCTGGGCTTTGGTCAGGGTGTCTCGATCAACATCCACGCCGCCGCCAACCCGGGCAACTACGTCGGCACCGACTTCACGCCATCTCAGGCCGCCCATGCCATCGCGTTGGCGAACGACTGGAACAGCCAGGCCCGTCTGTATGACGACAGCTTCGAGCAACTGCTGGCCCGCGATGATCTGCCGGCGTTCGACAGCATCAGCCTGCATGGCATCTGGTCCTGGGTCAGCCGCGACAATCAGCAACTAATCGTCGAGTTCGCCCGTCGCCACCTCAAGCCCGGCGGCATGTTATACGTCAGCTACAACTGCTTCCCGGGCTGGTCGCCTTCAGCGCCCCTGCGCAATCTGTTCAGCCTGCACAATCGCTTTGCCAGCCAGGCCTCGACCAGCCCGGCCAAACGCATCGATGCCGCGATGGAGTTTTCCGAAACGCTGCTGGCGGCCAATCCGAAGTACGCCAGAGCGGCGCCGGCCCTCGGTGCCCAGTTGCAGAGCATCAAGGGCCAGAACCGTCAGTACGTGGCCCATGAGTATTTCAATCGCAACTGGGACTGCATGTATTTCATCGATGTGGTCGATGCCATGACCGCAGCCAAACTCGACTACGCCACCACGGCCGTACCGCTGGACACCGTGGCTGCGCTGAACCTGAGTGCAGAGGGCATGGACTTTCTGGAAGGTATCGAGCACCCGATCATGCGCGAACAGGCGCGCGACTACTTTATCAATCAGAACTTCCGCCGGGATCTGTACGTACGCGGCGCCAATCGGCTGTCTGCCGCCGAGCAACGCGATGGCCTGCTGAGAAGCCGTTTTGTCCTGCTGCAAGCCATCGAAAGCATTCCCGGCACGGTCACAGGCCCTGCGGGCGAGGCGTCTTTACAGGCGGACATTTACCGCCCGGTGCTCGCAGCGCTCGCCGCCAACGCCTACGAAGCGAAAACCTTGCAGCAGTTGTCGATAGCCGTCGGCGCCGTGTCTTATGACGACCTGGTGCAGGCTGTCACCGTGCTGATCGGCATGGGCGTCGCCGCGCCGTGCCAGAGCGAAGCCGCCGAAAGGCAGGTGCAGGAACATTGCGACACTCTCAACCTGCAACTGTGCAAACGCGCGCTGTTCAACAACAACATTCAGGTGCTGGCCAGTCCGGTCACCGGCGGTGGCGTACCGATCAGCCGCGTGCAGCAGTTGTTCCTGATTTCGATCAAGCAAGGCATGACCGACCCGCAAGACTGGGCGCAGTTGGCGTGGGCCGTCATCGGTGATCAGGGCGAAGTGCTGCACAAGGGTGACCAGCCGCTGCTCACGGCCGAAGAAAACCTTGCCGAGATGACCGAACAGGCCCGGGCATTTGCCCAGACACCGCTGGACATTCTCATGGCGCTGAAGATTGCTTGATCCAGATATACGCCGGACGACTGGCCGCGATAGAGCCCGGCCAGTCGTCTGCGTGTATGGCCCTGACTGCCGCCTCCTGAGCAATCCTGCCCCCGCCTGCCACGCAGCACCCCGTTAAAAAAGCAAAATTGCCATGTGTTTCCGTCGTTCCTTCTTGCGTCGCACTGTTCATTGCCCGTTCCTGTCTGCCTGGAGTTTCTTCGATGCCGTCACCCAAATCCCTGCCCTCTGCCCTGCTGGGCCTGGCCCTCGCCTGCCCGGTCATGGCCGAGGAACCCAAGAGCATGGAGTTGGGACAGGTGCTGATTTCGGCTGAAGAACAAAGCGGCGCCGATTCCTCCGTCGCCGAGGCCCAATCGCGTCTGGCGCAGGTGCCAGGCGGCAGCAACGTGGTTGACCTGCGCCAGCCGTTGCAGGGCCGTGTGGCGAGCAATCAGGATGTGCTGGCGTATCAGCCGGGGGTCTACGCGCAATCGGCGGGTAATGAAGGGGTGAAAATCTCGATCCGTGGTTCGGGGATCAACCGCGCACCGGGCGCGCACGCTTCGGGGTTGTACACAATGCTCGACGGCCTGCCGCTGACCGGCCCCGGCGGTACGCCCTACGAATTGCTCGAACCGCTGTGGCTCGACCATGTGGAGGTGCTGCGCGGCGCCAACGGCTTTGATCGCGGTGCACTGGCGCTGGGTGGCGCCATCGATTACGTCAGCCACACCGGCTACGACGCGCCGAAATTGCAGGTGCGCTATGCCACCGGCAGCCACGGTTATCAGCAGCGTCAGGTGAGTTCCGGGCAGGTGCTGGGCGACTTCGACTACTACGTGTCGCTGACCGATGCGAACGCCGACGGCTATCAGGATCACACCGCCAGCGAGAGCAAAGGCGTGATCGCCAACTTCGGTTATCGCTTCAATCCGAACCTGGAAACCCGCTTCTACTTCCGCTATCGCGAAACCGACAACGACCTCGCCGGCCGCGTGACCAAGCACTCGATCGAGCACACTCCACGGGCGGCCAACCCTGCCTACGTGGCGCGCGATGACAGCCGCAAACAACCGGGCAGCGCCTTCATCGGCAACAAGACCACCTACTACATCGACGACGATTCGAGCATCCAGACCGGGCTGGTCTATCACGACTACCCGATGGACCTGCGCGAAGGCCCGAACCGTCTGAAAGTGGCCTACACCGATGTCAGCGGCACGTTCGATTACAAGCGCCGCGACACCCTGTTCGGCATGGAAAGCCGCAGCACTGTCGGCCTGCGCACCACCAAACACCTGCCCAACGACGGCGCCAGTGAGTTCGTGCGCATCCCGTCCGGCAACACCGCCGCGTATGCCCCGGGCACCCGCATGCGCAACTTCACCTATCAGGGTTCGGACACCGTTCTGCACGTGGGCAACGACCTGGAAATCGCCGACGACCTGTGGCTGACCACCGGTCTCACCGCCATCTACACCCGCCGCGAAAGCGCCGTCACCTACCCGCAAAGCGGTGGCAAGACCAGCCTGAACGACTGGGATTACGCGCCGCGTCTGGGCCTGCGCTATCAGGTCACGCCGGATCTGCAACTGTTCGGCAACCTCAGCCGTTCGGTCGAAGCACCGCACCCGTGGTCGCTGATCTACAGCTCGAACATCCGCTTCCCGGCCGGCAACGGTGCGGCGACCGGCACCCAGAGCGACCCGATCAAACTGCAGAACCAGACCGCGACCACCCTCGAACTCGGCGGTCGCGGCGACAGCGCGCTCGGCCAGTGGAGCCTGGCGTGGTACTACGCCCAAGTGCGCCACGAATTGCTGTCGGTACTGCCGGACGCCAACGCCGTCACCCCGTACGAACTCAACGCCAGCCCCACCGTGCACCAGGGCGTGGAAGCCAGTCTGCAAAGCACACTGTGGTCGGCCCCCGACGGACGTAAGTTGAGCCTGCGCCAGGCCTACACCTTCAGCGATTTCCACTACCGCGACGACCAGCGTTTCGGCGACAACCGCCTGCCCGGCCTGCCGATGCACTACTACCAGGGCGAACTGCGCCACGACTGGCCACAAGGCTTCTTCGCGGCAGTCAATACGCAACTGGTGTCCAAAGTCGCGGTGGATTACGCCAACAGCTACTACGCCGATCCCTACGCATTGTTCGGCGCCACCGTCGGCTACAACGCGCCGAAAAACGACTGGCAAACCTGGCTCGACCTGCGCAACCTGACCAATAAGCACTACGCCGCGACGGTCACACCGGGGTATGACGACAAGGGCCTGGATGCGGCGCGGTCTACGCCGGGTGAAGGGTTGGGGGTCTATGTCGGGGTGTCGTGGAGTTTGCTTTGACGGCATGACCTGACCAGCAGCAGAAAAACGCAGCGGGTCAAAACGGCCCCTGCGTCATCACTCGCGTCTCGATGATGTTGCGCAACGCAACGACGCGCTTCTGATACAGCTCAGTCAAACAATCGACCTTCGCACCACAGGCCTTGCGGCTTTTGAGGAAGGCCTGCTGCTCACCGATCAGAGCATCGCGCCCGCCCATCGGCAGCAGGCGTTTATCGAGGCTGAACAGCTCGCCCATGGTCACGTCCAGATCGTTCAGCGTGCGGTTGGCGCAGACGGCTTTTTCGTCCGCCGCCCGGGCCTTGGCGCAGTCGAAACTGGCCGCCTGAACCGTCTGTGTAGCAATCAATAGTGCGCAGCCGAGGGCGGCAGCGGTTACCCGTGAAATTTCTCGAACTCGCGTCATGTCGTCGTATCCAACGTTGTAAGCCAATGGAGGTATGAAAAATGAAAAACACCGATGACCGCAAGCCTGCAACCCCTCATAACGCACCACCGCTCGATGCGGCGGGTAAACCGGTGGATGTGGTTCGCCGCGATCTGCAGGACAGTGACGACGACACCAAAGCAGTAGACGAGGTGCTGACGCCAACCTCGATCCGCACCAAGGAACAGGAGGCCGAGGAACTCAAGCGCAAGACCGATGCGATCGAACGCAAGGTTGCCGACGGCAACTGACGCGACACTCCCCCCTCCTTGAAGGAGAAATTCTCCTTGTCTGTCCCGGGTTTTCCCGCCCGGGACAACCCGCCCCTGCCCTGCAAGCCGCATTTTTACTGGCTTCCCCCACTCTGCTTCAGCAATTTGTATTCACATCCCAGCTTAATAATATTTTACCGATACCCCCCTCCTGCCTAGTCTGACCGCAAGCAAAACGGACAAGCCTGAAGCGATCCGAATCCACTTGCCTTGCCAGGAAGGATGTAAAAATGACCACTGAAATAATAAAAACAGACACGCTTGTCGTGGGGGCCGGACAGGCCGGTGTGGCGATGAGCGAGCACCTGAGCAAACTCGGCGTGCCGCACCTGGTGCTGGAGCGCAGCCGCATCGCCGAACGCTGGCGCACCGGGCGCTGGGACTCGTTGGTAGCCAACGGTCCGGCGTGGCACGACCGCTTCCCGGGGCTGGAATTCGATGATGTCGATCCCGACGGTTTCGCCCATAAGGAGCGCGTGGCGGACTACTTCGAAGCCTACGCGAAGAAATTCAACGCGCCGATCCGCACCGGGGTCGAGGTCAAAAGCGTGGTGCGCAATGTCGGGCGTCCGGGCTTCACCGTCGAGACCTCCGCAGGCGTGATCGAGGCCAGCCGCGTGGTCGCGGCAACCGGCCCGTTCCAGCGTCCGGTGATCCCGCCGATTGCGCCGCAAGACCCGCGTCTGTTGCAGATCCACTCCGCCGACTATCGCAATCCGCAACAACTGCCCGCAGGCGCAGTGCTGGTGGTTGGCGCTGGTTCGTCAGGCGTGCAGATCGCTGATGAACTGCAGCGCTCCGGCAAGCAGGTGTACCTGTCGGTAGGTGCGCATGACCGTCCGCCGCGGGCCTATCGCAACCGCGATTTCTGCTGGTGGCTGGGGGTGCTCGGCGAGTGGGATCAGGCGGCGATGAAACCCGGCCGTGAGCACGTGACCATCGCGGTCAGCGGCGCCCATGGCGGGCGCACCATCGATTTTCGTGGTCTGGCCCATCGCGGCATGACCTTGGTCGGCGTCACCGAGTCGTTCAGCAACGGCGTGGTGACCTTCAAGCAGGACCTGCGCGACAACCTCAAGCGTGGCGACGAGAACTATCTGGCGCTGCTGGATGCCGCAGACGCTTACGTCGAGCGCAATGGGCTCGACTTGCCGCAAGAACCTGAAGCACGCGAGACCTATCCGGATCCCGAGTGCGTGAAAAATCCGCTGCTCGATCTGGATCTGGCCAAGGCCGGGATCACTTCGATCATCTGGGCCACCGGGTTCGCCGTGGACTATTCCTGGCTGCAGGTCGCAGCGTTTGACGACAAGGGCAAACCGCAGCACCAGCGCGGCGTGTCCAGTGAGCCGGGGGTGTATTTCCTCGGGCTGCCATGGCAGTCGCGCCGTGGTTCGTCGTTCATCTGGGGCGTGTGGCATGACGCCAAACACGTGGCCGACCACATCGCCACCCAGCGTAAATACCTCGATTACAAGGATGCCGAGCAGCGTGAAGCCGCCCTGCATTCGACCACCCACAGCAAAGCCGCCGATACCGTCGACGCTTGATTGCCCTCTTCCGCGGCGGTGCCCGGTGCGCCGCTGAACACTCAGTCTGGAGCTGTACATGAGCAAGCCAACCCACACCCGCATCCGTATGTTCAACACCAAGGACACCTACCCGAATCAGACGCTGGACAACGACCTGTGCCAGGCCGTGCGCGCCGGCAACACGGTGTACGTCCGAGGTCAGGTCGGCACTGATTTCGACGGCAATCTGGTGGGCCTCGGTGATCCGCGCGCACAGGCCGAACAGGCGATGCGCAACGTCAAACAGTTGCTGGAAGAAGCCGGCAGCGACATGAGCCACATCGTCAAGACCACCACCTACCTGATCGACCCGCGCTACCGAGAACCGGTGTATCAGGAAGTCGGCAAGTGGCTCAAAGGCGTATTCCCGATTTCCACCGGGCTGGTGGTGTCGGCACTGGGGCAGCCGCAGTGGCTGATGGAGATTGATGTGGTGGCGGTGATTCCCGAGTAAGTCGGAAGACCGAGTCGCGGCTATCGCGAGCAGGCTCACTCCTACAAGGGAAGGCATTTCAAGGTAGGAGTGAGCCTGCTCGCGATGAGGCCAGTCAAGACACACAAGGAGTAAACAGATGACCTTTTCAATCGCAGCCCGTTGCCCCGAAACCGGCCAGTTCGGTGTCGCCATCAGTTCCTCCAGCATCGCCGTCGGCGCACGCTGCCCGTGGCTGCTGCCGGGGGTTGGCGCGGTGTCGAGCCAGAACATCACCCTGCCGTCCCTCGGCCCGGAAGTCCTCGCGCTGATGGAACAGGGCCACGCGCCAGACGCTGCGCTGGACCAGGTGCTGACTCGCAACGGCTACAGCCAATACCGGCAGATCACCGCGATCAACCACCTCGGCCAGACCGCGCATTTCAGCGGCGCGCAAACCCTCGGCGTGCACAACGCGGTCTCCGGCGAACAATGCGTGGCCGCCGGCAACATGCTCGCCGGGCGCTCGGTAATCGAAGCGATGGTCAGTGCCTTTGAGGACGGCGAAGGCCAGTTGGCCGACCGCTTGCTCAAGGCCTTGCACGCCGCACAAGCCCTCGGTGGCGAAGCCGGGCCGGTGCATTCGGCGGCCGTGGTGGTGGTCGGCGAACAGACCTGGCCGATCGTCAATTTGCGCGTTGATTGGGCCGACGAAGACCCGATCAGCCAGTTGCAAAAACTCTGGGACGCCTATCAGCCGCAGTTGCAGGACTACATCGACCGCGCACTCGACCCGGCCAAGGCGCCGGGTTATGGCGTTGCCGGTGATGATCGATGAACAGCGTCGCGTTGCTCAGGACGTTGGTGGGGTTCGACACCACCAGCCGCGAATCCAACCTGCAGCTGATCGAGTTCGTGCGTGATTACCTCGCAGGCTTCGATGTGCCGTGCGAGCTGATCTACAACGCCGAGCGCAGCAAGGCCAATCTGTTCGCGACCATTGGCCCGGCCGAGCAACCGGGCATCGTGCTCTCGGGGCACTCCGATGTGGTGCCGGTCGATGGTCAACCATGGACAGTAGCGCCGTTCGAACTCAGCGAACACGACGGCAAGCTGTTCGGGCGAGGCACTGCCGACATGAAGGGCTACATCGCCTGCGTGTTGGGGTTGGTGCCGGCGCTGGTCGCTGCAGAGCTGCGCATGCCCGTGCACATCGCCCTGTCCTATGACGAAGAAGTCGGCTGCCTCGGCGTGCGCTCGTTGCTCGCCGAGCTGGAACAACGTCCAGTCAAACCTTTGCTGTGCATCATTGGTGAACCGACCGAGTTGAAACCGGTGCTCGGCCATAAAGGCAAACTGGCGATGCGCTGCGACGTGCACGGCCATCCATGCCACTCGGCCTACGCGCCGCTGGGGGTCAACGCCATCGAGTACGCCGCCGAGCTGATCGGTGAGCTGGGGCGCATCGGCCAGCAACTGAAGGCGCCCGAGCATCACGACGCACGTTTCGATCCGCCCTACAGCACAGTACAGACTGGGGTGATCAGCGGCGGCAAAGCGCTGAACATCGTCCCCGCCGATTGCCGCTTCGACTTCGAAATCCGCGCCCTGCCCTCGCAGGATCCGGACTTGGTCGCGCAGCAGTTGCAGGCCTACGCCGAGCAGCAAGTGCTGCCGCGCATGCTGGCAGTGAGTGAGCACAGTGCGATTCGTTTCAGTGAGCTGTCGGCTTATCCCGGCCTGGCTACCGAGGCGCAGAGTCAGGCGGCGGAGCTGATTGCGGCGTTTTGCGGTTCAGGGGAATACGGCACCGTGGCGTTCGGCACCGAGGGCGGGCTGTTCGATGCGGCGGGTATTCCCACCGTGGTCTGTGGCCCCGGCAGCATGGATCAGGGGCACAAACCTGACGAGTTTGTCAGTCGTGCGCAACTCGATGCCTGCGATGCGATGCTGCAACGGATGCTGGCCTCGATTCGCGCCTGATCCTTTCGGCCTGACTGCCTGCCTTCAAGCGTGCAGTCGGGCCAATTCCTCACGGCAATGATCAACGAACAACTGCACCGGTTTGGTCAGTTGCACCCGACGCAGCCAGGCTGCCGACAAGCCCGAGCCGGTCACGGTTTCCGCCAGCGGCACGCACACCACTTTCTGCCCGTCGTAGGTGTACTCGCCGAACGGTCGGGTCACCAGAATCGAAAAGCCGAACCCACGCCCGACCATGCCGCGCACCATCTCGATCGACGGCGAGCTGAAGACGATGTGCGGGGTCAGTCCGCGCTCTTCGAAGATGCTCACGAAGTAGGTGCGGCTGGGCACCACGTCGAGCAGGATCATCGGTTCCAGCACCAGATCGTGCAGCGAGACTTTAGCCTGTTGCGCAAAGCGATGGTCGGCCGGCAGCAACGCATAGGGCTGCTGCGGCGGCATCAGCGGCGTGGTGTCGATGGTGGTGTCGAGGTCATGTTCAAACAGCATCGCCATATCGATACTGCCGGCGGTCAACGCCTGTACCAGCTCCTGCTGCTCGCCATCGCGAATACGGATTTCCACCCCCGGCCAGCGCTGCTTGAACCCGGCGATCAGGCGCGGCAGGTACAGCGGCGCCACCGTTTCGAAACAGCCGATATCGATCTGCCCCGAGACCACGTCGTTGTCCGCCAGCGCGTTCTGCTCGAACTCATGCGCCACCCGCAGCAACTCCAGGGCCTTGCGATAGAACCGCGAGCCGCTGGGCGTCAGCGAAACGCCCTGGGCGTGATGGCGGATGAACAGCTGCACGCCGAAGCTTTCTTCCAGATGCTTGATCGCGGTGGAGACCGACGGTTGCGCGATATAGAGCTTGCGCGAGGCTTCGGCGACGCTGCCGCAGTCGGCGGTGGTGACGAAGTATTTGAGCTGGCGCAGGTTGTAGGCGGCCATATGAACCTCTGCAAGTGAGACAACGCTTTTGTGGTGAGGAGATTTATCTGTTGTCAGGACATTTATCTGTAGTCAGGAGGCTCTGTGGTGAGGGGATTTATCCCCGATGGGGCGCGAAGCGGCCCCTGTTTCTAAAGTCAAAAGAGGGGCCGCTTCGCAGCCCATCGGGGATAAATCCCCTCACCACAAAACTGTGTAAATCCAGGACAGAGTGAAGCCTGAACATACCGGAGCTACGCATTACACGCGGCATATATTTTTTAAGGTCTGAAGCAACAAACTTACTAATTTATCTATCCCGGGCCTTTGCACATGATCGCTTCAACAAGAAATGCGCCGTCCGTGTCGGCGCTTACCGAAGTACGTCCACGTACTCATCCTTGCCTTGGAGTTCGTCATGTCCACCTCTGCAACAACATCCGCGCCGCTCATTGAAAAACACACGATAGGATACGTGCCCCCCGAAGATCGCCACGGAAAGGTCAGGGATCTGTTCACGCTGTGGTTCGGCGGCAACATCGCGCCGTTGCCGATCGTCACCGGCGCGCTGGGCGTGCAGTTGTTCCACTTGAATCTGGTCTGGGGCATCGTCGCGATTCTGGTCGGTCATCTGGTCGGCGGCGTGCTGATGGCGCTGCACTCGGCGCAAGGCCCGCAGATGGGCATTCCGCAGATGATCCAGAGCCGCGCACAGTTCGGCTCGCTCGGCGCGCTGCTGGTGGTGCTGATTGCCGGGGTCATGTACATCGGCTTCTTCGCCTCCAACATCGTGCTGGCCGGCAAGTCGCTGCACGGCGTGGTCGACAGCGTGCCGGTGCCGGTCGGCATCGTCATCGGCGCCCTCGGCTCGGGGATCATCGGCATCATCGGCTACCGCTTCATCCACGTGCTCAACCGCATCGGCACCTGGGTGCTGGGGATCGGCATCGTCGTCGGTTTCGGCTACATCTTCACCCACATTCAAACCGATGACTTCCTCACTCGCGGCAGCTTCAACCTCTCCGGCTGGCTCGCCACCGTGTCGCTCGCCGCGCTGTGGCAGATCGCGTTTGCGCCTTACGTGTCCGACTATTCGCGTTATTTGCCGGCCGACGTCAAAGTCTCGTCGACGTTCTGGACCACGTATTTGGGTTCGGCGCTGGGTTCGAGTCTGGCGTTCATCTTCGGTGCCGTCGCCGTGCTCGCGACCCCGGTGGGCATGGACACCATGGATGCGGTCAAACTCGCCACCGGCTCGATCGGCCCGCTGATGCTGGTGCTGTTCCTGCTCAGCGTGATCAGCCACAACGCCCTCAACCTGTACGGCGCGGTGCTGTCGCTGATCACCCTGGTGCAGACCTTTGCCTACCGCTGGATCCCGACCGCGAAAAGCCGTGCGGTGATCTCGATCATCGTGCTTCTGGCCTGCTGCTTCGCCGCCGTCGGCGCGTCGAAGGACTTCATCGGCCACTTCGTCGACATGGTGCTGGTGCTGCTGGTGGTGCTGGTGCCGTGGACGGCGATCAACCTGATCGACTTCTACGCCATTCACAAGGGCCAGTACGACATCCAGTCGATCTTCCAGGTCGATGGCGGCATCTATGGACGCTACAACCCGCAGGCGCTGCTGGCCTACGCGATCGGCATTGCGGTGCAGATCCCGTTCATGAACACCCCGCTGTACGTCGGCCCGGTGTCGGCGCACATCAACGGCGCCGACCTGTCGTGGCTGGTGGGGCTGCTGGTGACCTCGCCGCTGTACTTCTGGCTGGCCAGTCGTGACAGCGCCTATCGGCGGCGGATGATGGGCGGGAAACTGGTAGGCAGTCACTGAGATTGATTCGATGTAAAAAGAAGGCCCGCCATGCGCGGGCCTTCTGCGTTGTGGTGTGGTATTTCTTGATGCCCCGACAGGCACCCACGAGACAGGGAAAACTCATGCTGCGAATTCTGGGCAAGGCGTCATCGATCAACGTGCGCAAAGTGCTGTGGACCTGCGCTGAACTGCAGATCCCGTTCGAGCGTGAGGATTGGGGCTCGGGCTTCAAACCCACCGACACCCCGGAGTTTCTCGCCCTCAACCCCTGCGCCATGGTGCCGGTGATTCAGGACGGCGATTTCACCCTGTGGGAATCGAACACAATCATTCGTTATCTGGCGGGCAACTATGGCGGCGCAGACCTCTACCCCGCCGAGCCGCGAGTTCGTGCGCGGGTCGATCAGTGGATCGACTGGCAGGCCTCGGAGTTGAACCGGTCGTGGTCGTATGCGTTCATGTCGCTGGTGCGCCAGTCAGCGAATTATCAGGACAGCGCCGCTCTGGCCAAGGGCATCGAGCAGTGGTCGCAGACCATGGGCATCCTCGATCAACAGTTGCAGAAGACTGGCGCGTACGTCAGTGGCGAGCAGTTTTCCCTCGCCGATATCCCCATCGGGCTGTCAGTCAACCGCTGGTTCGAAACGCCGCTCGCGCATCCGGACTATCCCGCCGTTAGCGCGTATTACCAGCGTCTGAGCCAACGCGAAGGCTTTCGCCTGTACGGCAGAAACGGTACGCCGTGACAATCAGATCAACAGATCTTCATAAAACGCGCCGAACGGTCGCTGCGGGTGGGCGATCTGGATTTCCAGAATCCACACCCCGGCATTTGGCGTCTGGTCGAAATCGCCGAGATTGCCGCCGCGATGGATCGCGTGAGGGAAATCGCTGACGCGGTGGCCCTTGATATCGAGATTGAGTTTCCAGCCCATGGCTTCAGCCTGATCGCTGGCATAGCGATAAAGTTCGACACCGCTCACGCCTTGGCGCCACAGTGCCTCGACACGCTTGAACAGCTCCTTGGACGCCGCCGCGCAGGCGATCATTTCCGGATCGGAGCCGGTGGTGAAGGTTGCGCCGGCATCGCCTTCGTGCCCCTGCCAGACCACGCCCATGTCAATGAAGAAAATATCGTTGTTACCGAGCACCGGATCGCCTTCGGAACGCTCCTTAAACGCCTTCAGCGTATTGGCGCCAAAGCGGATCAGCAGCGGATGCCAGATGCGGTCCATGCCCAGTTCGGCGAGGATCTGCTTGCCCCGCTCCTGGGCTTCGGACTCACGCATGCCGGGCTTGATCACCCTGGCGATGGCATCAACGGCGTTCCAGGTCAGGCCCTGCGCATGACGCATCGTTTCCAGCACAAACCGCTCACCGACTGCTTCTTTTCCGCTCAGGGCTGCACTCATTTGATTGTTCCTCATGGCTACGCTGTATAGTTTTTTTATATTGCGAAACGCCGATCAAGATACAGCCATGACACAACGTGTCAATTACTCTTCCGCACGCACCACACCGCGCTCCTCCAGCAAACGCACGAACATGCTCAAGCTGCGCGACACCGTGCCCCGGCGCCACACCAGCCAGGTGGTCAGATAGCGAAAATCCGCCGCCAGCGGCCACACGCTCACGGTTGCGCTGCCAGGCATGCTCTGCAGCATTTTGCGCGGCATCAGCGCCAGCCCGGCGCCGGCACTGACGCAGGCGAGCATGCCGTGGTAGGACTCCATTTCGAAAATCTTGCCCGGCACGGCGGCGTCGATGCTGAACCATTTTTCGAAGTGATGACGATAGGAGCAGTTGGAGCGGAACGCGTAGATGTTCTCGCCGTTCACATCCGCCGCGCGCTGCACCGGGGGGTGATTGAGTGGCGCGATGATGACCATCTCTTCCTCGAACGCCGGAACACCTTCCAGCGCCGGGTGCAGCACCGGGCCATCGACGAAGGCCGCCGCCAATCGTCCGGAGAGTACGCCGTCGATCATTGTCCCGGACGGGCCGGTCGACAGATCCAGATCGACCTTGGGATGCAACTGGTTGTACGCCGCGAGCAGTTCGGGGATGCGCACGGCGGCGGTACTTTCCAGCGAACCGAGGGGAAATGCGCCCTGCGGTTCTTCACCGGCGACCGTGGCCCGCGCTTCCTGTACCAGATCGAGAATGCGCCGCGCGTATTCGAGAAAACTCCAGCCAGCAGGTGACAGACGCAGACGACTTTTCTCGCGAATGAACAGGTCGACGCCCAAGTCCTGCTCCAACTGCTTGATCCGCGTGGTCAGGTTCGATGGCACGCGATGAATCTGCGCCGCGGCGGCGCTGATGCTGCCGTGCTCGGCAACGGCCTTGAAGATTTCCAGCTGCACCAGATCCACAGTCATTCTCCAATCGTGAAAGAAACGATCTTTATTATTCAGTTTCCAGAAAACAAACGCCACCCTACTCTAGGCCCATCCACTGAACTCGCAGGAGCCAGCCATGAGCCAGATTTCCAGCCAGACCCACGCCATCTCGATCAACCCCGCCAACGGCGAGCAGATCGCTCACTACGCCTTTGAATCCGCCGAAGCCCTCGACGCCGCGTTGACCCGCGCCGCGTTCGGTTTCTCGAAATGGAAACGCAAGCCGCTGCAGGATCGCTCCCGCGCCCTCACCGCCCTCGCTGGCGCCCTACGCGAAACCGCCGAAGCCATGGCGACCATGATCACCCTGGAAATGGGCAAGCCGATCGCCCAGGCCCGTGGCGAAATCGAGAAATGCGCCAAGCTTTGTGAGTGGTACGCGGAAAACGGTCCGGCCATGCTCGACGCCGAACCGACTCAGGTTGAAGGCGGCAAGGCGCGTATCGAGTACCGACCACTCGGCCCGATCCTCGCGGTGATGCCGTGGAACTTCCCGATCTGGCAAGTGCTGCGCGGTGCCGTTCCGGCGCTTATCGCCGGCAACACCTACGTGCTCAAGCATGCGCCGAACGTGATGGGCAGCGCCTACCTGCTGCGCGACGCGTTCAAGCGCGCCGGTTTCGCCGATGGCGTATTTGAAGTGATCAACGTCACCCCGGAAGGCGTTTCCACCGCCATCGCCGACCCGCGCATCGCCGCTGTCACCCTGACCGGCAGCGTCCGTGCCGGCATGGCCATCGGTGCTCAGGCCGGTGCCGCGCTGAAGAAGTGCGTGCTGGAACTGGGTGGTTCCGACCCGTTCATCGTGCTCAATGATGCGGATCTTGATGAGGCCGTGCAGGCTGCCGTCATCGGTCGCTACCAGAACTCCGGCCAAGTCTGCGCCGCGGCCAAGCGTCTGATCATTGAAGAAGGTGTGGTCGAGGAATTCACCCGCAAATTCGTTGAGGCCACGCGTCAATTGAAAGTCGGCGATCCGCTGTCCGCCGACACCTACATCGGGCCGATGGCGCGTTTCGATCTGCGTGATGAACTCGACCAGCAAGTGCGCGACACCCTCGAAGAAGGCGCCACCCTGCTGCTCGGCGGCGGTAAGGCGCAAGGCCCGGGCAACTACTACGAGCCGACCGTGCTGGCCGATGTCACGGACCGCATGACCTCGTTCAAACAGGAACTGTTCGGCCCGGTGGCGTCGATCATCACTGCCCGCGATTGCGCCCACGCCATCGCCCTGGCCAACGACAGCGACTTCGGCCTGACCGCGACGATCTACACCGCCAACGTCGCGCTGGCCCAGCAACTGAGCAGCGAACTGGACACCGGCGGCGTGTTCATCAACGGCTACTCCGCCAGCGACCCGCGCGTGACTTTCGGTGGCGTGAAGAAAAGCGGTTTCGGTCGCGAGCTCTCGCACTTCGGCGTGCGCGAGTTCTGCAACGCGCAGACGGTGTGGCTGGATCGCAAATAATCAGGACTCCAACACGCACTGGTGGGAGTGGGCTTGCTCACGAAGGGGCCGGCATGTTCAGCATTGATAGTGACTGACCTGACGCCTTCGCGAGCAAGCCCGCTCCCACACTCGAAAATTCCGCACACACCGCTATAGCAAGTCGGGCGCTGTTTTTTGCGGCTGCGTAACCGCCCGATCCTTGCTCAACAGCCCGAGCACCACCGCCGCCGAGGCCAGGGTAATCAGCGTAAGGATGTGCAACAGGTACTGAAACGCCGTGGCATAACCCTGCACCAGACGCTCTTTGGCCAGCCCCGGAACGGTGTTGAGCGCATGCGCCATGTCCCCCGTGGTGACCCGGTGCGCGGTCTCGGCAATCAACGCCGCATCGACACTGCCTGCCACTGCCCCCGTCAGATCGGTATGCAGCAGCGAAGTCAGCACGGCGCCCACCACCGCCAGCGCAATACCCTCACCCGCCACGCGCACGGTATTGAAGATCCCCGCCGCCATCCCCGCGCGCTCTTTCGGTACGACGCTGACCGACAGACCATCCATCAAGCCCCACGGCAAACCGGTGCCAATCCCGATCAACAGCATCGCAATGACCAAGGCGGATTTTGGCTCGCCGACGTTGTACAGGCTCAACCCGTGCAAGCCCACCGCAGCGATCAGAAAACCGATCCCCGAGAGAATCCCCGCCGAGACAAACCGGGTCAGCGACGCCGCCAGCATCGGTACCACCAGCATGGGCGCCGACAGCGCCAGCAACAGCAGGCCGGCGTCGATTTCGCTCAAGCCTTCCACGCCGATAAAGCGCAATGGCAACATCACCACCAGCACGATGTAGCAAAAACAGGTGCCGATCGGCAGCATCTGCACGCCGATGAAGCGCGGAAAACGCAACAGGGTCAGATCAAGCATCGGATGTTTGACGCGCCTTTCGATCATCACGAACAACACCAGCAACAATGCCGAAGCGCCCAGCAGACCGCCCACCAGCGGGCTGCCCCAACCGCTTTCCGGGGCCTGAATCACGCCGAAGGTGAACAGCGCCAGCATCGCACTGAAGGTGATCGTGCCCGGCCAATCCAGTCCCGTGGCATCCGGGTTGCGGCTTTCGCGCATGCGCGGCAGGCCGAAGACCATGGCGATCACGCCGATCAGCGCGGTGAAAACAAAAATCGCCCGCCAGTTGAACGCCTCGATCAACGCGCCGGCCAGCAGCGGTCCGAAAGCCAGACCGATGCCGAATGTGGTGCCGAGTACGCTGTACGCGCGGGTCCGCGCATGGCCTTCGAATTCTTGCGCCAGCGACGCTGAGCCGCTGGCCAACGCCGCAGCACCGGCCACGCCCTGCACTGCACGCAGCCCATCCAGCCAGTACACCGACGGTGCCATGCTCTGCGCAATCGATGCTGCGGTGAACAGCAACATGCCGAAGCTGAACAGGCGTTTACGCCCATAGACGTCGGCCAACGCTCCCGCCGCCATCAGCAAACTGCCGAATGACAACATGAACGCATTGGTGATCCAGGTCAGGGCCACGGGGCTGCCGCCCAGATCACGGCCAATGGCGGGCGTCGCCACCGCGCCACCGGTAAAACTCAAGGGCAGTACCAATGCCGACAGGCACACGGCCGCGAGGATCAGCAGCTTGCTACGCGCGCCTGGTTGATGAGCGACCGTTGTCATGCATTCATCCTTTAAAGAAATTGCCAGGCTGCGACTTTAAGGCCGTTAGATTGATGCGATAATCCCACCAATTTTGCATGACTTTGTGAAAGGCATTCACAGATGAAATCACCCTCAGCGGCAGACCTTTGCGTATTTCTCTGTACGGCGCAGCACTTGAATTTCAGCAAGGCCGCCGTCGAACTCGGGCTCACCCCGTCAGCCCTGAGCCATTCGGTAAAGGCTTTGGAGAATCGCCTCGGTGTGCGTCTGTTCAATCGCACCACCCGCAGCGTGGCGTTGACCGAGGCCGGTGAGCGCTTTTACGCGCGCCTGAAACCGGCGTTCCGCGACATTGACGATGCACTGGAAGACCTCAACCATTTTCGCGACAAACCCACCGGCAACCTGCGCATCACTTGCGGACGCCAGGCGTGCGAGCTGGTATTGCTGCCGATTGCCAGCGAGTTTCTGCAGACCTATCCGGACATTCGCATGGAGGTGGTCGAAAGCGAAGCGTTGCTGGATATCGTCGCTGGCGGATTTGATGCGGGCGTGCGCTTTGGCGATCGACTGGAGGCCGACATGGTCTCGCTGCCGATTGGCCCGGCGATGCGTTCGGTGGTGGTGGCTTCGCCGGCATTCCTTGAACGCTATCCTGCGCCGCAAAAACCCGAAGATCTGCGCGATTTGCCCTGCCTGCGCCACCGCTACCCCAGTGGCGCCCTGTATCGCTGGGAATTCGAACGCGATGGCATTGCCCAGGAAATCGAGGTCAACGGCCCGCTGACCCTGGGCGACGTCAGCTTGATGGTCGGCCCTGCACTGCAAGGCCTGGGATTGGCGTATGTGTTCGATGACATGGTCAGCGAACACTTGGCATCGGGGCGTCTGATTCAGCTGTTGGCGGACTGGTGCCCCTACTATCCGGGCCTGCATCTGTACTACCCGAGCAGGCGCCACGTACCGGCGCCGCTCAAGGCTTTTATCGACTTCGCGCGCGAGCGCAGTGGTCACTAGGGCTTACAGATATTTCAGCCAGGCAATATCGCGGCGCCGCGATTTCAGCGCGGAAAACCAGCGTACCGCCGGGTACAGTGCCAGCGCCAACAGCAGTGACACCAGCCAGATCGCCGCGACTGAATCGAAGCCGAAATAGCTACCGTGGTTAAGGCCGAACAACGCCACGGCAATCAGATACAGCACCTTCAGCACGTACAGATGCAGCAGATAAAAGAACATCGGCGCCGAACCGAAGACCGTCAGCCAGCGAATCCAGCGGCGCGTCTGCAGCCGTTCGAACAGCAGCAACAACAGCAATCCGACGCTCACCGTCAGGGTGATGAACAGCAGCGATGGCGGGTACTTGGTGATGTTGAAAAACGCCATCAGCGTTTGCACGGTCGTGTCTTCAACCGCCCAAGGCTTTTCGCCGTATCCGTTGAGCAACCGCAGCCCCACGAAGCCCAGCAGTCCGGCGATACCAGCCAGCAACAGGCACTGCTGACGAACTCCGGCGTCGGCCGCACGGGCGAACCACGAGCCCAGCGCATAACCCAGACCGATCACGCCGATCCACGGCAACAGCGGATACGAAGTGCGCAAGCGCAGACTGTCACCGGCGTCGATCCAGCCGCGGTCATGCAGAATCGCCCATGGCACATGCAGTGCCGACTCCGGCGCGAAATGCAGCCCGTCCAGCAGGTTATGCCCGGCAATGATCGCCAGACTCAGCGTCAGCAGCAGCCAGCGCGGCAGCCAGACCAGCAGCGACAACGCGATCATACTCAAGCCAATCGCCCAGATCACCTGCAGATAGATCACGCTCGGCGGCAACTGAAACGTCCATGCAAAATTCACCAAGGTGAATTCCAGCACCACCAGAAACAGCCCACGCTTGAACAGGAAGGCACTGACATCGGCCTTGCCCGCGTACTTCTCGCCGAACAGCCACGCAGACAATCCGGTCAGCAACACGAACACCGGTGCGCACAGATGCGCCAACGTGCGACTGAAAAACAACGCCGGCTCGGTGTTGGCGATGTCCATCGGGTCGGACACCTGACGATGCAACAGGAACGTCTCGCGTACGTGATCCAGCAGCATGAACAGGATCACCAGACCTCGTAACGCATCAATGGACAGCAAGCGGCCGGTCGGCAGCGGGTTGGAACGGGTACACACAATCGTCATGGAGATTTCGCCAACGAGCAAATGAATCAGGGGATCGCAACCGCACGCCCCGCCAAAAATTCGCGTTACTCTATAACATTAAAATGTCGATTCCCAACCCAAACGACATTTGCCCAATCACGTCAGGCTTCTATAGTGATCAGGCGCCCCCTGCCCTTTGCGCCTGCTGTCGAGCGTTGGCCATGACCTCAACCGAACACCTGATCATCTGCGAGCATTGCGACTGCGTGTACGAAAAGGTCGTGCTCGGCAAACACCAGAAAACCCTCTGCGTGCGGTGCGGCGGCGTGCTGCAGCGCTACAACGGCTTGACCGTCGAGCAGCGGCTGGCCCTGAGTTTCACTGCGGCGATGCTGTGGCTGTTCGCCAATTTCTATCCGGTGATGAGCATCAGCATGAAGGGCCTGAAGAACAGCGCGACGCTGTGGGATTCGGTACTGGCGCTGAGTCAGGGGCCGATCACCTTCATGGCGATGGTCGCGGCGATTTCGATCATCATCGCCCCGGCGTTTCAACTGGTGCTGTTGATCTGGGTGCTGAGTTTCGCCTTGTCATCGCGCCGGGCACCGGGCTTCAAGCTGTGCATGCGCTGGCTGGAAACCCTGCGTCCGTGGAGCATGCTCGAAGTGTGTCTGCTGGGGGCGATGGTCGCGGTATTCAAACTGGCCGGGCTGCTCGATGTGCTGCCGGGTATCGGCCTGTTCGCTTTGGCGGTGCTGAGCCTGATGATGATCCGCATTGCCGGCCGCGACATTCGTGATCTGTGGGACATTCTATGAAGCGACCCGCGACCGCCAGCGAACTGAATCTGTGCCTGTGCCACAGCTGTGGGCTGGCCTGTGACATGACCGACGAGCCGCACGAGTGCCCGCGCTGCGATGCGCCGCTGCATCGGCGCAAGACCAACTCCCTGACGCGCACCTGGGCCTATCTGTTCGCCGCGTTGGCGTTTTACGTGCCGGCCAATCTACTGCCGGTGATGAACACGGTGATGCTCGGCAACGGCGCCGACAGCACGATCATGAGCGGCGTGCTGGAGTTCTGGGAGGGCGGCGCATGGGACATCGCGCTGATCATTTTCATCGCCAGCATCGCGGTGCCGGGGATCAAATTCGTCGCCCTGTCGCTGCTGCTGATCACCGTGCAGCGGGGCAGCGACTGGGCGCGCCGTGAGCGTTCGAAGCTGTACCGTTTCGTCGAACTGATCGGCTACTGGTCGATGCTCGACGTGCTGGTGGTCGCCCTGGTCGCGGCGCTGGTGAAGTTCCAGGCGCTGGGCGATATCGAACCACGCCCGGGCATCCTGTTTTTCGGCATGGTGGTGGTGTTCACCATGCTCTCGGCGATGAGTTTCGACCCACGGCTGATCTGGGACAATGCCCCGGACGACGAACCGCTCAGCGACGCACCACCTCAAGCAGCACCTGCAATGGATGGCGCAGCGCCCGATCCGACTGGCGCTTGACCTGACTACGGCACGAATACCCGGTGGCCAGTGCTTCGCCCTGCTCCGCCGCTGCCTCGACCTGCCGCGCCCACGATTGCTCGTAGATCACCGCCGAGGTTTCGCGGTTGCGCGCTTCATGGCCGTAGGTGCCGGACATGCCGCAGCAACCGGTGGCCTGCGTCGCCAGTTTCAACCCGACTCGCTCGAACACTTGCTCCCACTGGCGGGTGGCGGCCGGCGCGTTGGTTTTCTCGGTGCAGTGCGCCAGCAGACGGAATGACCGGGCCGCATCGGCAGCGGCCTGCTCCGGCATCACCTCGAGCAGCCATTCCTGTACCAGCGCGACTTCCGGGCATTGGTTCATGCCTGGCACTTTCAGGTATTCCTGGCGATAGACCAGCGTCATCGCCGGATCCAGTCCCAGCAGCGGTACGCCAACGTCCGCCAGCTCACGAAGTTGCCGGGCATTGCGCAACGCCGCGCGGTTGAACGCTGACAGGAAACCCTGCACATGCAGCGGCTTGCCATTGGCACTGAAGGGTGCCAGATACACCTGATAGCCAAGTCGTGAAATCAACTCCAGCAGATCCGCCAGCAGCGGCGCCTCGAAGTAACGAGTGAAGGCGTCCTGCACCAACACCACACTGCGCTCGCGCTGGGCCGGGGTCAGCGCCGACAGCGTTGAAACCGTCGCCGGCTGCACCTTCCACCGGCGCAGCGCAGCGTGGAAATCAAAGCGACTGAGCAACGGCACATCGACCATGCCGCCAAGACGCTCCAACTGTTTGCGCACAAAGGTTGCGCCCATCAAACCGTTGTACAGCGCCGGAATCCGCGCCATGTACGGAATGCTGTACTCCAGCGAGGCAATCAGATAATCCCGCGCCGGGCGCAGATAACGGCTGTGATACAGCTCAAGGAAACGCGAACGGAATTCCGGCACGTTGACCTTGACCGGGCACTGTCCCGCGCAGGATTTGCACGCCAGGCAACCGGCCATGGCGTCATACACCTCATGGGAAAAGTCTGCATCCTGCGCGCGGCTGTTGCGCCAGCGTGTCCACAGGTTGCGGAAAAATGCCGGACGACGGATCGCCTCCGACAGCACATCCACCCCTGCCTCGCCCTGCAAACGCAGCCATTCGCGGATCAGCGATGCGCGACCCTTGGGCGATTGCGCACGCTCGCGGGTGGCTTTCCACGATGGGCACATGGCGTCGTCGGGATCGAAGTTGTAGCAGGCGCCGTTGCCGTTGCAGTGCATGGCCGCGCCGTAGCTTTGCCAGACCTTTTCGTCGATCTGCCGATCGAGTTCGCCGCGCAGGGTCACTTCGTCGATTTTCAGCAACGCCGCACCGGTATTGGCCGGGGTGGCGATCTTGCCCGGGTTGAACTGATTGAACGGGTCGAACGCGGCTTTCAACGCTTGCAACGCCGGGTACAGCTCACCGAAAAACGCCGGCGCGTATTCCGAGCGCAGGCCTTTGCCGTGCTCGCCCCACAACAGGCCGCCGTAACGCTGGGTCAGCGCCGCGACGCCGTCGGACACCGGGCGCACCAGCGCCGCTTGCTGCGGATCCTTCATGTCGAGAATCGGCCGTACGTGCAACACGCCGGCATCGACGTGGCCGAACATGCCGTACTGCAAACCGTGGCTGTCGAGCAGATCGCGCAGTTCAGCGATGTACTCGGCCAGATGCTGCGGCGGCACGGCGGTGTCTTCAACGAACGGCTGCGGCCGCGCTTCACCGGCAACGTTGCCCAGCAAGCCCACCGCACGCTTGCGCATGCCATAGACCTTGTTCACCGCCGCTTGGCCGACGGCCAGCGTATGCCCCAAGCGTTCAACTGTTGCGTCGCTGCTCAGATGTTCGAGGAAGGCTTCGACCCGGCGTTGCAGATCCTCTGGATCGTCGCCGCAGAATTCCACCAGGTTGATCCCCAGCGTCGGCCGCTCGGCACTTTCCGGGAAGTACTCGGCGACGCCGTGCCAGACGATGTCCTGCATCGCCAGCAGCAACACCTTGGAATCCACGGTTTCAATCGACAGCGGCTTGAGCGCCATCAGCGCCCGGGCATCGCGCAACGCATCCATGAACCCGGCGTAGCGAATGTTCACCAGCATCGTGTGTTTGGGGATCGGCAGTACGTTGAGCTTCGCCTCAACCACAAACCCCAGCGAGCCTTCGGCGCCGCACAGCACGCTGTTGAGGTTGAAGCGGTTGTCGGCCTCGCGCAGGTGCGCCAGGTCGTAGCCGGTCAGGCAGCGGTTGAGATCCGGGAAGCGCTGTTTGATCAGCTCGCCCTGCTCATCAATGATCTGCCGCGCACAGCGATAAACTTCACCCACCCGATCTTCACGGGCGCACAGCGCTGTCAGGTCGTCTTCCGCCAGCGCTGCGCCGTGCAGACGCTCGCCACCGCGCAGGACCATGTCGAGTTCCAGCACATGGTCGCGGGTCTTACCGTAGGTGCAACTGCCCTGGCCGCTGGCGTCGGTGTTGATCATGCCGCCGACGGTGGCGCGGTTGGAGGTCGACAGCTCCGGGGCGAAAAACAGCCCGGCTGATTTCAGCGCGGCGTTGAGCTGATCCTTGACCACCCCGGCCTGCACCCGCACCCAGCGCTCTTCGACGTTGATTTCCAGAATGCGGTTCATGTGCCGCGACAGGTCGACGACGATGCCATCGGTCAACGACTGGCCGTTGGTGCCGGTGCCGCCGCCACGTGGAGTGATCACCACTTGCTGATAGGCCGGTTCGGCAATCAGCCGCGCGACCCGCGCCACGTCCTCGGCATCCTTCGGAAACACTGCCGCTTGCGGCAGGCGCTGGTAGATCGAGTTGTCGGTGGCGAGCACCACGCGACTGGCGTAATCGGCGCTGATCTCGCCACGAAAACCACTGGCTTTCAGGGCTTTGAGGAACTTCTGGTAATCGGCGGTCAATGCAGTGGCGGGCGACAGCTGGGCAATCATCGGTCGGGAAATCTCGGTCAAAATCGGGCCGTGTGGCGGTGAACAGTTGTGCGCAATGAATGATTGCGTCACGCTCCCGCCATCTCATGGTGCTTATGTTCATTGCTTGGCGCCGTCGGGACAAACGTAAAATCGACCCGCAATCCATGACTAAAACGAATGAATCCGCGAACCCTCACCCCTTCAATGTCGTTATTGCTGGCCTTCGAGGCCGCCGCACGCCATGAAAGTTACACCCGCGCCGCCCATGAACTGTCGCTGACGCAAAGCGCGGTCAGCCGTCAGGTGCAGATTCTGGAAAAGATGCTCGGCATGCGCCTGTTCAGCCGCGAAGGCCGGCAAGTGGTGCTCACCGATGTCGGGCGCATGTATCAGCGCGAACTGGCCGAAGCCCTCGGACAGATTCGCAGCGCGACGTTGCAGGCCATGGCGTTCGGTTCCGGCATTCACAGTTTGCGTCTGGCGACGCTGCCGACCTTCGGCTCGAAATGGCTGCTGCCGCGACTCAAGGACTTCTACACCGCACACCCCGGCATGACCGTGCACTTGCATTCGCGCATCGAAGCGATCGACTTCGACACCAGCGAAATCGATGCGGCGATCTGTGTCGGGGCGGGGGATTGGCCGGGGCTGAGCGCCCTGCCCCTGCACACTGAAGAGCTGGTGGTGATTGCCAGTGCGCAGTTGTCATTGGCCGAACGCGACGAAGCCGAACAGCACATCGCCGGGCAGTTACTGCTCAATGTCAGCAGCAATGCCCAGGCCTGGGCGGAATGGTTCACGCATCATGGTTTGCCCCACCGCAGCATGCGCATCGGGCCGAGCTTTGAAATGACCTCGCACCTGATTCAGGCGGTGCGGACGAATATTGGCGTGGGGCTGGTGCCACGGATTCTGGTGGAGGATGAATTGCTTAACGGCGAGCTGCTGCAACTGGGGAAGCCGATCACCAGCCGCCGCAGCTATTACCTGGTGTATCCGCCGCGCAATGAGGCGTTACCGTCACTGAAAGCGTTCAGGGACTGGTTGGTGGATACGCTCTGACCGGTGACCCCACAAATGCCAGACATAACGAAACGCCGCTTGATGAGCGGCGTTCAGTCAATCCCGGTACTGGCGCTTTAGCGGTGGCGGCGCACTTGGCCCTTTGACAAGGGGCTTGGCCAGCAGCTTGCCATCCGGGCCATAAAAGAGGCGCCTGACGCCAGGCGGCATGGGAGTAGGCTCTTTTGCGCTCATGATAAAACCTCTTCGACAGAACTGAATTCGACCCACTGAACTTTCGAGGAATCTATCACCAATAGTTCGGCGCCAAAAGGCAACGCCACGCCATCCTCCCCCAACCAGCCTGGATTCAGCATGATGAACTGCCCCTCCAGCGGGCCGGAAGGCCACTCGACGGGCCAGCCGAACAATCGCCTTTCATCCGTCAAATGCAGCGTTACCAAGCGATTGTGGCGGGCAAAGGTGCTGTACCACTCGCTGGGGTATGAGTTTTTATTCGTTACATTTTTACTTCGTAACCATTTGTGCAATTTGTCATTCGACGCCAGAGCACACGACAACAAGCCGAGCGCCATTGAGACCATGAACGCCCACACGGCCTGGGATTTGCCATCCCACTTTCCTACAGAAAAGCCTTTCGAGCCTACCCATAGACCAATAGCGCCGATCCCCAACACCACCCCATGAATCACAAACGTAAAGATCAACGCCTGCACAATCTGCCCAAACGTATCAGGCCGTTTGAATGAAGTGAGCGTGTAGAAAATCCAGGTAGAAACAAATCCGGGAATCAGATACTGCAACAACGGAATAACTTCTTTGACCAGATCATCCATGATCCGTGGCTCCTTGAAAGGCATGCCCCTCCGGTTACCGGGTGGCACTCAGAAGCCTAGCGCACACTGGAACACGCCTCGTGCCGATCTGTCACAGCGCATTTCGCAAAGCAAAAAAAAGCAGAAACCATTGATCCGGTTTCTGCTTTTTGTGGGGCTGGCTTTTGCAGCGGAGGCTGGGCTTTACAGGCAGTCACGCACCGATTTGCGCAACGACCCGGACTTGGCCCATGGCGGTCCCTGATACAGGGAAACGCGGCTGCCGTCCTTGTATTTGATGATGTCGAGAATCTCGTCGGCGGTGACGAGGCTCGGCGCCTTGATCCGGTAGCCGTTGGAAATGGACGTCTGCGTGGTCTTAGGAATGTCCTGCTGCCACAACGGCAACAAGCACGCGGCATAGTCTTTAGGCGCTTTGGTGGTGGTTTTGCTGAGATTTGGCTCGCCCGGAACCAGCGATGCTGGCAATGAGCAACCCGCCAGCAATGCCAACGCCAAACTCCCGATCCATATCCGCATGGTGTTTCCCTGATCTGAAAAAAAGCGAATGTAACGTGTAACCGGTTGTACATCCATCCCGACGCCCCGCTACAAGGGCATTTGGACAAATATTTACATGCATGCAGCCCGGTGGCAGACGAGCTGCGCATCATCGAAGAAAAATGCGACTACTCTGTTCTACCGAGAATGTTCCGGAGGTGATCATGCGGCTCAATGAATACGAACACGAACTTCAGCGCGACCTGCAAGCCGTTGCATCGGATCTGAGATGGTCGGCGGTCGACCTCAAACGCATCGCCGAACAGCTGCGCAAGAGCGGCAATGAAGCGGATGCCCAGGCGGTACTCAGGTCCTGCGAGGTGCTGCAAAGTGATGAAGAACGCTTGCAGCTGTATGCCAGGGAAGTGAAAACGCGCTCCATCAGCCGGACCAAAGTCCACTGATCCCACCCCTTTACCTCAACAAAAGCCCCGGCAATCACCGGGGCTCTTTCGTTACATTTGCTTCAACTTGCAGTGTGACTTCGCGCTCGCACCGAGCGTTTTCTGTAACCCGGCAACGCAGCGGCATAGGCCAGCGCCTCCTCTCTGCTACCGAACGACGCAAGCCGATCGCCTTGAGTACAAACCCGCCACGGGCCGTTGTTCACGCTGAGTACGTCGTAGCCGTTCATGTGCATTTTGTTCAAGACCGGAATGCTCATGGGTACCTCCTTTTTGCCGACGGTGGAGTCAGCTCTGCCTTTTTAACTTACACCCGGATGCCGCAGTTGTGCCGACCGGATGTCGCCATCGCGAGGCGCCAAGGCTCTGGCACTTTCCGCCAGGCCAAACACTCAAAACCCCAAGGGAACCTTTGAATCCGGGCCCGGCTCGAATATTGCAGTTTTATTTCATTTATGTGACACGCAGTAAACAGGTAACAGATGAAAGTACGCGCCACCGTTATTTGCGAGCAGGATCGACACGTTCTCCTGGTGCGCAAACCCCGCTGCCGCTGGACATTGCCCGGCGGCAAGGTCGAGCCTGGGGAAACCAAAGCCGGGGCGGCGACGCGCGAGCTGCAGGAAGAAACAGCACTGGATGCCGAGCAGATGTTGTATCTGATGGAACTGCACAGCGGCAGCACCCAGCATCATGTCTACGAGGCGTCGGTGCTCGATCTTGAGCAGTTGCGCCCGCAAAACGAGATCACCGAATGCATCTGGCATCCGCTGGACGCGGTGCAGAATCTACCCACCAGCGAGGCGACGTTACGCATCGTGCAGGCGTTTCAGCGGCGCTTGTAAGGTATCAGCCGGCGAATGCCCGGCGCCCGGCGCTCATTTCCGTACGCAATTCGCCAATGAAGTTGGAAATGTCGCGGATCGTCACCAGATGTTCCGGTGAGACACCATTGAGCAACAACTCGACTCGCCCGGAGTCAGGCTCATAAACCTTGATCCGCAACAGTCCCTGCTCCACTTGTGTGCATTCGCATTCAAGCGACGGAAAGCCGGATTCGACAATCCGGCAGATGTCGGCAATGGCTAACATGGGCGCACGCCTCGCAGGCGATGAGTCGGTCGACCGATTCAGCATAGATGAGCGATCAATAATCTGCCGCCCAAGCAAGTGCCAACCCGATCACATTTTTCGCCCAGCCTCAGTGCGCGTCATGATCCCAGATCCAGTTCCACATCCCCGGCAACTGCACCGGCTGCGAACTCTGCTGAACCGTGCGCGCCAGCGCCGCTTTCTGCAGCGCCGCGTGATCATCGTAGAACGGTTTGTCCGCCAGTTTCACGCCAGTGGCGGCGGCGCTGTCGAGCAGGATTTGCAGGTATTCGCGGGTATGCCGCGCGGTGTAGCGGTTGAGGTCATGAAAGGTCACCACTACCGGAATCACCCCGTCTACGGTCGGAAATTCGCCGAGGGCAATGCGCTCGCGGACTTCCGATAGCTGGCGCAGCATATTCGCCCGACGTCGGGGACTGGCGTTGAAGCCCCAGATCTTGCCGTCATTGGCGCTCAAATCGGTCAACAACACGTGCAAGCCATGCTGCTGATACGCGGCGAAGGTGCGCTTGTCGTAATTCCAGAATGGCGGGCGCAGCAGGATCGGTGCTGCTCCGGTGATCGCGGCGATATCCGCCGTGCCGTTGCGCAACGACTGCTCCAGTTCTTGCGGATCGAGCGAGCGATGATTGGTGTGCCAATGGGTGGCGGTGTGGAATCCGAGGATGTGCCCTTCGGCGTGCTCGCGCCGCATGATGCCGCGACCAATGTCACTGTTACCGGCGCGAGGCGCGCGGGTCTGGACGAAGAACACCGCTTTGATGTCCGGTTGCACCGGGTTGACCTTGAGGCTATCGAGCACGGTCGCCGAAGGGTTCCAGAAACTCGAGGCGCTGGGGCCATCATCGAAGGTCAGCAGAAAACGCACCGGGGCCTGGGCCTTGAGCCGGGTTTCGGTTTGCGCGGTCATCTCGATCGGCGCGGCAATGCAGCCGGCCAGCCCAAGCGCGATGGCCGCTGCACAGAGAAGATTGAACGCGTATTTCATGTTTTGCCTTGCGCCTGGCCGTTGCGGCCCTGTTGTCGACTGGCAAAACTCCCTCGCCCTGATCCATCCCTGCGCCCGGCTTCGCGAGCCAGATTTGGATAGGGTACACAGGCTTTGGTTCCGGCGCTCGCTCAGTCAGCCAGAGCCTGTTGAAACGAGGTATCGATGACCCCGGCGGTGGCCAGCGGCGCCGGCAGTGCCTTGACCTTGAACAGGAAGTCCGCGGTGCCTTGCAGGTCGACCGCCGCCTGCTGATCCACCGGCCCGACAGTCATGTGCGCCTGACGCAACCAGTGCCGTGAAACCTGCTGATCGAGATTGGCTTTCTTCGCCCACAGGTCCGCGTATTCGTCAGTGTGGCTGTCGACCCAGGCCCGCGCCTGTTTCAAACGCCCGAGAAAATCGGCGATCGCTGCGCGTTTGCTGTCGATCGACGGCGCCGACGCGGCAATCGCGCTGAGGCCCGGCATCAGGTTTTTCGCGGTGAGAATCGGCCGCGCACCGGAGAACACGATTTGCTGGGAGATGTACGGTTCCCACACCGGGAAAGCGTCGATGCTGCCCTGTGGCAATGCCGCTGCCGCATCAATCGGCATCAATTTGACGAAGTCGACGTAGTTTTCCGGCAGACCGCCCTGCTCTAGGGCGCGCAAGGTCAGCTGCTGGCTCCAGGCGCCGGGCCAGTAGGCGACTTTCTTGCCCTTCAGATCAGCGATGGTTTTCACCGGCGAATCTTTCGGCACCAGCAAGGCGATAGTGTCCGGGTTCTGCCGCGACACACCGATCAGTTTCACCGGCGCCTGTTTGGCGGCGAGAAACAGAAAACCCGAATCGCCAAGAAAGCCCAGATCCAGCGAGCCGGTCTGCAACGCCTCGGCCAGTGGCGCGGCGGCCTGGAAGTGCTTCCAGTCGACGCTGTAAGGCGCGTCTTTCAACACGCCGGAGGCTTCGACCGAAGCGCGGATGTTGTAGTAGTTCTGGTCACCAACATGCAGGACCAACGGCTCGGCGGCGTGGGCAAGCGGTGCGGTGAATAACGCGGTCATCAGTGTGCTGCGGAGCAAACGAGAGAGCTTCATGGGAGGTCCTGCGACGGGATTTTGCATAGACCATAACGCTGTTGATAAACCGATTTTAAATT
The DNA here is from genome assembly GCF_949767635.1 of Pseudomonas sp. IT-93MI4. Classification (NCBI taxonomy): domain Bacteria; kingdom Pseudomonadati; phylum Pseudomonadota; class Gammaproteobacteria; order Pseudomonadales; family Pseudomonadaceae; genus Pseudomonas; species Pseudomonas sp. IT-93MI4. The sequence continues at coordinate 329,191 of NZ_CATKPP010000011.1, forward strand.
CGATTAAGGCATAAGCTCAGCGCCCGGAATGCTCACTGTCCGCTGCGCAACAGTGCCTTGCCACAATGTTTCCCAAGCAACAGTTGAAAGGCGCTAAAACCGGCGAAAACCCCGTAAACACGGGTCGAAACACACATGGCACAGAGCCTGCAATATTCCATTCATGCAGGACGCAGCCGATAAAAATATATTTTTGGACATAACAACCAGTGCCTTTGCCGGAGCGCCCCATGACATCGTTCTTACCGTTTACCCGCCTCAAAACGCTGCTGGTCGCCAGCGCCATGGCATTGAGCCTGCAACCGCTGGCCGAAGCCGCCGAAGCGCCGCCTGCGGAAGTCCATCTGGATTACGCCTACTACTCACCCGTGAGTCTGGTGCTCAAACATTTCGGTTTTCTCGAAAAGGCCCTGCCACAGACCAAAGTCAGCTGGGTGCTGAGCCAGGGCAGTAACCGTTCGCTGGAATACCTGAACAGCGGTGGCGTCGATTTCGCCTCCAGCGCCAGCCTTGCCGCTGTGCTGAGCCGGGCCAACGGTAGCCCGATCAAGTCGGTCTACGTCTACAGCCGCGCCGAATGGACCGCATTGGTGGTGCGCAAGGATTCGCCGTACCAGAGCCTCGCCGACCTCAAGGGCAAGAAAATCGCCGCCACCAAAGGCACCGACCCGTACCTGTTCACCCTGCGCAGCCTGCAACAGGCCGGGCTGAAGAAAGACGACGTGGAACTGGTGCACCTGCAACATCCGGACGGGCGCACCGCGCTGGAAAAAGGCGATGTCGACGCCTGGGCCGGACTCGATCCGCACATGGCCGCCAATCAGGTACAGGCCGGTTCGCGTCTGCTGTATCGCAATCCGGCATTCAACAGCTACGGCGTAGTCAGCGTCACCGAGCAGTACGCCAAGGAGCATCCGCAAACCATCGACACCGTGATCAAAGCCTACGAGCAGGCGCGCGAATGGGCGCTGAAAAATCCCGACGAGTTCGCTGCCCTGCTTGCCAAGGAATCCGGTCTGCCGCTGGACGTGGCCAAACTGCAGTTGTCGCGCACCGACCTGAGCAGTCCACAACTGACCGCCAACGATGTGCAAGCGTCGAAAGCCGCAGCACCGATTCTGGTCTCCGAGGAACTGGTGCGGCGTGGAGTGAATGTCGATCAAGTCATCGATCAGTTGCTCGACAATGGTGTGCAGCAAGCCGTCGCCCGCCAGTAATCGACCAGACTCACAGCCCATCCGCGCCCGACGCGGATTCGCTGTGAGCGGAGCCCACGTATGAGCACTCGCAGTAACGAACTGCCCGCGCCGCCTCGCAGCTTGTCGAAGCCGCGTCCTTCATCTCTCAACCCGACATGGCGCCGGCGCCTGAAAGGTCTGGCCCTGCCGCTGCTGATCGTGGTCGCCCTGGAGTTCATCGTGCGTCTCGGCTGGCTTCCGTCCTATCAAATGCCGGCGCCCAGCGAGATCGCCCTGACCCTCACCGATCTCGCCGAAGGCGCACTGTGGAAACACATCGGCGCCAGCCTGCTGCGGGTGTTGCTCGGCTTTGCAATTGGCGCCAGCCTGGCGCTGGCGTTCGCCGCCTGGGTCGGTCTGAGCCGTGAGGCCGAGGCGTATCTGGAACCGACATTCGCCGCGCTGCGTTCGATTCCGAGTCTGGCCTGGGTGCCGCTGTTGATGCTGTGGCTGGGCATCGATGAAACCTCGAAGATCGTGCTGATCGCTATCGGCGCGTTTTTTCCGGTGTACGTCAACGTGGTCGCGGCGATTCGCAACATCGATCGCAAACTGGTCGAGGTCGGACGTATCTATGGCTTCAGCCGCTGGCAACTGGTGCGGCGGATTCTGCTGCCCGCCGCTCTGCCCGGCCTGTTCACCGGACTGCGCAGCGGCATGAGTCTGGCGTGGATGTTTCTGGTGGCCGCCGAGCTGATCGCCGCGACCAAGGGCCTCGGTTATCTGCTCAGCGACGGCCGCGAAACCTCGCGCCCGGACATCGTGCTGGCGGCGATTATCGTGCTCGCCTTGCTCGGCAAACTCAGCGACGGTTTGCTCGCAGTGCTGGAACGCCGCTGGCTGATCTGGCGCGACACGTTCACCGGTCAGGAGGCGCAGGATTGATTGGCCAGAGCCAACTATGCTGAAAGCGTCCACCCAGAGATTCGGCGCATGTGCGGAAGACTCTCGCAATACCGCGGCATTCACGACTTCGTCGCGGTGCTGAGCATTCCCGATGCGCTGATCAATCACGTCGGCGACGCTGCGCTGGAGCGCTACAACGCGGCGCCGACCACTTCACTCGCGGTGCTCCATCAACATGATCAACGCCTGTATGCCGACAACCTGCGCTGGGGCTGGCGCCCGCACTGGGCCAAAGACCGCGCGGCGCCAATCAACGCGCGCGTGGAGAAAGTCGCCCACGGGCCGTTCTTCCGGGCGATCTGGCGTCATCGGCTGATCGTGCCCATCGACAACTGGTTCGAATGGGTCGACGGCCCGGATAAAACCCGACAACCGTGGCTGATCCGTCGTGCCGATCACGGGCCGGTTTTCTGTGCCGCCATCGGACAGTTTCCAACACTCGGCAGCGATGGTCGGGACGACGACGGTTTTGTGATCATCACCGCCGACAGCGTCGGCGGCCTGCTCGATATCCATGATCGAAGACCGGTGGTTTTTCACGCGGAGCTGGCTGCCGAGTGGCTTGATCCGGCAACACCTGCGGAGCGCGCCGAACAGATGCTGCTGTTTGAAGGTGAAACCAGTGAGGCATTTGCCTGGCACAAGGTTGGCAAAGCCGTCGGCAATTCACGCAATCAGGGTGCCGGACTGATTGACGAAGTGGCTTAAAGATCCGTGATCTCACGCGTTTACCCTGTAGGAGCTGCCGCAGGCTGCGATCTTTTGATTTTTAATTTTTTAAAAGCAAGATCAAAAGATCGCAGCCTTCGGCAGCTCCTACAGGTGATTACAGGTGACACTCGATCTTTACAGGTGGTGTTTCATCGTTGAAACACACGGAAAAAAACAGTCGTTTGAGCGAACCAACCGCCTGTCTGACATTTCAACCGTCATACATACATTTACATGCACTACGGATAGCATGCGCGCCGCATTTCCATTTGGCATACCAGTTGACCAAAGAGTCAGCAAAACCAGGAATCCCCTACAACTTTAACAAGCCTTGCAGAGAACTAAGTTGCGCGACGATTTTGCAATCAAACAGGCCAACGGCCTGGAGTGTATCTATCTGTCCATGACAGAACGCTTTCAACTCGACTGTTTTATCGGCCACTACATCAAGACCCGAAACCTGCGTTCAGTGCCGGACATCGAACGCATCCTGCGCACCACCCTCGAAGGCTATCCCGGGCACCCACCGGTGATGGTCAACGAGCTCAATGCATGGATCGACAGGACCCTGGGCTATCGGGCGTCACATCCGGACTTCCCGCACCTGGAAGACCTCTGAAAAAAAGAAGCCCCGCTGCTGCGGGGCTTCTTGCATGTTGTCAGAGTTTCACGTCAGGCCCGGTGAGTTCCTTGCCATCGTCGTGCTTCCACGTCTGTTCCTTGCGTTTCTCACGCTCGATTTCTTCTTCGCTGGGCTCGTCTACTTCTTCGTCTTCATCAGGACGCTTTTGCTCGGTCGTCATGTGCACCTCGCCTTGTCAAAAATAGTCATCCAATAAGCGTAGAACAGTTTTTTCCCGGCAACTTACAACCACCAGCGCAGCAAAAAGAAAAACGCCATGCTCAAGAGCATGCTGAGCAAGGTATTGCGGGTGTACAGCACCAGCCCGATCGCTACGAGCGAACTCAGTAAATAAGGATTATCCCACTGCAGATTCAACTGTTTGTCCGGCATGAACACGATCGGCCCGCAGATCGCCGTGAGCATTCCCGGTACGGCAAACCCGAGAAACTGCCGTGCGTTGCTGCTCAAACGCAGCGGCAGGCGCGGTTCGAGAAACACGTAACGGTTGAGGAACACCAGAATCCCCATGCCGAAAATCACTGCCCAGACCATCATGCGCGCCCCCGATACAACTTGTTGCAGATAAATCCTGCGGTCATCCCGGCCAGGCCCGACAACACCAGTGCCGAGCCCCACTGCCAATAGCTGAACAACACCGAGCAGAACAAAGACACCGCCACACACACCACGGTCGGCACGTTACGCACCACCGGGGTGATCAATGCGATGAAAGTGGCGGCAATCGAGAAATCCAGCCCCAAGTGCTCAAGCCCCGGAATGCTGCTGCCCAAGACGATGCCGGCCAGGGTGAACAGGTTCCAGGCGATATAGAACGTCAGGCCGACGCCCAAGGCGTACCAGCGGTTGAACTGCTGACGGTCATGCTGACTGGTCAGGGCGAACAGTTCATCGGTGAGCAAAAAGCCCAGGCCGATGCGCCAGCGTCCGGGCAGCGGCGAAATCACCGAGCGCATGCTCATCCCGTACAACAAATGCTGCGAGGTCAGCAGCAGCGTGGTCAACAGAATCGAGAAAATCCCGGCACCGCCCTTGAGCATGCCGATCGCCACCAGTTGCGCGGCCCCTGCGAACACGATGCTCGACAGGCCCTGCCCCTGTAACGGCGTGAGATTGGCTTCGATCGCCATTGAGCCGGCCAGCAGCCCCCACGGCGCCGTCGCCAGTGATAACGGCATGATCGCCGCAGCGCCGCGAAGAAACGCACGGCGCGGCATAAGTGAGTCAGACATAACGCTCTTCAACCGAGGAAACGGTCGCAGACTCTGCCAGCAAGTGCCCCTTCGTGGCTTGAACAATCTTGCGCACTTGCGCTAAATCGCAGCGCCCCAGCGTCGCTGTCGGCGTACCATGGAGGCCTTCACAACCACGTCAGGGAGACGACATGCTGTACCGAATCGCAGCCGACGGGCTGGTGCTATTCCATCTGTCATTCATTCTGTTCGTACTGTTCGGCGGGCTGCTGGTGCTCAAGTGGCCACGCCTGATGTGGCTGCATCTGCCGGCGGCTGCATGGGGCGTGGCGGTCGAGGTGTTGCACCTGACTTGTCCGCTGACCTACTGGGAAAACCTGATGCGCCACGCCGCCGGGCAGACCGAATACGCCGGCGGCTTCATCGAGCACTACATCTGGCCGATCATCTACCCCGCAGGTCTGACGCCGCAGATCCAGTTGGCGCTGGGCAGCGTGGTGCTGGTGATCAACCTGCTGGTCTACGGGCGTCTGGCCCGTGCGTGGAAACTGCGCCGCGCCAGCCGTATTCCGTTTTAACGCGCGGCGGGTTTCAAGGTTTGCAGCCAGGCCGGATCCAGGCGCTTCTGGTCGATCTCTAGGCCCAACGCCTGCATCCGCTCTTTGTGCGCTTCGACTTCCCGGTGCAACTGCGCATGATCGCTGGAGTTACCGTCCAGTTCGTGCATCTGGGTCAGCCCCAGATGATAGAAGCGCAGCACCTTCATCGCGGTCGGATCGTTCTGTTCCACCGCAGCGGTCACCTGATGCATCACGTTGGTCACGCTCATCAGGCTGCGCTTGAGCCGCCAGCTATAAACCGCCGGGGCCATCCACGCCTGCTGCCAGAACTGCCCGCGCATCAGCGCCGCTGTCAGCAGGAAAGCCACGAACACCCCGCCGACATTGAACCGCAGGTTATCGCCGCCGGGCTCGCCGAACAGCGCCACTGCCGCCGTCGAAAGCACCATCGCCAGCACCAGGAACAGCACGGCAATGATCAACGTGCTGCGGCGGGTCTGCTGGCGAAACGTTGCTGGGTCCATCGGCTGGATCTCGAACATCAGGCATGACTTCCTTGAGCGATAAAAAGGGCAACGGAAAAAACTCGCTGCGCATTATCGCCTCTCTCGGGGATTTAGCTATGCTGGGGGCCCTTTTCATCTTTTCAGCGTCCAACGGGGACATGGCGGTACAGCGCAGATCGTGCCATCTTCATTCATGGATACACACTATTCGGATGCCATTTGCCTGCCATTGGAATGACATCGTTTTAAGGATCATTGCATGACCCAACGACACGTAATCAACGCCTCGGTCAGCCCGAAAGGCAGCCTGGAAACCCTTTCTCAACGTGAAGTTCAGCAACTGAGCGAAGCCGGCTCCGGCAGCACCTACACCCTCTTCCGCCAGTGCGCCCTGGCCATCCTCAATACCGGCGCGCATGTCGACAACGCCAAGACCATCCTCGAAGCCTACAAGGACTTCGAAATCCGCATTCACCAGCAGGATCGCGGCGTGCGCCTCGAACTGCTGAACGCCCCGGCCGACGCGTTCGTCGACGGCGAAATGATCGCCAGCACCCGGGAAATGCTGTTCAGCGCCCTGCGTGACATCGTCTACACCGAAAACGAACTCGACAGCCAACGCATCGACCTCAGCACCTCGCAAGGTATCAGCGACTACGTGTTCCACCTGCTGCGCAACGCGCGCACCCTGCGTCCGGGTGTGGAGCCGAAAATCGTCGTGTGCTGGGGCGGTCACTCGATCAACACTGAAGAATACAAATACACCAAGAAAGTCGGCCACGAACTGGGTCTGCGCAGCCTCGACATCTGCACCGGTTGCGGCCCCGGCGTGATGAAAGGCCCGATGAAGGGCGCGACCATCGCCCACGCCAAGCAGCGCATCCACGGTGGGCGCTACCTCGGCCTGACCGAGCCGGGGATCATCGCCGCCGAAGCGCCGAACCCGATCGTCAATGAGCTGGTGATCTTGCCGGACATCGAAAAACGTCTGGAAGCGTTCGTGCGTGTTGGCCACGGCATCATCATCTTCCCGGGCGGCGCAGGCACCGCCGAAGAGTTCCTGTACCTGCTGGGTATCCTGATGCACCCGGACAACGCCGGCCTGCCGTTCCCGGTGATCCTGACCGGGCCGAAACATGCCGCGCCGTATCTGGAACAGCTTGATGCCTTCGTCACCGCCACCCTCGGCGATGCGGCGAAGCAGCACTACGAGATCATCATCGACGACCCGGCCGAAGTCGCGCGGCAGATGACCGCCGGCCTCAAAGCGGTGAAGCAGTTCCGCCGCGAGCGCAACGACGCGTTCCACTTCAACTGGCTGCTGAAGATCGACGAAAGCTTCCAGCGTCCGTTCGATCCGACCCACGAAAACATGGCCAACCTCAAGCTGCACCGCGACCAGCCGCCCCACGAACTGGCGGCCAACCTGCGCCGCGCGTTCTCCGGGATCGTCGCCGGCAACGTCAAGGACAAGGGTATTCGCCTGATTGAAGAGCACGGGCCGTACCAGATCCGTGGTGACGCGGCGATCATGCAACCGCTCGATTCGCTGCTCAAAGCCTTCGTCGCCCAGCACCGGATGAAACTGCCGGGCGGCGCGGCGTATGTGCCGTGCTATAGGGTGGTGGCGTAACACACGTTCAGGCACACCCAAAACCTTGGGAGCTGTCTTGCCAGCGATCAAAGCAAGACTTCCATTGACATGCGGCGCCCTAAACGCCGGATGCCAATGGATTTTCCCGACAGACCTCTAACCTAATGAATAATTTTGTACTCCGTAAAAGGTGCGTCCACTTCATTTCCGCCCAAATTCACCACATAGGCAAACTTAGCGCCCTGCGGGCCTGCATGTTCTAGCAAGTCTTCGCGAGGTACTTTTATCTCGATAGTCTCCGAATAAGGAGTGGTACCGGAAAATCTTTCACCGGTCCACGTGCCATCTAAACTAACCTGAACGAAAAATGGAATGTGATCACTCTCCGCCAAAAAACCCGGCGGGATCTGTGCAGTAGCACCCTCAGGGACATCGGTCATTTTTACGATGCCGCCTACAGCTTCTTTGATTACAAGTTGTTCAAGATTCTTAGCCATTTCTTTATTCCTCTAAAAACAGGTTGAGCACGCGAAGGTATCGCTGCGTAGCCATTAGGACCCTGCCGCCGGAGGTCCACAACTGTCAGAAATTACAGGCGGGGCCTTTATTCCGACCAACGGCAACCTCGACTTCACCGCACCAGCCTCAGAGCCAACGCCTTCGCCTGTGACGCCACATCCGTCACCGCCGTACTCTCCCACCACATCCCTCGCAACGGAGGGCCCATGGCGAACAGCCGGTTCGCTACCTGCCCGTGTTCGTTCAGCACCGCACCATCAATCGCAGCCGCGATCCCCAACGCCAACGGCCCCGACCGCACCAGTCCGCGCGCCAACAACTGCTGCGGCAATGGCCGCGCGACCCGACGCCAGTCATATTCAATGCCGCTGGAATTAATCAGCGCTGCGCCATGAATTAAGCAGGTTTCAGCATCACCACGGCGACGAATGCGAATGCTCACGCCGCCCTCCGCGCAAGGCTCTAACCCTTTGAACGACGCTGCCTGAATCCTCAACCGCCCTTCGCCCTGCAACCGCTCGACCAATTGGGCACTCAGCGGCGGCGACCGGTGATGATGACTCTCCCACCACGGCCGCACATGGCGTACGAATTGTCGACGTTGCACGTCAGTCGCCTGACTCCACAACCGTCCGATATGGGCCCGCACCGTGTCCAGCGGCGCCTGCCAATCGATGCCCTGAGCGATCGCCTCGCGACAATGCCTGCGCAGCTCGCGCAACAACTGTCGAGGTGTACGAATGCTCTGATCTTCGGCAAGAAAATCCACCCACGCCGGCGGTTGGCGCCGCACATGGGGTAACAGTCCGTGACGGGAAAACACTTCGATCGGCCCGCGATGTCCGGCCTTATCCAGCGACACAACGGCATCCACCATGGTCAGGCCGGAGCCGATGATCAGCACGGTCGATTGCGGATCGAGTTGGCGCATGGCTGTGACATCCCAAGGGTCAAGCGCGGCGGCGTTGAGCCCACTGGACTGCTTTTGCGGGGTGCGCGCGGCGGGGAACATGCCGGTAGCGAGCACCGCGTATGCACCCCTCAAGTGCTGGCCATCGCTAAGGGTGAGCTGCACTGAATCGGCATCGGTTTGCAGGTCGACGGCTTCTGCGCGGATATGCTCGATGGTCGAGCCACGTTGAGCACCGACACGGCGGGCTTCGGCTAACCGTTGTTGCACATAAACGCCGAACAACCCACGCGGCGGGAACAACTCACTGACAGGCACATCTTGCTCAGCCGACTCCGGCCAGCCACCGGCAGCGATGTGCGCGGTCAGCCATTGAGTCAGGTCATCGGGGTTATCGGGGTCGACACTCATGCGCGCTGCATTGCCGTTGAGCGTGTGGCCCAGTTCGACGGCGCTGTAGGCTTCGCCACGGCCAAGTTCGGCGCGTGGCTCAATGACCAGAATCTTGCGTTGGCCGGGCAGTCGCAATAACTGCACGGCCAACATCGTGCCGCTAAGGCCACCGCCGATGATCAGGATGTCTGCGTTCTGACTCATTCAAATCACCACATTGCGCACAAAGCGCACCGCCACCGGCCCGTCATTGCGATAGCCATGGGGCTGGTTGCTGGCAAACATGAAAAACTCGCCGCTCGCAATGGTATTGGTCACATCACCCACCGTTAGCGTCAGGCAACCTTCGAACACATAAATCTGCTCGCTCCAGCCATCGGCGTCGGGTTGCGACGGATAGACCTCCCCCGGTTGCAGACACCATTCCCACTGTTCGACTTCACGGGTGGCGGTGGCCTTGGATAGCAGTACCGCTTTGCTCCCGGGAATCACCCCGGCCCACGCCACCTCGTTGATGCGGCTGGTATCGCGTGCGTCGGGGGCCTGGATCAGGTCGCTGAAGGCCACGTCGAGCGCTTCGGCAACGCGATCAAGGGTGGTCAGGCTGACATTCTTTTCCCCGGCCTCGATCGCCACCAGCATGCGCCGACTGACGCCGGACTTTTCCGCCAGCGCGGTCTGGCTCATGTCGGCAGCGTGGCGCAGGCGCCGGACGTTGTGACTGACGTGTTGCAGGACGGACGCCCGTTGGCTGGAATCTTTGTGCACTATATTGCTCACTCGGTGGGGTTGGGCAGTATACTGCGCAACGTTGGGCGCATTGTGCGTCCTGCCTTTTATAGTGCGCAAGGACATGACGTCAGTGAACAGCTCCCCCACGCCTCTTCGCTTCTCCCGTTTCAGCAAGGCCGAGTGCGTGCTGGTGCTGATCACCATGGTCTGGGGCGGTACGTTTCTGCTGGTGCAACACGCCATGACCGTCAGTGGGCCGATGTTCTTTGTCGGCCTGCGCTTTGCCGCTGCGGCCGCCATTGTTGCGCTGTTCTCCTGGCGCCAGTTGCGTGAACTGACCCTGTTCGAGCTCAAGGCCGGATCGTTCATCGGCGTGGCGATCATGCTCGGTTACGGCTTGCAGACGGTTGGTCTGCAAACGATCCCGAGCAGTCAGTCGGCATTCATCACCGCGCTGTACGTGCCCTTCGTGCCGTTGCTGCAATGGCTGGTGCTGGGCCGTCGTCCGGGGTTGATGCCAAGCATCGGCATCATGCTGGCGTTTACCGGTTTGATGTTGTTGTCCGGGCCGTCCGGGGCTGCGCTGAACTTCAGCCCCGGCGAAATCGCCACCCTGATCAGCGCCATCGCGATCGCCGCCGAGATCATTTTGATCAGCACCTATGCCGGTCAAGTCGATGTACGCCGGGTGACCGTGGTGCAACTGGCGGCGACCTCGGTGCTGTCGTTTCTGCTGGTGGTGCCGACCGGTGAAACACTTCCGGATTTTTCCTGGACCTTGCTGGTGACCGCACTGGGTCTCGGCGCGGCGAGTGCGGCGATTCAGGTGGCGATGAACTGGGCGCAGAAAAGCGTTTCGCCGACCCGGGCGACGTTGATCTATGCCGGTGAGCCGGTGTGGGCCGGGATCGTCGGGCGAATCGCCGGGGAGCGCTTGCCGGCGATTGCGCTGGTGGGTGCGGGGTTGATTGTGGCGGCGGTGATTGTCAGCGAGCTGAAGACCAAGGGTAAGGTTGTCGAAGAAGACGCTGAGCTGGAGCGGGAGCCCCAAGGTTAATCCGCAATATCTTTAGTGCCTGAACCGTAGCTATCGCGAGCAGGCTCACTCCTACAATTGAAATGCGTTTCCCCTGTAGGAGTGAGCCTGCTCGCGATGAGGCCATTCCAAGCAATATCCATCTACCTGAAACAATGCCAAACAGAAAATTCCAGACTACTTTGTAGGATTCTGAGACATCCTCGGGTTTGGTAATCAGGGAGCTGGCACGTATGATGCTTCACAAACTTCCGCAGATTAGAAGCCTATGTCCCTGATAGTTCTACTGCTTCTGCCATTCATTGGCAGCTGTCTGGCAGCGGTGCTGCCACACAACGCGCGTAATACCGAATCCCTGTTGGCAGGTCTGGTCGCTTTGATCGGCACCGTGCAGGTCGCGCTGTTGTACCCGCAAATCGCCCACGGCGGGGTGATCCGCGAAGAATTCATGTGGCTGCCCAGCCTCGGTTTGAATTTCGTCCTGCGCATGGACGGCTTCGCCTGGTTGTTCTCGTTGCTGGTGCTGGGCATCGGCGCTCTGGTCTCTTTATATGCGCGTTATTACATGTCGCCGGACGACCCGGTGCCGCGCTTCTTCGCCTTTTTCCTGGCGTTCATGGGCGCCATGCTCGGGCTGGTGATCTCCGGCAACCTGATCCAGATCGTGTTCTTCTGGGAGCTGACCAGCCTCTTCTCGTTCCTGTTGATCGGCTACTGGCACCACCGCTCGGATGCCCGGCGTGGCGCTTATATGGCGCTGATGGTCACCGGTGCCGGGGGACTATGCCTGCTGGCGGGGGTCATGATCCTCGGCCATGTCGTCGGCAGCTATGACCTGGACAAGGTCCTGGCCGCCGGCGATCAGATTCGCGCACATGCTCTCTACCCTGTTCTGCTTCCTCTCATCCTCATTGGCGCGCTCAGTAAAAGCGCCCAGTTCCCCTTCCATTTCTGGCTACCGCACGCGATGGCGGCGCCCACTCCGGTTTCGGCCTATCTGCACTCGGCGACCATGGTCAAGGCCGGGGTGTTCCTGCTTGCGCGCCTGTGGCCGTCGCTGTCCGGCAGTGAAGAATGGTTCTACATCGTCAGCGGCGCCGGTGCGTGTACGTTGTTGCTCGGCGCCTACTGCGCGATGTTCCAGAACGATCTCAAGGGCCTGCTGGCCTACTCGACCATCAGCCATCTGGGCCTGATCACCCTGCTGCTGGGCCTGAACAGTCCGCTGGCAGCTGTTGCCGCGGTGTTCCACATTCTCAACCACGCGACCTTCAAGGCCTCGCTGTTCATGGCCGCGGGCATCATCGACCACGAAAGCGGTACCCGTGACATCCGCAAACTCAGCGGCCTGATCAAACTGATTCCGTTCACCGCGACATTGGCCATGGTTGCCAGCGCGTCGATGGCCGGCGTGCCGCTGCTCAACGGCTTCCTGTCGAAGGAAATGTTCTTCGCCGAAACCGTGTTCATTAACGCCACTGCGTGGGTCGAAGCAGCGTTGCCGATTGTCGCGACCATCGCCGGTACCTTCAGCGTCGCGTACTCGCTGCGCTTTACCGTCGACGTGTTTTTCGGCCCTACCGCCACCGACCTGCCGCACACCCCGCACGAACCGCCGCGCTGGATGCGTGCGCCAGTCGAGCTGCTGGTGTTCACCTGTCTGGTCGTCGGGATCTTCCCGGCGCAAGTGGTCGGCCCGCTGCTCGCGGCTGCCGCGCTGCCGGTGGTGGGCGGGACGCTGCCGGAATACAGCCTGGCGATCTGGCACGGTCTGAACGCGCCGATGATCATGAGCCTGATCGCCATGTCCGGCGGCATCGTGGTCTATCTGCTGCTGCGCAACCAGCTCAAGCGGGGCCGCTTCAAATACCCGCCGCTGGTGGGTCGCTTCAACGGCAAGCGCCTGTTCGAGCGCAGTCTGGTGCTGATGATGCGCATGGCCCGTCGGGTCGAACGCCGACTCGGCACCCGCCGCCTGCAAATGCAACTGTTCCTGATGGTCCTGGCGGCAGTGCTCGCCGGCCTGATCCCGATGTTGCACAGCAGCCTGAGCTGGGGCGACCGGCCGAAGATTCCGGGTTCGATCGTGTTCGTCACCCTGTGGCTGCTGGCGATTGCCTGCGCCCTCGGCGCCGCGTGGCAGGCCAAGTATCACCGTCTCGCCGCCCTGACCATGGTCAGCGTCTGCGGGTTGATGACCTGCGTGACCTTCGTCTGGTTCTCGGCGCCGGATCTGGCCCTGACGCAACTGGCGGTGGAAGTGGTGACCACGGTGTTAATCCTGCTCGGCCTGCGCTGGCTGCCGCGACGCATCGAAGAAGTCTCGCCACTGCCGTCGAGCCTGCGCAAGGCCCGCGTGCGCCGCTTGCGCGACTTGCTGCTGTCGATTGCCGTCGGCGCCGGCATGGCGCTGCTGTCCTACGCGATGCTGACGCGGCAAACGCCCAACGACATTTCCTCGTTCTACCTCAGTCGCGCCATACCCGAGGGTGGTGGCAGCAACGTGGTCAACGTGATGCTGGTGGACTTCCGCGGCTTCGACACCCTCGGTGAAATCACCGTGCTGGTGGCCGTGGCGCTGACCGTGTTCGCCCTGCTGCGACGCTTCCGCCCGCCGAAAGAAAGCCTGCAACTGCCGGCCCAGCAACGCCTGCTCGCGCCGGACGTGGTCACCGATCTGGTCAACCCGCGCAGCGCCAGCGACACCGCACTCGGCTTCATGATGGTGCCGGCGGTGCTGGTGCGCTTGTTGCTGCCGATTGCGCTGGTGGTGTCGTGCTACCTGTTCATGCGCGGTCACAACCAGCCGGGCGGCGGTTTCGTCGCCGGACTGGTGATGTCGGTGGCGTTCATCCTGCAATACATGGTCGCCGGGACGCAGTGGGTCGAGGCGCAAATGAGCCTGCGACCGCTGCGCTGGATGGGCACCGGGCTGCTGTTCGCCACCGCCACCGGTCTCGGGGCGATGGCGGTCGGTTATCCGTTCCTGACCACCCACACCTGGCATTTCGCCTTGCCGCTGCTGGGCGAGATCCATATCGCCAGCGCGCTGTTCTTCGATATCGGCGTGTACGCCGTGGTCGTGGGCTCGACGCTGCTGATCCTCACCGCCCTCGCCCACCAATCGGTGCGGGGTCACAAGACCGCGTCGCTGCCCAAGTCCGTCGCCAGCAAAGGAGCCGTCTGATGGAAGAAGTCATCGCAATCGCCATCGGCGTGCTCGCCGCGTCCGGCGTGTGGCTGGTGTTGCGGCCACGGACATTTCAGGTGGTCATGGGCCTGTGCCTGCTGTCCTACGCGGTCAACCTGTTCATCTTCAGCATGGGCAGCCTGTTCATCGGTAAAGAACCGGTGATCAAGGACGGCGTGACCCAGGACCTGCTGCACTACACCGATCCGCTGCCGCAGGCCCTGGTGCTGACCGCCATCGTCATCAGCTTCGCCATGACCGCGTTGTTCCTGGTGGTGCTGCTGGCGTCGCGGGGCCTGACCGGCACCGACCACGTCGACGGCCGGGAGCCCAAGGAATGATGGCGATGACTCACCTGATCGCCGCACCGATCCTGCTGCCGCTGCTGACCGCCGCCATCATGTTGATGCTCGGCGAGAAGCATCGGCCGCTGAAGGCGAAAATCAACCTGTTCTCCAGCCTCGTCGGCCTGTTCATTTCGGTGATGCTGCTGCAGTGGACGCAAACCACCGGCGTGCCCGGTTCCATCGGCGTGTATCTGCCGGGCAACTGGCAGGCGCCGTTCGGCATCGTGCTGGTGGTTGATCGCCTCTCGGCCTTGATGCTGGTGTTGACCGGGATCATCGGCGTCAGCGCCCTGCTGTTCGCCATGGCGCGCTGGGACGGCGCGGGATCGAGCTTCCACGCGTTGTTCCAGATTCAGCTGATGGGCCTGTATGGCGCCTTCCTCACCGCCGACCTGTTCAACCTGTTCGTGTTCTTCGAGGTGCTGCTCGCCGCCTCGTATGGCCTGTTGCTGCACGGTTCGGGTCGGGCGCGGGTGTCGTCGGGGCTGCATTACATCTCGATCAACCTGCTGGCCTCGTCGCTGTTCCTGATTGGCGCGGCGCTGATCTATGGCGTCACCGGTACGCTGAACATGGCCGATCTGGCGCTGAAAATTCCGCTGGTTCCGGAAGCCGACCGTGGCTTGCTGCACGCCGGCGCGGGGATTCTTGCGGTGGCATTCCTGGCCAAGGCCGGCATGTGGCCGCTGAACTTCTGGCTGGTGCCGGCCTACTCCTCGGCCAGCGCGCCGGTGGCGGCGATGTTCGCGATCATGACCAAGGTCGGCGTCTACACCCTGCTGCGCCTGTGGACGCTGCTGTTTTCCAGTCAGGCCGGAGCCTCGGCCTTCTTCGGTGGCGACTGGCTCATCTACGGCGGCATGGCGACCATCGCCTGCGCGGCGCTGGCGATTCTGGCTGCACAGCGTCTGGAGCGCATGGCCAGCCTGAGCATTCTGGTGTCGGCGGGGATTCTGTTGTCGGCGGTGGGTTTCGCCCAGCCAAACCTGATCGGCGCGGCGCTGTTCTATCTGGTCAGCTCGACCCTGGCACTGAGTGCGCTGTTCCTGCTGGCGGAGTTGATCGAGCGTTCGCGTTCGGCCAACGAAATCCCGCTGGAGGACGAAAGCGAGTTGCTGCCGCGTCCGCAGGAATCCCTGCAACCGCCCAAAGGCATCAACCTCGATGACGAGCAGAAAGCCGTGGTCGGTCAGGTCATCCCGTGGACCATGGCGTTTCTCGGCCTGAGTTTCATTGCCTGCGCGCTGCTGATCATCGGCATGCCGCCGCTGTCCGGGTTCATCGGCAAGCTCAACCTGATCGGTGCGCTGCTCAATCCGCTGGGGCTGGGCGGCGAGGCACCGATCTCGAACGCAGCCTGGGCGTTGCTGGCGCTGCTGATCCTGTCCGGACTGGCCTCGTTGATGGCATTCGCGCGCATGGGCATCCAGCGTTTCTGGACGCCCGAGGAGCGTCCTTCGCCGCTGCTGCGCAAGCTCGAATGCGCACCGATCTTCCTGTTGCTGGGGCTGAGTATCGCGCTGACCTTCAAGGCCGAACCGCTGCTGCGTTACACCGAGGCCACCGCCGACGCGCTGAACAACCCGCAGCAATACGTGATGGCGGTGCTCGGCACCCGCGCCGTGCCCAGCCCTGAAGCCAAAGCGGCGATGCTGGAGGTGCAGCCATGAAGCGCGTATTTCCGGCTCCATTGCTGTCACTGGCGTTGTGGGTTTTGTGGCTGACGCTGAACCTCTCCGTCAGCCCGGGCAACCTGCTGCTCGGCGCAATCCTCGGGTTCGCCGCACCATTGATGATGCGCAAGCTGCGTCCGAAACAGGTGCGCATCCGCCGTCCGCTGACGATTTTGCGCCTGTTCGTGATGGTCGGTCGTGACGTGATCCTCTCCAACCTGATCGTCGCCTGGGGCGTGATCAACGCCGGTCGCCGCCCGCCGCGCTCGCGCTTCGTCAAAGTGCCGCTGGACCTGCGCGACGCCAACGGTCTGGCGGCGCTGGCGATGATCTGCACCGTGGTGCCGGGCACCGTGTGGTCGGAGCTGGCGCTGGATCGCAGCATTCTGCTGCTGCATGTTTGGGATCTGGATGACGAGGCGCACTTCATCCACCACTTCAAGACTGCCTACGAGCAGCCGTTGATGGAGATTTTCGAATGAGCCCGTTGCTGTCGAACGCGATTCTGCTGACGCTGTTCCTGTTCTCGCTGGCGATGGTTCTGACCTTGATTCGCCTGTTCAAGGGGCCGTCGGCACAGGATCGGGTACTCGCGCTGGATTACCTGTACATCGTCGCCATGCTGATGATGCTGACCCTGGGCATTCGTTATTCCAGTGACACTTATTTCGAGGCGGCGCTGCTGATCGCGCTGTTCGGCTTCGTCGGCTCGTTTGCGCTGGCGAAATTCCTGCTGCGTGGCGAGGTGATCGAATGAATGCTGAATTGTCATTGTGGGTGGAGATTCCGGTGGCGATCCTGCTGGTGCTCAGCGGGGTGTTTGCACTGATTGGCGCGACCGGATTGCTGCGCATGAAGGATTACTTCCAGCGCATGCACCCGCCGGCGCTGGCCTCGACACTGGGCGCGTGGTGCGTGGCGCTGGCTTCGATCATCTGTTTTTCTGCACTCAAGTCCGGGCCGGTGATGCATGCCTGGCTGATTCCGATTCTGCTGGCGATCACCGTGCCGGTGACCACGTTGCTGCTCGCGCGGGCGGCGTTGTTCCGCAAGCGCATGGCCGGGGATGATGTGCCGGCTGAGGTGAGTAGTCGCCGCACCGAGAGCGGTAGTTAACTTCAACTTTTACGCTGCCTGGTCTGGCCTCTTCGCGGGCAAGCCCGCTCCCACAGGGGAACGCATTCCAAATGTAGGAGTGAGCCTGCTCGCGATAGCAATCTCCGGATCACCTCAAACCTCAGACCCAAGCCACCGCCAACAACCCGGCCCCCAGCGCCAGACAAAGCGGCGAATACACCCAGGTATCCAGCCGCGCAAACCGCGACCCCTTCACTTCCTTGAAAAACCCCACCAGATTCGAATCGCCGATCGCCCGGGCAAACATTAATAACGCAATCGCACTGATCACCCATTGCAACGCTTTGTGATGCACCGCCGGCATGCCCCAGCCGACGCGCATGCACACCAGCGCGGCAATCACCAACAATGCTGCCGCTACCAGCAAGGTAATCCAGCCTGACGGTTTGAACGCCGGTCGCACCGTCGCCACCAGTCCTCGCACCGGCACTTGCGGTACCGCCGCCACCGCCGCCCATTGCCCACCCAGCGCCCAATACACGTGTACCAGGCTGATTGCCGCAAATATCGTCACCAGCCATTGAGCCAACACAAAGGTCATGGTCGAGAACCCTTTCGAGGGATTTGAACAAAACATCCTAGTCGGCATTTTTTGAAGTGCACGACCGATCAGCGGTACGGTAAAGTGCCGCCCCATGAAATTCACCCGTTCCGATCGTTCACTGCTGGCCTGGATACTTTATTGCTGCGTCCTGTTCAACGTGTTCGCCTGCAGCATCGGTCACGGACAAATGGTCGGGATGCAGCTCAACGGCATCGGCGGCCAGTTCTGTACGGTCGACCCGGCCACTCAAGCGCCGCTGACCAGCAATCCCGGCGAAGAACAACTGCCGACCCTGTCCAAGGCGTTCGGCTGTCCGTTGTGCTCGGTCGGCGGCGGCATGGGCCCGGCGTTCAACTCCAGCCTGACCCTCGCGGTTCTGCCCGAACAGCACAGCCCGCCGCTGGCGCCCATCGTCAGCGCCGACCTCCCTGCCCGCTTCACCTGGCCCTCGGCCAACCCTCGCGCCCCACCGCTCGCCTGAGTGTCTTTGCCTTTTTGATTTGTCAGCCCACTGCGCCAACGCGCGGCGTTTGCCTGTGCGCTGATTCCCAGACAAGCATTCAGGATTCAACGATGAAACATATTCCTCTGCTGGCCAGCCTGTGCGGCTGCCTGTCCCTTAACGCCTGGGCGCAATCCACCGTAGACCTGGCGCCGATCACCATCGACGGCGAATCCACCAGCGAACCAGGCCTGAGCCTCGATCAATCCAGCGGCATGGCCTCGCGCCTCGGCTTGAGCGTGCGCGACACACCGGCCTCGGTGGCCGTCGCCAACCGCAACGACATCGAACGCCACGGCGCGCAGAACTTTCAGGACGCCGCCAACACCCTGCCCGGAGTCAATGCCAGCGCACCACCGGGCTTTGGCGGATTCGTCTCCTATCGCGGTTTCACCAGCAGCCAGATCACTCAGATGTTCAACGGCGTCACCGTCTCCGGCGGCCTCGCCCGACCGGTGGATTCATGGATCTATGATCGGGTCGAACTTGTGGGCGGTCCGTCATCGCTGATCAACGGCGCAGGCTCGGTCGGCGGCTCGCTGAACTATGTGACCAAACTGGCGACCCGCGACGAACAAGCCGCCGAAGGTCGAGTCAGCTACGGCAGTTACGACACCACCGAAACCGCGTTCGGCCTCAACCACGCGCTGACCGACCCGAGCGCCGACGTGCAGCACTACGCGCGGCTCGATGTCAGCCACAATACCAGCAACGGCTACATCGACCGTCAGGAGCGCGATGCCTGGAGCGTGGCGTTCTCGTTGCTCAGCGACCTCACGCCGGATCTGTCGCACACCCTGGCCCTGGAATATCAGGACGAACACGAAGACAGCCCGTACTGGGGCACGCCAGTGCTCAACCCCAAGGCCGGCGAGTTGAAGATCGACAAACACAATCGCTTCAACAACTACAACGTCGAGGACGGGCGCTACGAACAGCGCACGATCTGGGTGCGTTCGATCATCGATTACCGGATCAACGACAGCACCACTCTGCGCAATACGCTGTTTCACCTCGACAGCCAACGCGACTACCGCAACCTCGAAACCTATCAGTACAACGCCGACAACACGGCGGTGAACCGCTCCACCGCCTATCAAGTACGCCATCAGGGTGAGCAGAACGGCAACCAGTTCGAGCTGCGCCACGACAACACCCTGTTCGGCCTCGACACCACTTGGTCCGGTGGTTTCGAGTACAAGGTCAACCAGACCACCAACTCGCCGCTGAATATCAAAGGCGCAAGCACGGTCGATCCGAACAACTACCGTCCGGGGCATTTCTACGATATTCCCGGCACCAACCCGGCACTGATCAGCGACAAGACCAACGAGGTCACCACCAAGGCACTGTTCGTGGAAAACCGTCTGGCACTGACCGACAAACTGGTGTTGCTCACCGGCCTGCGTTACGACGACATCGACCTCGACGTGACCAACCACCGTACGGTGACAGCCGCCAACCCCAAACACCTCAAGCGCAGCTGGGAGCCGGTCACCGGGCGCGTCGGCCTGACCTACCAGTTCATCCCGTCGGCCAATGTCTACGTGCAATACAGTACCGCCGCCGAACAACCGAACGGCACGCAGGACTTCGATGTTTCCACCGGCAAGCAATGGGAAATCGGCAGCAAGTTCGACTACCTGAATGGCCGTGGCTCGGCGACAGTTGCGGCCTACACCATCGAGCGCAAGGACTTCGCTGTGACTGATCCGCTGGATCCGACCAGCAGCATCCCGGTAGGGCAGCAAACCTCGAAGGGCATCGAGATCGCCAGTTCCCTGCGGATTACCGACAAGCTGTTGGCCGAAGGCAACTTCGCCTGGGTCGATGCGCAATACGACGACTTCACCGAAAAGAACGCCGCCGGCGTGGTGGTTTCACGCAAGGGCAACACGCCAACCAACGTCCCGGATCGGGTCGGCAATCTGTGGCTGACTTATGATTTCTCGCCGCAATGGCAAGGTGGGGTCGATGCGCGGTATGTGGCGTCGGTGTATGCGGACACCGCGAACACCATGACCGTGCCGTCGTACGCGCTGTTCGGCAGCTTCCTCAGCTACAAGGTCGACTCGCACACCACCGTCACCGGCCGAGTGCGCAACCTGACCAACGAGGTGTATGCCGAGTTTGCGCATGTATCGCCGGCTTACTATCTGGGTACGCCGCGCACCTTTGAATTGGCGGTGCAAACGAAGTTCTGAGTCGACACTTATCCTGTGGCGAGGGAGCTTGCTCCCGCTCGGCTGCGAAGCAGTCGCCGATTTGGGGCTGCTTCGCAACCCAGCGGGAGCAAGCTCCCTCGCCACAGAAGCCCATCTCATTTCAGATCAGCTGCCACCTTCTCCGCCACATCCTTCGGTACCCACGCCTGCCACACCTCCGGATGCGCCTTCATGAAGGCCTCAGCCGCCTGCCGTGGCGCGGTGTGCTTCTCGCTCATCTCGGCCAACGCCTTGTTCAGCGGCTCGATCGGGAAATCCACCTTGCTGAAGAAATCCGCGATCTGCGGATACTGCTTCTGGAACGGCGTAGAAACCCCGATCGACAGCTTCGATGCCAGCGAACGGGTCGGTTTCGGATTGGGGTTATCGGCATCGGTCAGGGTCTTCCACGCCTCGGCATCGAACGGTGGCTCTTCCAGCTGCACCAGTTTGAATTTGCCCAGCAATGGCGTCGGCGACCAGTAATAGAACAGCACCGGTTTGCCCCGACGGATCGAAGAGCTGATCTCGGCATCCAGCGCCGCACCCGAGCCACTGCGGAAGTTGGTGTAGTCGTCCTGCAGCCCGTAAGCGGTCAGTTTCTGCTTGTTCACCACTTCCGAGGTCCAGCCGATCGGGCTGTTGAGGAACCGACCCTTGCTCGGGTTTTCCGGGTCCTTGAACACGTCCTTGTATTTCTTCAGATCACTGACACTGCGCAAGTCGGGCGCCAGCGGTTTGATGCCCTTGGCCGGGTCACCCTTGATCACGTATTCCGGCACCCACCAGCCTTCAGTGGCACCCTTGACCGTATCGCCAAGACTGACGACCTTGCCCTCCGCTTCAGCCTTGACCCACACCGGACTGCGCCCGGCCCACTCTTCGCCGATGACCTGAATGTCATTGTTGGCCAGCGCGGTTTCCAGAGTGATGGTGGTACCCGGCAATGTATCGGTCGGCAGGCCATAACCCTTCTCGACGATGATCCGCAGGACATCGGTGATCAGGCTGCCGCTTTCCCAGTTCAGGTCGGCAAAATGGATGGGCGTTTGCGCCGCCGTCACCGGTTGCGCCGATGTCAGCACACCGAACGTGACAACGCTGGCGGCCAGTAACCGTCGAATTCCTTTCATGCTTTTGCACCTCGTGCTGTTCACAGCAATAGCAGGATGGCCTGGCAGAAGACCGCAAGCCTCTGAATACTCAGTCAACTGACTGTAGCCGAGGTTCCTGCTTTTTCCGGGGGGCAATCCCGGCGAGGTTATGTTTCAGACTTTTCCTGCAAGCTTTGCAGCTCGCGTCTGACCATGCTGGCGTATTCCGCAGGCCGCAAGGTGTAGATCTGCGCTGCCACCCAGTTCAGCCACGCGCCCTGCAACTCGGCTTTGGCGTTGAACAGGCGCAAGGCCTCTTCACGCGCACGGTCAAGGTTTTGCGAATGGAAGTCGGCGCGACTCACACCACCGATCACTCGCTGGCCTTGAACGTGATCAGTTCGCCCTTGCGCCACTTCGCCGCTTTACCGGTAACGGCTTTCAGGGTCTTGGTCAGGCCTTCCTGCAGTTGCTGGTGCGCGGCAAACACCGTCACCACGCTGTGGCCTTCCTTGAACAGGATCGCGTGACCGTCCGCTGTATCGACAAAGGCGTAGTCGCCCAGGCCGTACACCGTGAGTTTGATTTCGCGAAAGCGGATGTCCATCTTGCCGCCTTCACGGCTGGGCAGCACGGCCGCGCTGAAATGATCGCCGACCTTGAGCTTGAGCCCCGGTTTGTCATCGACCACCAATGCACTTTCGGTATCGATCTCGGCCACGTAAATGCCTTCGGCGTTCTGTTCGGTGATGTAAACAAAACGCGATTGAAACAGCTTGACCAGCTTTGCACGCAAATCACCCAACACGAACAAAGCATGCATATCGAGATTACTGACTGCCAAAGAAACATCCCCACATCTGAAAAGTACCCTGCGCCAAAACGCGCACGGCAAAAAAACGGCCAGGCCGATGCTGTTACCGAATGACTTCAGTACACCTGAAACAAGCGGAGCGCCCATACATCACAAGTTCGCAAGACTACTGGAAAGTCAGACGAGAAACTTGCCTCGATGTTCGCCAGGCCTTGAAGGAAAAATCTCCATTGAAGCGCAACGAAGACGGACTACAAACTTTAGGGAAAAAACTGACGAAAAAAAGCCCTTTTCCGACATATCGCCGGTAAAAAATTGCTTTAGATAGGCACCTGTCGCCAGCAGACACTGGCGATTCTAGAGCAGCGATGCTGCTTCCGACTACCCGAACCGACCTGTAACCGTCGGCTATCTCATGAAAAGGACTTCATATGTGCACTCTGACTCACTTTGCCCAGCCCTCCAAACCAGTCATGGATACGCCTTTCGTGCTGCACGGCACTGATTTGCCGGAACTTGCGCAATACGCACAAAGCGTTCAGACCCCACGATTTCAGGTGGTCCCGGCAGGTAACGCGTTCTTTCATATCAAGGAATCTTCCACCGGTCGTGTAAGAGGTTTCCGCGAAGACCACAACGAAGCGTGCGCCCTCGCCCGCTTGCTTGAATCACGGATCGAACTCTTGTCCAACGGCTGCCTCAGATAAAGAGCGAGCGACAGCGCCATTCCGGCACACGCAAAAGGAGTACACGATGGAACTGCCTGCATATGATCTGAAAACCCTGTTCGACCAACTGGGCCTGCCATCGGAAAACGGGGCCATCGACGATTTCATCGAAGCGCATCCGCTGGATGCCAACACCAAGTTGATCGATGCCGAGTTCTGGACACCGCAACAGGCGCAACTTCTGAAGGAGTGGCTGCGCGCCGACGGCGAAGAAGCGGTGATGGTCGATGAATTGAACGTACGCCTGCACGACGGACGTTAATAAATGTCAGTGCAGGCTGTCGCCAGGCTCGGCCATCAGTTGCGCGAGCCAGGCAGCCTTGCACTCCTCCGCCTCGTCGCGACTGGCGAACGCGGTGCCACGCCGCTCACCATTGAGCAACACCACCCAGCAGACGCTCTGGCCCATCGCGCGCAATCCGGCGGGCACACCACTGCCAATCATCACCGCGACATCGACTCTGCACATACTGACCTCTCGATTTCATTAGCTACCTAACTAACGGCCATGTTAATGACTTCATCGCAGAGGAAACAGCAACGCCCGTGCACAGATTCATTGCGCGAGCGGTAACAATCGATCAGCGCGGATTCTCCGGTTTATAACCCAGGCGCAGTCCGCCCCAATGCCGGCCCTTGACCATGATCGGCACCGACAAGTCGTGCATCAGCTCCCCGGTGTCACGGGTGTAGGTCTGCAGCAACACCGCCTGTTGATGGCTGCCGCAGCGGATCCCGGTGCGGTCGGCGAACTTGCGTTTGGTACGATTACCCACCGCGTCGATCTGCTGGTCACCAGTCAACGGCTGACTGAACGCCAGGTTGTGCGTCGGCACATAACCCTGCTGCGTGCAGGCAATCGCGAACACCAACCCCTCATGACGCGGCAGTAACGGCTCCTGGATCGCCGGCAGCACCTGATCGGTGTAGCGGTCGAAACGGGTCTGAAACTTCGCCGGCTGCGTCCCGGGAATCGGTTGATATTGACGGTCGAACAAATCCTCAAGACTGATCCGCCCCTGCTCGACATCCGCCTCGAACCGCGCCGCAATCTGACTCGCGCCCTCACGCGCCAGGTCATAGACGCGCTGGTGATAGTCATCCAGACCGACTTCGGCCAGACGCTCGCTGATGGTTTCCGCCTGCCCTTCCATCTGCACAGCGGCCTCGGCCAGGCGTCGGGTTTGTTGATCGCTGATCGCCAGATCACTGCGCATCTGCTCGATGGCCTTGAACAGACTGTCGAGCTGCTCGCGATTGGTTTCCGCGCCACGGGCGATTTCACCGACCTGGGTTTCCACCCCAGCCGCCAGCCGCGCGATGTTTTGCAGATGCTGGCCGGTGTTTTCAACTTGTTCGACACCGATCTGCAGATCGCTGGAAAGCTCGCGGATCTGCTCCACCACTTGCGCCGTACGCTGCTGAATGTCGGCAACCATCTCCCCGACTTCGCCGGTCGCCGAGGCAGTCCGCGCTGCCAGACCGCGCACCTCATCCGCCACCACCGCAAAACCACGGCCATGCTCACCCGCCCGCGCCGCTTCAATCGCCGCGTTGAGGGCCAGCAGATTGGTCTGGCTGGCGATGGACTGAATCACCAAGGTCACCCGCTGAATGTCGTCGCTGCGCAGGCTCAGGGCTTCGATCAGCTCACGGCTGGCATTGGCGCGTTGACTGAGTTGATGCATGCGTGCAATCGAATCCACCAGTTCGGTGCGCCCCGCCGCGCTGCTGTGATGCGCCTCGCTGGCGGCGTCCAGCGCTTCACGACTGAGCTGCGAAGTGGCGTGTTCGGTGGCGATCATCACTTCGGCGTTGCTGACAATCTGCGCCGCCGCGTCGAGTTGCGATTCAAGTTTGCTCGCCAGTTGCTTGACGGAAAACGCCACACCGGCAGCTGACAGTGCGTTATGACTGGTGGTGTAGGAAAGATCGCGGGTGAGTTCGGCAATCGCGCTACCTGTATCGACAGACGCAACATCGGCGACGGCACGCGAGCGCAGGCGCGGCAGCCAGACAATCAGCACCGCCAGCGGCATGCCGATGTACAGCGACCATCCACCCAGCGTCATGCCGGCGAGCAACAGCATCAGGGCGATGCTTTGCAGGGCCGGAGCGATCCAGCGTTTTTTCGGCAACAGCACTGGTGCGGGCAAAGCCCCAACCAGAGATCCATCTCTCGTCATTTCAACACCCCACGCTTGTTCTCATTGTTTTGACTGCATTAAACGCCACTAGAACGCCATTATCCATGGTCCGTTAGTCGTGGAGTCTGCAGCAGGTCAATGGAACGACGCGCAAAATATCGCAGACGAGCAAAAGCAAAGATCGCAGCCCCGTCAGCTCGTGTAGGAGCTGCCGAAGGCTGCGATCTTTTGCAGGCGCCCCCGATTCAGGGGGCAGCCATGGAATCAGGCCTGACGCTGGTGCTTGTCGATCTGCTCGTGACGCTCTTGAGCTTCGATGCAGTACTTGGTGGTCGGGCTGATCAGCAGGCGTTTCAGGCCGATGGCCTCGCCGCTGTCGTCGCACCAGCCAAAACTGTCTTCCTTGATGCGCTCAAGGGCTTGTTCCAGTTGCGGCAGCATGCGCTGGTCGCGATCGATCGCGTTCACCAGCCAAGTGCGCTCTTCTTCAACCGAAGCCGCGTCCGCCGGGTCGGCCGGAGTGTCCAGGCTTTCGATGGCGATACGGTTTTGCTCAATGCGCTCGTGGGTTTCGACTTTCATGTTCTGCAACAGCTCAGTGAAGAAAGCGTGTTGCTCGGCATTCATGTAGTCATCTGCCGGCATGGCCAGCAACTTGTCCTTTGTCATTGATATCTCTATAAAAAAACGTGCATTAAGGCGAAATAGGGAGCGTTCCGGCGAACCGTGTCCGGTCGACGAAAAGGCATCGTTTATTGCAAACGCCACCCGGCACTCAATTTACGAAGGGGCGGCAGTCTAAGGCTCGTTTGAGGCCTCAGCAACTGTAAATACCGGGAATTTGTCCGACAACAGCCGTAAACGGGTCTGACACAGGCTTCATGGCGGTCATCGGAGTGCGTTTATAGCAAGAAATTCAGTCCAACGGCTGTATATAGAAGACAAACGGCTAACCGCTGGCGTCTCATCGCGATTTTTTTCTACTCCCGGTGCATCGTTTCAGCCAAGCAGAACCGCAAAAGCCCTCCTAACATCAGGCACAACCCAGCACTTTGTGTGATTTGATCAGCCTGAAGGAAGACTTATGCCCCGCCCCGATCTGCCGGCCAACGACGAGCGCCCCCTCGCCAGCCCCCCGATCAATGCCGAGCGTCTGCTGCAACTGATCACCGACGAATACGACACCCTGCCGCGCCAACTCAAGCGTATCGCCAGCTACATGAGCCAGCAAAGCGACCGGATCATGGTCGATCGCATCAGCGACATCGCCCGGGAATGCGAGGTGCATCCGTCCGCCATCGTACGTTTCTCGCAACGCTTCGGCTTCAGCGGCTTCAGCGAAATGCAGGCGCTGTTCCGCGCCGCCTACACCCACAAAGCCTCGCCGGTGCACAACTACCAGCAACGCATCCGCAGCATGATCGCCAACCAGTCGCAACAAGCCAGCGACGGCGACCTCGCCCGCGAATGCATCGACGCCACCCGCTCCGGCATCGAACGCCTGGGCCGCGAACTCGACGACGTCGCGTTCGAAAAAGCCGTCGACCTGATCGTCAACGCCGACAACATCTATGTCGTCGGCGTGCGCCGCTCTTTCGCCGTCGCCGACTACCTCGTTTACAACTTGCAACACACTCACAAGCGGATTCACCTGGTTTCCGGGCTGGGCGGCAGTTATCGCGAGCAGATGCGCAGCGTGCGTAGCGGTGATTTGGTCATCGCCATCAGCTTCACCCCCTACGCCAAGGAAACCCAACACTGCCTGCGCTACGCCCGCCAGCAACAGGCCAACACCCTGATCCTCACCGACAGCCACCTCTCGCCATTGGCCAAAAACGCCAATAGCCTGCTGCTGGTGAATGAGGGCAGCGCATTGGCGTTTCGTTCGCTGAGTGCGACGTTGTGTTTGTGTCAGGCGTTGTTCGTGGCGGTGGCGTATCGGCTGGAATTGAATGTGGATGAGATTCACGAACAAGCCGGGTTTGACGACTGACATTTGCCTCAGGCTCGGCTAGGTTATGCCTTCCCACCGGTTCGACTTGAAGGAACGCGTCATGAAACTGATCGGCATGCTGGACTCCCCTTACGTGCGCCGCGTGGCGATCTCCGCCAAACGCCTCGGCATCGACCTCGAACATGAATCGGTCTCGGTGTTCCGCCACTTCGAGCAATTCCAGCAGATCAACCCGGTGGTCAAGGCGCCCACGCTGATCCTCGATGACGGCGTGGTCCTGATGGACTCCACACTCATCCTCGACTACCTCGAAGCCGTCAGCGGCAAAAGCCTGCTGCCGACCGACCTCAAACAACGCGCCCACGCCCTGCGCCTGATCGGCCTCAGCCTCGCCGCCTGCGAAAAAGCCGTGCAGCTCTACTACGAACGCAACCTGCGCCCGGCCGACATCCAATACCAACCGTGGGTCGAACGCGTCGAGGGCCAACTCGCCGCCGCGTTCACCGCCCTCGAACAGGAACTGGAAAAAACCGGCCTGCCCACCGACGGCACCCTCACCCAGGCCGGCATCAGCCTCGCCGTGGCGTGGAGTTTCACCGACCTCGTCGTCCCCGACCAGATCGACACCCGCCGCTACCCGCACATCGCCGAATACACCGCGTACGCCGAAACCCTCGAAGCGTTCGTCAGCACCCCGATGACCTGACCATGAGCACCACCGACACCGCCGCCCCGGCGTTAAAGGAAATCTTCAACGCCGAACGCCTGCAACACATCGCCAGCGAAATGAGCGCCGTGTACCCGGCGTTCAAGGCCAAGGCGTTTCTCAAGCACGCCAACCAAGGGCTGGCGGAATTGTCGGTGATGCAACGCATGGCCCGCGTCAGCGAAAGCCTGCACGCCGTGCTGCCACTGGACTACGAAGATTCCCTCGAAGTCCTGCGCGAACTCGCCCCCCGCCTCAACAGCGGATTCGTCAGCATGTGCCTGCCGCACTACGTCGCCAGCTACGGCGGCCACGCCTTCGATACCTCGATGCAAGCACTGAAATACTTCACCACCTTCGGCTCCTCCGAATTCGCCATCCGCCACTTCCTGCGCAGCGACCTCGAACGCTCGCTGGAACTCATGCACGACTGGACCCAAGACCAAAACCACCACATCCGCCGCCTCGCCAGCGAAGGCACCCGCCCCCGCCTGCCCTGGTCATTCCGCCTCGAAGCCGTGCAAGCCAACCCGCAACTGACCGCCGGCATCCTCGACCGGTTGAAAGCCGACGAGAGTTTGTACGTACGCAAGTCCGTGGCGAACCATCTGAATGACGTGACCAAAGAGCATCCGGAATGGGTGCTGGACACGATTGAAGGCTGGCCACTGGAGAACAAACACACGGCGTGGATTGCCAAGCATGCGCTGCGCAGCTTGATCAAACAGGGCGATCTGCGTGCGTTGACGGTGATTGGCGCGGGGGCCAAGGCTGAGGTTGAGTTGCTGGACGTGCGGGTTGAGCCGGCGGTGGTTCGGTTGGGTGAGGCGATTACGTTGTCGTTTACAGTGAAGTCGACAGTGGCGCATGAACAGCGGTTGGTGATTGATTATGCGATTGACTATGTGAAGGCGAATGGCGGGGTGTCGGGGAAGGTTTTCAAGTTGAAGACGGTGGTGTTGGCGGGGTTTGGGGAGGTGGTTGTGGGGAGGCGACAGGTGATTCGGGATTTTACGACGCGGAGGCATTTTTTGGGGCGGCATGGGGTTAGGGTTTTGGTTAATGGGGAGGTTTTGGGGGGTGCTGCGTTTGAGCTCGTCGCTGATTGATACTGCTAATAGATTCCGTTGATCTGGCAGTGCTCGGGCTGATAGGGAATTACGGATGGGGCTACTTTCGGCCAAAAGCGGTCGTACCCAAGCGGCAGCTTTCAACCCAAAGCATACACCGCAAATCGCCGCTATTCCTTGTGGCGCAACACATCGACAAGCAATGAAAACGCGGGCGAAGCGTGGCGGCGGCTTGGGTAATAAAGATGGTAAGGCTCGAAGGTTTTACGCCAGCTCCCTAGAACTTCGACCAGATCTCCGGATTCCAGCGATTCGCGGAAGTACGCCTGCGGTAGGTAGGCGAGGCCGAGTCCGGCCATAGCAGCATCACGTACGGAGGCGATGCTGTTCGTGACCAATGAACCTTCCACTTTCACGCGTTGCTCTTTTCCCGCTTTTGCGAATAACCAAGCGAAGTGTTCGCCGTGTGTGGGCAAGCGCAGGTTGATACAGGAATGCTCGGTGAGGTCGTGTGGATGTCTGGGCGGCGGCTTCCGGGCAAAATACGCCGGTGCACCGACCACAGCCATCGGATGCGGACCACTGATCCGCACCGCGATCATATCCCTCGCCACCAGGCCGCCGCGACGAACGCCGGCATCAAAGCGTCCGCTGACAATGTCGCTAAGGCCATAGTCAATGGTCAGTTCGATGCGAATGTCCGGATACTCCGGCAGGAAGCGCGCAATCGCCGGTTGCAGCACGCTGTGCACTGCATACTCGTCAGCGGTCAGGCGGATCGTCCCGGCGGGCTTGTCTCGGAGTGCAGTGATCTGCTCCAGCCCGGACTCGATCTGACCCATTGACGGGCCGATCAGAGCCAGGAGCCGTTCGCCGGCCGGGGTGGGCGAAACGCTGCGCGTGGTGCGCGCGAACAGCCGTAGGCCAAGTCTTTCCTCCAGCCCGCGGATGACCTGGCTCAGCGCCGATTGCGAGATGCCCAGACGCGCCGCGGCGCGCGTGAAGCTGGCCTCCTCGGCCACGGCAAGGAAGGCCACTAGATCTTGCAGTCGACGCCCGTTCATTGATTAGTCAGCCTTATGATGGAATTCATATTTTGACGGATTATCAACAGATTGGCTAAGTCCTATCGTGTGCGTCACGCCGACGACCGGCGAACGCGTGAAATCACGAATCCATCGACAACTCTACGAGGAGTCAGCCATGGCCAACGCCATCGAAACCGTCAACATCCGCAATCCGGGCATGGCCTGGGACATCGTCGCGAACATCCATTTCCCACCGGGTTTTGACAAGACAAAACAATATCCGGCCATCATCAGCGCGCACCCCATCGGCAGTTGCAAGGAGCAGACTTCGGGCAACGTGTACGGCGCCGCGCTTGCGAAGGAGGGGTTCGTGGTGATCGCCTTCGATGCCAGCTACCAGGGCGCGAGCGGCGGCGAGCCACGCCTCATCGAAGATCCGGGCCAGCGAGTGGAGGACTTCCGCCAAGTGACCGATTACCTAGTCACGCTGCCCTACGTGGATGCCAATCACATCGGCGTGCTTGGTGTGTGCGGTGGTGGCGGCTATTCCATCAGCGCGGCGAAGTCCGAACGCCGGATAAAGGCGGTGGTTTCGATTACCGGAGTCAATTTCGGAAGAATGAGCCGCGAGGGCTTCGGTGGCTATGATCCTATCAATACGCTGGAGGCTATCGCCCTACAGAGAACCATCGAAGCGCGTGGCAGCAAGTCGCGTGTGGATGACGTGCTGCCGCCTTCGGTAGACGCGGCCAAGCAGGCAGGTGTCACGGACATTGATGTCCTGGAGGCCACCGATTACTACAAGACTTCGCGGGGCCAAGCCGCTCACGGACTGACGAGCTTTCTATTCTCGCGTCGAGCGGCCGCACTGGATTGGGATGCGTTCCACCTTGCCGAAATGTTGCTGACCCAGCCGTTGTTAGTCGTGATCGGCGACAGACCTGGCGGTTTCGGCGCCTATCGCGACGGCCAGGAAATTTACGGCCGCGCGGCATCGAAAGCCAAGGAACTGCTCGTGCTGCCGGATACCTCACACTACGAGTTGTATGACCAGCCGGAAGCCACCGCGAAGGCGCTGGAAAAGGTCGTGCCGTTCTTCAAGACGCACTTGGCCGTCTGATGGACTTATGCACCCGCCGCTTTTCCGCGGCGGGTGCATGAGCGTAAAAGTCGGGCACGCGGCATTGGTCGTCTGCTTCTGGCCGGTTAGCGACCCTTCCTCTGGTCAGCCATCCTTGTCCTTCGACACGTGGAGGACTCGTCATGAACATCTTTGCTACCTGCTGCCGCCAGCCTTGGAACAAAGGGAAACTGGTCGGGCAGAAAGCTCCACTCAGGCTGAGAGATATCTGGGCCATCCGGGTAAGGCTGCAGATTGCAGAACGAACCCGTGATCTTGCGCTCTTCGATCTGGCCATCGACAGCAAGCTTCGGGCCTGCGACTTAACCAAGCTTCGTGTACGCGACGTCGCCCATGGCGAGCACGTATCACCACGCGCTATGGTGATGCAGCAGAAAACGCTGCGGCCAGTGCAGTTCGAGATCACCGAACAAACACGGTTTGCTATCGCGGCCTGGATACACCAGGCCCAACTCCGGAGCGAGGACTGCCTTTTTCCGAGCCAGCGGCATACCTCAGACCATCTATCAACACGTCAATACGCACGTATCGTCAAGGGCTGGGTGGAAGCAGTTGGCCTTGATCCAGCCATGTACGGCACTCACACAATGAGGCGTACCAAGGCATCGCTGATCTATCGCAGGACGAAGAATCTGCGAGCGGTTCAACTGCTGCTTGGCCATACTAAGCTGGAGAGCACCGTTCGATATCTGGGAATTGAAGTCGACGATGCCCTAGAGATGGCGGAACAGACCGAGGTTTGAATATGCATAGCGACGGTCGAGCCCTGACCGTCGCTAACCGGCCAAAAGTGGACGGTGGGTCTATGAAGCGAAATCATCTCATTGGCACTCATAATTAGCTGACCAGTCCCTTGGAAAAGTTTTCTACGGCAAAGTCCACAAATGCACTTTCCTTGGGCGCATTTGCCTACTGCTAGGCCAAACGACGTGACAGGTACTATCACCTGTAAGGCTGTTAATAAGTACCTTTTCAAAACGAGATAGTTACGGCGGCCACGGGACAGCAATTCTCATTACCTGTTGACTTGACCCTATACACCGGCAATGCTGGCACCTGGCCAATTTTGTGCGGTTGAAAGGATTCGATATGAACGACACTCCAAAGATAGCAACTGACGAGAGTGAGCAAGCAAAAATGGTGACTTTGCCTCCCAAACAGAGCAGGGACAAAGAAGCAGAAAGCATACGAGCCCTGTCTGCTAACGCGAGCGCCAGTTCGACTAACAAAACCAACAGAGTAGCCCGAATTCTAGACCGTTATCCCCAAACCCGTGCACACATTGCAGCATGTTTCAAAGTCTTTATATCGACGACTAACTATCGCTCGAAAATTATCCAAAACTGCGACAGCTGCACTTTATATCTAGCAATGGCGCCGTGATATTCCGGCATTATATCGACACATGTACAGCCCTAATCATTTCATGAAGCCGACTATTGTATCGATAGATCGCATGATGGCTTTTTAAAACATTAATTGCGAGCAATGATGCGTTGCTAGCACGGACATTAAGAGGATAGGCGTTGAAATTCTATTTTGAAATCGCCCCCCCATTTACGGGCGAACCGTTCTGCTTAATTGTGGGAGATTCTTGGAATGACTGGTTCAAATGGCATACCATGTTCAAAGCGTCAATAGTGGTCGGTGTTAACCAGTCAGTTACTTTAGGGTTCGTAAAGATAGCTAGACGAGGCATGTTAGAAACAGCAGGAATCACCGTGCTACCCCCTTTCTTCGATGATCTAGGAGGCGAGTTCTTTTCTCTAGGACAAGATGAGAATTATTATGAAACTCTAGTTTCCTTAGGCGACTCCATACGTGAAAGCTATTTAAAAGGCATTCGCGATAGCGCTTTCAACTTAGATATCCTAGCCGAACATGAAGGTGAGCCAGTATTTCGTGACTCATTGCTTAGGGATGTCGACATCAATAGAGTAAAAGAGCGTTTTAGTTTTTTGGCCAAAGCTGAGATGGTGCTCACACCATATTCTTTTGAATATGCATTTCCTGAAGATCCAGTTGCAATAACACCCGCACCGATATTAAAGTTTGAGGTTGTCCCGAGGTCATTGCCTTCTACCAATACCCACGTAATCATCGGGCGTAATGGGGTAGGCAAAAGCCGGTGTTTTGATATGCTCGCTAGGTCATTTCTGGACATCCCCAATGAAGATCCGGATTCCCCTAGTGGGCAGTTACGCAGCAGAAAATTCCCTCCTATACCATATAGCAGCAACGCACGTAGTCTAGGGTTTGCCGGACTTGTCGCGGTTTCATTCAGCGCTTTCGATTCAAAAGGCCCTTTGGGCGGAAGGGTATCAGGCAATACTCTTCCTTATCAATATATTGGATTGATCACTCGTGAACCACTGCCAGGTTCTCCTATAAATTCACCGCCTCTACCTGAGCCGCGAGTAAAGGGAAGCTCTGAGCTTGCAGTCGAATTTGCTAACAGCGTGCTTGTTTGTTTGGATGGTGTTCGCAGGGATCGCTGGAGGACGGCTTTGAGCACATTGGAGTCTGATCCGCTGTTTGCAGAAATAAACGTTTCCCAATTGTCAGAGGAACCTAAGGAGGAAATTGAAGCGGCGGCAAAAAGATTATACAAAAACTTAAGCTCCGGGCACGCTATCGTCATCCTTGCTATAACGAGACTTGTGGAACTGGTTGAGGAAAAGTCATTAGTTTTAATCGATGAGCCCGAGTGCCATTTACACCCGCCACTACTGTCGGCGTTTATACGCGCACTTAATGATCTTTTGGTCAATCGTAACGGAGTGGGAGTAATTGCCACTCATTCCCCTGTTGTTTTACAAGAAGTTCCAGCGAGCTGCGTCTGGAAGCTTTCTCGATCAGGCCATGAAGTAAGTGCAGAAAGGCCAGAAATTAAGACTTTTGGCGAAAATGTTGGTGTATTGACGCGTGAGGTTTTTAATCTTGAACTTACTCAAACTGGCTACCACAAAATAATTTCACAGAAAGCAGTTGGTCGTACATATGAGCAAATAGTGGCAGAGTTCGATGGTGAGCTAGGTGCTGAGGGTAGAGCATTAGCCCGCACATTGAGTCTCATATCTGACGCGGACGTATAAGTATGCGGACATTGCCAAAACCGAATTTCAGCTACTCTGAGGTCATTAATGCTTGCATCCTTGGAACCAAGGATCTTGGACTAGAGGCCCGACTCCGCAGCATTGAGGGCTCTCTCGGAGTTACAGCTTCAACATATGACACTCGAGGCGCTACTCAAAGTCTTTATTTATTCCAGCAAGTTACATCCGTTGGAACTGTAACGAAAGATGAGCTTGAGGCGATGTACTCCACGCATCTGAGTGCAACTCGCGGTAGCGCTAGAAAATACTATAATGCTATACGAAGCTCCTCAGCGAAATGTCCTTTATGTGGCATTGGAACGGTTACTGTTCTAGATCACCACTTACCTAAATCCAAATATCCAGACTTGGCAATATGTCCAACCAATCTCATTCCGGCCTGTGACTTTTGTAATAATGCAAAAAAAGCAAAATCGCCGAACACAATGGGCGAGCAAAGCCTTCATCCATACTATGATGACTTCTCTAAGGAACAGTGGATTTCGGCGTCGTTAAATATAGTTGGCCCTCCCACGCTAGAGTACTTTGTTTCGCCCCCTAGCTATTGGGACGAAATATCAAAGCAACGTGTGGCGCGGCACTTTAGTGTCGTAAAGCTCGGTTATAATTATATGACAAACGCAACTGACGACATGGTCACTCTGCGAAGTCCCTTGGATCGTATGTATACCAACAAAGGGCCCGACGCAGTTCGCCAGTACCTTGCTGATGAAGCTAGCCGCTACATCGGCAGAGTAAACAGCTGGCAACATGTCATGTATCAAACCCTAGTTAAAAATGAACAGTTTATTAATGGAGGATTTTATGAGATACCTGTTTAATTGCCGCTATCGGCCATAAGGATATATAGGGCCAAGCGCAGAGCCAGCGTCCACTGGTTTCAGCAGTGTGAATCGACACTGGTTTCATAGGCGTCTTCGATCATCTGTAAAGCGCAAGAAGCAACCCTGATGAAAGCCGCTTTATGGCTGTTTGCTGCCCTCAATTAAGGGCAGCTATAGGTCGAAAGCCGTCACTCGCGAACGTCCGCTTCTGGCCGGAAGCAGACGCTAGCGACTGGCAGCAATTGTCCAAAAGCAGACGCTCAACCATCAGTAATCTACCTGCTGAAAATCGGCAAATGTGACCATTCATTATTTCCGGCCGGCATTCTCTTTGCCGGAAAGTTGTTAGTCGGTCAGGTTTTTTGTTTGATACTGCGAGCTTTTCTAACTGTTGGAAATAAAAAATCAGTGAGCTCAGTCATCCAGGGAGGAATTTCCATCACGTCCGCGATCTCCGTGTATTTGAGCGCAAATTTAACCTTGAATTTAGGGAGGTTGAATAACTCCTCCATATTGCGCTGCTCGGTTGTACGCAAGTCGAACGCCAATGCCGCAGGCAAGTCTTCATGCTCGTGATTAATCGCTTCCAAAAGTGGGGTAACGAAATCCCCGAAAACTGGATCCCTTTCAAAGCTTCTAAGCGTACTTATAAAATCTTTTGGGATGAGGGTGTCTTCGATTACCGTAGGAGGATGATATTCAGTATTGCTGGTAGACTTAAGCATGGTTTTGCTTTCGTCAATATCGTTGTGAATTCTTTTCATTCGAATTTGGCTTATGGAGTCATTGGCATCATATTTTTCAAAAGCCTTGTCAGTATCTAACAACAAGAAAACCTTCCCTTTGATATCCTCGCGATGATCATCAAGAGCCATTTCTAAATATCTAAATATTTTTTTAACGTGTTTAGATCCGCCCACTGGGAGTATGAATAGTTTCTTTCTAGATAAATAAAAATCAAGATAGATTTTGTCGGCAGACCCTTCGCAAACAATCCATCGATAATCCTTGCCTGTTATTGAGGCTATCATAGACTGAACAAGATCATTAAGCCCTTTCAGTTCAATGTCCGAAGGTAATTTTCCTTGTGTCGTCCTCCTAAGCTTTGCGATATCTTCTCTGAAACATCTCAAGTCAATCATAACTAGTTCGTTTTCAACTTTCGGGCAATAGATAGCTACGCCATCTGAAACAATAGGCATGAATCCATACCAGTGAGTTGTAACAATTGTTTGGACGCGAGATTGAGAAATGTCTTTTAGCTTTTCGAATTGCTCAAAGCATGCAGAAACATGCAGTGATAGTTCCGGCTCGTCTATGGCAAATATAACACTATGTCCTCGAGTATCCTTTGTTTCCAAAAGAAATGCTCTCGCAATATCGATCAGAGCTTGTCTTTTTTCGCCAGAGCTTAAGTTGTTAACGGGAACGCTATCTTTTCCAACCGTTTTGGTTAGAATTTTACTATCAAAGAAAGCTTCTATTATTTTTTCTGTTAAGTGTGACTGGTTAAACAGGTTTTGCTTCTTTGCTGGTTTTTTGTATTCGTAATTCTCGAGTGTGTGGGAGACCTCCAGTAAGAAAGCGTTTAGCTTATGGTTGATGTCATTGACTGTTGCTTTTTTTACTATGTTTCTTACTATTTCCTCGATTTTTGTTCCCAGCAGTGCTTGAACCGTTTTGCTTTCTATCTTTGTGTATTCTTTAAAGTTAATTTCAGATGGGACATAGATGTATTGATAGGTGGTTTGGACGTAATAAAATAAGGCATCTTGAAAGCCCGACCAAAAATCCTCATTTTTAAGAGCTCCAAATTTTTCTAATGACTCAAATATCGAAAAGTAGGGAATGGGTGTTGCGCTAGCTGAGGTCTTCATTAAGCCCAAGGGTAGAAGATAATAGCTGTCAGCGTCGTAGCCTCCATTTAATAAAGCGTCTCTGTTTGTGCAAAATTCACTAACAGGTTTGGGTGAAGAGCTAAATTCCTGGGGGGTTGCTGACCACACTATTTCGTTTATCGCATTAACAAATTCGTCATGCTCCTCATACTCAAATTCGAATGAACCTTTTTTTATGAGAAAAACAGGACATATGTACGGTTCTCTTTCGACGTACCCTTTAGTCAGGCTGTGATTAAGATTCCATTCTGTAGAGTTGAAGAAGCTATCAAGAGCTTCAAGAACCGAGCTTTTGCCCGATCCATTTTCACCTACTATTGCTGAAAACATACTTCCGTTTGAAAGAGGCACGTAGTTTATATTCTGGTATGTTTTGTAGTTTCTCAATAGCAGGCCTACGATCATGCGCTACTCCTTGTTAACGTGCGGTATCAGCATGCTAGCAGAATGTCCTAAGAAAGCGATTTCATCCTCTGGAAGCTCTTGTGACACCTACGTTAGTCTACGGCAGCGTATGGCTCGCGGCCTGAGCAAAGTATTCGTTGGGTAGTCGTACCCGCATGGACTGCCTTCGTTAACATAACTGTCTGTGGGGTAGGCGTAATTTAATAGTCACCATTTGCTGTGTGCGGCCACTCACGAATGACTGCTAATGGCCGAAAGCGGACTTTCGTTGAACCCGACATTGACTCGGTATCTGTCAAATATGATTACTCAGAACAAAGCCGCTGAAGACGGACAAGAGAAGTGTCTCCTGCCTGTCTACTGCCAACTCCCGTACGGTATGCCGAATTTATCGATATAACGCTTGGACTTTTCGCTGACGGGATACGCATATCGCCCTTGGTTCTTTCCTTGGCTAGGCCCCAGCGGTTCGACCTCTGCCTGCGCTCTGGCGACTTTGACAGGGCGATGGCACTCGTCCCGAACAAAAACTTGTACAACGCCCCCAGGAGCCAATCCCAGATAAATAGATGCGCTGTAGCTGGCCTGTTCCTCGGGTGTTTCCGGGCACCGCTGACTGACCGATTGCGCCATCAGCTGCCTCGCCTCTTCAGGCACATCCACCCAAACCTTATAGGTCTGCGGCTCGACAATGGATTGCCAGCGCACGTAAATGCGTTTGGGCAAGCCAGCGCCAATCACTGGTTTCGCAGCCGCGCCTACCGCATGCCAACCGCGCGCGGACTCTTTACCATTTTCTGGCTCCCCGCCAGCGGCCGTCCCTCCTCCCGTCCGCGTGAATAGCTTGCCGTTTATGTCTTCGACGGCACTGTCCTCAACCCAAACCTTCATGTAATAGGGTTCGGTGAACGCAAGCTCCCACGAATCGGATTTCGGGTCGTTTTTCGCCGATAAGGAATCAGCAGATTGGCATCCAGCCATGAATAATGCGCACAGCAGAGTTACAAGAACTTTCATCACCAAAGCGTCCAGTCGGGTACGTGGGGGTGTTGCACACGGATTGAGTCCTCCGTGGGGGCATTGATGTAAACCGCATTGATGCCGCTGCCGTCCCTTCGACCAAGTGGATGGTTCCAGTTGGCGGACGTGTGAATGTACTTGAGTTTGAGCAATTGTTCTTCTTGCGGTGTGGTGCTGTAGTTACCTGCTAAAAACCGATCACACATGGCTTGAAGCTCTGGGGGAATGGCGAGATCCGGAGTGTCTGGAATGTCGTTGAAACGAGCTCCCTTTTCTTTCGCCAAACGATGCATCACCCGCAGATAGACCCTGGATAACAAACCACTCACGGGGCGTTTGAGTTGAAGTGCTGCGTACACGCGCTTCTGCCTTGGACTCAATCTGTCCTGTGGGCTATCCGGCATTGATAACGCCTCAGGTGTTACGACTTCGAGCATGTCAGCAGGCCAGCCTTTAGATAGCCATTGGCTTTTGGCATTAACGGCATCGCGATAAATCGAGGTAGTGGTCACATCTGTATTTAGAGACACGATGAGTGTTTGCATAGGCGTGACAAGGACACACTCCTCTGCCTCCTCCAGGTAACCGCCACCAATGTCGGAATGCACACCCGGCAGGGTAATTTCCAAGTGATCTGCTTTGACACGACTGAGAGCGAAGTTGGCCCGGCATTCATCTCGGGCAGACAATTGGACGACATCGGTAAAAAAGCGGCGATCCAGATAGAGTTTGATGCCCGTCGCAATGGAGCTTTTGATGTTCCCCAGATTGGACCAACCTGCAATTGAGGGAACGGTATCGAACAAGCCAATAAAGCCCACATTGATATCGCTTTTGTATTGGTCGATAAACTTGGGGCTGAAGGCTCTGGGTAGGTTACGCAGGACTGTACCCAGCGGCCCGCGGCTAGAGCGGACAAGCTCATTGGCAAAATGGCGAGCAGCCGCAGCGCCGCGACTGAACCCAAATACATCAAAGGTCAGGGAACTGATTTCACTGCCCGGGTTATCGACCAAAACTCGGCTGATCGTTTGTTGAATTTTTGGGAACGAGGATTCGACTCGCCCTGCTACACCCGTTTCTCCACGACCGGTGCCAGCGCCGAACTTGCTGTCTTCTTCACCCGCTCGTGTGCCGATGCCTTCGATATAGATGACACGTGAAGTGCTCTTATGTAATCCCTCTCCTACAGCGTCTGGTACGGCGTCATACAAGTCGCTCAGCTTTTTCACATTGCTGACATCGTTGCCGTAACTGCTATCCGGATCACTCATGTAAGGCATGCAACTCGCAGGAATATCCTGCGGCGCAATCGGATGCTGCGCACCACACAGCAACCCTGCTGCCGTGTTATTCGCATTGTTGCCAGTACCATCAAAGAAAACCCCAATCCTCAACGCAATCCCGATTTTCTCAGGCTCGCGCGCAGGTTCTTTCCCGTGTTTCTCGTACTCAGCCCAACGCTGGGCATGAATATCGACGGGTTTGGCTTCTTCGTAGCGGTAGTTTTTCGGGGGGTTGGGAACGTAGCCACTCAATCCTTGATTCCTTGTTCTGATCCTTGAAGAACGGGCCGAAGGGTGACAGCCGAGACGTGGAGGCGCAAGGCGTGGCTCTCTGCCAGCTCGGTTGAATTGCTGGGTGCGACGAGGGTTTGGCTCGTCGCACGGGGTGGTTATTGGGCGATTTCGACGTTGTCGAGAGCCTGGTTTACGGCGAGTTCGCCGAGCATGACGACCTGGGCGATGCCCAGTGCGGTTTTGCGGTGGGAGGTGTCGAGTGTGGCGGCGAAGTTGTTGAGCATTTCGCTGGCGGAGCCGAGGGTTTCGCTGGCGTTGGCGAGCAGGGATTCGGTGTCGCACTTCGGATTGGCGAGGTACATGGGTTCGGGTTTGTGCGGGCTGGCCATGATTTGGGTGGCCGGGGACAGGTAATGGTCGAGGGCGCGTTCGGCGGCTTCGTGGAGCTTTTTGGAATCGAGGGATTCGTAGGGCGATGCAAGGTCGGTTTCTGGCGGGTTGGGTGTTGGTTTGATCATGGTGAAGCTCCTGATTGTTCATTAGGAGCTACCAGCATCACTTGCAGATGATGGGTGGCAGCTGTGCGCGGGTCTGCAAGACCGGGAAACCAGGAACCCGGCAGACCCGAAGGTCTCCCGCACAAAGCTGCCATTTTGTGGACGCGAACGAGCGTCCATTTGGCGTAGCCATGCGACTGGTTTTCCGGCGGGCTTGCAGACCCGATCACTGATGAGCAGTGACAGGAATCAAGGTACGGAGGGCGCGCCAGACGCACAAGCCGGCGGATTCTGGCGTACTCGTAGGCGATGGCGCAAGGCGTTGTAGGGCTTCGGTGGTAACGGCAGGCTTCGTTTAAACACCGCGATTATTTCCTGTTGATCCGTCGGTTGAACGGGCTACCGATCCAGCACCCACCCGGCAATGATCGGAATGCACTGTTCCGTTCAAAAAAGTCATTTACGCACCTTCCTCGCCATCGCCCGGCTCGCTAGAGTGCAGCGCTCTTTTCAACTGGCTGACGTACTGATGAATCTGTGGTTTCGACTGCTCTGCATGCTTTTCCGCCGACCGTGGCGCAAGCCGGTCAATGCGCTGGAATCCACCGTTATCCGCATGCGCGTGTGGCCGCTGGATCTCGATTTGAATCGGCACGTCACCAATGGTCGCTACTTCACCATGGCTGATGTCGGGCGCATGGATTTTGTGTTGCGCAGTGGCGCGTTTCGGGTGGCGCTGCGCGCTAAAGCGTTGCCGATCGTTGGCGATACCTGGGGTAAATTTCGGCGTGAGCTGAAGCTGTTTGAAGCGTTTGAAATTCACAGCCGGATGCTTGGCTGGGACGATAAATGGAGCTTCATGGAGCATCGCTTCGTGAGCAAGGGCCGGGTGATCGGCGTGGTGGTCATGCGTGGGCTGTTTCGTTCGGCGAAAGGCACGATTGCGCCGGGTGAGTTTGTCAGGGCGTTGGGGTTGCCTGAGCAGTCGCCCGAGATGCCGGAGTGGCTGACGTCGTGGTCGGCGAGTTGTGATCTGATGAGTCGTCAGCTCAGGGGTGAGGAGGTTTGAGTGATTGGGTGCCTGGATGATCGTGTTTATGGATGCAGTACGGTGTCGTTTGGGCTGGCGTCTTCGCGAGCAAGCCCGCTCCCACAGGTTCGCGGTCAGGCTCGGGAACTCGTTTTGACTGGGCTGGCGTCTTCGCTAGCAGGCTAGCTCCCACAGGTTCTGCGCAAGGCTCGGGAGCACGTCTGGCCGGGCTGGCGCCATCGCGGGCGAGCCCGGCTCCCACAGGGATTGGGGATGACTAATCTCGGTGGCGGGTCATGTTGATCAGGGCTGCGCGTCTGCCGCCCGGTGCCGGGCGTTCTTCGATGGAGAACGGGACGAAGCCGAGTTTCGGGTAGAGCAGCAACCCAGCGGTGTTTTCGTTGAAGCAGGACAGCTGCACTTCCCTGGCCTGATACTTTTCAAAGCCGACTGCAGTCATGGTTTCGACGATGTAGCGCGCGACGCCCTGGCCACGGGCGTAAGGCGCGACGATGACGTTGCCGATGCAGCAGATGCCGTCGTGCTCGGCACGGTAGAAGTTGGCGAAACCGACGAACTCGCCGTTGGCCAGAAAAGCCGTGGAGTCGAAGCGCTGGCTGATCGCAGTGTGCATTTGTTCTTCCGTCAGCGGGTAGTGCGCTTTCGGGAACATGAAGAACAGCTCTTGTTCGCCTTGCGGAAAGCTGCAGAGGGTGTTGACGTCGTCGGCCGTCACTGGCCGGTGGGAGAAATTCATCGCTGCCCTGCCCTCACTTTTTGCCTGCGGCCAAATGGTGCGCGACCAGCGCGTTGGCATGGCCGTGGCCCATGCCGTGTTCATCCTTGAGCCACGCCACCAGTTCCATGTGTTTCTTGTCGGTGATGCCGGCGAGCAGGTTCAGCCAGTGATCGATGGGCTGGCCGTATTTCTTTTCGATGGAGGGGAAGTACGACGCCGGGCCTTTTACCTTGTTGTCTTCGCTCATGCTGCAAGCTCCCTTGGGTCACGACGGAGGGTCGGCGACGCTCCTTGTCGGCAGGTCATAGAGTGGACGCGAGACGCTGTTCCGGCAAGTGGCCCATATAGGCAGTTCGGGATACGCCGCAGGACTTATTTTCTTGATAGCGCCCTGAGTCGTTCCCTTTCGGTCAGCCCGTCTGTCCTGACGCTGGCGATGGTCGCGTGATTCTTCTGCTCTGGCGGCAAAATCGGATCACCAGGAAATCGGTAATCGCTAAAGCCTTGCAAGACCTTTTGGTCGATCACGCTGCTGCCACAGCTTTGC
Source organism: Pseudomonas sp. IT-93MI4 (assembly GCF_949767635.1). Lineage (NCBI taxonomy): Bacteria > Pseudomonadati > Pseudomonadota > Gammaproteobacteria > Pseudomonadales > Pseudomonadaceae > Pseudomonas > Pseudomonas sp. IT-93MI4. The sequence continues at coordinate 372,007 of NZ_CATKPP010000011.1, forward strand.
TGCAGCGAGATCACTGGCACTAACGAGCCGGGGGCGTAAATCAGCTCGAGGAGCACTGGTTTGCGCTCGGGGGTCGCCAGTTTTTCTTGCGCCAGACGTTCCTCGACCTCTCGCATCTTCTCTCTGACGCCGGACTGCACCTGACGGACGTAAATCTTGTTGTACTGCTGTTGTTGCTCGGTCGTCATTACCACGCCTTTGGCGCGCAGGCGTTGGAGGTTGTCCCAGGCGCTGGCATTGAAGTAGAGCTTTAGCGCACCTTGAAGATCCTGCGGGCCACCTCTGCCGTTTTCCAGGAAATCGGCCACTTTGAGTTCCATTTCGGTATTGCCGGGTTCGGCGATGGAACGCTGATAAAAATCCCGTGCCGCCACCAGATCCACCGGCCCGCCGACACCCGCTGCAGCCATGTCGCCAAGTCGGCTATAGACATTCGGCGCTCTTCGGGCCACCGACTCATAGATATCCTTGGCCTTGCCGACGTCCTGCGGCACACCTCGGCCCTGTTCGTACATCTGGCCGAGAATCACTTTGCAATTGGCGTTCTGGGTACTGAGATAGCGAATTTCAGCGACTTGCTGCTCGCTCATCGACGCTTGTTTGAAGTAGTTGGCGCAGCGGAAAGAGGGAAATTCCTGATCCGCAACCTGAAGATGGTTAAGGGATTTACAGCCTGCGATGAGGGCGCTGAGCGCCAGTAGAGCAACAACCTTGTTCATGAACGGCATCCGTTGAAATCGTGCAGATTTCATCGGCAGGCAGATGCAAAACCTAAAGCCCGAGCACTCAAACACACAACAAAAACCTGTGGGAGCGAGCTTGCTCGCGAAGGGGCCGTGTCAGACGCCATCATCAGTGGCTGACACACCGCTTTCGCGAGCAAGCTCGCTCCCACAGGGATTGGGGTTGAAGGAGATCAGGGTTATTCCGTGCGGCCCGGCAACATTCGCACCAGCGTGTTATCCCGCACCCAGTAGTGGTGAAACAGCCCCGCTGCCGCGTGCAAGCCGATCAGCCAGTAGCCGGCGCTGCCCAGCGTTTCATGCCAGTACTTGAGCTGTTTGGCGAAGTCCGGGTTGATGGCGACTGGTGCCGGGACGTGGAAGCCGAAGTACGGGAACGGTTTGTCGGCGGCGGCGAGCATCAGCCAGGCGAGGATCGGCGTGGCGATCATCAGCACGTACAGCGCCAGGTGCATCAGGTGCGAGATGCCGGTCTGCCAGGCAGGCGGTTTGGGGGTGATCGGCGGGCGTGGGGTCAAGCGACCGAGCAGGCGCACCCAGACCAGGACGAAGATGCTCGTGCCGAACAGGCCGTGGAATCCCATCAGCAGGCCGCGCGCTTCGCTGCCCTTGGGCATGAAGCCCTTGATTTCGACGCAGGCGTAGACGCCAACAAACAACGCCAGCATTAGCCAGTGCAGGGTGATTGAGAGTTTTCCATAACGGGTGACGGCGGTGTCGCGAGTCATAAAGTGCCTCGTGATTGTCGTGAGCGACGGTCTCGTCGCAATGGCAGGGCGAACCGATTGCACCACCCTGCCCTTGCAGCTTCAAGACCCTGCAGATTGCCCGCTCATTATCCTCACTTCACCTGCAAATTTTGTGAAAAAAACTTCGCTATCTCACTCAACGCATCGCCTCAGTTGTGCAGCAACGCAGCGGCGGATGACACCACCAGCAACACCGCCAGAATCCGGTTCAGCCACTGCAACTGCGCCGGATTGCTCAACCAGCGCGCAGCACCGCGACCGAGCAACGCCCACAGCGCCAGACACGGCAACGACACCAGAAAGAACGCCAGGCACAACGCGTTCAAGCCCTGCCCTTGCGCGGTAAATACGCTGATCACCGCAATCGCCATCATCCACGACTTGGGGTTGACCCATTGCAACAGCGCGGCGCCGAGCAGGCCCAGTTCGGCTTTTTCCTCGCCGGCAGCGGGATCGATGGCGGTGGCCGGCGCGGTGAAAATCTGCCACGCCAGCCACAGCATCCAGCCCATCCCCAGCGCACTGATCACCGGGCGCACGCCGGGCAGCATCAAGGTGCTGGCACCCGCACCGGCCACCCACACCAGTGACGCAGCGCCCGCCCCCGCGCCGAGAATGATCGGCAGGCACGGCCGCCAACCGCGTCGGGCGCTGGTGCTGAGGACGATGAGGTTGGTCGGCCCCGGTGTGATCGAGGCAACGAAGGCAAAGAGGATGAACGCAAGCATGGTACGGCCCTGTAGAAAGTCAGGGCCTACTCTGGCGGTTGCGAAGTGTGGCGGTCTTGAACGTTTGTTCAGCGTCGAAACGTGCCAATAGCGCGTTGCTGATAGGCGCCCGGCGTGATGCCGTAGGCACGCACGAACCAGCGGCCCAAATGGCTCTGGTCGGCGAAGCCGAGGCGGCTGGCGACTTCCACTGGCTGCATGCCGGCCGCAAGCATTTGCCGGCCACGACTGAGGCGCAGCTGGATCAGCCACGCGTGCGGCGCGAGTCCATAAGCAGCCTTGAACGCGCGGGTCAGGCGAAAGCGGTCGGTGCCGCAGACGTCGGCCAGGGTTTGCAGGCTGATGTCCTGCTCGTGGTAGGCCACCAGGTAATCGCGTGCCTGCCGGGCGATCAATGGCGCACGGTTGGCAGCGGTCGGTTGCGGTCGCCGGTACAGGTGAATCGCCAGTCGTTCGAGCAACGCATCCAGTGCCACATCGCGCACCATGCGCACGTCCTGCTTATGCAGCGCATTGAAGGCAAACAAGGTGGCCCGGGCCAGTTCGGGATCATCGTTGAGCACACTGCCGATCCCCGGCAAGCCGCTGCCGTAGCTGCCCAGATGCAAACCGTCCAGCGCCTGCTCCAGCCATGTCGGTTGCAGATAGAGCATGCGATAGGTGAAGCCGTCCGGGCTCGGCGCATCGCCGTCATGGATGTCGCCGGGTTCAAGCATGAAGACCTTGCCCGGCGTGCTGTCATGCCGCGCCCGACGGCTGTTGAAGCGCTGCACGCCTTGCTCGGTGAAACCGATCAAATACGTTTCATGCCAGTGCGGATCGTAGGCGTGCGCGTGCCCGGCGAAATGCGCGTGCAGGGTTTCGATGCCGGTTTCCCGGTCGCGGGCAAGGTCGATCCAGTTGCTCATGGCGTGCGTACAGTGGTGGGCTGGGGCCAGTAATCCACAATTGGCGGGTTGAGGCTAGAAGGTTTGTGCATTTCAGATCGAGCGCTGATTGACCCGCGCCATCAGTTGCTCAGCACTTTCCTTGCGCTCGGAATAGCGATCCACCAGAAAATCCTGGCGCTCGCGCAGCAGCACGGTGAACTTCACCAGCTCTTCCATCACATCAACCACGCGGTCATAAAACGCTGAAGGTTTCATCCGCCCCGCCTCGTCGAATTCCGTAAAGGCCTTGGGCACCGAAGACTGATTAGGGATAGTGAACATGCGCATCCAGCGCCCCAGCACGCGCAGTTGATTGACCACGTTGAACGACTGCGAACCGCCGCAGACCTGCATCACCGCGAGGGTTTTGCCCTGAGTCGGACGCACCGCGCCGAGCTCCAGCGGAATCCAGTCGATCTGTGCCTTGAACACCGCCGACATCGCACCGTGACGTTCCGGCGAACACCAGACCTGACCTTCCGACCACAGCACCAGCTCGCGCAGTTCCTGGACTTTGGGATGGTCGACCGGGGCGTCGTCAGGCAACGGCAGACCGGACGGATTAAAGATGCGCGTCTCGGCACCGAAGTGCTCCAGCAAGCGTGCGGCCTCCTCCACCAGCAGACGGCTGAAGGAGCGTTCGCGGGTCGAACCGTAGAGCAGCAGGATGCGTGGTTTGTGTTCGTGCGAAGGTGATGTGATCCGGCCTTCGAACAGGCTGTGATCAAGATTGGGCAGGTGCTCTGACATATGTCCTCCGGCTCAGAGGGAGCCGATGCGATCCAGTTCGCGCTGAAGCTCAACGCGGCTGAGTGATTTGAAAGGAAGACCGAGGAAGGTTGCGCAGCGGCGCTCGATGATCGCCAGCGTGGCACGGAACGCGGCATCCACTGCGGCCTCGTCACCGCTCACATCAGAGGGATCTTCCAGCCCCCAATGGCATTTGATCGCCGGGCCGAAGTACACCGGGCAGGTTTCGCCGGCTGCCTTGTCGCAGACGGTGATGACGATGTCCGGCGGGTTGCCTTCAAAGGCGTCGTTGCCTTTGCTGTACAAACCGTCGATAGCGATACCGGCCTGTTGCAGCGTCGTCAGGCTGCGCGGCAACACCTGGCCTTTTGGGAAACTGCCGGCGCTCACCGCCTCGAAACCCTCGCGTGCCAGATGATTGAACATGGCTTCGGAAAGGATGCTGCGGCAACTGTTGGCCGTGCACATGAACAGGACACGCATGGATAGCTCCGGGGATATTTGAAATTCAGCAGCACGCGGTTTCGCGGGCAGGACGGCCGTCCATGTTGTGCAGGCGACAGGCATTGTCCTTGAGCCAATCGGCGTTGGCCGTGGCCGTGACCTTGAGGATCTGGTGAACCCAATCCGGCAGATCCGGGTTGAGCCGGTAATAGACCCACTGACCCTGACGGCGATCGAGCAACAACCCATTGCTGCGCAGTTGCGCGAGGTGGCGGCTGATTTTCGGCTGGCTGTCGTCGAGGGCGCACATCAGCTCGCAGACACACAGCTCACCCTGCTCGGCAATCAGCAAAGTGGCGCGGACACGGGTTTCGTCGGCCAGGCTTTTGAACAGTTCGGTGGGGGTGAGCATGGGGGCGGGCTCGAACATATGGAAAACCGAATATACGGATATCCATATATTATTCAACCCCGGATGCGATCCCTTGTAGGAGTGAGCCTGCTCGCGATAGCGGTATGCCTGTGAAGCAGAAGTCGCCTGATACACCGCTATCGCGAGCAGGCTCACTCCTACAAGGGATTTGTGTGGGCAGGATCAGCCGCGCAACAGGCCTTGCTCCGCCTCGCAGAGGCCGACGACATAATCCCAGACCACCCGCAGTCGCACCGACTTGTGCAGCTCGCGCCGGGTACTGATCCAGTAACTGCGCTCGATGCTGTCATCCGGCAATAACGCCACCAGATCCGGATCCGACGCGGCCATGTAGCAAGGCAGCACGGCAATGCCCAATCCCGAGCGCGCCGCTTCCTGCTGGGCGATGACGCTGGTGCTATGGAACACCACGCGCGGGCTGCGGCAGAAGCTGTTGAGGAACATCAGTTCCTGACTGAACAGCAAATCATCGACATAACCGATCCACGCATGCCGCCCGAGGTCTTCGCGGCTGCGCAACGGCGGTGCGTTGTCGAGGTAGCGTTGGCTGGCGTAGAGCGCCAACCGATAGTCGGTGAGTTTGCGCGTGACCAGCATGTCCGCTGCCGGGCGCTCCAGATGAATGCTGATTTCCGCCTCGCGGTTGAGGATGCTGACGAAGCGCGGCACGGCGACCAGTTCCACTTCCAGCCCGGGATAACGTTCGAACAGGCCGATCATGCGGCTGGCGAGAAACTTGATGCCCAGCCCTTCGGTGACGCCGACACGGATCTTGCCCAGCGGTGCGGTGGACTGGGTGATTTCTTCCTGGGCCAGCAGCGCGACGTTCTCCATGGCTTCGGCGTGCTTGAGCAGCGCCTCGCCTGCCGGGGTCATTTCATAGCCCTGGGCGTGCTGGACGAACAGCGCGGTGCCGAGGCTTTTTTCGATGGCCTCGATGTGTCGGGCCACGGTGGCGTGAGTAGTGTTCAAGCGCCGGGCAGCGGTGAGCAGGCGGCCGCTGCGTTGCAACTCCAGAAAGAACCGCAGGTCATTCCAGTCGAACATGGGGTGTCCTTGTCAGCTATGGTCAATCCGGGCTGTTTGAAAACGCACAGCGGCTGCGCAAAAACTAACATTCTTTTAACGAAAGCTAACAACTAGAGTGTCCGACAATAAAAACAAAAAGCGAGGTCAGGGAATGCAGACTTCCCTTGAAGAATACGACTACATCGTGGTCGGCGCCGGCCCCGCCGGGTGCCTGCTGGCCAATCGACTGTCGGCAGACAAACAGCAGCGGGTGTTGCTGCTCGAAGCCGGCGGACGCGACAACTACGCATGGATTCACATCCCCGTGGGTTACCTGTTCTGCATCGGCAACCCGCGCACCGACTGGTGCTTCAAGACCGAAGCGCAACCCGGCCTGCAAGGTCGCAGCCTGAGCTACCCACGCGGCAAAGTGCTCGGTGGCTGCTCCTCGATCAACGGCATGATCTACATGCGCGGCCAGGCTGGTGACTACGACGGCTGGGCCGCCGAGGGCAATTCGGGCTGGGCCTGGAACGACGTGCTGCCGCTGTTCAAACAGAGCGAAAACCACTTTGCCGGCGCCGCTGAATTTCACGGTGCCAAGGGTGAATGGCGGGTCGAGCAACAGCGGCTGTCATGGCCGATTCTCGACGCGTTTCGCAGCGCAGCCGAGCAGAGCGGCATCGCCAGCATCGACGACTTCAATCAGGGCGACAACGAGGGTTGCGGCTACTTTCAGGTCAACCAGAAGGCCGGGGTGCGCTGGAACGCGGCCAAGGCGTTTCTCAAACCTGTTCGCGAGCGGGCCAATCTGACGGTGCTGACCGGGGTTGAAGTGGATCGCGTGCTGCTGGAAAACGGTCGCGCATCGAAGGTCAGCGCGCGTCACGAAGGTCAGGTGAAATGCTTCAAAGCGCGCAAGGAAATCATCCTGTGCGCCGGCGCCGTGGGTTCGCCGAGCATTTTGCAGCGCTCCGGAATCGGCCCGCGTCCGTTGCTGGAACGTCTTGGCATCGGGGTGATTCATGAGCTGCCGGGGGTCGGCGGCAATCTGCAGGATCACCTGCAACTGCGCCTGATCTACAAACTGCAGAACGCCCGCACCCTGAATCAGATCGCCGGCAGCGTCTGGGGCAAGATGGGCATGGGCCTGCGTTATCTGTATGACCGCAGCGGGCCGCTGTCGATGGCGCCGAGTCAGCTCGGGGCGTTTGCCCGATCCGGGCCTGAGCAGACTTCCGCCAACCTTGAATACCACGTGCAGCCGCTGTCGCTGGAGCGCTTTGGCGAGCCGTTGCACAGCTTCCCGGCGTTCACCGCGTCGGTGTGTGATCTGCGTCCGCAGAGCCGTGGCCGCATCGACATCCGTTCGGCAGACCCGCAGGAAGCACCGCTGATTCAACCCAATTACCTCAGCCATCCTGAAGACCTGCGCGTGGCCGCCGACGCGATCCGCCTGACCCGCCGCATCGTCAGCGCCCCGGCCCTGCAAGCGTTCAAACCGGTGGAGTATCTGCCCGGCGACAGCCTGCAAAGCGAAGAACAACTGCACGAAGCGGCGGCGCGAATCGGCACGACGATTTTCCATCCGGTCGGCACCTGTCGCATGGGCAATGACGCGGAAGCGGTGGTCGATGCGCAATTGCGCGTGCATGGCGTGCCCGGCCTGCGCATCGCCGACGCCTCGATCATGCCGCGCATCACCTCGGGCAACACCTGTTCGCCTACGCTGATGATTGCCGAGAAGGCGGCGCAGTTGATCCTCAACCCAACCGCTCCGAACTCCACCCTTGTAGGAGCGAGCCTGCTCGCGATGACGGAATAACGTTCAACATTTCCGTTGGCTGATACACCGCCATCGCGAGCAGGCTCACTCCTACAAGAACTGCGTCAATTCAAGACTCACCCGGACACGCAACACCAGTGGAACAACAAAAACAATCACTGTGAGGGATACCGATATGTCAGAACACGCTCAGCCGCTGGACGCCGCGAGCGGCGCCAGCACCAGCAATGCCACGCAGAAAGTCATCTTCGCCTCGTCTCTGGGGACGGTGTTCGAGTGGTATGACTTTTTTCTCTACGGCGCCCTCGCGGCGGTGATCAGCAAGCAGTTTTTCGCCGGGGTCAACGACACCACCGCGTTCATCTTCGCGCTGATGGCCTTCGCCGCCGGGTTTATCGTGCGGCCGTTCGGGGCGCTGGTGTTCGGTCGGTTGGGGGACATGATCGGGCGCAAATACACCTTCCTCGCGACCATCATCCTGATGGGCATCGCCACGTTCTGCGTCGGTCTGCTGCCGACCTACGCCAGCATCGGCATTGCCGCGCCGATCATTCTGGTGGTGCTGCGCATGCTTCAGGGTCTGGCCCTGGGCGGTGAATACGGCGGCGCCGCGACCTATGTGGCGGAACACGCGCCGATCGGCAAACGCGGCTTCCACACCAGTTGGATTCAATCCACTGCAACCCTCGGCCTGCTGCTGTCGCTGCTGGTGGTGCTCGGTTGCCGCTACTTCACTGGCGATCAGTTTGAAGTCTGGGGTTGGCGCATCCCGTTCCTGCTGTCGATCGTGCTGCTGGGCATTTCCACCTGGATCCGCCTGAGCCTGCACGAGTCGCCGGCGTATCTGAAAATGAAAGAGGAAGGCAAAGCCTCGAAAGCGCCGATCCGCGAATCCTTCGGCAAATGGGAGAACCTCAAGGTCGTGCTGATCGCGCTGTTCAGCATCAACGCCGGGCAAGCGGTGACCTTCTACGCTGCGCAATTTTACGTGCTGTTCTTCCTCACCCAGTTCCTGAAAATGGACCCGGCGGTGGCCAACAGCCTGCTGATCATCAGTGTGGTGATCGGTGCGCCGTTCTTCATCATTTTCGGCTGGCTGTCGGACAAGGTCGGACGCAAACCAGTGCTGATGCTCGGCCTGCTGCTGGCGACCGCGTTGTACTTCCCGATCTTCAAATCCCTGGCGCATTACGCCAACCCGGCCATCGATCAGGCCAGCCGTCAGGCGCCGATCACCGTGCTGGCCGATCCGGCCACCTGCACCTTCCAGTTCGACCCGGTGGGCAAGGCCAAATTCGACAGCCCGTGCGACAAGGTCAAGACCTTCCTGGTCAAGCAGGGCCTGCCCTACTCCAGCGTCGCCGCCCCGGCCGGCAGCGGCGTGCAGGTGAGCGTCGGCGACGTGAAAATCGACGGCTACGACGAATCCGCCCTGCGCGGCGCGGTGACCCTCGCCGGCTACCCGCAACAGGCCGACCTGCAACAGATCAACAAACCGATGATCGTGGCGCTGATCGTCGCGCTGATCATCATCTCGGCCATGTGCTACGGCCCGCTGGCTGCGCTGATGGTCGAACTGTTCCCGACCCGCATCCGCTACACCTCGATGTCCCTGCCGTATCACATCGGCAATGGCTGGTTCGGCGGATTCCTGCCAACGGTGTCGTTCGCGCTGGTGGTGTACACCGGGGATATTTTCTATGGGCTGTGGTACCCGGTGCTGATTACCGGGGTCAGCCTGGTGGTGGGGATGATCTGTCTGCGTGAGACGAAGAATATCGATCTCGATAAGAACTGAATCTGAAACATGATCCTTTGGTAAAAAAACCTGTGGCGAGGGGATTTATCCCCGATGGGGTGCGTAGCGCCCCCCGTGAAAAAGGGGACTACTACGTAGTCCATCGGGGATGAATCCCCTCGCCACAATTAAATCTCTTCCTCCAGGAACTAAGCGTCAGCCTTGATCACCTCGAACTTCACCTGATCCGGATAAAACGCCACATAGTTCTTGATCGCATCGACCGAGATCTTCGGTTTCTCGTACGTCCACACCGCATTCGCCCCCTCATGCCCCGGCACTTGCAGGCTGAAGTAATTGGCATCGCCCTTGTACGGGCAGTAACTGGTGTGGTCGGTGCGGGCGAAGTATTTCTCGTCGATGTCTTCGCGGGGCACGTAGTACACCGGCGGGTAGTTGGCTTCATGGAGAACCAGCACGTGAGAGGACGCCGCGACCTGGATGCCGTGGAATTTCACCAGCAGGCAACCGGGGAGTTCTTCGAGGGTGATGACGGGATTGAGGCCGGTGGTGCTCATTGGGGTTACTCCTGAATACGGCGCAGAGAGACCGGTTCAGGTATAGCCCATAGGTTCAGACCAGGGTGATTTTGCAGCCGAACGGCCAAAGCCCCTCGCCCCAGCCCTCTCCCGGAGGTAGAAGGAGCCTGTCGAGGTGTCTTTCGTTCTACACCGACCTGAAAGTGCTTTATCGATTGTGGATTCAGCGAAGTGCAATCAGGTCGACGTATGTTTTCAGCATCCCCCGATCGGTTCCCTCTCCCACGGGGAGAGGGTTAGGGTGAGGGCGGCTCTTCTGGCATCAAACCACGATATCAGTCGCCACCGCCTGCCCTACCACACCCACGGCAAAGTCAACCTGCCCCTGCCCGGTCAGATCGACCAGCAGCCCGGTCTGACCGTTCTGCGCGTAGTAAGTCAGGATCGCATCGCCCGCGTGGCCGGTGAAACTGCTGACGAAGTTCAGTGACGCCGCCCCCGTGGCAAACGCGGCGATGCCCGAGAGGTCGATCTTGTCCACGCCGCTCTTGAAATCCATGATCCAGTCCGGCTGGTTGTTGGTCGAGTCGCTGGCCGCACCGAACACGAAGGTGTCTGCGCCCTCGCCGCCCCACAGCACATCCGCGCCGCCACCGCCGTAGAGGATGTCGTTGCCGGCACCGCCGAACAGATGGTTAACCGCCGAGTTGCCGATCAGCAGGTCATTGCCCGAACCGCCAACCGCGTTTTCCACGGTCACGCCATAGGCAATCGACACGTTACCGACCAGACCGCCGACATCAGAGAACGAACCTTCGTTGAGGTTGATCTTCTGGTTCTGGGTGAAGCCGGAGAAGTTCAGGGTGTCATTGCCGCCACCGTCCCATACCGAGAACACCACTTTCGACGCCGCCGACGTGGCGCTGTAGAAATCGCGGCCGGCGTTGGAGCCGAAACCGTAGGTGGTGTCATCGGCGCGGGTTGCATAGTTGGCGCCGTAGAGTTTCTGCACCGCCACGATATCGTCGAGCAACGGCGCCGAGGCGTAGGCGCCGCTGCCGTCCTTGCTGAAGTTTTGGTCGGTGTTGGCTTCGCTCCAGTAGCTCATCAGGCTGTAGCCACGGGTGTCTTCGGCGTACTTGGCATCGTTGTAGGTCGGGCTGCCGTTGCCGGCGTTGTAGGCGCCCGGGTGCGACAGGCCAAGGGTGTGGCCGATTTCGTGGGTCAGGGTCTGACGCCCGTAGTTGTTGGTGTCCGGGGTCTTGTTGACCTGATATTGATTGTTGATCAGGTACCACGACTGACCGTCATAGCTGCCGCCGCTCGGCAGGTAGGCGAACGCTGCGCCGCCGGTGCTGACGTCGTAGTTGCCGAAGGTCATGTGGCCGTCGCCGCCCTTGCCTTCAGTGAACGTGACCTTGGCCACGTCGGCCCAGGATTGCATGGCCAGTATGGCTTGAGCCTTTTGCTGAGCGCTGAACTGGCTGAAGTTGCCGAGGTTCGGGTTGTAGTTTGCCGGTTTCTCGGTAAGGAAGGTGTAGGTCAGCGAGATTTTGCCGTCGCCGTTCTTGTCGTGCCACGACAGGTTTTTGCGCAGGATTTCGTCGGCTGCCTGGTCGGCGGTAAACGACGGTTTGCCGTTCACCAGTCCGACGCCACGGTCGTACAGGTGGCTGAAGGCGTTCACTTCGTCATAGGCGCTGCTGGATTTTGCTTTGGCTTGAGCCATGGTGAGACTTCCTTGTTTCAGAGTTGGCAGTACGCGTCGAGCACGGCGATCCACTGGCGAGATCGTCCGGTCACTCGCGTTTCTGAGAAGCCCGTTGAACCTGACACGGGCGTCAACTGCCTTGCCAATCGATTTCTCGATAGCCGCTCGCGACGTCCCGGTAATACCGGTCATCTCCGGCAATGTTTTGATCTGTATATCCATACAGATAAAAGTTGCCCCGAGCGCCAACTGCGGCCATCCTGTGCACCTCCAGTGAACTGATCGACGACGGTGGTTATGCGGCTGTACCTCTGTGAAAAACCTTCCCAGGCCAAAGACATCGCGGCCGTGCTGGGCGCCAGGCGTCGGGGCGACGGCTGCTGGCTGGGAACGGACGTCACAGTGACCTGGTGCATCGGCCATCTGCTGGAAACCGCGCCGCCGGACGCCTACGACGCGCGCTACAAGCGCTGGGTGCTGGCGGATCTGCCGATCATTCCCGACAAATGGAAAATGACCGTCAAGCCGCGCACCGCCAGCCAGTACAAGGCGGTCAAGCGCCTGCTTGGCGAGGCCAGCGAACTGATCATCGCCACCGACGCCGACCGTGAGGGCGAGATGATTGCCCGGGAACTGGTCGAGCACTGCCGCTATCGCGGGCCGATCCGCCGCTTGTGGCTGTCGGCGCTGGATGAAGCATCGATCCGCAAGGCTCTGGCCGCGCTGAAGCCAGGGGCGGAAACCTTCAGCCTGTATCACTCGGCGCTGGGGCGCTCGCGGGCCGACTGGCTGATCGGCATGAACATGAGTCGCCTGTTCACGCTATTGGGCCGGCAGTCCGGCTATCAGGGCGTGCTACCGGTCGGCCGGGTGCAGACGCCGACACTGCGGCTGGTGGTGGACCGCGACCGCAGCATCGCCGATTTCGTGCCGGTGCCGTATTGGGCGATCGATGTGCACCTGCTGCACGATGGCACGCCGTTCACCGCGCAATGGCGTGCGCCCTCCGACGCTTGCGACGATCAGGATCGCTGCCTGAATCAGGCACTGGCCCAGCAGGCAGCCGCCGCTCTGGACAGCGCCGCCAGTGCGCGGGTGGTCAAACTGCGCACTGAACGCATGCGTGAAGTGGCACCGCTGCCCTTCGATCTGGGCACCCTGCAGGAGGTCTGCTCGAAGAAACTCGGTCTCGGCGCCCAGGAAACTCTCGACATCGCCCAGGCCCTTTACGAAACCTACAAGGTCATCACCTACCCGCGCAGCGATTGCGGCTTTCTGCCGCTGAGCCAGCACAGCGAGGCGCCGGGGATACTGGCGGCACTGCGTCAGGCCGACCCGAGCCTTGACGTGTTGAACGTTCACCTCGACCCGCAGCGCCGCTCGCGGGTGTGGAACGACGCCAAGGTCAGCGCCCACCACGGCATCATCCCCACCGCCGCGGCGAAAAATCTCGAACGCCTGAGCGGCAAACACCGGGCGGTCTATACCCTGATTCGTGCGCGTTATCTGGCGCAATTTCTGCCCAATCATGAATACGATCGCACCCAGGCCGACTTCGATTGCGCCGGGGAAGCGTTGCGAGCCGTCGGCAAGCAGATCATCGAACCGGGCTGGAAGCGCGCCTTGCCCGAAGCCCTCGCCCCGGCCAAGGGCCGTGAAGCGCCAGCCCCGCAAACCCTGCCGGCGCTGAGCCAGGGTATCGATTGCGCCGTGGCCGGCGTGAACCTCAAGGATCTGTGGACCCAGCCGCCGAAGCCCTACACCGAGGGCGACCTGATCAAGGCGATGAAGAACGTCGCCAAACTGGTGGAAGATCCGTTGCTCAAACAGAAACTCAAGGACACCACCGGCATCGGCACAGAAGCGACCCGCGCTTCGATCATTCAGGGTCTGCTGGATCGAGGTTATCTGGTGAAGAACGGCAAGGCGCTGGCCGCGACGCCGGCGGCCTTCAGCCTGATCGATGCCGTGCCCCGGGCGATTGCCGATCCCGGCACCACCGCCATCTGGGAACAGGCGCTGGACATGGTGCAGAGCGGCGAGATGAGCCTGGAAGAGTTCGTCACCAAACAGGCGGCGTGGATGAGCAAGCAGGTCACCCGGTGTTCTGCGCTGAGCCTGACCATCAGCGGCCCGCCACCGGCCGGCAAGGCTGCGGCGCCGTGGAAGAAGAAACGCAAATCGACGCGCAGTAAAACCGCCGGGGCAGCCAAACGCACAACGAAGTAATGATCTTTACTCTGGTGGGGGATTCTGTGGTGAGGGGATTTATCCCCTCACCACAAGGTGTGAGTTCACATTATCGGGTTCATCATCGCAGGGAGTTAACCCAATGCCCAGCATCGAACTGCTAGCCGCCCACCGCGACGAACTGCAAACCATCGAAAACCTCATGCAGTTCTACATGTACGACTTCAGCCAATGGCTACCACTGAAACTCGGCGAACATGGCTTCTTCAGCATTCAGCAGAAAGACGATTACTGGCGCAATCCCGCTACCCAACCGTTCCTGATCCGCGTCGACGGTGAACTGGCCGGCTTCGTGACCGTGGATAACGACACCCACATCGACGGCGCCGAATACAACATCGGCTACTTCTTCCTCACCCGGCGTTTTCGTGGCCAAGGCGTCGCGCAGTTTGTCGTCTCTGCCCTCTTGAGCCGTCTGCCCGGTCAATGGCAGATTTTCCACATCGACGCCAACCTGCCTGCGCAGCGCTTCTGGGCCAGATTGATCCCCGAATTGACTGGCGGCGCAGTCACCCGCCAGCAGCGCACCGTGGACGGTTACCCCTGCACCTTCTACGTCCTGCGCGCCCCAGCATCCGTTGCCTGAACGGATCTTTTCTCATTCCAAAACCGCTTTGTCCGACAATATGTAGTGAACAAAAATAATCACTACAATACCGTTGACGGCACCGTTTTGCTTTTGCATGATGAAGACGTTCCCCGATCGGGAACATCAGTAACACGCTTGAGCAAACTCGTCTGACCGCCGAGTTGTTTTTTCCGGATACACGCTGCCCACAAGGCAGATTGAAGAAGCTGACCTGGCCTGAACGTCCAGTACAAGGACGAGAAGCGCTGGCGAAAATTCTCAAGACGCTTGTGGTCGACCCTGAAAACGTCGTCAAGGAGCCTCCCGGTTTTCGCTGCTTCTCCTCGTTGTGACGCTATTGCGTAGCAGTTATTCAACACGACTACATGCAACAGACGCATGACCCCGTACTTCACACGGGCGACCGCTGACGTCCTGGTTTCGGTGCCAGGGATCAACTAACCGATGGGCTACCTGTATTAGCGAATCAACTTTGAAAGATCACCAGACTGGTCAAGGGGCAAACATCATGAATCTGAACAATCAACCTACTATCGAAGAACTGGCTCGTATGTTCGCTGCGCAAAAAGACAGCCACGACAGCCACATTCTCTGGATCAGCAAGTCGGGTCAGGTGCATATCGACTGCCTGTCACCCCACGCTGGTGAAGAAGAATTCGACCGCAGCAACCAGAACCTGCTGGCCCGCCTGAAGATGTACCGCCGCGGCCACGGTTATGTCGGCAAGAAAGCTGCGGCCGACAAGGACTTCATCAGTAATGTGCTGCAGACGCTGAAACAGGCGTGGGATTCGATGCAGAACAAGAATGAAGTTCGGGTGATTGACCGGTTCTACTGATTTACAACTTCAATAAATAAAAGGGGCCTGCTTCCAACAGAAGCAGGCCCTTTTTATATCCGCAATTCACCACACAATCCTGTGGGAGCGGGCTTGCTCGCGAATGGGCCGGGTCAGTCACCATCACTTCAACTGAGACACCGCATTCGCGAGCAAGCCCGCTCCTACAGGGGGGCTGTGTTGTTGGTCAGATTTTCGTTTGCAGGACCAGATTCACAAACGCCAGAGCCGCCGCACTGTGGTAATTATTCTGCCGCCGCAACAACGCCGCCCCACGCTGCGGCGCTTCGTTCTCGACGCTCAAGCGACGCAACGCCCGGTCTTCGCTGGCAATCGCTTCGGGCAACATCGTCGCCATCGGCGAATGCCGCACCACCTCCAGCAACGTACTTACCGAGTTCACCTCGATCCGCACCTGTGGCGTGATTCCGTGCTGACGAAAGTATTCATCGATCGATAAGCGCGTGATGAAATCCGGCGCCAGCAAGGCGAAATCCAGTTGCGCAAGGTCACTCGACGTCAGCACCGCACTGCTGTCGTACAGCGGATGCTCGCGCCCGACCATGATTCCCAGGGTTTCGGTAAACGCCGGGATGCACTCGATGTCCGGGTGGCGCACCGGGGTAAAGGCAATCGCGATATCCAGCGAATCGTCCGCCAGCCCCGCCTCGATGTCGTCCATCGACAGCTCGAAAATCTGCAGATGGATCCCCGGGTAGCGCGCCGCAAAATCACGCACCAACGGCCCGACCAGATAGGCCATGAAGGTCGGCGTCATGGCCAGCCGCAGGCTGCCACGGGACAGATCCTTCACGTCATGCAACGCCCGCTTGCCCGCCTCCAGTTCCACCAGCACGCGCCGCGCGCACTCAATGTAAGCCTCACCGGCATCGGTGGGTTTAACGGTGCGTGAAGTGCGGTCGAACAGATTCACCCCGAGGCTTTCTTCCAGTTGGCGGATCTGTTGCGACAAGGTCGGCTGCGACACATGCAACGCCTCCGCCGCCCGGGTGAAGCCGCCGTGATCGGCCACGGCCAGCAGATATCGCAAATGTCGCAGCAGCATGGGATCACCATCTATAGGCAGGACTTATGCGAAGTATTGTATATCGGTCTTGGACGCTATGGATCAATCGGCAGAAGATGGCTCCCACACAGCAAGCCAACCTTGAAAGGAGTGACACCATGCAACAGTCCCACGCCTATAACGATGCCAGCCTGGCCCTGACCACGCGCATTCTCGACATCAAGGCCCGCAAGAATTTGTCATGGCAGGATCTTGCCGATGGCACCGGCCTGAGCCTGGCCTACGTCACCGCTGCCCTCCTCGGCCAGCACCCGCTGCCACAAAACGCCGCGCAAGTGGTTGGCGACAAACTCGAGCTGGACGCCGACGCCGTTGCCGCCCTGCAGATCATCCCGCTGCGTGGCAGCCTCAGCGGTGTGCCGACCGACCCGACCATCTACCGCTTCCACGAGATGATCCAGATCTACGGCACCACCCTCAAAGCCCTGGTCCACGAGCAGTTCGGCGACGGCATCATCAGCGCAATCAACTTCAAACTCGACATCAAGAAAGTCGAAGACCCGGAAGGCGGCTCCCGCGCCGTGGTCACCCTCGACGGCAAGTTCCTGCCGCTGCGTCCGTTCTGATCCGCCGCGGCCCGCACCCCGCGTGCGGGCCCATCCAAACCTCAATTGCCAAGTCGTCACCACATCTGCCTGGAGGCTGCCCCATGCACAAAATTCTGTTGACCCTGACCCTGCTCGCCGGCCTTGCCGCCAAGGCCCAGGCTGATGAAGAGGCGATTGCCTACCGATACGGCATGACTCTGGATATTGCTGAAATCGTGAGCATCACCCCGGTCACCGACGTCTGCGGCGCTGTACCGGTCGAGATGACCTACCTCGACAGCCACGGCGCAAAACACATTCTTCAATACAGCGAATTCGGCACCGGCTGTTCGAACTGAGAGGACAACACCATGAAAAACCTGATCGAAGGCTTTCTGAAGTTCCAGAACGAGGCGTTTCCGCA
Organism: Pseudomonas sp. IT-93MI4; assembly: GCF_949767635.1. NCBI lineage: Bacteria > Pseudomonadati > Pseudomonadota > Gammaproteobacteria > Pseudomonadales > Pseudomonadaceae > Pseudomonas > Pseudomonas sp. IT-93MI4. Next base: position 389,280 of record NZ_CATKPP010000011.1, read on the forward strand.
ACGCACCGAGCTGTTCAAGCACTTGGCGACCACTCAAACCCCGGGCACCTTGTTCATCACCTGTTCCGACAGCCGCGTGGTGCCGGAACTGCTGACCCAGCAAGAACCCGGCGAGCTGTTCGTGATCCGCAACGCTGGCAATATCGTGCCGTCCTACAGCCCGCATCCGGGCGGGGTGTCGGCGACGGTGGAATATGCGGTGGCGGTGCTTGGGGTGACGGACATCGTGATCTGCGGCCACTCCGATTGCGGCGCGATGACCGCGATAGCCAAGTGCAAATGCATGGATCACCTGCCCGCCGTCAGCGGCTGGTTGCAACATGCCGAGTCGGCGAAAGTGGTGAACGAGGCGCGGCCGCATGCCAATGACGCGGCGAAATTGAGTTCGATGGTGCGGGAAAATGTGATCGCGCAACTGGCGAATATTCAGACCCACCCGAGCGTACGTCTGGCCCAGGAGAAGGGCCTGCTGAACCTGCATGGCTGGGTGTATGACATCGAGACCGGCTCGATCGATGCGCTGGCGGCTGACCGCCGTACGTTTGTGCCGTTGGCTGAGCAGCCAGCGACTTGTGCCGTTCAGGCAAACGCCAGCGCAGCCGCCTGATACAAATCCGCTGAGGTGAAGAGGAACTTGTGGCGAGGGGATTTATCCCCGATGGACTGCGCAGCAGGCCCGATCTCTTGGGGCCGCTTCGCGCCCCATCGGGGATAAATCCCCTCGCCACAGGGCCGGTGTGCATCAATCGGGATAAGGCGTTTTCAGCGTTTTACGCTGAGGTCGATCTGGGTCATACGGCTACGCACCGTGAACACCCCATCCCCCGAAAGGATCGCACTGCGCGCAAACAGGCGCCCACTCTCCCAGTTCGAAAGCCCCAGTTCCGGCTTGTTCAGCGCGTACTGGCCATCGACCCAACGGGTAATCCCGTTGCCCACAAACGGCGCGTTCACCGCGTTGTAAAAACGCTCTTGTGCAGCAGCATCCTCGCTGATCAGCGACACCGTGAACTGCGGGCTGTAGCGGTTGAACAACGTGATCGCCTGATCCAGATCGTCGACGATCATCAGGCTGACTTCCGGGGTTTCTTCCCATTCCCACTCGCGGCCCAGCTCTGATTCCGCCAGCGCTTCGGCCAGGGCTTCGGTCTGATAACCCTCGGCGCGAAAGACCTCGACCGTCGCGTTCTGCCACTCGGCCGGCAGGTAACTTTCGCTGCCTGCGACGATGTGCAATTTGCAGCCTTGCCCGCGTGCGCTGCCGGCCTGCTGCAGCGCATCGAGGAACAGCGGGATCAGCTCGACGGCACGATCACGTTGAATCAGGCAGACGTTCAGCGTGTTGCAGACTTTGCGATCCAGTGAGTTGCGCACCACGGCGGCGAAGCGCGTGGCGTCGGCGTGACGATCGGCTATCAGCCACGCGCCGCCAGTGCCGTGCAGGCTGACCGCCGTGCCCGCCTGCTGGGCGATGCTACCCAACTGGCTGACCGCACGCCCCGAACCCCGGGCCACCGCCAGCGACAAACGCCGGTCGGCGAACATCGCCCAACCGGCGGCGTGATTGACGCTTTCCACCAGCGACACCGCCCCCGCCGGCAGACCGGCATCGGCCAGCGCCGGGTTCAGCGCGTGAGTGACGATTGCTTGCGCGGTGCCCAATGCATCGCTGCCGATGCGCAGTACTGCGGTGTTGCCGGTGCGCAGTACGCCGGCGGCATCGGCGAACACGTTCGGCCGCCCTTCGAACACGAACGCCACGATGCCCAGCGGCGACACCACTTGCTCGACCTTCCAGCCGTCGTGTTCGACGCTGCTGATGACCTTGCCGCGCGTGGCCGGCGCATCCCGCCAGGCGCGCAGACCGGCGATCATGTCGCGGCGCATGCGTTCGTCGGCGAGCAGTCGGGTGGTCGAGCGACCACGGGCCTTGGCGCGTTCGATGTCGGCCAGGTTGGCGGCTTCGATCAAGGTCCAGCATTCCGGGGTTTCCAGGCGTTGCGCGAACAGGTCGAAGAAGTGACTGATGGCTTCGTCGGACACCGCCGACAATGCAGTGAATGCCGCTTCAGCACGCTCGATTGCCACTGCAGCCGCTTGTTGATCGACCACCGGAATCAGCAACAGCTCGCCACTCACCTGCTCGACCAGCAGGTGGTCACCGGGCTGAAACCGCGCCGCCAGTTCGGGGCTGACCACGGTCACGCGGTTACCAGCGAAAGGGATCGGCGTGCCAGCGACTAGACGTTCGAGCGCAAGAGACATGAAGCGGATTCACCATATGAGGGGCGGCCGGAAAATGTATAGGAACTGCGCTCTCCGAGGCAACACAAAACCCTTGTGGGAGCGAGCCTGCTCGCGAATGCGGTGGGTCAGCGAGAGATGCATCGACAGGCACGACGCTTTCGCGAGCAGGCTCGCTCCCACAGGGTTTTGCAGTGCTTGGAAGATTGGGTCAGAACACCGACCAGCCAATCCGCGAACTGAGCATCTCCAGCGCCGCCATCCCCGCCAGCGAGTTGCCGGCAGCGTTGAGTTCCGGCGACCACACGCACACCGTGAACTGCCCGGGCACCACCGCGACGATCCCGCCGCCAACCCCGCTCTTGCCCGGCAAGCCGACGCGATAAGCGAAGTTGCCGGCCTCATCGTAGAGGCCGCTGGTGGCCATGATCGAGTTGACTTGTTGGGTCTGGCGCCGAGTGAGGATCTGTTCGCCGCTGTGTTTGCAGAAACCGTCGTTGGCGAGGAAGCAGAACGCCCGGGCCAGATCGATACAGTTCATGCGCAACGCGCAGTGGCTGAAGTAGCTGCGCAGCACCGCTTCGACGTCGTTGTGGAAGTTGCCGAACGATTGCATCAGGTACGCCATGGCCGCATTGCGGGCGCGATGCTGGTACTCGGATTCGGCGACCTTGCCGTCGACGATCACCTGTGGATTGCCCGACAGGCGCCGCACGAAGTCGCGCATCGACAGGGCTGGCGCGGCGAAACGCGACTGGTTGATGTCGCAGATCACCAGCGCCCCGGCGTTGATGAACGGATTGCGCGGGCGCCCGCGTTCGAACTCCAGTTGCACCAGCGAGTTGAACGGCTGGCCGGACGGCTCGTGCCCCAGGCGCTCCCAGATCGCCTCACCGGAATGCTCGATCGCCTGCACCAGGCTGAACACCTTGGAAATACTCTGCACCGAGAACGGCGTCTCGGCGTCGCCGGCGCAATACATTTCGCCGTCGTTGCCATACACGGCGATGCCCAGCTGATTGGCCGGCACGGTGCCGAGGGCGGGAATGTAATCAGCCACTTTGCCCTGCCCGATCAAGGGCCGGACAGCGTCAAGAATCTCGTTCAACAGCGCTTGCATGCCGGGTTCCGAAGTCTCGCCCCATGGGATTGCGGGGACACTGGGGCTAGACGCTGCGCAAGCTTGCGGAATCACACAAACCCCTTTGTAGGAGTGAGCCTGCTCGCGATAGCGGTGTATTTGTGAAGTTGATCTTTCTGATACACCGCTATCGCGAGCAGGCTCACTCCTACAGGGTTGTATGTATGACTGCGATTCAGTGTGCGCCGTCGAGACCGGCGAGCAGTGCGCTGTCGCGGCTGTAGATATCCGGCGCATAACGCACCTGCCCATCCTTGCCGACCTGCGCCGTCCAGTAGGTCATCAGGATCGGCACCGGTGCCGACAGGCGGAATTCGTGGGTGCTGCCGGTGGCGAGCAAGGTGTCGGTGCGCGTACGTTCCGCCGGGGTCAGTAACAGGTCGCGCAGTTGCATCGGGTGCTCGACCCGCACACAGCCGGAGCTGAACGCGCGCGGGCCTTTGTCGAACAGGGCCTTGCTCGGCGTATCGTGCAGGTACACCGCGAACGGGTTGGGGAAGCGGATCACCAGTTGCCCCAGCGGATTACGCGGCCCGGCCTCCTGGCGCAGCATGATGTTGCCGGGGTTGTCCCAGTCGATATCCGCTGCGGACAACGGCTGGCCATGGGCGTCGAGCACCTGCAGATTCTGCCGGCTGAGGAAGGTCTGATCCTTGCGGATCGCCGGCAGCTTGTCTTCTTTCCAGATGGTCGGCGGCACGGTCCAGGTCGGGTTCAGGGTCAGACGCGTAACCCGGGATTTCAGCAGCGGGGTCTGGCGTTCGGCGCGACCGACCTGAGTACGGGTCTGCCAGACCGGCACGCCGGCCTGATATAGGGTCAACTCGGCGGCAGCGACGTTGACCAGCAAACCGTCGGGCTCCATGTCCTGCGCCAGCCAGCGGAAACGTTCAAGGTTGACGCGCAATTGTTCGCGGCGCGTCAGCGGGCTGATGTTGAGCTCGGCAATCGTCCCCGGCCCGACTACCCCGTCGGCCTGCAACGAATGGTTGGCCTGAAAGCTCTTCACCGCTTCCACCAGCACACCCTCATAGGCATTGCCGGGCGTGCCGATGGCGTGGGTCAGATAGCCTTCGTTGAACAGGCGTTGGGCCAGTTCCGGCACGCGTTTGTCTTCCATCGCCGGGCGCAGCAACGGGCCGTTGCCCACCGACTGCCAGTGCGGCAAGGCCTGCAGCCGCTGGCTGGCGTAGAGGTGGCGCAGGCTCTGGTATTGCGCCAGACGCGGACGCGCCAGATCGAACGCGGTCTTGATGTCGTGCAGACCGGGCACGGCGATCGCCAGCAATTCCGCCTGACGATCACGCGGGGTGTCATCGGAATGCCACAGCGGCTCGAAATGCGATTGCAGCAGACGACCGTAATGCAGGTCCTGCAGCGCTTGCAGATACGAGCGGCTGATATCGATATCGGCACACAACTCGCCGTCCTGCGGCGGATTGGCCGCCACCGGGTAGCGCTTGGGATTGAGGCCATCATCGGCCAACAGCTGCAACTGCGCGCGCAAGGCCGGCAATCGCCCGGACTCGCTGGCCCACACCGGCAGCCAGTCCTGCTGCTGATAAAACGCCTGCAATTGCGTCAGCGCCGCGCCGCTCAGGTGCGCGGCAATCGCCGGGCACGCCTGGGGCAAACCGATCAGCACCGCTTGCAGCGGACTTTGCGGCTCGAGCGGCATTTCCGCCGGCGGCGTCGGCAGGGTCTGCAACGGTGGCAGCGGCTCATCGGCGCAAGCGACAAACGGCGCAGCGAGCAAACAAATGCTCAAGTAGCATGCGTACTTTTTGAACAACTGCTTTACTCCAATCCGTGGCCGTCTGAATGACGGTCAACCTTACATCAGGTGCGCTGAACAGTCAGGCTCGAAACAGGGGTCTGTCGGGTATGACTGGGAGTCAGGAGCCAAAGTGCCAAATAAGTAGCAAGTGAGGACACTTTATAAATGTTGACGTATTTGCGCCGACTTCTGCTGACCACCGCGACCCTCGTCGTCGTGAGCAGCCCAGCTTTCGCCGCCGGCAAACCATCGCCGGTTCTCTTCACCAGCCTCGCCCACGCCGCGCCGGAACTCAATCCCCAAGCGCTGAAAGGTGCCTTGAGCGCCATGCAATGCGCAGTGAACAATGGCGCGAGACCCTCACGCCACCTGGCGATCATCGACTATTCGCAGCCCTCCACCGCCCGCCGGCTGTGGATCTTCGATCTGAACAGAAAGAAACTGGTGCTGCGCGATCTGGTCGCCCACGGTTCAAATTCCGGGGAAAATTTCGCTACCCAGTTCTCCAACCGCGAAGGCAGTTACCAGTCCAGCCTCGGTCTGTTCCGCACCCAGGAAAGTTACGAGGGGACCCACGGTTATTCGCTGCGCATGGACGGTCTGGAACCGGGCTTCAATGACCTGGCCCGCGACCGGGCCATCGTGATCCACGCCGCCGACTACGTGAATCCGTTGTGGAGCAAGCGTCAGGGCCGTATCGGTCGCAGCCAGGGTTGCCCGGCGGTGCGCCCGCAAGTGGCGAAGCAGGTGATCGATAAACTCAAGGACGGCCAGTTCATGTTCTCCTGGTACCCGGACCAGCGCTGGCTGAAGTCCTCGCCGTACCTCAACTGCCAGCCGCAGCAAGTGGCGAGCATCTTGAGTACCCACGCCAGCTGACGATCAGGGCGACGACCATCAGCGCCGCCGCAACCCCGAACGTGTAGTGCAAGCCACTGCCGATGACCTCGGCCGGGGCTTGCGTCGGGTCACCCGTAGCGAAGGCGAACACCGCGCCCATGACCGCCGCGCCGGTGATCAGCCCGAGATTGCGTGACAGCCCGAGCAGGGCCGACACCACGCCGCGCTGATCCTGACTGACCATGGCCATCAACCCGCTATTGTTGGCCGCCTGAAACAACGCGTAATTGCTGGCAATGACCGCCATCGGCAGCAGATACGCCGCCAGACCGAGACTCATCGGCAACAACGCCAACAAACTGCAACCACCGGCCAACCCGAACAACGCCCCCGGCACCACCCGCCGCGTACCGAAGCGATCCACCAGACGCCCCGCCGGCACCCCGCCACACGCCGCCAGCAGCGGCCCGACCGACAATGCCAGGCCGACCACGGTGCTGCCCAGTCCCAGGCCCCGGCTCAGGTAAAACGGCCCGACCACCAGCGTGGTCATCATCACCGTCGTTACCAGCAACGTTAGCGCCAGGCTGCTGCTCAGACGTGCGTCGGCAAACAATGACAGGCGAATCAGCGGCGCCCTGGCGTTCATCTCGACCGCAACAAACACCCCTGCCCCGCACAGGCTGACCAGCAGCAACATCAGCGTGTAGCCATCGAGCGTCATCGCCAGCGCGTAGGCGGCCAGCGTCAATACCAGCACCACGGTGCCGAGGTAATCAAACGCGACTGCCGATTTGGCCGGGCGATCGGCCGGTAGATAACGATAAACCAGCCACGCATTGAGCAGGCCCAATGGCACGTTGAGGACAAAGATCGACGGCCAGCCGACATGCGCGATCAGCAGACCACCCAGCGATGGCCCGAGGCTGGTGCCGGTGGCCGACATGGTTGCCAGCAAACCCATCGCGCTGCCCGCTCGCGCCTTGGGCACCGCATCCGCCACCAGCGCCACCGTCAAGGCGAACATGATCGCCGCGCCAAGGCCCTGCACGGCCCGCGCGCCGATCAACCAGCCCAGCCCCGGCGCCAGCGCACAGCACAGCGAAGCACTGGTAAAAATGCCGATGCCGATCAGTAGCAGGCGTCGCCGCCCGAACACATCGCCCAGACGCCCGACACTGACAATCAACGTGGTGACCGCCAGCAGGTAGGCCAGCACGATCCACTGCACCTGTTGAAACGTCGCATCGAACGCTGCAGCCAAGGTCGGTAATCCGGCATTGGCGATGCTGGTGTCCAGCGACGGCATCAACATCGACAGCGCCAGACTGGTCAGCGCCCAGCGGGCTTGAGGGGGCAAGGGGGATCCGGGCATCGGGCGCTCCTGGTGCAAAGGTCAGACGGCATAGCCTGCGTCTCGACAAGGCAAGGCGCAAGACGCATGCTTTGCACTTGATACCTGCACGGAACGCCATGTCATGAGCACACCGGATCTGAACCTGTTGATCACCCTCGACGTGTTGTTGCGCGAAGGCAGCGTCGCCCGCGCCGCGCACATTCTGCGGTTGAGCCCGTCGGCCATGAGTCGTGCCCTGGCCCGGCTGCGCGAAACCACTGGCGATCCGTTGCTGGTGCGCGCCGGCCGAGGTCTGGTGCCGACCCCGCGTGCGCTGGAATTGCGTGAGCGGGTCAGCGCTCTGGTGCAGGAAGCCGAGGCGGTGTTGCGCCCCGCCGAAGTGCTCGATCCCGGCCAGTTGCAGCGCACCTTCACCCTGCGCAACACCGACGGTTTTGTCGAAACCTTCGCCGCCGCGCTGCTCGCGCGCATCGCTGAAGAAGCACCCGGCGTGCGCCTGCGCTTTGTGCAGAAAGCCGACAAGGACAGCATGCCGCTGCGCGAAGGCCGGGTCGATCTGGAGACCGGCGTGGTCGACGACAGCACCGACCCGACGCTGCACAGCCGCATTCTGTTTGAGGATCACTGGATCGGTGTGGTGCGCGAAGGCCATCCGTTGAGCTCGGGCAAGATCAGCAGCAAACGGTTTGCCGGCGGCCAGCACATTCTGATCTCACGGCGCGGGCGCAGCAGCGGCCCGGTTGACGAAGCGTTGCTCGCCGCAGGTCTGACGCGGGATATCGTCACGTCATTCGGCGGCTTTTCGGCGGCGCTGACGCTGGTGCGCGAATCGGACCTGATCGCCACGGTTCCGGAGCGTCACACCAGCAAGCTGCGCATGGGCCTGCACAGCTTCGCCCTGCCCTTCAGGATGCCGCCGATCAGCGTGTCGATGCTCTGGCACCCGCGCATGGACGCCGACCCGGCGCACCGCTGGTTGCGCAATTGTGTACGGGAAGTCTGCGTCTAACGCGCATCGCCGCCGGCCGGTTTATAGAACAGGAATTTGCCGACCGCGGCGGTCTTTTTGTACTCCCTGGCCCAGCTCGGATGCACCTGGCGATCATGGAAATACAGTGCGCCATGGGTGCGATCCGGCAACTGGCGGTTGAGTGCCTTGCCGGCGATGTCCTTGGCCAGGGTGTATTCGGCGTCTTCCTTGACCTGATCGGCCTTGCCATCGCACCACCAGGAAAACTGGCAGCTCTTGGTTTCCGAACCTTGCTTGACGACTGCACACACGGTGTCGGGGAAGCCGTCATGGCCGAGGCGGTTCATCACCACGTTGGCCACCGCCTCCATTTCCAGCGTGTCGCGGCCCTTGGCTTCCCAGTAGATACTGCGCGCCAGGCAGGTGATCGGATCGTCCAGCGGCGCGGTGCCGGCGGGGTCAACCGCCTGCACTTCAGTGGGGGTGATCGCTTCGGATTTGGGTGCTGGCGCCGCGCTGACTTTGTCGGCGGCCTTTTCTTCCAGCACCTGGGCTTTCTCTTCGGCCTTGGCCTTGATCGGCGCCTGTTCAGTGGCGCTTACAACACCGACCATCAGGGTTAATGCGAAACAGCCAGCCAACCATTTCAATCCCATGTCAGTTCTTCCGGCAACGCCCGTTCCGGGCAAGGTGTTTCGTGGGGGAGACGCCCGGTTCCCGGGGCCTTCGGAGAGTGTAGACGGCAAATACCGACGTAACGTTCCGCAGAAAAAACCGCTCGATGAAGAAAAAGACATTGCACTGACCGGGGGCCTTTCGCGCATCATGAGCGCACTCAGCTCAAGGGAGATTTCCATGCGCTTCATGCCATCCGTCTTGCGTTTTGCCGCGCTGTCCGTGGGCCTGGCCGTGGCCGCCTCGGCCATGGCTGCCGACGAGTCGCAACTGATCGAGTCGATCAATGCCTACCGCAGCCAACCGCAGCGCTGCGGCAGCCAGGCGTCCAGTGAACTGCCACCGCTGTCGGCCGATCCACGGCTGAGACTGCCGGCCAGCGGTGCGGTCGATCTGCAACAGGCCATGGCCAGCGCCAGCTACCCGATGGTCAACGTGCAGGCGATCACCCTCAACGGCCCACGGGATGCGGCGTCGGCGATGAAGGCGATTCAGGAGAGCTTCTGTCAGGTGGTGCTGGATCCGCAGTTCGTCGATGTCGGGGTCAGCCGCGCCGATCGCGACTGGCGGATCGTGCTGGCGCGACCTCTACTGTCGGCGAAGCTCGGCGATGCGCAAAGCGAAGGCCAGAAGTTGCTCGAGCAACTCAACGCTGCTCGCGCCCAACCGCGTCAATGCGGCGGCCAGGCCTTTGCCGCGGCCGGGCCACTGGCCTGGAACGCGAGCCTGGGCACGATTTCCCAGGATCACAGCCGCGACATGGCCAACAACAACTACTTCGACCACAAGGACCGCGACGGCCGCACACCCGGAGACCGCGCCGAACTGGCCGGCTACAGCGGTCAACTGGTCGGCGAAAACATCGCCGCCGGGCAAGACACCGTGCGCAAGGTCGTCGACGGCTGGCTCGCCAGCCCCGGCCACTGCGCCAACCTGATGAACCCGCAATACAAAGAACTCGGCGCCGCCTACGCGACCGATCCAAAGAGCAGCGCCGGGATTTACTGGACCGCGATGTTTGGGGCGCAGTAACAGCCCTTCAGAAAACACCGAAGATCCGATGTGGGGATTGGTGGTGGATGAAGAATTCAGGGCTGGCCGCTATCAAGGGTGGGAGTGGGCTTGCTCACGAAGGGGTCGGCACATTCAGCATCGATGTCGACTGAGCGGACGCTTTCGCGAGCAAGCCCGCTCCCACAGGGGATAGGTGCTGGGTGAAGGATTCGGGGCTGGCCGCGATCAAGGGTGGGAGTGGGCTTGCTCACGAAGGGGCCGGCACATTCAACATCGGTGTCGACTGAGCGGACGCCTTCGCGAGCAAGCCCGCTCCCACAGGGATCGCGTTTATTCTGATGCAAGGCGGTGAATGCACATCCTGAGTTCAAACCCAGATCGCATCCCATAACGGATAGTCACCGAGTTTTTTTACCAGTCCGGCCCGCAGTGGATTAGCCACTACATAGCGGGCCAGTTTCACCAGATCCTCCTCTCGACGTAATGCATGATCATGAAAACCTTGCTGCCAAAGGCCTCCGGATCTACCGCTCGCTGTGTTGACTGAACGAGTACTCAGGGATTTGACCTGGCACATCAATTGGCCAAGTGTTCCTTTTTGCAATTGGATCAGCCAATGAAAATGATCGGGCATAACCACCCATGCCAATGTGTCGGCAAATCCCTCTTCCTGCGCCTGCCTGAACTGATGCACAACCAACCGGCCGAGCCTGTAATCCGTGAACACCGGCTCACGCCCCAAAGTATTGGCGGTTAGTAGGTAGATCTGATTTTCTTCGCAATGACGGCCGGTTCGCAGGCGATGTGATGAATAACGTTTGGGCATTCCTTTGCCTTGTTCATGGTTGAATTCAAAAAAAAGGCTAGATCAGCCATCACAGTGCGCCGAACATGTTTGTTGGCAGGATGTGTCTGCGCACCGGATCAACTGTGGGAGTGGGCTTGCTCACGAAGAGGCCGGCACACTCAGCATCAATGTCGGCTGACCTGACGCCTTCGCGAGCAAGCCCGCTCCCACAGGGGATTGCTGCTGGATGAAGAATTTGCGGCTGGCCGAAATCCAAGGTGGGATTGGTGGTGGATGAAGAATTCGGGGCTGGCCGCAATCCAGGGTGGGAGTGGGCTTGCTCACGAAGAGGCCGGCACACTCAGCATCAATGTCGGCTGACCTGACGCCTTCGCGAGCAAGCCCGCTCCCACAGGGGATTGCTGCTGGATGAAGAATTTGCGGCTAGCCGAAATCCAGGGTGGGATTGGTGGTGGATGAAGGATTGGGGGCTGGCCGCAATCTAGGGTGGGAGTGGGCTTGCTCACGAAGGGGCCGGCACATTCAGCATCGATGTCCACTGAGCGGACGCCTTCGCGAGCAAGCCCGCTCCCACCGGGGACATCTGCGATGTTCAGAATTGCAGGCACAAAAAAAACCGGAGTCATGGCTCCGGTTTTTTTATTGTCAGTGGGTCCTCATTCCCGCTGCATACATCGCCAGTTTCAGCACACTCGCCACCACGGCGAGCGACACTACACTGCCCAGCCAAATCAGCAACAACCAGCCCAGACGCTTGTACCAGCGGGAGGATTTGACCTCACGCGAATCAATGGTAGCCATCGCCAATCCTCACTTTGCCGCGGAATACGTAGTAGCTCCAGAAGGTGTACATCAGGATCACCGGCAGGATGAACAGTGCGCCGATCAAGGCGAACAACTGGCTCGAAGGCGGAGACGCCGCCGCCCACAGGCTTACCGATGGCGGGATGATGTTTGGCCAGATGCTCAGCGCCAGGCCGATGTAACCGAGCAGCATCAACACCAGAGTGAACACGAACGGCCAGTGGGTGTGACGCTGACGCAAGGTGCGCAGCAGCCCGAACAACGCCAGCAGTGCCAGCATCACCAACCCGGCGAACACCATCAAGTGCCCGCTGGTCGACCAGCGAGTGCCCAATTCCGGGTGCAACTTCAGTGTCCACGTGCCAATCACCACCACCATAGCCGTCAGCAACCACGCCAGCGGCCGGGTGAACAGACGCATCCGCGACTCGAGCATGCCTTCGGTCTTGACCAGCAACCAGGTGCTGCCCAGCAGCGCATAAGCCACCACCAGACCGACGCCGCACACCAGCGGAAACGGCGCCAGCCAGTCCAGGCCGCCACCGGCAAACTGCCGATTCACCACGGGAATACCCGACACGTAGGCGCCGATCGCCACACCCTGGGAGAACGTCGCCAGCAGCGAACCGCCGATGAACGCCTTGTCCCACCAGTGACGCTTTTGCGCTGACGACTTGAAGCGAAACTCGAACGCCACGCCACGGAAAATCAGCCCGCAGAGCATCAGGATCAGCGGCAGGTACAGCGCCTCCAGAATCACCCCGTAGGCCAGTGGAAACGCGCCATACAACGCCGCACCACCGAGCACCAGCCAGGTTTCGTTGCCGTCCCACACCGGGGCAACGGTGTTCATCATCACGTCGCGCTCCTGCTCATCCGGGATCAGCGGAAACAGGATGCCCAGGCCCAGATCGAAGCCGTCCATGATCACGTACATCATCACCCCGAAGGCGATGATCACACCCCAGATCAACGAGAGATCGATACCTTGAATACCCATGACTCAGTGCTCCTTCATCGGGGCGGTAGCCGCCGAAATAGGCCGGCGCGGGGTTTGCAACTGATCGCCCTCCGGCGGATGTTCGTGATGGGGCTGCGGGCCCTTGCGCACCAGTTTCATCATGTAGCCGATGCCCACGGTGAACACCGAGCAGTAGATCACCACGAACAGCAACAGCGAGGTGCTCATCTGCGCCACCGAGTGGTGCGACGCGGCGTCATGGGTGCGCATCAAACCGTAAACGACCCACGGCTGACGCCCGACTTCGGTGGTGATCCAGCCGGCCAGCAACGCGATCAACCCGCTCGGCCCCATCAGCAACACCAGACGCTGGAAGCCGCGATGCTGATAGAGCTTGCCGCCACGACGCAGCGCCAGACCGAGCACACCGACAAGGATCATCAACATGCCCAGCCCAGCCATGACGCGGAAGCTCCAGAAGATGATGGTCGAGTTCGGCCGGTCCTCTTTCGGGAAGCTCTTGAGCGCCGGGATCTGCTTGTCGAGGCTGTGGGTCAGGATCAGGCTGCCGAGGTACGGGATTTCCAGCGCGTACTTGGTCTTCTCCGCCTGCATGTCGGGGATGCCGAACAGCACCAGCGGCGTCGGGCCGTTGTCGGCGTTTTCCCAGTGGCCTTCGATGGCGGCGATTTTTGCCGGTTGATGTTCCAGGGTGTTCAAGCCGTGGGCGTCACCGACCACCGCCTGAATCGGTGCCACGATCAGCGCCATCCACAACGCCATGGAAAACATCCTGCGCACCGGCGCGGTATTGTTGCCGCGCAGCAAATGCCAGGCCGCCGACGAGCCCACGAAGAAGGCCGTGGCGACGAACGCGGCGATCGCCATGTGCGCCAGACGGAACGGAAACGACGGGTTGAACACAATCGCCAGCCAGTCCAGCGGCATCACCCGCCCGTCGACGATTTCGAAGCCCTGCGGCGTCTGCATCCAGCTGTTGGAGGCGAGAATCCAAAAGGTTGAAATCAGCGTGCCGATAGCGACCATCACCGTGGCAAAGAAGTGCAAGCCACGGCCGACGCGGTTCCAGCCGAACAGCATGACCCCGAGGAAACCTGCCTCAAGGAAGAACGCCGTCAGCACCTCATAGGTCAGCAACGGCCCGGTGATGCTCCCGGCGAAGTCGGAAAAGCCGCTCCAGTTGGTGCCGAACTGGTACGCCATGACCAGCCCCGAGACCACGCCCATGCCGAAGTTGACGGCAAAGATCTTCGACCAGAAGTGGTAGAGATCGCGGTAGGTGTCGTCACGGGTTTTCAGCCACAGGCCTTCGAGTACCGCGAGGAAACTCGCCAGGCCGATGGTGATCGCCGGGAAGATAATGTGGAACGAAACCGTGAACGCGAATTGAATTCGCGCCAGGTCCAGTGCCTCCATGTTGAGCATGATGATGTCCTCATCCAGGCTGAAAAGCGGCAGCACGTCGCCGGGCCACCGCCAGGCGCGAACGCCTGCAGCCAGTCAAATTGCCAAGGTTTTTATAAGTAGCGGGTCAGGCCAGCGATGACGGGATCAGGTTGCTGACCTTGGCCGCTTCGAGGCGAATCGCGACGAATTTCGAGGTCGGCGTGTAGGTCCGGTCGCCATAGCTTTCCAGCGGCACCAGCGGGTTGGTTTCCGGGTAGTACGCCGCCGCCTGACCGGGCGGAATGTCGTAGGCGATCAGGGTGAACCCGCTGACCCGACGCTCGCGCTCGTCATCCCACAGCGCCACCAGATCGACCTTCTGCCCCGGTTCGAAACCGAGACGCTGGATATCCTGTTCGTTGGCGAAGATCACGTCGCGCATGCCATAGACCCCGCGATAACGGTCGTCGAGCCCGTACAGCGTGGTGTTGTACTGGTCGTGGGAGCGCATGGTCTGCAGGATCAGATCCGGCTTGACCGGCAGGTTGCGCACGCCTTCGCTGATCAGGTGTTCCGGCAGCACGCACGGGGTGAACTGGGCTTTGCCCGACTCGGTGTTCCAGACCCGATCCGAGGCGTCGTTGCCAAGGTGGAAGCCACCCGGGGTCAGCAGTTTTTCGTTGAAGTTTTCGAAGCCCGGAATCACGTCGCCGATCAGGTTGCGGATGCGTCCGTAATCGCCCACCGCCCACTCCCAGTCGATCGGGTGTTTGCCCAACGTGGCGGCGGCGATTCCGGCAATGATCGCCGGCTCGGATTTCAAGTGCGCCGACTTCGGCTTCAGTTGACCGAACGACAAGTGCACCATGCTGAAGGTGTCTTCCACGGTCACGCCTTGCGGGCCTTCGGCCTGGATGTCGATGTCGGTGCGACCGAGGCACGGCAGGATCAATGCGTCGCGACCGGTGACCAGATGGCTGCGGTTGAGCTTGGTCGAAATGTGCACGGTCAGGTCGAGTTTGCGCATCGCTTCGTGGGTTCGCGGGGTGTCCGGCGTGGCTTGGGCAAAGTTGCCGCCCAGACCGATAAACACTTTGGCTTCGCCACGCTCCATCGCACCGATCGCCATCACCGTGTTGTGGCCGTGCATGCGCGGCACTTTGAAGTTGAAGCGTTTTTCCAGCGCGTCCATCAGCTCCTTCGGCGCCAGTTCGTTGATGCCCATGGTGCGGTCGCCCTGCACGTTGCTGTGACCACGCACCGGCGACAGACCGGCACCCGGACGGCCAACGTTGCCGCGCAGCAGTTGCAGGTTGATGACCTCCTGCAGGGTCGGCACCGAGTGCACGTGTTGGGTCAGGCCCATGGCCCAGCACATGATCACGCTCTTGGCGCGGCCATACATGCGCGCCGCCAGTTCGATGTCGTGCAACGGCACGCCGGACTGCTCGAGGATGTGCTCCCAGGTCGTAGCGTCGACTTCTGCCAGGTAACTGTCCAGACCCGAGGTGTGCTCGGCGATAAACGCATGGTCGAACACCGGTTCGCCACCGCAGGTCTGGGCTTCACGTTCCCACTGCAGAAGGAATTTGACCATGCCGCGAATCATCGCCATGTCGCCACCCAGGGCCGGGCGGAAGTACGCGGTGTTGGTCGCTTCCCAACCGTTGCTGAGCATCTCGATCGGGTTCTGCGGGTTCTGGAAACGTTCCAGGCCACGCTCTTTCAGCGGGTTGATGCACACCACCTGCGCGCCGCGTTTCACCGCTTCACGCAGCGGTTCGAGCATGCGTGGGTGGTTGGTGCCGGGGTTCTGGCCGATGACGAAAATCGCGTCGGCATGATGCAGATCCTCGTAGACCACGGTGCCCTTGCCCACGCCCAGCGTCTCGCCCATGCTCACCGCACTGGCTTCGTGGCACATGTTCGAGCAGTCAGGAAAGTTGTTGGTGCCATAGGCGCGGACGAACAACTGATAGAGAAACGCCGCTTCGTTGCTGGCCCGGCCCGAGGTATAGAACTCGGCCTCGTGCGGCGATTTCAGACCCTTGAGGTGTTCGGCGATCAGCGCGAACGCGTCTTCCCAGGTGGTTTCCACATAACGGTCGATCCGCGCGTCGTAGCGCATAGGGTGGGTCAGACGGCCCTGATATTCCAGCCAGTAGTCGCTCTGCTCGGCCAGGCTCGATACCGTGTACTTGTTGAAGAACGCCGGATCGACCAAGCGCCCGGTGGCCTCCCAGTTCACCGCTTTGGCGCCGTTCTCGCAGAACTTGAGCATGCTCGCACCGGGTGCTTCACCCCAGGCACAGCCCGGGCAGTCGAAGCCGCCGTTCTGGTTGGTCTTGAGCATGGCGCGGATGTTTTTCAGGGCGTTTTCACTGCCCAGCCAGCTTTTGGTCAGGCTGATCACAGCCCCCCAACCGGCAGCGGCACCCTTGTAAGGTTTGTAACGGTCGACTTGTGACATGGGACATCTCCATGACGATGCACACAGGCATGAACCTGATCTTGGTTAAACAGCGACGGCCGACTTTGCACAGCAATAAAGTGGTCGTTTCAGTTGCCGGAGCAAGGATATGAACCGTTACAAAACATTGTCTAATCGCTATTTATGACCACATTATCGAAACCCTCTATCACGGCGAAAAACCCTTTATTTACGGGGCTTTGCGAAACTAAAGCGGTAACTTTCCAGAGAAAATAATTGATCATCGACGCGCTCAATCAAGCAGTCATAAACAGTGATTGGACGAGATCTGAAGTTGCCCATAATCTGCGCTAACCGGTTCCGTCCATGCGGACTTCCCACTTCTGCGAGGCTGTCATGTCAGAGCGTGTCTTGATCGATGGTTACAACCGCCGCGTCGACTATCTGCGCATGTCGGTCACCGACCGCTGCGACTTCCGCTGCGTGTATTGCATGGCCGAGGACATGCAATTTCTGCCGCGTCAGCAGGTGCTGACGCTGGAGGAGATTTATCAACTGGCGCAGAGCTTCGTGACGCTGGGCACGCGCAAGATTCGCCTGACCGGCGGCGAGCCGCTGATTCGTCCGGGCGTGGTCAAGCTGTGCGAGCAGATCGCCGCCCTGCCCGGCCTGCGTGAACTGTGCATGACCACCAATGGCTCGCAGCTGGGCAAACTCGCCGCGCCGTTGTTCGACGCCGGGGTCAAGCGGCTGAACATCAGCCTCGACAGCCTCGACCCGGATCGTTTCAAGCAAATGACCCGCACCGGTGATCTGGCGCAGGTGATCAGCGGCATCGATGCGGCGCGCAAGGCCGGTTTCATCCGAACCAAACTCAACGTGGTGGTGATGCAGGGGCGCAACGATCAGGAGATCAACGATCTGGTGAGCTTTGCCATCGACCGCCAGCTCGACGTCTCCTTCATCGAGGAAATGCCGCTGGGGATCATCAGCGAACACAGCCGCGCCGAGTCGTTTTTCTCCAGCGCCCAGGTGCGCGAAAAAATCGCCGAGCGCTACACCCTGATCGATTCCGCCGAGTCGACCCAGGGCCCGTCGCGCTACTGGCGGCTGGCCGAGGCGCCGGACATTCGTCTGGGCTTTATCTCGCCGCACAGCCACAATTTCTGCGGTACTTGCAACCGGGTGCGGCTGACTGTCGAGGGGCGCCTGCTACTGTGTCTGGGTAACGAGCATTCGGTGGATCTCAAAGCCGTGCTGCGCGCTCATCCGGGGCAACCAGAGCGGCTGGAGAAGGCCATCATCGAAGCGATGAAACTCAAGCCGTATCGGCACAATTTCGAAGTGAACGACGACGTTCAGGTCGTGCGCTTCATGAACATGACCGGCGGCTGAGCCGCCCTCACCCTGCGTAACCGGGATCGCCCAGCATGATCATCAGACCCAAGGTCAACCAATTCGCCATCCTCTTCACCCTCAAGGGTTCGATCGCCAAACGTATCGCCCTGCGCACCCTGATGGTCACCCTGCTGGCTTCTGCCATCGTGCTGATTGAAATGCTCCATCCGAGCAACTTCACCAAGGTCAACGCCACGCCGTTCACCCTGCTCGGGCTGTCGCTGTCGATCTTCATGAATTTTCGCAACAACGCCTGCTACGACCGCTGGTATGAAGCGCGCAAGGCCTGGGGCGATGTGCTGGTGCACATCCGTTCGGTGATTCGCGAAACCCATGTCATCCGCGAATCGGCGCAGCGCAAGCCGTTGCTGCTCAACCTCTGCGGGTTTGCTCATGCGCTGAATGCGCGATTGCGCCGGGAAAGCGAAGCGGCGGCCAGCAGCAAGTGGATAACCCCGCAACACGATGCGCGGGTGCCGGACTACAGTGGCCGGATTCTGCAGCAGGTCGGCCAGCAATGTTCGGATCTGCATCAAAGCGGCGAACTGAGCGAGTGGCGCTACATGTTGCTGGCCAATCACCTGACCAGCCTGACTCAGGCACAAGCGGTGTGCGAGCGGATCAAGAACACCCCGCTGCCCTTCCCCTACACCTTGCTGCTGCACCGCACGATTTACCTGTTCTGCATCCTGCTGCCGTTCGCCATGGCCGAACCGCTGGGCTGGCTGACCCCGCTGTTCACGGCGATTGTCAGCTACACGTTCTTTGGTCTGGATGCGATTGCCGATGAACTGGAAGACCCGTTCGGCCGCGACGAAAACGATTTGGCGACCGACTCGCTGGTGCGCACTATCGAGCGTGACATTCTCAGCGAACTGGGCGAAACCGACCTGCCGCCGATGTTGCTGCCGGTGGACTATGTGCTGAGCTGAGCTCGCTCCCTCTGTAGGAGTGAGCCTGCTCGCGATAGCGGTCGCCCAGTCAGTAAAGATGTTGACTGTGCCGCCGTCATCGCGAGCAGGCTCACTCCTACAGGTTCCAGGTACACCCCGCAGAATGGCTGATCATCACACATCCAAATGTGGGAGCGAGCCTGCTCGCGAAGAGTGCCTGTCAGTCAACATTGATGTTGTATGACACGCCGCCTTCGCGAGCAGGCTCGCTCCCACAGTTCTGATTTGTGTCGGGGTCAGAAGAGTTCGCTGAAGGGTATGAAGCGCAGCGGATCGCCAATGCCGTGGGTGCTGTTTTCCGGCACCTCCACCAGCCCATCGGCCCAGGTCGCTCCGAGCAAAACGCCGGAACTCTGGTTCGGATACAACACCGCGCGCCCCGCCTCCAGCCGCACCCGCAGATACTCTCGACGGCTGCCAGCCTTGTTCCAGGCGAACCCGGCATTCACTGTGAAGCTCAACGGCATGACCTCTTCCACGCCCTGAATGCGCAGCAGATACGGCCGCGCCAGCAGGCCGAAGGTCACCAGCGCCGAGGTCGGATTGCCCGGCAGGCCAATCACCGGCACCGTGCCGAAATGGCCCACGGTCAGCGGTTTGCCAGGCTTGATCGCCAACTTCCACAGCAGCGGTTTGCCGTCCTCGCGCAGCACCTGCCCAAGGCAATCGGCATCGCCAGCAGACACACCACCGGTGGTCAGGATCAGGTCAGCCGCCACTTGCAGTTGCTCAAGCTTGAGCCGCGTCTGCGCCGGACGATCCGGGAGGATCCCGGCGTCGATCACCTCGCAGCCCAGTTCCTTCAGCCAGTGGCCGAGCAGCACACGATTGCTGTTGTAGATGCTGCCGGGACGCAGCGGCAGGCCCGGCTCGACCAGTTCGTCACCGGTGGACAGCAGCGCCACGCGCGGGCGCCGCACCACGTGCAACTGTGCCAGCCCTTGCCCGGCGGCGACCGCCAGTTCGAACGGCCCGAGGCGTTTGCCGGCACGCAGCAGGATGTCGCCGACGCGGTTTTCCTGACCCTGCGCGCGAATGTTCTGCCCCGCTTTCAGCGGCTGCAAAAAGCGTACGCGGCCGTCCTCGAGTACTTCGACGTTCTCCTGCATCTCGACGCAGGTAGCGCCGGGCGGCAACGGTGCGCCGGTAAAGATCCGTGCGCAGGTGCCGGGCAATAGCGCGTCCGGCGCCTGGCCGGCGTAGACCTTCTGCGACACCTTCAGCGGCTGACGATGCAGATCGGCCAGGTTCAAGGCATATCCGTCCATGGCACTGTTCGGCCATGGCGGCAGGTCGAGTGTCGCCACCAGATCACTGGCCAACACCCGCCCGCGCACCTCGTCGAGCGGCAACAGTTCGCTATCGGCCAGACGTTGCTCATTGGCCATGCCGAGCAATTGGTCGAGGGCGTCCTCGACCGGCATCAACCCTGCCTTGCTCATCCGCGCGGCCCACAGGCAGCGACTGATTTGAGGTGCGGCACAAAGTTGCACGGCCGGTGGCGGTTATCCAGTTGCTCGGCGAGGATGCCTTCCCACGCGGTGCGGCAGGCACCGGTCGAACCCGGCAGGCAGCACACCAGCGTGCCGTTGGACAGCCCGGCCAGCGCTCGGCTTTGCACGGTCGAGGTGCCGATGTCGAGAATCGAAATGGCGCGGAACAACTCGCCAAACCCGTCGATCTGCTTGTCGAGCAGACAGGCCACCGCTTCCGGCGTGCTGTCGCGCCCGGTAAAACCAGTGCCGCCGGTGATCAGCACCACCTGAATGCTGTCGTCGGCAATCCAGTGCGCGACCTGAGCGCGGATCTTGTACAGGTCATCCTTGAGCAGATTGCGCTCGCTCAGGGTATGGCCGGCCTCAAGCAAGCGGCTGACCAGCAATTGGCCCGACGTGTCGCTCGCATAATCGCGAGTATCGCTGACGGTCAGTACGGCTATGTTCAGGGGAACAAACAGGGCATCCGCTTTCGCACTCATGGGAATCTCCGGCAGTAGTCAATCAGATTGCCAAGCAGCCTAAGTGCCACTTATGAGTACTGTCTAATCACTCTGGCCAACCACATTATCGAGCTGCTCTATCGGCGCCGTTGACCTCGGCCAACGCCTTTGAAACCATGGGCGATAGAGCTGGTCGATAGGCTTTTCAATTCTTCCGATTGGACGCAGATACAGGCAGGTGAGATCGTCACACCTCGCGTTTTTCGTGCGCTGCGCGCATCTGCGTCAATACTCAATCCAATTTCTCAACGAGCAGGTGCCTGCGTGGACATCAAACAACTCAAGTTCCTGATCGCACTGGACGAAACCCGACACTTCGGCCAGGCCGCCGCCCGCTGCCACATCACCCAGCCGACCCTGTCGATGCGTCTGCGCAATCTGGAAGATGAGCTGGATCTGGTGCTGGTCAATCGCGGTCAGCGCTTCGAGGGTTTCACCCAGGCCGGCGAACGGGTGCTGGCCTGGGCGCGCACACTGCTGGCCGCGCATGACGGCCTGTTCGCCGAAGCGGCGGCCTGCCGCGGGCAACTGGTCGGTAGCTTGCGCCTGGGTCTGGTGCCGCTGAGCAATTTCAACCCGGTCAAATACATTCAGAGTTTGTCCGGGACCTATCCGGAGCTGAAATTCAGCCTGTCGTCGGGGAGTTCCGACGAGATCATCGCCGGTTTGGGCAACAACCAATTGGATCTGGGCGTGTGTTATCTGGACCACGTCAACCCGAACTATTTCGATTTTTTCGAGATCGGCGAAACACGCGTCGGTCTGCTTTACGACAACCGTCACTACCATTTCGAAGGCTCGGAAATGAGCTGGGAAGACGCCGCCGAACTGCCGTTGGGGATGATCACCACCGGCATGCATTACCGCAAATCCATCGACCTGAGCTTCCGCAGTCGCGGGCTGAATCCGCAGCCGATCATGGAAAGTGATTCGACCTATCAACTGCTGCAGGCGATTCACCAGGGTTTCTGCTGCTCGATCATGCCACTGGACAGCGGGCTGGAAGAGCCAATCGAACACCTGTCGTTCATGCAACTGCCGGATGCCAGCGTGCTGGCGCCGCTGGGGCTGGTAATGCGCAAGACCGAGCCGCGTTCGGCGATAGCCGAGAAGTGTTTTGCCGAGGCGCGCAAGTTGTTCGGGGTTGAGTTGCCGGTTGCTTGAGTGATCTCTCCAGACATTGATGCTGGCTGTCAGACCGTCTTCGCGAGCAAGCCCGCTCCCACAGGTTGAATGCATTTCAATTGTGGGAGCGGGCTTGCTCGCGAAGAGGACCGCCCAGCGAATACACATTTCGGATATAACAGCGGTGATCGACCCACCCAATCACCAGATCAGAACAAGCGATTGGACGCACTTTCACCACCCCCGTAGCCTGAACCCACTTCAGCGCTTCGGGACTTTTCAAGATGCTCTGCCACGTCGAATCCAACACCGAACCCAACGCCCCCGCCCCGCAACCGTCACAGGTGGCGTTTCGCGAATACCTGCCGCACGCCCCGCTCTCGCACGTCGCCCTGGCCGCGGAGATCGCCCTGGCGATCACCTTCAACGGCCTGAGCCAGGCGGTGATGATGGTCTCGCCCGGCAACCTTGAAGATTTCATCCGGGGCTTCAGCCTGAGCAACGCGATCATCGACAGCGTCGACGAGATCTACGACATCCGCCTGAGCCATTTCGATCAGGCCTGTCAGGCCGAGGTGCAGATATCCAGTCGCGCGTTCTGGGCGCTGAAAGATCATCGTCGGCAGATGGCCGGCACCAGCGGCTGCGGCATCTGTGGCGTCGAGGCGCTGGAGCAGGCGTTGCCGCAACTGGACATTCTGCAACCCTGCGCCCTGCCGCCGGCCGCGCATTTCGACGGTATCCGCCAACGCATCGAACAGGCTCAGCAACTGGCCCGCAGCAGCGGCGCCCTGCACGCGGCGCTGTACTTCGATGCCAGCGGTGAGGCGCTGTTGTGCCGCGAAGACATTGGCCGGCACAACGCCCTCGATAAGCTGATCGGCGCGATGCAAATCGCTGACGTCGATGCGCGCCAGGGCTTCGTGGTGGTCACCAGCCGTTGCAGCCTGGAGCTGATCCACAAAGCCGTGCGCGCCCGACTTGGCACCCTTGTCAGCCTGTCCGCCCCCACCGCGTTGACCGTGCGCTGGGCGCTCAAGCATCGGCTCAATCTGATCCATGTGCCGCACCGCAACGCCCCCCGAATCTACAGCCCGATCCAGGAGCTTTCGCCATGAGCAACACCCTCACCCACCTCGACGATCAGGGCCGCGCCAACATGGTCGACGTCAGCGACAAAGCCGCGACTCGCCGCGAAGCCACGGCGCAAGCCTGGGTGCAGATGCGCCCGGAAACGCTGCAGATGATCCAGGCCAACGGTCACCCCAAGGGCGACGTCTTCGCCGTGGCGCGCATCGCCGGAATCCAGGCGGCCAAGCGCACCCACGAACTGATCCCGTTGTGCCACGCGCTGCTGCTCAGCTCGATTCACGTTGAACTCAAGGCCTGCGAACCGGACCGCGTGCAGATCACCAGCACCTGCCGCCTCACCGGCCAGACCGGCGTCGAACTTGAAGCCCTGACCGCCGCCAGCGTCGCGGCGCTGACCATTTACGACATGTGCAAAGCCGTGGACCGGGCCATGGTCATCGGCGACATCCGCCTGCTCAGCAAACAGGGCGGCCGCTCCGGACACTTTCAATGGGAGGACGCGCAATGATCCTGATCAACTACTTCGCCAGCTACCGTGACCGCCTCAATCTGGGCGGTGAAAAAATCCCCCTGAGCGACGATCTGACCTGTATCGAGGACGTGCGGCAGATGCTCATGGCCCGTGGTGAGGAATGGCGCGAAGTGCTCGGCGCCGGCAACCTGATGTGCGCGTTGAATCAGGAGCTGTGCCAACCGAGCGCGGCCATCGAGGACTTCGACGAGATTGCGTTTTTCCCACCGGTCACCGGGGGCTGAGCATGACGGTTCGCGTTCAGTACAAAAGCTTCGACGTCGGCCAGTTGACCGCCGACCTGCATGCGCGCAATCCACGGGTCGGCGCGGTGGTGAATTTCATCGGCTATGTGCGTGATCTGAACATCGGGCAGAGCGTGAACGAGCTGTTTCTCGAGCACTATCCGGGCATGACCGAAAAAGCCCTCGAACAGATCGCCGACGAAGCGCGCCAGCGCTGGCCGCTGCTGGGGGTTGAGATTGTGCATCGGGTCGGCGCGCTGGCGGTCAGCGAGCCGATCGTGTTTGTTGGCGTCAGCAGCAAGCACCGGCACATGGCGTTCGAAGCCTGCGCGTTTATCATGGACGTGCTCAAGACTCGTGCACCATTCTGGAAGCGTGAGAGCACGGCGCAGGGTTCGCACTGGGTCGAGGCGCGGGAGAGTGATCAGAATGCGGCACTGCGCTGGAGTCTGGCGCATGCCTGATCCTGCGAGGGAGCCTGGCGAATCATCGCACCGTCCCGCTGGGGCGCTAAGCGGCCTCAAAAAAGCGGGACTGCTTCGCAGCCCGGCGGGAGCAAGCTCCCTCGCCACAGGTTCAGCTTACCGATAGCACTTTTTCATAAAAGCCTGATTAGATAGCGGCTCCGACAGCATCTACCGCAGGAGCCGCGTTTGAACCCCTCATCTGAAGACCTGCCCAAACCCGCTCCCGTCACCCTGCGCCAGGCCTGGCGCTTCTGGCTCAAGCTCGGCTGCATCGGTTTCGGTGGCCCGGCCGGACAGATCGCGATCATGCATCAGGAACTGGTCGAGCGCCGGCGCTGGATCTCCGAGCGGCGCTTTCTGCACGCGCTCAACTACTGCATGTTGCTGCCCGGCCCCGAGGCCCAGCAACTGGCGACCTATATTGGCTGGCTGTTGCATCGCACTTGGGGCGGGGTGATCGCCGGGGCGCTGTTCGTGCTGCCGTCGCTGTTCATCCTGATTGCGCTGTCGTGGCTGTACATCGCGTTCGGTGACGTGCCGGTGGTGGCCGGAATTTTCTACGGAATCAAACCGGCGGTGACCGCGATCGTCTTGCACGCCGCGCACCGTATCGGCTCGCGGGCGCTGAAAAACAGTTGGCTGTGGGCGATCGCCGGGGCGTCATTCGTGGCGATTTTTGCCTTCAATCTGCCGTTCCCGCTGATCGTCCTCGGTGCAGCGTTGCTCGGCTATTTTGGCGGACGCCTGGCGCCACAGCGCTTCAACAATGGCGGGCAGCGCAGCAGTGCCGAATCCTTCGGCCCGGCGCTGATCGATGACGACACGCCGACACCTGAGCATGCGCGATTCAGCCTGCCGAAACTGTGGCGTCTGCTGCTGGTTGGCGCGGCGCTGTGGTGTTTACCGATGGGCCTGCTGACCGCGCTGTTCGGCTGGGATGGCACCTTCACGCAAATGGGCTGGTTCTTCACCAAGGCCGCATTGCTGACCTTCGGCGGCGCTTACGCGGTGTTGCCCTACGTCTATCAGGGCGCGGTCGGACACTATGGCTGGCTGACGCCGACGCAGATGATCGACGGCCTCGCCCTCGGCGAAACCACGCCCGGGCCGTTGATCATGGTGGTGGCGTTTGTCGGTTTCATCGGCGGTTACGTGCAACCGGCGTTCGGCGCGGAACATGCATTCGCCGCCGGTGCACTGGCGGCGACGCTGGTGACCTGGTTCACCTTCCTGCCCTCGTTTCTGTTCATCCTCGCCGGCGGGCCGCTGGTGGAATCAACGCACAACGAATTGAAGTTCACTGCACCGCTGACCGCGATCACTGCGGCAGTGGTCGGGGTGATTCTCAACCTGGCGTGTTTCTTCGCTTATCACGTGTTCTGGCCCAACGGATTTGCCGGGCACCCGGATCTGTTTTCGATCGGGCTGGCGCTGCTGGCCGCGTTGGCGCTGTTCATTTTCAAACGCGGGGTGATCGAAGTGTTGATCGTTTGCGCCCTTGCCGGGCTGGGCTTGCACCTGCTGCGCTGAGCGGCGGCCAAAGATGCAGGGGCGCAATCAGCGGTTTACACGCCCGCGAATTCCCCCTTACTATCCGGGCACACCGGTCGGCGGGCCTGCCCCGCCACCGACGTTTTCCGCCAACGGAAACACGCGTTATGAGCACGTCACCACAACAACCAGAAAGGTTGAACGTCTCCGCTGTGTGCGCCCTCTGTCACAGGGGCCGCGCATGAATCGCATCGTCAATCTCCCCATGGCCCTGCGCCGTTCCAAGCTGCGTCACTCCGCACGCCCGCCGGATATCGCCTGCTGATTTCCATCAGTCAGAAAAGATCCATTGTGGTGAGGGGATTCATCCCCGATGGACTGCGCAGCAGTCCCTATCTTTTTGGCCCGCTACGCGCGCCGTCGGGGATAAATCCCCTCACCACAGGTTCAGTGTCACTTCCGACTGCCGGACATTAGCGAAATACTTTTTTCTTTTTGATATCCCTGCCAGGACACCACGCCTATTTACCGCGTCGTGTCCGGCCCGAATCTGCGCGCCTGTGCGGCGCCATCGTGAGTGATTGACCATGAAATTCGCAGCCATCGAAGACGCACGCCTGTTCCTTGAACAGAACCCCGATATCGACATGATCGAGCTGTTCATCCTCGACGCCAACGGCGTGCCGCGCGGCAAGCTGTTGCACCGCGAAGAACTGCTCGCTGTATACGAAAGCGGTCGCCCGCTGCCCAGCACCATTCTCGGCCTGACCGTGCAGGGCGAGGACGTGGAAAACTCGGGGCTGGTGTGGGACGTCGGCGACATCGACTGCCGCGCCTACCCGCTCGAAGGCAGTCTGGTGCGCCTGCCATGGCGGCAGATTCCGACCGCGGCGGTGCAGGTCAGCATGCACCCCGCCGAGGGAATGCCGGCGAGCATCGCCGACCCGCGTCATCTGTTGATCAAGGTGATCGACGGCCTCAAGGCCGAGGGTTATCACCCGGTGATGGCCTGCGAGCTGGAGTTCTATTTGCTCGACGCCAAACGCGATCACAACGGCCGTCCGCAACCGGCGCTGGACGCCGACGGTGGCCGACCGCGACACACCCAGGTCTACGGTTTGCGTGAACTGGAGCAGATCGAACCGTTCCTCGCCGACCTCTACAGCGCCTGCAAACTGCACGGCATTCCGGCGCGCACGGCGATATCCGAATATGCCCCGGGCCAGGTGGAAATCACCCTCGAACACTGCGACGCGTTGCTCGCGATGGATCAGGCGGTGCGCTACAAACGTCTGGTCAAAGCGGTGGCGCACAAGCACAGCATGCAGGCGACGTTCATGGCCAAGCCGTTCGATGATCTGGCCGGTACCGGCATGCACATGCACGTCAGCCTCGCCGATGCCGAAGGGCGCAATCTGTTTGCTTCCGAAGACCCGGCCGGTACCCAGCTGCTGCGCACCGCGATTGGCGGCATGCTCGCCTCGCTGCTCGATACGTTGCTGCTGTTCTGCCCCAACGCCAACTCCTACCGCCGCTTCCAGGCCAACAGCTATGCGCCATTGGCGCCGACCTGGGGCGTCGACAACCGCACCGTCAGCCTGCGCGTGCCGGGCGGTCCGGCCAATACCCGGCATATCGAACACCGCATCTGTGGCGCCGACGCCAACCCGTATCTGGCGGCGGCAGCGATCCTTGCCGGGATCCATCGCGGAATTCGTGAAAATCTTGATCCGGGCGCGCCGGTCGAGGGCAACGGCTATGCGCAGGCCAAGGAATTGCTGCCGACCGATTGGCTGACGTCGCTGCAGGCGCTGGAAAATTCGGTGTGGGCACGGGATGCCCTGGGGCAGGAATTTCTCGGGGTGTACCTGGCGGTGAAGCGTGCCGAGTACCGGCAGTTCATGGCCGAGGTGGGTGAACAGGATTGGCGCTGGTATCTGACCGAAGCCTGAAGCCTCACCACTAACCCCTGTAGGAGTGAGCCTGCTCGCGATAGCGGTGTGTCATTCAGCAATAATGTGTCTGACATGGCCTCATCGCGAGCAGGCTCACTCCTACAAGGGAAACGCGTTCCAACTGTAGGAGTGAGCCTGCTCGCGATGATGCCATCAGCCTCACACAAATCTCACTCCGGCAACTGCTCCACCATTGAAATGCATTCCAAATGTGGGAGCGGGCTTGCTCGCGATGAGGCCATCAGCCTCACTACAAATCTCAATCAGGCAACTGCTCCACCACAATCCCCAACCGCCGATAATCCTCGATACTCCCCGACGCCACATGCCGCTCGGTAATCAGCGTATGCAGGCGCGAACACGAAGCCACCACAAACGGCTCCACCGCGCCCAATTTATCCGCGGTGGTCACCGCAATCACCCGCGCCGCGCTGTCGAGCAGCGCCTGTTTCACCGGCACTTCATCGAAGTGCAGCGAGGTGATGCCCACCTCCGGGTGAATCGCACAGACCCCGGTAAACACCAGATCCGCCTTGATCCCGGCCAGCATGCGCACCGCTTCATGCCCACTGGCCGACATCGTGCGCGGGTTC
Organism: Pseudomonas sp. IT-93MI4; assembly: GCF_949767635.1. NCBI lineage: Bacteria > Pseudomonadati > Pseudomonadota > Gammaproteobacteria > Pseudomonadales > Pseudomonadaceae > Pseudomonas > Pseudomonas sp. IT-93MI4. Next base: position 417,538 of record NZ_CATKPP010000011.1, read on the forward strand.
AGTTGTCCCCCGGCCAGAATCACTTTCACCCCCTTGTATTCGGACAAGGCAATCGCTGTCATCGGCGCGGCGGTCACCGCAGTGATCTGGATATCCGCGCGCAACGAGCGCGCCACCTGCAACGCGGTCGAGCCGGAATCGAACAGCACAATCTGCCCGTCCTCGACCTTTTGCGCCGCCAACTGCGCCAGCCGCACTTTTACCTCATCGGTCTCTTCCAGCCGGGTGAAGTAATCCTTGCCGCTGTCCTTGGGCCTTGGCAGCGCCCCGCCATGCACGCGCTGCACCAGCCCGGCGTTGTCCAGCTCGGAGAGGTCGCGGCGAATGGTGTCTTCGGACACGGCGAAGTGCTGGCTCAACTCGGAGGCCATGACCTTGCCGTCGCGTTCGAGGATCAGGAGGATTTTCTGCCGGCGCAGGGATGGCAGTTCGGTGACCGAATGATCGTGCATGGTTTTGCCTGTTTATGCTTGTAGTTGCAGGTTTTGCCGAGACTAGCGAAAGCTTTGGGCAAACACAAACCGGCGGGTATCAATTGTTTCGATCATTGGAATCAACATGCCGAATTTTTTCTTTGCATTCAGCCTGTTCAGAATGGCCTCACTTTAAAAAGGCTCAGGATGAACAGCTGATGAATCTCAATTTTGCGTTTGCGTGCATGATCGTGGTGTCTTTTGCGATTGCGTTGGGCCACGCCTGATCCGTCACACCGACGCCGCCAGATGCTCACGCAACCATTTGTGTGCCGGATCGCGATGCGCGCGCTCGCCCCAGAACATCGCCATTTCGTAGCCCGGCACCGGCAACGGCGCATCGACTACCTGCAACGCCGGGTTGTCGCGAACCAAGCGTGACGGCAGCATCGCCACCAGATCGGTACTCGCCAGCACCGACATCACCATCAGAAAATGCGGCACCGACAGCACCACTTTGCGCGCCAGGCCGACCTCGGCCAGCGCCTTGTCGGTCACCCCGAAAAAGCCCCCACCCTCGCGCGACACCATCACGTGTTCCAGCGCGCAGAATTGTTCGCGAGTCGGCTTACGCTTCAATCCCGGATGCCCGACGCGACCGGCCAACACGTAATGCTCGGTGAAAAGCACCCGTTGATGCAGATCCAGCGGCGCCTCTTCGGTGATGTGCAGCGCCAGGTCAAACACGCCCTGCTCCGCCTGCCTGGCCAACTGTGCCGGCACCAGATCGAGCACCGCCAGCCGCGTGCCCGGCGCCTGAGTCCGCAAACCGCTGAGCGCTGGCAGCACCACCGTCGATTCGCCGTAATCCGTCGCCGCAACTTTCCAGATGTGGCGGGCCTGCGCCGGATCGAACGCGCTGGCCGGCGCCACCGCGCGTTCCAGTGCTTCCAGTGCCTCGCGCAACGGCTCGCGCAGTTCATCGGCCCGCGCGGTTGGCCGCATGCCCCGTGGCCCGGGCAGCAACAGCGGGTCGCCGAAGATCTCGCGCAGCTTGGCCAGGTGCACGCTCACCGACGGCTGCGACAGGCTCAAGCGCTCTGCGGCGCGGGTTACATTGTGTTCTGCCAACAACACGTCTAGGGTCAAGAGCAAGTTGATATCCAGACGTCGTAAATTATTCATGGCTATACCTGACATATCAGACATTCATTTCCAATATACCGATCAAGGATTGATCCTGCCTGCATTCAACCAAGGAGCTGCAACATGAATGTGCTACTGGTCTACGCCCACCCCGAACCTACTTCGCTCAACGGCTCGCTCAGGGACTTCACCGTCCAGCGTCTGCAAGCCGCCGGCCACACCGTGCAGGTCTCCGACCTGTATGCGATGAACTGGAAGACCACGATCGACGCCGATGACGCGCCCGGTCGCGATGAAAGCCGGCCATTCCACGCCTCGATCGATTCGAAACTGGCTTACCAACAGGGCCGGCAGTCCGCCGACATCGCCCGCGAGCAGGAAAAACTGTTGTGGGCCGACGCGCTGATCCTGCAATTCCCGCTGTGGTGGTTCACCATGCCGGCGATCCTCAAAGGCTGGGTCGAGCGCGTGTATGCCTACGGGTTTGCCTACGGTGTCGGCGAACACTCCGATGCGCGCTGGGGCGAGCGCTACGGCGAAGGCAAGATGAAAGGCAAACGCGCGATGCTGCTGGTCACCACAGGAGGCTGGGATTCTCACTACAGCCCGCGCGGGATCAACGGGCCGATTGATGATTTGCTGTTTCCGATTCAGCACGGCGTGCTGTTCTACCCCGGTTTCGACGTGGTGCCGCCCTTCCTGGTGTACCGCGCCAGTCGCATGGATCAAGCGCGGTTTGCCGAGACCTGCGAGTCGCTGGGCACGCGGCTGGATGAGTTGTGGAGCACGCGGCCGATAGCGTATCGGCAGCAGAATGCCGGGGATTACGAGATCCCGGCGTTGACGCTCAAGGATGATATTGCTCCGGGTGAGCAAGGGTTCGCCGCCCACACTTTGTAAAGATCACTGAACCTTTGTGGCGAGGGAGCTTGCTCCCGCTCGGCGACGCAGTCGTCGCAAAACCTGCGATTTTGGTACACCTGAAACACCGTGGCATAGGGGTTTGGGGCCGCTGCGCAGCCCAGCGGGAGCAAGCTCCCTCGCCACAGGGGGATTTGCTTCAGACTTCCTCCCGCGCCCGCCGCACCTGCACCAGCAACGCCGGCGCAAAGTGCAGCAGCACCATCCGCGCCAAGTGGTGCGTGAGGATGAACACTACATTCAGGCCACCGGCAAACGCGACAATCGCAATCGTCTCGATCGCCCCCGGCATGTACGCTAGCCACAGCGATAGCGGATCACTGCCCAGCCAGCGCGCCGCCACTTCGGCAAACGCCGCCGCGACCACGATCATCAAGCCGACCGACACCAGCGCCGTCCGCCCGTGCCGCCCCAATTCCGCAAGACCGAGTCCCTGAAAGCGCGAGCCAATCCGCACTCCAAGAATCAGCGCCGCTAGATTCAGGCTCCAGTCCGGCATGTGAAAGCCATGCAGCCATCCCGATTTCACAAACACCGCCGTCAGCAGAATCGCCGTCAACATGAATGGCGCAGGCACGCCGATCACCAGCAGCAAGCGCCCGAGCACCACGCTCAGGCCAATCAGAACGAATACGGTCAACGCCATACCCGTGCTCAACGGAGCGCTTTCAACCACTGTCAACGAGGCTTGCCCGGGAATCAAAAAGCTCACCAGCACCGTGATCAACAGCAAGCGCATCAGGTGCACGATGATGACCTTGCTCGAGGCCTTTTCCGACTCCAGCAAATCGAACACCGCCGCCAGTGCGCCGGGGTACACCGCGAGTAGCGCATCGGTGCGATTCCATCCCGCGCCGCGAGTCAGCCACCATCCGGCGAGGGTAATCTGCACGGTCAGGCATATCAGCAGAACGCCGAGGCTTGGCAACATCGCCGAAGCCGTCGCACTGTCCCACGCCTCGAACATCAGCCCGGTGGCGATGCCCAACGTGACCTGGATGTAGCCCAGGCCATAAGGGGTTGCGGGTGCGAAACCGGTTCGCGTGGTGACCAACGCGGTGACGAGGATCGCCCCCAACAACAGACCATGAGGAACACCGCTGACCTGCAACGCAGCGCCAACGGTGGCAGCGATCAACAAACACAGAATCGATTTCATATTCGCCTTCCTGGCTATTTCCCTGAGGTATCCCACCCTCCTGTAGGAGCTGCCGCAGGCTGCGATCTTTTGACTTTGATTTTCAGAAGCAAGATCAAAAGATCGCAGCCTTCGGCAGCTCCTACAGGGAGGATTCGTTCTACGTGCGCAAGCGCCCGATCGCGCGGCGGTATTTCTCGATCCGCTCCAGATCTTCCCAACTCGGCGAGGCAATCCGCGACAGGTCGCTGTTCTCTTCCAGATCCGCCAGTTTCACCACCCGGCCAATCGGGTTCTGCGCCGCGCGCTCGACGAAATCCTCATAGGACTCGCCCGGCACTTTGGTCACCGACTCAATCGCCGTCAGCACCTCTTCGCTGAAGCCTTCCTTACGCAAATCATTGAGGCTGATACCGCAATCCTCGACCACATCGTGCAGCACGGCGACGATGCGTTCTTCCAGCGTGCTCATGCGCAACATGACTTTCAGCGGATGCAGAATGTACGGCGCACCGCCCTTGTCGACCTGCCCGGCATGGGCGGTGGCGGCGATGGCGATAGCGCGTTCGAGGGTTTGAGTCATGCGAGTCTCCGTGGTTTAAACGCCATAGCGGCCGCCAACGTGGATGTTGCGTTTGAGCCAGTTACGGATCGCTTCAAGCCGTCCGGTTGGCTTCGCAGGCCCGGAATGACGTTGAAGGATCAGCGAGACCACGGTGGACTGATCGGCATTTGGATGGGCATCGATCAACTCGGCAACCCACGCGCAGTCAGCCTTCCTCAGGTGTTCACGCCACTCGCCCGGCCAGGCGTCCAGCTCATCCAGCGCCAACCACCGCGCACCGCCGTGTTCCATGTGCCCGCCAGACATCGACTGCTCGAAACAGAAAGGCGAATCTGGCTTTGCAGGGTCAATGTGAAACAGATAGATGTCGTGAAAGGGGTGTTGCGAGGGGAGCGCGTTATTGCGGCTGCCGATTTCGATCATGGGCAATGTTCCAATCCTTGGGCGCTTAATGTTTCCGATTGTTTCGCAGTGTACGCCACAGGAGCAAATCAAAAACCCGATGGAACCTCCCTCCTCCACGCCATCTCGAAACTATAAAGCGCCAAAAGCTTCGATCAGACCCGGCGCCCCTGAAGAGGAAACCCCGATGAACATTCGCTTCCTGCTTCTAATCGCCACGTTCGCCGTCATCCCCACCTGCGTCATGGCCGAGGGCTGCGACGTTCAGACCCAATCCTCCAGCGCCTCGGTTCCCGCCGTGGAAACCCACAGCTGCTACGAATACGAAGGCATGCCCGTCAACTCAATCGACTGGTCGTGCAGCAATGAAAGCAAAGACATGCTCAACAGTAAGAAAACCAAGGTCGAGCACTGTGCCGACCACTATCAGGCCATCTGTATCGCCACGATCACCCAGGAATCCCTGGCCAACCCGCACTCCACCAGCAAAGACAAAAACGCCAAGGCGCTGAACATCCCCGATAACGCCCAAGTGACCACGTATTACTACGACGTGGATCATCTGGCCCAGGCGCAAATTGATTGTGAGAATGGTGGGGGCCAATGGAAGGCAAAGTAAGCGTTTGAAATCTGTGTTTGCGACAGGCAAAGAAAAGCCCGGCTCTAAAGACCGGGCTTTTTAGTGCGCGACATCCGTTAACCACCGCCGTTACCCCCGCTGCTGCTACCGGACGATTGACCTGCAGGGCTGGGCTTGGAGGCAGAAGGCACCGGCCCATTGTCGCTCTTGCCACCATCACCACCTTCAGGCATCGAATTGGCATCCGGATCGGCATGGGTGGCAGGGGACGCCGGGTCGCGAGTCTGGCTGTTGCCGTCGTTGGCCGTTGGGGTGGGCATATCGCCGGCCGCGATCGCATACAGCGAGCTGCCGGACAGCAACGCCGCGAGGGTAAACACCGCGATTTTATGGTTCAGCATGGTGGCTCTTCCTCTGCGTGGGGAGTTACAGCATTGGAAGAAGGTGTGTGGCGAAGGTGCGGAGTGTCGGACGAATGGTTATCGCCCAGTCATTTCGCGCAGTTTCGATATCTGAAAACTTCGTAGGAAAACGCTTCATGTGGCGAGGGAGCTTGCTCCCGCAGGGCCTGCGAAGCGGCCCCAAAACCGGATGGTCCGTTTTGCTAGCGGTACCGTCGAGTCAGTAAACGTGAAGTGTTATAACTGATTAAAAGGCGGATTATTAGTTTTTCATTTAAAAACCTGTCAGTAATGACAGGTTAGAAAAAACGGCTATTGCGATAACCTATGTTTTCGGCAAGATCAATATTTATCGTTCAGGAGATTATCCATGAGTGCGTTATATGCCTACTACAATAAGTCCGACGAGTTTTCTGCCCATCGCATAATAAAAATTGGACTCATGAAAGGGGCTGAGGCTATGTATTTCAAAGGTGAGAGCGTTTCATGCACGGAGGAAATAAAAGAGGGTTGGTATTACGATGAAAAAAGCCGAAAGTTCATGACTGAGCAAGAATTTGATAACAGTCGCGAAAAATACAGAATTTCACCTGCTCCCTCGGCAGCCCCGACAATAACGTCAGCGAAAGACAGCCTAGGATCAGGGCCTACCAGATCGTATTAAGACTTCGCTAGAGTTTGGACGAGAAAAAAATGCTTTCGAGGCTATTGGCTCATACAAAAAATCACTATATACGCCTCCAAATGCACCGCTGGCTCTCTGGAGTTCAGTGGTGCACTTTCAGCAAACGTGCTCAAGCACAACGGATTGAATTAATTTTCAAAGTAAAACAAATCAAAAATTCGCCGGCGTATTCGCACTAATAATCTCCGCCTCATCCGCCCCGATATTCCGGAACTTGTGCGGCAACGTCGTCGGAAAATAATACCCATCCCCCGCATTCAACACGCTCACCTGCCCATCCACGGTCAACTCAACAGTGCCGCGCGTAACAAGCCCACACTCCTCACCTTCCGCATGCACGATCGGCTCTTCCCCGGAGCTCGCGCCCGGAGCGTACTGCTCACGCAGCAAGCGCATCTGACGGCTCGGCACCGAGGCGCCAATGAGCAGCAGGCGCAGGCCGTGGCGGCCGAGGTCGGGTTGTTCGTTGGCGCGGAACACGTATTGGTGTTCGCGCGGGGGCTGGTCGAAGGTGAAGAAGTCGGCCAGGGACATCGGGATGCCTTCGAGCAGCTTTTTCAGGGAGCTGACGGAAGGACTGACGCGATTCTGTTCGATCAGGGAGATGGTGGCATTGGTCACGCCGCTACGCCGGGCCAGCTCGCGCTGGGAGAGTTTGTAGCTTTCGCGTACTAGTTTGAGTCGAGAACCCGTATCCATGACAGCCTTATGTGAGTAGTACTTAAGGGTAATGGGGGTGGGTGGCGGGTGCCGCGCAAGGCGCGCGGATCACGTTGCTCCCGTGTCCCGGAACCGTGAAAGGCGGCTATTAAATCACGTTTGCCGGTGTTGCTCAGCAGGTTCGATGGACGGTGGGGCAAAAGTCCTTCTTGCCTTGTTAATACAGTCACTGTGGGAGCGAGCCTGCTCGCGAAAGCGGTGTGTCAGTCGACAACGATGTTGGTTGATATGGCCTCTTCGCGAGCAGGCTCGCTCCCACAGTTGGATCACTTTTGTGTCAGTTGGCTTTGTGGCGGTTGTCAGGGAGTCATCGCTGGCAAGCCAGACTCCCACAGGGTTTGCAGTGTTTCTGTGGGAGTGATGGTGCCTGTACTGGCGCCATCGCGAGCAGGCTCACTCCTACAGTGGTCACCTTGGTGTTTCAGGTAAAAAACCGGCGGGGTCCTGGGGACCGCCGCCGGGGAGGTAACTAGATGCCGAAGCGGTCGCGCAGCGAGTAGTAGACGGCGCCGAGGGCGGTCAATGGGGCGGAGAAGGTGCGGCCGCCGATCATTGGCATGTGTGGCAGGGAGGCGAAGGCGTCGAAGCGTTCGGCGTCGCCGCGGATCATTTCCGAGATCAGTTTGCCGGCCAGGTGCGAGCAGGTGACGCCATGGCCGCTGTAGCCCTGCATGTAGTAGGCGTTTTTCTCGATGCGGCCGAATTGCGGCATGCGTGACATGGTCAGCAGGAAGTTACCGGTCCAGCGGTAGTCGATTTTCACGTCCTTGAGCTGCGGGAAGGTCTTGCGGATCTTCGGGCGGATCAGTTGTTCGATGTCGTCCGGTTCACGGGCGCCGTAGACCACGCCGCCGCCGTAGAGCAGACGGTTGTCAGCGGTGAGACGGTAGTAATCCAGCAGGTAGTTGCAGTCTTCGACACAGTAGTTGTTGGTAATCAGGCTGCGCGCCTGCTTCTCGGTCAGTGGCTCGGTGACGACGATCTGCGAGCCGCAGGGCATGCTTTTCGCGGTCACGCGATTGTCCAGACCTTGCGGCAGGTAGGCGTTGCCGGCGATCAGCAGGTACTTGGCGCGCACCTGGCCTTTTGCGGTGCGCACCACGTTAGGCTCGCCGTATTTGATTTCCACGGCAGCCGATTGCTCGTAGATCTTGCCGCCCAGACGCACGATGGCCGCGGCTTCACCGAGGGCCAGGTTCAGCGGATGTACGTGACCGCCCTGCAGGTCCAGCAGGCCGCCGACGTAGGCGTCGGAGCCGACTTCGCGACGAATGTCGGCAGCGTCGAGCATCTTCAGGTTCTTGTTGCCGTAACGTTCCCAACTGCGCTTCTGCTCGGCCAGGCCGTTGAGTTGTTTCTTGTTCATCGCCGCGAAGATACCGCCCGGGCGGTAGTCGCATTGGATGTCGTATTCCTTGATCCGCGAACGGATGATGTCGGCGCCTTCGAAGATCATGCTGCCGAGGATTTCCGCCGTCTTGTCGCCGTAGCGTTCTTCGATCACATCGACGTCACGACTGTAGGAGTTGACCAGTTGCCCGCCATTGCGGCCACTGGCGCCGTAGCCGACTTTCGCCGCTTCCAGCACCGTGACTTTGTAGCCGGCCTCGGTGAGGAACAGCGCCGAGGACAGGCCGGTGTAGCCGGCGCCAATGATGCAGACATCGCACTCGACCGACTCTTCAAGGGTCGGGAAGTCGATGACTTCGTTGCGGGTGGCGGCGTAGTAGCTGTTGACGTGTTGTTGCTTCATTTTATTGTTCTCCGAGGGTCGCTCATCAAAGGCGACCACCGCTTAGAAAATCAGAGCTTGATCCAGGTCGCTTTCAGCTCGGTGTACTTGTCGAACGCGTGCAGCGATTTGTCGCGACCGTTGCCCGACTGTTTGAAACCACCGAACGGCGCGGTCATGTCGCCGCCGTCATACTGGTTGACCCAGACGCTGCCGGCGCGCAGGCCACGGGCGAAGGTGTGCGCCTTGCTCAGGTTGCTGGTCCAGACGCCGGCGGCGAGACCGAAGATGCTGTCGTTGGCGATGTGCAGCGCTTCTTCAACGGTGTCGAAGGTGATCAGCGACAGCACCGGGCCGAAGATTTCTTCGCGGGCGATGGTCATGGCGTTGGTCACGCCGTCGAAGATCGCCGGTTGCACATAGAGGCCACCGGTTTCTTCGAGGGTGCGCTGGCCGCCGGCAATCAGCTCGGCGCCCTGCTCGCGGCCGATGCTGATATAGCGCAGCACGTTGTCCAGTTGACGCTGATCGACCACCGCACCGACGGTGGTCGCCGGGTCGAGGGCGTGCCCCGGTTTCCACGCTTGCAGCGCTTCCACCAGTAGCGGAATGAATTGCTCGCGGATCGAACGCTCGACCAACAGGCGCGAACCGGCGGTGCACACTTCGCCCTGATTGAAGGCAATGGCGCCGGCCGCTGCTTGTGCTGCCGCGCGCAAGTCCGGGGCGTCGGCAAACACCACGTTCGGGCTCTTGCCCCCGGCTTCGAGCCAGACGCGTTTCATGTTGCTTTGGCCGGCATAAATCATCAGCTGTTTGGCAATCGCCGTGGAGCCGGTGAAGGCCAGCACGTCGACGTCCATGTGCAGCGCCAGCGCCTTGCCGACGGTGTGGCCGAAGCCTGGCAGGACGTTGAACACGCCTTTCGGAATGCCCGCGTCCAGCGCGAGCTGGGCGATGCGGATCGCGGTCAGTGGCGACTTTTCCGAAGGCTTGAGGATGAACGAGTTACCCGCCGCCAGCGCCGGGGCGAATTTCCAGCTGGCCATGATCAGCGGGAAGTTCCACGGCACGATCGCGGCGACTACGCCGGATGGCTCGCGGGTCACCAGGCCGAGTTGATCGTGCGGGGTGGCGGCAACTTCGTCGTAGATCTTGTCGATGGCCTCGGCGCTCCAGCGGATCGCGTTGGCGGTCGCCGGAATGTCGATGCTCATCGAGTCGCTGATCGGTTTGCCCATGTCGAGGGTTTCCAGCAGCGCCAGTTCTTCCTGGTGTTGCAGGATCAGATCGGCGAAGCGGATCAGGATGCGTTTGCGCTCGGCCGGGGCTTTGTTGGCCCACACGCCGGAGTTGAACGATTGGCGCGCGACTTCGACGGCGAGGTTGGCGTCGGCTTCATCGGTGCTGGCCACGGAGGCGAGAAAACGGCCGTCGACGGGGCTCAGGCATTCGAAGGTGGCGCCGCTGATCGCCGGGCGATATTCACCGTTGATGAACGCGCGGGATTCGATGGTCAGGGACTGGAAGCGTTGTTCCCAGTCGTTGCGTGTGGTGGTCATGGTTGTGGCTCGACAAGGGGGTGGATGACGGGCAAACACCCGTCAATCGAATTGGGTAACCGAATCCCCTGTGGGAGCGGGCTTGCTCGCGAAGGCGTCGTTACATCCAACGTCTTCATTGCGAGATACTCCGCTTTCGCGAGCAAGCCCGCTCCCACATTGGATCGGTGTTGGTCTGCAAATCACACCGTATGCAGATACCAGTTGTACTCAAGGTCGGAGATCGAGTTCTCGAACTCGGCCAGCTCGCTTTCCTTGCAGGCGACGAACACGTCGATGTACATCGGGTCGATGTACTTGGCCATGACTTCGCTGTCGTCCAGCTCGCGCAGTGCGTCGCGCAGGTTGTTCGGCAGGCTCTGTTCGTTCTGCTCGTAGCTGTTGCCTTCAACCGGCGCGCCCGGCTCGATCTGGTTGGTCAGGCCGTGGTGAATGCCGGCCAGCACCGAGGCCATCAGCAGGTACGGGTTGGCGTCGGCGCCGGCCACGCGGTGCTCGATGCGCACGGCGTCCGCCGAACCGGTCGGTACACGTACCGCAACGGTGCGGTTGTCGATGCCCCAGCTCGGCGAGTTCGGCACGTAGAACTGCGCGCCGAAGCGGCGGTACGAGTTGACGTTCGGGCACAGGAACGCCATTTGCGCAGGCAGGGTCTCCAGCACACCGCCGATCGCGTGGCGCAGCGCGGCGTTCTGCTCGGGATCCTCGCTGGCGAAGATGTTGTTGCCTTCTTTGTCCAGAATCGAAATATGTACGTGCAGACCGTTGCCCGCCTGGCCCGGATACGGCTTGGCCATGAAGGTGGTGTCCATCTCGTGGTCATAGGCGATGTTCTTCACTAGACGCTTGAGCAACACCGCGTAGTCGCAAGCCTTGATCGGGTCGGAGACGTGATGCAGGTTGACTTCGAACTGCGCCGGGGCGCTTTCCTTGACGATCGCGTCAGCCGGAATGCCCTGCTCTTTCGCGCCTTCCAGAATGTCCTGGAGGCAGTCGACGTATTCGTCGAGATCGTCGATCAGGTAGACCTGAGTCGACACCGGGCGCTTGCCGGAGACCGGCGACCGTGGCGACTGCGGACGGCCGTTCACGTTGTCCTGGTCGATCAGGTAGAACTCCAGTTCGAACGCGGCGCAAATGGTCAGGCCCAGCTCGTCGAATTTGCGCACCACGTTAGCCAGCACTTCACGCGGGTCGGCGAAGAACGGCTCACCCTCGATCTCGTGCATGGTCATCAGCAACTGTGCGGTTGGGCGCTTCTGCCACGGCTCGATGCTCAGGGTGCCCGGGATCGGGTAGCAGATGCGGTCGGCGTCGCCGATGTCCAGGCCCAGGCCGGTGCTTTCCACCGTGGAGCCATTGATGTCGAGAGCGAAGAGCGAGGCCGGCAGGTTGATGCCTTTCTCGTAAACCTTGTGAAGACTGGTGCGCTCGATGCGCTTGCCGCGCACCACACCGTTCATATCCGCAATCAGAAGGTCGACGTACAAAACCTCAGGATGTTTCTTAAGGAATGCGTTTGCTTCGTTGAGTTGAACGGCACGCAGAGGGACCGACATGATGCACCTATTTAGCTGTTAATTATTATGTTCACCGCTGTTTCGCCGAGCCAGTCAATCCGAAAGGCAAAGTGAAGTCAATAGCGAACACCTGGCCGCTCAGCGTTTATTTTTCGGGCTTTTTTTAACACTCACGTGCCAATGCAGGCGCCGCAAGGCCTGGAATCATGAAGATTGGATGAACGGCGTTTAGAATTTTTTACATGGCAGTTGTTAATTAAAATCAACGAGGCTAAGCTCCGGAAAAGCTCGTTCAAGTGTCAAACTTCGAGGTGAATAAAAATGGCATTCAAGCCATTGATCGGCGTTACTGCGTGCGTCAAACAGATTGGCCTGCACCCCTATCACATCAGCGGCGACAAGTACGTACGTGCTGTCAGCGTTGGCGCTCAGGGTCTTCCAGTGGTCATTCCTTCCCTTGGCAAACTGACTGAAATCGAAGACCTGCTCGGTCGACTCGACGGTCTGTTGCTGACCGGCTCACCCTCGAACGTGGAGCCCTTCCACTATCAAGGTCCGGCCAGCGAACCCGGTACGGATCACGATCCGGCGCGGGACGCCACTACCCTTCCTTTATTGCGTGCAGCCATTGCGGCGGGCGTTCCGGTACTCGGCATTTGCCGTGGCTTCCAGGAAATGAACGTGGCGTTCGGTGGCAGCCTGCACCAGAAAGTGCACGAGCTGCCGGGCATGCTCGATCACCGTGAAGCCGACAGCCCGGACGTGGCCGTGCAATACGCACCGGCGCATGCCGTGAGCGTGTTGGCGGGCGGTGTGTTCGAAGCGCTGGCGTTGCCGGGCGAGTTCCAGGTCAACTCGATTCACAGTCAGGGCATCGACCGCCTCGCCCCCGGCCTGCGTGCCGAAGCGGTGGCGCCGGATGGCCTGATCGAGGCGATCTCGGTCGAGCACAGCCCGACCTTCGCCCTCGGCGTGCAATGGCACCCGGAATGGCAGGTGCTGGACAACCCGAACTACCTGAAGATTTTCCAGGCATTCGGCGAGGCCTGCCGGCAACGGGCAGCGCGACGCAACCAGCGCTGACTCAACCCAGGATTTCAAAACTGTTTACTGCCCCCACCGGGTCGGCGGTTGCGCGTGTGCGCATCCGTCATCCGTGAAAACAACAAACCGTAATAACAACAAGTACGACCCAGGCAGCCAGGACGGCGGCGCCGAACAAGCCCTCGGCAGCGCAAGGTCAGTCAGGCATGCGCAATTCCCCTGTAGGAGTGAGCCTGCTCGCGATAGCAGTAGACCAGTCAACAGAGATGTCGACTGAAATGGCCTCATCGCGAGCAGGCTCACTCCTACAGGGGGATATGTAATGACTGAAATTGCGCTTACAGGCTTGCAATCCACTTAAGCCCGGCCACGTTGGCCGAGCGAACGAAACCTGTTGGGAGTTTCACATGGCAAACGCCTCCAGCACTTACCGGAAGGCACTTGAAGGCCACCAGCAACCGAAAAAGGTTCTGGTGAAAGTCGATCGTGTCACCAAGAAGTTCGACGAAACCACGGCAGTGGACGATGTGTCCCTGGAGATCCATCAGGGTGAAATCTTCGCCCTGCTCGGTGGCTCCGGTTCGGGCAAATCGACCCTGCTGCGCATGCTCGCCGGTTTCGAGCGGCCGACTGAAGGGCGGATTCTGCTCGACGGTGTGGACATCACTGACATGCCGCCCTACGAGCGGCCGATCAACATGATGTTCCAGTCCTACGCGCTGTTCCCGCACATGACTGTGGCGCAGAACATCGCCTTCGGCCTCAAGCAGGACCGTTTGCCGGCCAGCGAAATCGATGCCCGTGTCGAAGAGATGCTGCGCCTGGTGCACATGACCCAATACGCCAAACGCAAACCCCATCAGTTGTCCGGCGGTCAGCGCCAGCGCGTCGCCCTCGCCCGCTCCCTGGCGAAACGTCCGAAGCTGTTGCTGCTCGACGAACCGATGGGCGCGCTGGATAAAAAACTGCGTTCGCAGATGCAACTGGAACTGGTCGAGATCATCGAGCGCGTCGGCGTGACCTGCGTGATGGTGACCCACGACCAGGAAGAGGCCATGACCATGGCCGAGCGCATCGCGATCATGCACCTCGGCTGGATCGCCCAGATCGGCAGCCCGGTGGACATCTATGAAGCACCGGTCAGCCGCATGGTCTGCGAATTCATCGGCAACGTGAACGCCTTCGATGGCACCGTGGTGGAAGACCTTGAAGGTCACGCGATCATCCACAGCCCGGATCTGCAGCAGAAGATCTACGTCGGCCACGGCGTCAGCACGTCGGTGCAGGACAAGTCGATCACCTACGCGATCCGTCCGGAAAAAATGCTCGTCAGCACCCTCAAGCCAGAGACGCGCTACAACTGGTCCGAAGGCAAGGTGCATGACATCGCCTACCTCGGCGGCCACTCGGTGTTCTACGTCGAACTGCCCGGCGGCAAGATCGTCCAGTCGTTCATGGCCAACGCCGAACGCCGTGGCGCGCGTCCGACCTGGGACGACAAGGTCTACGTCTGGTGGGAAGACGACAGCGGCGTGGTACTGCGCTCATGAGAACCTTCAATCAGCAATTCCTGCGCCTGGTGCCCAGCGGGCGAAAGTTCGTCATCGGCATCCCGTTCATCTGGCTGTTCCTGTTCTTCATGCTGCCGTTTTTCCTGGTGATGAAGATCAGCTTCTCGGAAGCCGCGCTGTCGATCCCGCCGTACTCGGAGATCTACACCTACGCCGAACAGAAATTCCAGCTGATGCTCAACATCGGCAACTACACCATGCTCGGCGAAGACGAGCTGTACCTGTCGGCCTACCTCGGTTCGCTGAAGGTCGCGGCACTGAGCACACTGATGTGCCTGGTGATCGGTTTCCCGATGGCCTACGCGATCACCAAAGCGAGCAAGGAAGCGCAAAACGTCCTGCTGCTGTTGATCATGATGCCGACCTGGACCGCGATCCTGATCCGTGTTTACGCGTGGATGGGCATCCTCAGCAACAACGGTCTGCTCAACGCGTTTCTGATGTGGACCGGGCTCACCGATCACCCGATCGAGATCCTCAACACCAACACCGCGGTGTATATCGGCGTGGTGTATGCGTACCTGCCATTCATGGTGCTACCGCTGTACGCCAACCTGGTGAAGCACGATGGCAGCCTGCTGGAAGCCGCGTCGGATCTGGGTTCGAGCAACTTCAACAACTTCTGGAAAATCACCGTGCCGCTGGCCAAGAACGGCATCATCGCCGGCTGCATGCTGGTGTTCATTCCAGTGGTCGGCGAGTTCGTGATTCCGGAACTGCTGGGTGGCCCGGAGACGCTGATGATCGGTCGCGTGCTGTGGCAAGAGTTCTTCAATAACCGCGACTGGCCGGTGGCGTCTGCGCTGGCGGTGGTGATGCTGTTGATCCTGATTGTGCCGATTCTGCTGTTCAACCGCAGCCAGGCCAAAGAGATGGAGGCACGGGGATGAAACGCTTCGGTTTTTCCAAGTTCATGTTGATCTTCGGCTTGATGTTCATCTATCTGCCGATGCTGATTCTGGTGATCTACTCGTTCAACGCCTCAAAACTGGTGACGGTGTGGGGCGGCTGGTCGGTGAAGTGGTACGTCGGCCTGCTCGACAACACGCAACTGATGGGCTCGGTGGTGCGCTCGCTGGAAATCGCCTGCTACACCGCGATTGCCGCGGTGGCGTTGGGCACCCTCGCCGCCTTCGTGCTGACTCGGGTCACGCGCTTCAAGGGTCGCACGCTGTTTGGCGGTCTGGTGACGGCGCCACTGGTGATGCCTGAGGTGATCACCGGTCTGTCGCTGTTGCTGCTGTTCGTGGCGATGGCGCAGTTGATCGGCTGGCCGCAGGAGCGTGGCATCGTTACGATCTGGATCGCCCACACCACGTTTTGTGCCGCCTATGTGGCGGTGGTAGTCTCCGCCCGCCTGCGGGAGCTGGATCTGTCGATCGAAGAAGCCGCGATGGATCTGGGGGCCAAGCCGTTCAAGGTGTTTTTCCTGATCACCATTCCAATGATCGCGCCGTCGCTGGCAGCGGGCGGCATGATGTCGTTCGCCCTGTCGCTGGACGACCTGGTGCTGGCGAGCTTCGTCTCCGGCCCGGGTTCGACCACGCTGCCGATGGAAGTGTTCTCGGCAGTACGTCTGGGCGTGAAGCCTGAGATCAACGCCGTGGCCAGCCTAATTCTGCTCGCGGTGTCGCTGGTGACCTTCCTGGTCTGGTACTTCGGCCGCAAGGCAGAAGCCAACCGCAAGCGTGCGATTCAGGAAGCGATGGATCAGACCGCGAACGAGGCGTGGCAGCCTCAGCGCGCAGCCACCGCCTAAGCAACACCGATGAACACTGTGGTGAGGGGATTCATCCCCGATCGGCTGCGAAGCAGTCGCCAAACCATTGCATGCGGTGTCCCTGTTACACCGCAAGTGCCTGGCTTGGGGCCGCTTCGCGACCCATCGGGGATAAATCCCCTCACCACAGCAAGCTCCCTCGCCACAGGTTTTACGTACACCCGGTTTGTGTTTTTGAATAAAAAAAATGGAGTTTCACCGATGAAAATGTTTGGCAGGACTCTGCTGACACTGTCCTTAATGGGCGCAATCGCCACGGGCGTCCAGGCCAACGACAAGGTGCTGCGTGTTTACAACTGGTCCGATTACATCGCGCCGGACACCGTCAAGAAGTTCGAAGACGAGACCGGCATCCAGGTGACCTACGACGTGTTCGACAGCAACGAGACCCTCGAGGCGCGTTTGCTGGCGGGCAAATCCGGTTACGACATCGTCGTGCCGTCCAACAGTTTCCTGGCCAAGCAAATCAAGGCCGGGGTCTATCAGCCACTCGACAAATCGAAACTGTCGAACTGGAAGAATCTCAACCCGGTGCTGCTGAAAAACGCCTCCGCCAGTGATCCGGACAACGCTCACGCGTTCCCGTACATGTGGGGCTCGATCGGCATCGGTTTCAACCCGGATAAGGTCAAGGAAGTGCTCGGCGCCAAGGCCCCGACCAACTCTTGGGACTTGCTGTTCAAGCCGGAAAACGCCGAGAAGCTGAAAGCCTGCGGCATCAGCTTCCTCGACTCGCCGACCGAAATGATCCCGGCCGCCCTGCACTATCTGGGCTACCCGGTGAACGACAAGGACAAGGCGCACATTCTCGAAGCCGAAGCGCTGTTCATGAAGATCCGCCCATACGTGGCGTACTTCCATTCCTCGAAGTACATCTCGGACCTGGCCAACGGCAATATCTGCGTGGCGGTCGGTTACTCCGGTGACGTGCTGCAGGCCAAGGCCCGCGCGGTGGAAGCCGGCAACAAAGTGCAGATCGACTACAGCATTCCGAAGGAAGGTGCCGGCAGCTTCTACGACATGGTCGCCATCCCGCGCGATGCGGCGAACGTCGAGAACGCCTACTTGTTCATGAACTTCCTGATGCGCCCGGACATCATCGCCGAGATCACCAACAGCAACGGCTACAGCAACGCCAACTCGGCGGCGACGCCACTGGTGGACGAAGCGATCCGCAACGACCCGGGTTCGTATCCGTCGCAGGCGGTGATGGCGACGTTGTATGCGGTGCCGGATCAGCCGATTGCCACGCAGCGGATCATGACCCGCGGCTGGACCCGGGTGAAGCTCGGTAAATAATTCACTGCAAATCAAAAAATGTGGGGGCGAGCCTGCTCGCGAAAGCGGTGGTTCAGTTAACCAAAATGCTGAATGTGCCGACGCCTTCGCGAGCAGGCTCGCTCCCACAGGGTCTGTGTCTGACTTTCGATTTCCCGTTCACGCAGCGCCTTACCACCGCTGCACCCTGCAATGAACGGCCTCACCTGGCTCCCTCGGCTCAGGTGAATTTCAGGCGCTCTCGGGCGCCTTTTTTTCTGCGCTCAATTCAGTGGCCAATCCTGCAGAATCCGGTAGCGGCCCTTGTGCGATTCGAACAAGGCAAAGCGCTCGGCGCGCAGGAAGAATTCCGGCGGCGTGGTGGATTCCGGCTCTTCTGCCCGATAGTCCCGAGCCAGGGTCAGGTGCGGGCGAAACTCGCGTGGCGATTCTTCGAAGCCGAACGGCAACATCGCCTGTTCCAGCGCATACACCAGACGCAACAGCGCCGGCGGCGCCTGCTCCGGCGCCAGCGACAGAATGCCGGCCCGATGCCAGACCTGCAGACGATCCAGCGCAATCCGTAACGGTTCACCCGGCGTGCGCACCTTGCCGGCGGCCTCGCACACTTCATTGATCTGCGCCAGCGGTACGGCACCGAGAAACAGCAGCGTCAGGTGAAAGTTATCCGCCGGCACCGCTTTGCCGGTGCGCAACCCCAGCTCGCCGCGCCACTGAGCGATGGCCTTACGCTGCGCCGGTGGGCAGTCGAGGGCAAAAAACAGTCGCTTGAACGGTTCATCCCTGCGCGCATCATCGATCATGGGCCAACTCCTTCGCTCGTCGATCAGCCGATTCTACACAGGCTTCTCTGACGACTGGCGACGCCCGGCTATAGTTCAAGGATTGCCATCGAACCGGAGGTCACCATGCGCGAGATCCTCAGCAAAGAACCGTGGTGGGCCCGACCACCCAGCCCAGGGCAGGATGAAACCGAGCTGGAATGGGGCTGGCTGGTGCATTACAGCGAAGGTGAACCGCGTTTCGAATTCGTTCGCGAACGGCCCACGGAAGAGGAAATCCGCCACCGCAAAAGCTGTCGGATCACCCCCTCTCCAGAGTGATCACCCTCCCATGTGGGAGCGAGCCTGCTCGCGAAAGCGTCCGCACATTCAGCCTCACATTGCCTGACACGCCGCTTTCGCGAGCAGGCTCGCTCCCACACTGGATTTGTGGCGTGCCCATGATCGCCGCCATCCGCAAAACCCTGTGGGAGCGTGGCTTGCCCGCGAAGAGGCCGGCACATTTTGCAAACCCGCTGACTGACACACCGTCATCGCGAGCAGGCTCACTCCTACACGGAATCTGGTGAGTTTCAGGCTTCAAGAATGTTCTTGAAGCCCCCAAAGATCATCCGCTGCCCATCAAACCCCATTGGGTTGACGTCCGGTTGCATGCGCGGGTCTTCCATCATTTTCGCCATGCCGGCATCGCGGGTGGCTTTGTCGGGCCAGATCAGCCAGCCGGACGACACCGTCTCGTCGTCCTTGAGTTTTACCGCCATCGGGAATGACGTGACTTTGCCTTCCGGCACGTCATCGCCCCAGCACTGAACCACCTCCTTCGCTCCGTATTCCTTGAACAGTTTCGCGGCAATCTCACAGTGTTTTTTGTACTGTTCACGATTGGCATTCGGCACGGGTGCTACAAAAATATCGATGTAAGCCATGATCACTCTCCTTGCACGTTGGGTTCGATCTGCCGGGTAGTCGATTGCGGCGGCTGCCATTCGACACGATTCACGCCCTGCCCGACCGACGGTTGTTCGCCCCCGCCAAGGCTGCCCTCGACCTGCCCGGCGATATGCAGGGTTCCGGCCATGACCCCGGTGGTCGGGTTCTGCAGCAGTTTCGCCCAGGCCTTGTCGAACGTGCTGCCCAGGCTGCTGCGAATCAGCGCTTCGCTGTCGGGCCGGTCGTTGGCCTGGATGATCGCGCGGATGCCCGCCACGCCGATCGAGATCACCCCGCCGACCAACTTGCCCGCCGCAGCCGCCACGGCACTGGCCGCTCCGCGCGGAGCCATTTCCGCCTCCATCCGCTGGCTGGCGCGCTTGGCCACGGGGGCCATGCCGGCGTCGGTCGAAGCGATGCCCTTGCTGCCGCCTTCGGTGTGGATCTTGTCGATCAACGCGGCATACGCCGGCAAGGTGTTCAGCGGCTCGGTGCTGATTATTTGATACAGCGACGCATCCCGCGCCGGCGGCGGGCCGAGGGCAATCGCCGGGACCTTCTGCAGACGCCCGTTGAGCTGGGCCACCGGCACACCGTAACGCTGGGCGATGAGCGGCATCTGCCGGGCCATCAGTTGCGCGTAGAACGCCGTGGCCTGACCGAGGATCGCGTCCGGATCGATCTCCACCGCCACCGGTTCCAGCACCCTTTCCTGATATTGCTCAAGCAGATAGCTCGCCAGGCGCTTGGCCGAAGCGTCCTGTTCGCCGCCGGCACTGATGGTGTACCAACTGACCTTCATCGACAGCCATTCCTGAGTCCAGTAGCTGCTGAACCACGGTATGAAATTTTCTTCAGTTTGCTGATAGACGCGAGTGCGCCAATGTTCCATCGAACCCCGGGCAAATACTTTGACTTGCTCGGTGGATTGCTGCGAGGCGCTGACGATGTCGCGATCGATCTGCTGCCAGGTCGCCGGCGATACCACCACCGCTCGCGGCGCCACCGGGGCCCGCGCCGAGGAGGCGCAGCCAGCCAGCAGACACAGTGCGGCGAGGCTCAGCGCACGCAGGTTCACGGTGGTGGAGTCCTTGAATGGAGGAAAACAGATTTGAGTATAGGTGCGGGTATTGGGCCATTTGTCGGTTATGGCCAGGCTGGCCCCATCGCGAGCAGGCTCGCTCCTACAGGGGAACGCATTTCAAGGTGGGAGCAAGCTCACTCCTACTGGGGAGAACATCAACCATCAACGCCGTCGATATTCACCATCGCCACGTTTGCCTTCCGCCCGCCGCCCGGCGAGGGCACGATTGACCCATCCGAGACGCAACGAGGAGTACCCATCATGATTCGCACCATCACCCTCTCCGTGAGCTTCCCGGTGTTCGGCAGCAACTACTACGACCAGCAGGTCGTCTCGCGCAAGACTCAAGCGCTGCTGTTCAACGAAGATTTCGACGATGTGCTGATGCCCGCCGCGAGCAATCATTTCAGCAATGAAGTGGTCGGCATCAACGATCAGTTCCGCTTTCTGAGCGACATACTCGCCACCCATTTGCTGGATCTCGAGGCCACCGCGCCTGCGCATTCCAGCGTCCGGGCGAGCGCTCATTTTTAATCGCCGAGGGCGTTCCCGTCGCGGGAACGCCCTTTTGATTTCTACTCAGTCATCGTCGCGATCACGATCGTAACGACGCCCGTCGCGACGACCATCGTCGCGGTCATCCCAACGCCGGTCATGGTCGTAATAGCGACCGTGATCACGGTCGTAATGTCGTCCGTGGCGATGATCATCATCAAAGTCCGCCACACAGCCAGCCAGCAAAACAGCAGCGGATATCGTCAACAGCAAGGTTGTTGCACGCTTCATTCAAAACTTCCCTAACACCAAGGTCTTGACCACGGAACGGCTGTCTCTGCCCGCGCCTTCAGGACGCAGTGCGCGCAGCCGCTGATACGACCGGACAAAAGGACTTTGATTCACTGCCCGACCACGACCGTTGATCGGCCCGCCGCCAGCATCCGGGCAGCGGCGAAATGCCACCTATACTGCTGCTTAGCGACTCCCACGCAACGGATCTGCGCCTCGATAACAACAAGCAGAGGTGGATCATGGTCTGGCAGCAAATCTACGACCCGTTCGGCAACCCGTTGATCTCCACGCTCATGGCTGCAGTGCCGGTGGTGGTGATGCTCGCGGCGCTGGCGTTCTTTCACGTCAAGGCGCATCTGGCCGCCCTGTTGGCGTTGGCGTCGGCCCTGCTCATCTCGATCTTCGCCTTCGGTATGCCGGCGAGCATGGCCGGCTCAGCCGCGCTGTTCGGCGCGGCCAATGGCTTGCTGCCGATCGGCTGGATCGTGCTCAACATCATCTTTCTGCACCGCCTGACCACCGAGAACGGCTCGTTCAAAGTGCTGCAGGATTCTCTGGCGCGAATCACCGATGACCGGCGTTTGCAGTTGCTGCTGATCGCCTTCTGCTTCGGCGCGTTTTTCGAAGGCGCGGCCGGGTTCGGCACGCCGGTGGCGGTGACCGGGGCGATTCTGATCGGCCTCGGTTTTTCGCCGTTGGCCGCCTCGGGGCTGGCGCTGATTGCCAACACCGCACCGGTGGCGTTCGGCGCCCTCGGCACGCCGATCATCACCCTGGCCAAGGTCACCGGGCTGGACGAGATGGAGCTTTCGATGATGGTCGGTCGACAGCTGCCGTTTTTCTCGGTGCTGGTGCCGTTCTGGCTGATCTGGGCGTTTGCCGGGTGGCGCAAGATGCTGGAGATCTGGCCGGCGATTCTGGTGGCCGGGGTCAGCTTCGCGGTGCCGCAATTCCTCGTGTCGAACTACCACGGGCCGATGCTGGTGGACGTGATCGCCGCGCTGATTTCCATGGCCTGCCTGACCCTGTTTCTGCGGGTCTGGAAACCGGCGACGGTGTACACCTCGGCCGCCCTGTCCGGGCGGGTCGACAACTCCCGGGTCGAGGAAGAAAAAGTCACCGCCAGCGCCGCCTTCAGCGATCAGGCGCGCCCGGCGGTGATACGTGCGTGGATGCCGTGGATCATCCTCACCGTATTCGTGTTCGCCTGGGGCACCCAGGGCTTCAAGAACATCTTCGACGTGCGCCCGGCGCTGGATCCGATAACCCATTCGGTCAAACTCGATGCGCAAGGCAAACCGATGAATGAGGCCAATCCGATTTTCTCGCCAGCGCTGACCTTCACCACCCTGCACCTGCAAGTGCAGAAAGTCCCGCCGGTGGTGCCGGCGCCGAAAGCCGAGGAAGCGATCTACAAGTTCACCTGGTTCACTGCCACCGGCAGCGGCATCCTGCTGGCGGCGATTGTCGGCGGGCTGCTGATGGGCTATTCGATCCCGCAACTGATCAAGCAATACCTGCGCACGTTGTGGGTGGTGCGCTTTTCGCTGATCACCATTGCCGCGATGCTGGCGCTAGGATTTCTCACGCGTTATTCCGGACTGGACGCCACCATGGGTCTGGCGTTTGCCGCGACGGGGGTGTTCTACCCGATGTTCGGCACCCTGCTCGGCTGGCTCGGCGTCGCGTTGACCGGTTCGGACACGGCCTCGAACGTGCTGTTCGGCGGACTGCAACGGGTGACCTCGGAACAGCTGGGCATCAGCCCGGTGCTGATGGCCGCAGCCAATAGCTCCGGCGGGGTGATGGGCAAAATGGTCGATGCGCAATCGATCGTGGTCGCCTCCACTGCCACCCGCTGGTATGGGCACGAGGGCGAGATTCTGCGCTACGTGTTCTTCCACTCGATCGTGCTGGCCATCCTGGTGGGCGGGCTGGTGACATTGCAGGCGTATGTGGCGCCGTTTACGAACATGGTGGTTGGCGGGCATTGATCACAAACTCTGTGGGAGCGGGCTTGCCCGCGATGGCGGTGTGTCATTTAAGCGAAAGGCTGACTGACACGACCTCATCGCTGGCAAGCCAGCTCCCACAAGGTTAAGCATTGCCCAGCCAATTGATGAGCCATGCGCATAACTCTATAGCGTAAATCCGCAAAAACCTTTTCCCCTCCGCGCATGTCATTCCAAGAACGAGACCGGTAAACATGCCGGCGCGCCCGTTTGGGCCCTTCAATCCCTGCCGTCCTGATTAAGCCAGAGAGGAATCGAAGCATGACGATTTCCCGACGAAGATTCCTGATCCTCGGCGCGGTGACCGCCACCGCGTTTGCAATGCCCCCCTTCATTAGCCTCAAGGCCTACGCGGCCAGTCTGGAGCAACCCGCCATGGCCAAACTGACGATCAACGTCAACGGTAAACCCCAAGCCCTTGAGGTGGACAACCGCACCACCCTGCTCGACGCCCTGCGCGAGCACCTGCACCTGACCGGCAGCAAAAAAGGCTGCGACCACGGCCAGTGCGGTGCCTGCACCGTCATCGCCGACGGCCGCCGGATCAACTCCTGCCTGACGCTTGCGGTGATGCATGAAGGCAGCGAGATCACCACCATCGAAGGCCTGGGCATGCCCGACAACCTGCACCCGATGCAGGCCGCGTTCATCAAGCATGACGGCTACCAGTGCGGCTATTGCACGCCGGGGCAGATCTGTTCGGCGGTGGCGGTGCTCAAGGAAATCCGCGAGGGCATTCCCAGCCACGTCAGCCCGAGCCTGACCGAAGCGCCGCAACTGATCGCCAGCGAATTCCAGGAACGCATGAGCGGCAACATCTGCCGCTGCGGCGCCTACTCGAACATCATCGAAGCCATCACTGAAGTCGCGCAGGTGCCAGCATGAGAGCGTTCAATTACAGCCGCGCCGACTCCCCCGCCGCAGCCGCAACGCTGGCGGCGCAGGTCGAAGGCGCGAAGTTCATCGCCGGTGGCACCAACCTGCTGGACCTGATGAAACTCGACATCGAAACCCCGTTGCACCTGATCGACGTCAACCACCTGGGTCTCGATCAAATCGAAGCTACACCTGAAGGCGGATTGCGCATCGGCGCGCTGGTGCGCAACACCGATCTGGCCGCCGACAGCCGCGTGCGCAAGGACTACGCGCTGCTCTCCCGCGCCCTGCTCGCCGGCGCTTCCGGTCAGTTGCGCAACATGGCGAGTACTGCCGGCAACCTGCTGCAACGCACCCGCTGCCCGTACTTCTATGACGTCAATCAGGCCTGCAACAAACGCCAGCCCGGCAGCGGCTGCGCGGCGATTGGCGGGGTCAGTCGGCAACTGGGGCTGATCGGCGTCAGTGACGCCTGCATCGCCACCCACCCCAGCGACATGGCAATTGCCATGCGCGCCCTCGATGCACAGGTTGAAACGGTGAAACCGGACGGCAGCACCCGCAGCATCGCCATCGCCGATTTCCATCAACTGCCAGGCAATACGCCGAATATCGAAACCAGCCTCACGCCCGGCGAGTTCATCACGTCGGTAACCCTGCCGGCCCCGGTTGGCGGCACGCACATTTATCACAAGGTGCGCGATCGTTCGTCGTACGCTTTCGCGCTGGTATCGGTCGGTCTGATCCTGCAAAAGGACGGCAGTGGCCGCGTGGCAGTCGGCGGTATTGCGCCGAAACCGTGGCGGGTCGAAGACGCCGACGCGTTGCTGCCCAAAGGCGCAAAAGCCGTCAGCGAACGCTTGCTCGACGGTGCCACGCCAACCCACGACAACCAATTCAAACTGACCCTGGTCGAGCGCACGCTCGGCTCGGTGTTGGCGCAAGCGAGGGATGAAGCATGAAGTTCGACACGCCCGCCACCACCAACCCGATTGACCAGCTCAAGGTCGTCGGCAAACCCACCGACCGCATCGAAGGCCCGCTGAAAACCAGTGGCCAAGCGCCCTACGCTTACGAGCAACATCAGGCCGTGGCGAATCAGGCTTACGGTTTCATGGTCGGCTCGGCCATCGCCAAGGGCCGCATCAGCCACATCGATCTCGACGCTGCACAAGCCGCGCCCGGCGTGCTGGCCATCGTCACCGCCGCCAATGCCGGCAAGCTTGGCAAAGGCCAATACAACGCGGCACCGCTGCTCGCCGGGCCCGAGGTGCAGCACTATCACCAGGCCGTGGCGCTGGTGGTCGCCGAGACCTTCGAACAGGCTCGCGCTGCGGCGCAATTGGTCAAGGTCGATTACGTCGCGGCCAAAGGCGAGTTCGAACTGGCCAAAGTGCTTGACCAAGGCGTCGAAGACGACGAGTTGCCCGACGTCACCCACGGCGATTTCGACAAGGCCTTCGCCGCCGCGCCGGTGCAGTTCGACCAGACCTACACCACTCCCGATCAGTCCCACGCGATGATGGAACCGCACGCGACCCTGGTCGCGTGGAAAGGTGATCATCTGACCTTGTGGACCTCCAACCAGATGATCGCCTGGAGCGTCGGCGACGTCGCCACGACCCTTGGCCTGCCCAAGGAAAACGTGCGCCTGATCTCGCCGTACATTGGCGGCGGCTTCGGCGGCAAACTGTTCATTCGTGCCGACGCGATCCTCGCCGCCCTCGGTGCGCGCCTGGCCAATCGCCCGGTGAAAGTCGCCCTCGCCCGCCCGCAAATGGCCAACAACACCACCCACCGCCCGGCCACGATCCAGCGCATTCGGATGGGCGCCACGGCGGACGGCAAGCTCAGCGCCATCGCTCACGAAGGCTGGTCGGGCAACCTCAAGGACGGCAAGGTCGAAGTCGCCGCGCAGCCGAGCCAGTTGCTTTATGCCGGGGAAAACCGCCGGGTGACCATGCGCCGGGCGCCGCTGGATCTGCCCGAAGGCAATTCCATGCGCGCGCCGGGTGAAGCGCCGGGGCTGATGGCGCTGGAAATCGCCATGGATGAAATGGCCGAGCAGCTCAAGCTCGATCCGGTGCAGTTCCGCATCCTCAACGACACGCAGGTTGATCCGGTAAAAACCGAACGTCCGTTCTCCCAGCGACGGCTGATCGAATGCCTGCAGACCGGGGCCGAGAAATTCGGCTGGAACCAGCGCAACGCCACACCCGGCAGCCGTCGCGAAGGCCGCTGGCTGATCGGCATGGGCGTCGCCGCCGCGTTTCGCAACAACCTGCTGCTGAAGTCCGGCGCCCGGGTGCGGCTGGAGCGCGACGGCAAGGTCACGGTGGAAACCGACATGACCGACATCGGCACCGGCAGCTACACCATCATCGCCCAGACCGCGGCCGAGATGATGGGCGTGGACCTGGCGGACGTCAGCGTGCATCTGGGGGATTCGACCTTCCCGGTGTCGTCCGGCTCCGGTGGCCAGTTCGGCGGCAACTGCTCGACTGCCGGGGTGTATGCCGCGTGCATGAAATTGCGTGACGCGGTGGTGACGAAGCTGGGCATGAGCGGCAGCGACGTCGAGTTTGCTGACGGTCAGGTGCGCGCCGGCGGCAAGACCCTGCCGCTGCGTGATGCGGCAAAAGATGGCGTGGTCGAGGCCGAGGACAGCATCGAATTCGCCGACCTCGCCAAGCAGTATCAGCAATCGACTTTCGGCGCGCATTTCGTGGAGGTTGCGGTGGATGCAGCGACCGGCGAAGTCCGCGTGCGGCGCATGCTGGCGGTGTGCGCAGCAGGTCGGATTCTCAACCCGAAAGCTGCGCGCAGCCAAGTGATCGGCGCGATGACCATGGGCGTCGGCGCCGCATTGATGGAAGAGCTGGCGGTGGACAAACGGCTGGGCTTTTTCGTCAATCATGACCTGGCCGGATACGAGGTGCCGGTGCATGCCGACATCCCGCATCAGGAGGTGATTTTCCTCGATGAGACCGATCCGATTTCATCGCCGATGAAAGCCAAGGGTGTGGGGGAACTGGGGATTTGCGGCGTGAGTGCGGCGGTGGCAAATGCGATCTACAACGCCACCGGGGCGCGGGTGCGCGAGTATCCGATCACGCTGGACAAGATCCTCTCTTCCTTGCCAGAGATGATCTGACTCCCTGTAGGAGCTGCCGCAGGCTGCGATCTTTTGATCTGTTTTTTGAAGATCAAGATCAAAAGATCGCAGCCTGCGGCAGCTCCTACAGAGATCAGTTCGGGTACTGTGCCGCACTCACCTGCTCCATCCACTCCACCACTTCACCTTCCAGCACCTCGGCAATCGCAATGTGCGTCATCGCCGTGGTCGGCGCGGCGCCATGCCAGTGCTTCACCTGCGGCGCAATCCACACCGCATCGCCAGGGCTGATCTGCCGAACCGGCTGACCCCACTCCTGCACAAAACCTGAACCGGCGGTGACGATCAGCGTCTGACCCAACGGATGGGTATGCCACGCGGTGCGTGCGCCCGGCTCGAAGGTCACTGTGGCGCCGCTGACGCGCGCGGCGTCGCTGCCTTTGAACGGTGCATCGACCCGCACAGTGCCGGTGAACCAGTCTGCCGGGCCTTGGGCCGAGGCTTGTGAGCCATTCGGGGTGACAGTGACGCCTGAGATATGTGCATTCATCACAAGACTCCAAATCTGCAAGAAACCTCTCCTGTAGGAGCTGCCGCAGGCTGCGATCTTTTGATCTTGATCCTGAAAAATACAAATCAAAAGATCGCAGCCTGCGGCAGCTCCTACAGGGAACTTGCGTCACTTTAGCGAGCCGTACTCTTTAGATAATCGACTAGAATTCGAAAAAACTTATGCAGGACACTCATCAATGCTTCGAGAAAACGCCAGTGACCTGCTCGCCTTCCTTGCCGTGGCCCGCGAGCGCAGCTTCACAAAAGCCGCAGCCAAACTCGGCGTTTCGCAATCGGCGCTCAGCCATACCATTCGCGCCCTTGAAGCGCGTCTGGGCCTGCGCCTGCTGACCCGCACCACGCGCAGCGTCTCACCGACCGAGGCCGGCGAACATTTACTGCAGACCGTCGGCCCGCGTTTCGAAGAGATCGAACAGGAACTGGCGGCCCTGAGCAACCTGCGCGAAACCCCGGCCGGCCGGATCCGCATCAGTGCCACCGACCATTCGCTGAACTGGCTGTTGCGACCGGTGCTCAAGGAATTCCTGCCCCAATACCCGGACATCGCCGTCGAGGTGATCTGCGATTACGGTTTCGTCGACATCGCCGGACAAGGCTTCGACGCCGGCATTCGGCTGGGCGAAGACGTGGCCCAAGGCATGATCGCCACCCGCATCGGCCCCGACATGCGCATGGCGGTGGTCGGCTCGCCGGCCTATTTCGCCAACCGTACACACCCGCAAACGCCAAGAGACTTGACTGACCACGCCTGCAACAACTTGCGCCTGCCCACCAACGGCGGGCTGTACACCTGGGAGTTCGAAAAGGGTGACGAAAGCCTCAAGGTACGAGTGTCCGGGCAAGTCACGCTGAATGGCGTCTACCCGCTACTCGACGCCGCAGTCGACGGTTTCGGCCTCAGCTACATTCCGGAAAATATCGTCGCGCCGCATCTGGCCGACGGGCGTCTGGTGCAAGTGCTGGCAGACTGGTGCCCGACGTTTGCCGGTTACCACCTGTACTACCCGAGCCGACGGCAGGCGGCGCCGGCGTTCGCGTTGTTGGTGGAGGCGTTACGGTATCGCGGTTGACCGCCTACCCCAGCAGCGCAATCAACTGGTGCCGCTGCGCATCGGTGAGCATCGGCCCGAACCCGGCACCAGCGTTGTCGGCCATATAGCGCGGATTGCCGGTGCCGGGAATCACACAGGTCACCGCCGGGTGCGACAGCAGGAACTTCAACGCCAGTTGCGGCCAGCTGTCGACCTGCACGTCCGAGACCCAGGCCGGCAACGGCTTGACCTTGAGACGGGCGAGCAACCCGCCGCCGCCAAAAGGCCGATTGCAGATCACCGCCACCCCGCGTTCACGGCACAGCGGCAGAATGCGTTTCTCCACGCCACGGTCATCGAGGGCGTAGTTGATTTGCAAAAAATCCAGTTGTTCGGCCTTGAGCACTGCTTCGACTTCATCGTAGGCCGACGGCGTGTAATGGGTGATGCCGATGTAGCGAATGCGCCCCTGTTCTTTCCATTCGCGCAGGATTGGCAGATGGCTCTGCCAGTCCAGCAGATTGTGGATCTGCATCAGGTCGATGCGTTCGGTGCGCAGCAGACGGAAGGATTCCTCCATCTGCGCGATACCTTCCTTGCGCCCTCGGGTCCAGACCTTTGTCGCCAGAAACGCGGGTGAACGCGGTTCGTGAATCGATAGCAGCTCGCCAGTAGTTTGCTCGGCGCGGCCATACATCGGCGAGCTGTCGATCAACGTGCCACCCTTTTTGAACAGCTCGTCGAGCACTGCTGACAATAGCTTATAAGCCGGATCGCCGGGGGCAACGTCAAAGCCGCGATAAGTGCCCACGCCCACTATGGGCAACAGCTCGGAGCTGGAAGGGATGGCGCGGGTCTGCATGGTCTGGTCTCCTGCCTGGCTCGGCGAAGTGGCAGTCGGCGTGATGGCAGTGGCCAACGCCCGGTCAAAGGTCAGGACCGCCGAAACCCCGGCAGCCAGCGTGAGCAAGCGGCGACGGGAGCAACCCTCAGTGTGGCTCATGCGGGTTCCCCTGCTGCGTGAATCTGTTGCACGTTGTGTGCGACGACGGCCAGCCGGATTCGCTGGACTACACTGCGACTGCGAACACCCGCGCCCCGTTAAAGTTAGTCGAATGTCCAGAAAACTGATGTCACTCGTCGCCTTGCTCATCGCCCTCTACCTGTTGCTGTGCGGGGCGCTGTTCATTTTTCAGCGCTCGCTGATCTATTTCCCCCAGCCTGACAACGCCGTGACTACGGAAGATTCGCGGCTGAAACTGGCGATGCCGGAGGCCGATGTGTGGGTGACCACGCGCGCGCATGCCGGGCCAAAAGCGCTGATCTACTTTGGCGGCAATGCCGAAGATGTGTCGCGCAATCTGCCGTCGTTCAGCGAGGCTTTTCCCGACTACGCGGTGTTTTTGCTGAACTACCGGGGCTTCGGTGGCAGCGGCGGCTCACCTTCGGAAGAAGCGATTGCCGAAGATGCGCTGGCGCTGTTTGATCAGGTGTACGCCAGCCATCCGCAGATTGCCGTGATCGGCCGCAGCCTGGGATCGGGGGTGGCGGTGCGGCTGGCGAGTCAGCGTCCGGCGACCAGATTGATTCTGGTGACGCCGTACAACAGCCTCGAAGAAATTGCCGTCCGCCAATACCCGTGGTTTCCGGTCAAATGGTTGCTCAAGGATCGCTTCGAGTCGGGCCGCTATGCCGCGCACATTCGCGTGCCGACGTTGCTGTTGGCGGCCAGCGATGACGAAGTGATTCCACGGGACAGTACGCAGCGGTTGCTGGCGCACTTCCCCAAAGGCGTGGCGACGCTGCGGGTGGTGCCGGATTCGGGGCACAACTCGATTTCCGAGCAGGCGCAATACCTGCAGTGGATGCAGGAAGTGCTTGATCGCTGATAGCCGATTATTGCGTTGGCTGAACTGGCCCCTTCGCGAGCAGGCTCGCTCCCACCTTGATAATGCAATCCCCTGTGGGAGCGGGCTTGCTCGCGAAGGCGCCAGTGCGAACAACACAAAATCCAAGGATCGCCCTCCCCTTCATCACCCACCAAAAAAGCCAGATGGCCAGCATGAACCAAGTGCAAAAAGCCCAGTCCTAGTGGCGCCGTATTCCGCGGCTGCCCACTTCAGCACTGTCTTTTTCCCTGAGTCTGCCGTCCCATGCGCCATGTCGTTCGCTCATCACGCTTCGTTTCGCTGTGCCTGCTGATCCTTGCCCCACTGTTCACCGAGACCTCCCACGCCAGCGAAGAGCGGCAACTGGTGGCCGCGATCAACGACTACCGCGCCCATCCGCAACGCTGCGACCGCCGCCCGGCCCAGCGCCTGGCGCCACTGTCGCTGAAATCGAATCTGGCGCTGCCGATCGGCTATGGCTACGGCGGTGGCTTGCGCGAGAGATTGAAATCTTCGGGGTATTCGGCGGTGGCGGTACGCAGTATCCGCATCATTGGGGCCGGGGATGCCGAGGAAGCCTTCGAACAGCTGCAAGACAGCCACTGCAGCGCACTGCTCGACGATCAGTACGCCGACATCGGCGTCAGCCGCTCCCGTGGTGAATGGCAAGTGGTGCTGGCGCAACCGGTGCTCGACAGTCGTGTCGGCGACAACCGCAGCGTCGGCAAGGCCTTGCTTGCGCAGGTCAACGCCGCCCGGGCGCGACCACGGATGTGCGGGCGCCAACGCTTCGCCGCCGCCCGCCCCCTGAGCTGGAACGCCGCGCTGGGCGCCGCCGCACAAGGCCACAGCAAAGCCATGGCCTACGGCAACTATTTCGCCCACCGCGACCCGGACGGCGACCTGCCGGCAGATCGCGCCCGGGCGGCGGGTTATCGGGGACGGCAGATAGGCGAAAACATCGCCGCCGGCCAGAGTTCACCGGGCAAGGCGATGGCCGGATGGCTGGCCAGCCCCGGCCATTGCGCCAACCTGATGAACCCGATGTTCACCCAGGTCGGTGCCGGATTCGCCAGTGAGGCGCGCAGTGATGAAGGGGTTTACTGGACGATGGTGTTCGGCGCGCCTTGATTCGCTTGAGAGCTTTTCAGTGACGCTACTGGCCCCTTCGCGAGCAAGCCCGCTCCCACACTGGATCTGTGTTGTTCACAAATCCATGTGGAAGCGGGCTTGCTCGCGAAGAGGCTGGTACAGACACCTCAATCGCTTGCGCCGCCTCCCGGTTCGGTCCAGTTCGGTGTGATGCGAGAAGTTACAGCGCAGTAGAAACAGTTGCGCCCTTCGACAAAAAGGGCGCTGGAGTCTGGTGTAAAACGACCGGGGTTCAGACCGGAGAAATCGTCGCAAGCATTCCGATCAGAATGGTCAACGTCAGAAACCCACCGAGGAAAATCGCCATCTTGTTCATGCTGCTCTCCTTAATGTTGAGCTTGCGGTGCACCGGGCGCTTCGGGATGAAGGGCTGCCGCGGGTGACCGAATTGCCGGGCTATTCTGAGCGCCTGACTGAGCCGGTTACAGAGGCAGATCCAACAGAAAAATACGGATCAGATGCCCATCTGATCCGCTCCGGACATGATCTGGTATTCAGATTGGCACACAACGGTTCGTGATCCGCCGCTTTGAACTAGAGTGATTGCCGTCGCGCGCAGAACAACAATTCCAGGAGTGGTCAATGTCCGAACTGAACCTGCAACCCAACGCCGCCGAATCCCTAAAGCACTGGCACGAGATGATCCGCACCGGCAACCTCAAGGCCTTGCCCGAACTGCTCGATGCCAATGCCGTGTTCCGCTCGCCCATGGCCCACTCGCCTTACCCCGGCACGCCAGTGGTGACGATGATCCTCAACACCGTGTTCGACGTGTTTGAAGATTTCAAATATCACCGCGAACTGGTGACTGCCGATGGCTTGAATGTGGTTTTGGAGTTCAGCGCCAAGGTCGGGACCAAGGAGTTGAAGGGGATCGACATGATTCGCTTTGATGAGAGCGGGAAGATTGTCGAGTTCGAGGTGATGGTGCGGCCGTTGAGCGGTTTGCAGGCCCTCGGCGAAGAGATGGGACGGCGGCTTGGTGCGTATCTGGCAAGCGCGAAACCCAAGTAGGATCAGGCGCCACAAAAAAGCCCACTGACCGTTCCCGGTTCAGTGGGCTTTTGTGCATCAGGCGTCTAGTTACAGCGCCATGTCACGTGCAGCATTTTCCTTCGGTGCTTCAGCTTTTTCAGCTGCAGGTGCAGCCGGGGCAGCAGCCTGACCGATCACCGGTGGAGTTGGCAGTTCGAGGATCTTGGCGGTGTACGCCCACTCTTGTGCCACTTTGGCCGGATCGCTGTTCAGCTGAGTGCCGTAGCTTGGAACGATCTGGTGCAGCTTGGCCTGCCACTCAGGGGTGGCGACTTTGTCTTTGAAGACTTTCTGCAGCACGCTCAGCATGATCGGTGCAGCGGTCGACGCGCCTGGCGATGCGCCCAGCAGGCCGGCGATGGAGCCGTCTTGTGCAGCAACGATTTCGGTGCCCAGTTTCAGCACGCCGCCAGCGGCTTCATCACGCTTGATGATTTGCACGCGCTGGCCGGCTTGCCACAGGCGCCAGTCTTCGGCTTTGGCGTTCGGGAAGTATTCCTTCAGCGCGTTCAGACGGTCTTCATCCGACAGCATCAGTTGACCGGCCAGGTACTCGACCAGCGGGTATTCCTTGATGCCGACCTTGGTCATTGGCCAGATGTTGTGGGTGGTGGTGCTGGTCAGCAGGTCCAGGTACGAGCCTTCTTTGAGGAACTTGGTGCTGAAGGTCGCGAATGGGCCAAACAGGATGACGCGCTTGCCGTCCAGAACACGGGTGTCCAGGTGCGGAACCGACATCGGCGGTGCGCCAACCGAAGCTTTACCGTAGGCCTTGGCCAGGTGCTGCTCGGCGATGGCCGGGTTATCGGTCACCAGGAACGAGCCGCCGACCGGGAAGCCAGCGTATTCCTTGGCTTCAGGAATGCCCGACTTCTGCAGCAGGTGCAGAGCGCCGCCACCAGCGCCGATGAACACGAACTTGGCGTCGGTTTCGGTCTTGGTGCCGTCTTTCAGGTTTTTGTAGCTGACGCGCCAGGTGCCGTCGGCGTTCTTGGTGATGTCTTCGACTTCACTCGACAGCTTCAGGTCGAAGTTAGGCTTGGTCTGCAGGTAACCGGCGAACTGGCGGGTGATTTCGCCGAAGTTCATGTCGGTACCCAGCGGGCTCCAGGTGGCCGCGATTTTCTG
The DNA here is from genome assembly GCF_949767635.1 of Pseudomonas sp. IT-93MI4. Classification (NCBI taxonomy): domain Bacteria; kingdom Pseudomonadati; phylum Pseudomonadota; class Gammaproteobacteria; order Pseudomonadales; family Pseudomonadaceae; genus Pseudomonas; species Pseudomonas sp. IT-93MI4. Next base: position 451,392 of record NZ_CATKPP010000011.1, read on the forward strand.
GTTCGGGTCACGCCCTTCCATCATCAGCGGGACCCACTTCTTGATCACAGCCGGGTCTTCGGAGTACTGCATGCCGGCGAACAGCGGGCTCGCTTGCAGGGCTTCGTAGCGCTTTTTCAGGAACTTGATGTTGTCATCGCCCCACACGAAGCTCATGTGCGGCGTGGTGTTGATGAACGAGCGAGGGTTCTTCAGAACGCCTTGCTGAACCTGCCAGGCCCAGAACTGACGGGACACCTGGAACGCTTCGTTGATCTCGACCGCTTTCGGGATCGTCACGTTGCCTTTGTCGTCTTCCGGGGTGTAGTTCAGCTCAGCCAGGGCGGAGTGACCGGTACCGGCGTTGTTCCAGCCGTTGGAGCTTTCCAGGGCGACGCCGTCGAGGCGCTCGACCATTTCCATCGACCAGCTTGGCTCCAGCTCATTGATCCACACACCCAGGGTGGTGCTCATGATGCCGCCGCCGATCAGCAGAACGTCGACTTTCTTTGCTTCTGCAGCATTGGCGGACGACATCCCCATCGCCAAAGCCAGCCCGAGCAAGGCTGTGTTCACTTTCTTAAACATCCGTTGCACCTATGATAAAACGCCTTCCGCCCGCCGCTGTTATCTGTATGCGATCCGCTTTGATGACGCTCAGGCTCGCGTCGCAGATTCCGGCACACTTCAATTTTGACGGGTGGGCACACAAGGCCGACGTACCGCATCGACCTCAGTTAATGTCCCTTCTGAACTGACTTCTTATCATTATTGGCTTCAGCTACTTGAGCGACAGGGATTCCGTCAGCCCGCCCCAAAGGCAGGCAAACCGAATAAGGTCAAACCAAGTTGGCGCGAAGAATATCACGTCAGGGCAAACCCGCGCGTCTGTTCCCGACTTGAGAGTCTTTTTCCGCTGTGGGCGTTATCGGCCGGTATGGGCTGAACATGATCCCGAAACCTGTGGTGGCTGGGCTGGCCCCATCGCGAGCAGGCTCGCTCCTACAAGGAATGGGCTGCTCGCGATGGCGGCGTTACAACCGAAACCGATCCACCGACAACGCCAACGCCCCCGCCAGACTCGACAGTTCATCGGTGGTATTGGCCGTCTGCCCGATCACTTTGCTGTTGCCCTCCGACATGCCCGCGATCATTTCCACCTGATGGGCGATTTCGTTGCTGGCCTGGCTTTGCTCGCCAATGGTGCGAGTGATGTCGTTGACCAGTTGCGTGGTGCTGAGGGTGGCGTCGAGGATTTCGCGTATCGCTCGTTCGACTTCAGCCGTGACCGCCATGCCCTTGTCCACCTGGGCCACCCCGGCCTCCATGCTGCTGACCGCCTCGCGGGTGCTGTTTTGGATCCGTGCAACCATCGCGGCGATTTCCTGCGTTGAGGCGCTGGTGCGCGCCGCCAGGCTGCGCACTTCGTCGGCAACCACGGCAAAACCCCTCCCCTGCTCGCCAGCCCGCGCGGCTTCGATGGCCGCGTTGAGCGCCAGCAGGTTGGTCTGGTCGGCGATGCTCTTGATCACCTGAATGATGTTGAAGATGCCTTCGGACTCCTGATCCAGCGTGCGGATGACCTGCGCCGACTGTTGCGCCGAGCGGGCGATGTCGTCCATGTCGCTGACCACCTTATGGATCACCTGCCCGCCGCTCTTGGCCAGCGACTCGGCCTGATTGGCCATGCCCAGCGCGCGTTCGGCATGACGAGTGATTTCCTCGATGCTGGCGGTCATCTGGCTCGCGGCGGCGGCCATGGTGCCGGCCGCGGCGCTTTGCTGTTGACTGCTGTCAGCGACCTGATGGCAGCCGTGGCTCAACTGCTCGCTCATGCCGCTGACGCCATGGGCGTTGCGCCGAACGACGTCGATCATGTTGCGCAGGTCGCGCTGCATGGTCGCCAGGCTGCGGATCAGCGTACTGGCCTCGTCCTTGCCGGTCGGCTCGCTGATCGGTTCGCTGAGGTTGCCGTGGGCAATGCTCTGCGCGATCTGGTTAGCGGATTTCAACGGGCCCATGATGCTGCGGGTCACCCAGCGCCCTTGCGCCAATAACAGCAGCAGGCTGGCCAGCAATACTGCGCCGAGGGCGATGTTGGCGTTGCGAATGGCGCTTTCGGTGGCCTGGCTGGTGTCACGGGTGTTGCTTTCGATCAGTTCGCTGAGGGCCGCCATCTGCTCTTCGAGCTGACTGAAGGCCGCATTGAACGTGCCCAGTTCCCGTTGCGCGCTGTCCGGATTGTCCAGTGCCAGGCTGACGATGCGTTCGGCCGCCGCGATGTAGGTATCCAGGCTGGGCTTGACGTGTTCCAGCGCAGACTTGATCGTCGGGTTGACCGGCAATTTGAGGTTTTCATCCAGCACTTCGCGAAAATGCGTGGCGTGCTCGTTGATCGAGTCCCGCACCTCTGCGGCCGTGCCGGTACTTTTGCCCAGGCCCACAAGCATCGCCGAATACACGTCGGCCCGCAGCGCGTCGTGCATCATGTCGGCTTCCATGTGATTGCGCAGCGCGGTCATGCTCACCGCGTTGTCGTTCACCGCTGCGGACATGCGCGTATTCCCCACATAGCTGACCAGACTCACGATCAGCGCCGTCAACAGACTGGTGGCAATCAGCAACAGCAAACGCAATTTGATCGACACTGTGGGTTCCTCCGTGAGGCGCGCCGAATGCGCCTTTCAGGATTTCAGCTAAGCTTATTTGTGCAGATGTGCCGCTTCAGAGCGTTTCAGCAAGTATCCACGCGTTCGAACGGAACTCCGGCAAAGGTCGCACCTCTGAGATTATGTAGTCCTTCCTTTTTGCTTCGCGCTTGTGGAGGAACATCGTCATGCGCAAGTTAGTGCTCATTTCTTCTCTCCTGCTCTGCCTCCCTGTCGGCTCGGCGCTGGCCCGTGTCGATGCCGGAGACGTCGCCACCTCGGCGGGCGTTTCCGCGTCGCTGTACTCGACCTTCAAGGATCACAAAATGGTGATCCCGGCGCGCGACGACCTGTCAGCGTTCGTCGCCAGCGGCGGGGCCATCCGTGGGGTTTATCTTGAGTCGGTACTGCAACAGGTGCGGCACGACAACCCCGGCCTCAATGCCAGCGATGAAGACCTCGCCAACGCGATTCTGGTGCATTACGAAGGCCTGAATCAGTAGTTGCCAGGGATGCAGCGGCCGATGGACGGCAGCTGAGGGCGCATAGGCAAAACCGTCTGACGGCCTCTATGATGGAGGCCATGACGACTCTTGCGCCTCCTGCGCCTTTGCGCTCACCCTGCCCGCCCGGCGCCTGCGATTGCGGGCGCGACGCGTTGCTGGAAGCGCCGGGCACGGATCTGCGCATTCTGCGCCTGACCCGCGAGCAGGAAAAAATCCTCCTCGCCCGGCTGGAACAACTCAAAGACCTCGCGTATTTGCGGCATCTGCAACAGCGCATGCACGAACAGTTGGGCCTGCGTGTGGAAGTCGCTCCGGGGTTTCATGAGGTACGCAGCATGCTCGGCATTGAGATTCAGATCGAGGCGTTGCCGGGACTGTGCCGCAAGACCCGCAAATCAATTCCGGCGGCCATTCGCCGAGGCCTGAACAACCGCCCCGAAATCGCTTTCGAGCTGCTCAACGCTCACGACTTGCTGCGCGACACCTGATCATTTTTTCATGCCAACCCGCTTGCGCATCTCGGCGGTGATGCTCTGGCGGGTTTTCTTCAGGTCGGCCCACGGCTCATCGCCGACTTCGTTCAGACGCTCATGGACATTGCTGATGTTCCACTGATTGCCACCCTTGATCTCGGCCACCTCTTCGCGAAACAGCGGTACCGACACCGGCAGGCCCTCGCGGGTTCGCGCGGCGTAGGTACAAATGGTGGTGGCGCCCAGGCCGTTGCGCAGGTAGTCGATGAAGATCCGCCCGACACGATTTTTCGGCCCGGACACCGCGGAGAAGCGTTCCGGCAACAGCTTGGCCATGTGACTGACGATCGCGTGACTGAAATCCTTGACCTCGTCCCAGCCATGCTTGCGGGTCAACGGCACCACCAGGTGAATGCCTTTGCCGCCGCTAGTCTTGAGAAAGGCCTTGAGCCCCAGTTCATCCAGCACGGTGAGGGTCAGCGCAGTGGCTTCGACCATGCTTTTCCACGGCAGCGCGGGATCCGGGTCGAGATCGAGGACGAAACGGTCAGGCTTGTCCAGATCGACGGTGGTGGCGTTCCAGGTGTGCAATTCGACCGTGCTCATCTGCACTGCGCCGATCAAGGCTTCGGCGTTGTTGATCAGCATCACCGGTTGCCCGGTGACGTCCTTGTCCAGGGTGGTAATGCCGGGGATCGCCAGGCGCTCGGCGTTTTTCTGGAAAAACAGTTCGCCGGCAATGCCATCCGGTGCCCGCACCAGCGCGACCGGGCGATCCTTGAGCTGCGGCAGAATCCACTCGGCAACGCTGGCGTAATACTCGGCCAGTTGCATCTTGGTGGTGCCGCTGACCGCATCGATCACCCGATCGGGGTGAGTGATGCGCACTTTGCCGCTGGCGAGTCCGAGCTGTGATGGCGCCGCTTCGGCTTTCTTCGGCTCCGTAGCTTTCTTTGATTCTGCAGCTTTCTTCGACGAGGCAGCTTTTTTCGACGGGGTGGCTTTCGCTGAAGTCTTCACGGGTTTCGCGCGCTCCTCGGTAATCGACCTGGCCGGTTTGTCATTGCGCAGACCATGGAACACGGCGTGGCGTACCGAGCCATCCTTGGTCATTTCGGCGAACGCCACTTCTGCCAACAGATTCGGTTTGAGCCAATGCACGCCTTTGGCCTCAAAGCCGCTCGGCGGATTGACCACCGCAGCCTTCTTCACCTGCAACGGCTTGAGCTGGGCGAGGATGCTCTTCAATGTAATTTCATTGAAGCCGGTGCCGACCTTGCCGGCATAGCGCAACTCGCCGCTGTCGCGATCATGCAGGCCCAGCAATAACGCGCCGAAGGCACTGCGCGCACCTTTCGGATCGGTATAGCCGACGACCACGAATTCCTGCCGATGCTTGCACTTGAGCTTGATCCAGTCACTGCTGCGCCGCGAAACGTAAGGCGAGCCGAGGCGTTTGCCGATCAGCCCCTCCATCTGCATCTGGCAGGCGCTGTTGAGCAGTGCGTCCGCCGTTTCATCGAAGGCTTCGGAGAAGCGCAGCAACGGCTGCTCATGCCCGCCGAGTACCGTGGACAACGCCGCGCGACGCTCCTCGACCGGCACTTCGCGCAGGTCGACACCGTTGAGGTACGGCATGTCGAACAGGTAGTACATGATGCTGCCGCTGCGCCCGGCTTCGAAGGCGTTTTGCAACGCCTGAAAATCCGGCACACCCTGCTCGTTGGTGACCACCACTTCGCCGTCCAGCCATGCCGATTCAAGCCCCAGCTCAGCGAGGGCTTGCGCCTGTTGCGGCAGTTTGTGCGTCCAGTCGTGACCGTTGCGGGTGAACAGTTGCACCTGATCGTGATCGATGCGCGCCAGGATCCGGTAGCCGTCGAACTTGATCTCGTAGCTCCACTGCCCTTCCGGTGCGCTGTCGACCAGCGTCGCCAGTTCCGGTTTGAGCTGCGCCGGCAGTTTGGCCTTGCGCGCACCCGTGAGCGTCCCGGATGCCGCTTTGCGCGGTTTCGCCGGGGCCTTTTTCACGGGCTTGACTTGCTCGGCGGCGAGCTTGGGTTTGCTGATCAGGGTGCGCTCGCTGAGCACGCTGTCCGGCTCGGCGCTGAGCACATCGTAGTCGTCCTGCGGGCGCGCCGCACTGTCCTGATGTTTGATCAGAAACCAGTTTTCCTTCTTGCCCGGCATGTGCGTGCGCACCAGATTCCAGATCCCGGACAGCTTCTCGCCCTGCAGCTCGAACTTGAGTTTGCCCTTGGCGTAAGCCTTGGCCGGATCCTCCTGCGGAATCCACACGCCACGATCCCAGACAATCACATCGCCGGCACCGTAATGCCCCTCGGGAATGCTGCCCTCGAACGTCGCGTAGTCCAGCGGATGGTCTTCGACGTGCACCGCCAGACGCTTGACCTTGGGGTCGAGCGACGGCCCCTTGGGCACCGCCCAGCTCTTCAGTGCGCCATCGAGTTCGAGGCGAAAGTCATAATGCAGGTGCGAAGCGTCGTGCTTCTGGATGCAGAACTGCAGCGCATGCTCAGTGGCCTTGCTGCGGCCACGACGCTTGACGGCAGCGGGCTCCGAGGTCGCGGAAAAGTCGCGCATGCGATTGTAGTCGTCAAGGTTCCTGGTCATGGCGCACCTGCCTTGTGTCAGCCAATGCGGGTCACGGTCAGCGCGACCACGGCGATCCGGTCCACGCGCTGGTAACCGGGGTTCAACAACTCTTCACCGAACACGTCAGGATCCAGTTCGCGATAGGTCCAGCCGAATCGCGTCGAATCCAGGCGCGGCACCACAGTGTCGAAAAACGGATCGCGGCCATCGACCATCGCCACGCCGGTGTACAGCAACAAGGAGCCACCGGGGGCCAGCCGATTGAGCGCCTGCTCGACGATGCGTAGCGACAGGCCGGCGCCGAGCGAGCCACCGCCATGCCGATAAGCACGCCCGGCCGGATCGGCCATGTACGGCGGGTTGGCGACAATCAGGTCGAAATTGCCTTCGGTGCCCTGCAGCACATCACTGGCCTGCACCTCGACATTCGCGACTTCGGCCAATGCCGCGTTGATCGCGGTCAAGCGCAGCGCTGCGGGGTTGATGTCCACCGCCAGCACCTGCGCTTCACGCCGTGCGCGGGCAATCAGGATGGCGCCGACGCCGGCGCCGCAGCCAATGTCCACCGCACGCTGAATCGGCGCGAAGCTCTGTTGCAGATGCGCGTGAATCAGCTGCGCGAAACGGTAGGTGTCCGGGCCGAAAAACACCGAATCGGCGGCATCGGTGGGAAAGCCGGAATGCACGAACAACAAGTCATCAAGACTCGACCAGCGCACCCGGCTTTTCAAGCGGCCGTCGTAGACGTCAATCACTTGCGCATCCTGCAACTGCCGCTGTTCATCGGCGGACAGCAAGCCAGGTTCGAACGGCCGCGACCAGCCGAAAACGTCGCGCAGGGTATCGGCGATCTGCCCTTCGTCGCGCTGATTGACCCGCTGATGGGTCAAGGGCGTCGGCGTGATGAAACGGTAGCCGTCGGCCTGCAAGCGCCGGCCGAGTTGCAGCAGCGTCAGGTCGTTGGCGGACAGTTGTTCTTCCTGATTCATGGGGATTTCCTTAACGCAGACTGGATTTGAGTTCGATGAAGCGACGCGTCGCCAGAAGCCCCGCCGGGTGGGCATGGCGGGCCGGTGCCAACCATGGGATCAGCGTGGCCATTTGCGCGTGACCGTCCTGACCTTGCAGCGCAGATGTCAGGCGCTGCACATCGGGATCGTGTTCGGGCACGGCGGCGTCCGGGGTGGCGACCTGATGGCTGCGTCGTGGCGCTTTGCGTTGGTCGGATGGGGTCCAGTCACCGGCAATCCAGTCGTGCAGCAGCTGCTTTTCATACGGACTGAACACGCCGAACATCGCCGCACCGTCGCCGTCGATCAACTGCCAGAAACGGCTGGCTTGCGGATCTTCGTTGCGTTTGATCCAGCCTTTATCCTGCATCGCCTGAAGAAATCCGGGCAGTTGCTCGGACGTGGCCAGCCATTGATTGACGGTTTTGCCTTCGAAACGGCAGTAGTCGGAATGCATGTGCTGACCGAACGGGCGTTTGCGCTCTAGCATCGCCAGCACTTCCTGCTCCAGGTCAAAACCTTCGATGATCGCGCGGCTGCCCTGCCCCAGGTCGTTGAGTCGATAGCCCAGCGATACCCGGCGCAGGAATTCGCCGCGATCGGCTTCCAGCGGCAACAGGTCGAGCACCGACTGCACGGCTTTTTGCGCATGGCCGGTGCTGGCGTTATCGATGGTCACATGCAGGGTGAAGTAGTAAGGATCAACGCCCAACTCGCTGAGTTCATAGCCACTGATCAGCAAGTGCAGCGGCAGTTGTTCGTAGCCGAGGTTGTAGCCGATCACCTCCGGCAGCAAGCTTTCGCCACAGGCACCGAGTGCCAGTTGCAGCGCGCCTTGCAAGTAGCGTTCATCGGCAATCGCGCTGGCGTCCTGCAAACCGTGCTCAGCGAGCAGTTTGCGGTAGATCACCACGTGGTTTTGCGCCGGATTGCCGTCGCCCAATTCTTCCAGATAGGTACACAGCAACCCGTCGAAACGCGGGTCGCGCCACTGCGCCAACAAACCGTACAGCCACGCGCCATCCACCAGTTTGGTCGGCGCCACGGCTTGCAGAAAGTACAACGCGTGAGCCTTGTTGCTGAAAAACTGGCGCGGTCCGCCGGCCTGGCGTTGTTGCAGGTAATCGGCGTACTGCCGGGCAACTTCCGTGCAGTGCCCGGCGACCCAGTTTTGCCACGCCGACGGATCCTGCGGAAGTTCTTCGGGCAACAGCGCGGCACGTTGCAACTGCTCGGCGAGAAAATCCCGCGCGAGGGTTTCAGGCGCATCCTCAAGCAGCAGTGCCTCATAAATACGCCGCAAATCGCCGTCGGCAGTGATGGGCTGTTGCTGCGCGCTCGGCGCCTGCAGAGGGGTCAGGGCAGTCATGTCAGTGTTCTCGTTCGGTTGGCCGGTCAGGGCGTTGTTTCACGCCTCTACATCAGCAGAGCAACCGCTACGGAGAAAAATTCAATCGACATGAAAATTGCCCTGACGGACGGAGCATCGCGGTCCCGGCAAGGGCTGCCCGAGACCGCGATTTTTGACGGTGCTTCAGGCCTGACCTTTGGCCTGAGCCTCCAGATGCACCTGCAATTGCGGGTCGATCTGCAGCGCGGCAGCCAGTTCATCCAGGTAGTTGCGTTCGGCGTCTTGCTGATCGTCCACCAGGATCACGCTGACCAGGTACATCTCGGCGGCCATGGCCTGGTCGCCGTTTGCAGCCGTGGCGACTTCGTTGGCGTCCAGCGATTTGGCGACTTCGCTTTCGAACCACTGCTGCAATTGCGGATCGTCGGTGTGCTTGCTGATTTCACTGTTGATCATCTGTTGTTCCCGGGGGTCGATCTCGCCGTCAGCCTTGGCTGCCGCGATCAGCGCCCGCAGCACAGCATGCCCGTGCTCCTCGACTTCGGGCCCGGCCAGCAGATTTGCGGTTGGCGGAATCTGTTGTGGCGCCGCCGACGCCTGACTGCGCTGCCAGGCCTGATACGCCTGGAACGCCATCATTCCCAATGAGGCCAGCGCCGCATAATTGGTGCCGCCGGAACGACTTTGTGTTCCGCCGCCACCGAGTGCCCCACCCAGCGCGCCGCCCAAGCCACCACCGCTACCGCCGCCGAGCAGGCCACCGAGCAAACCGCCCAAACCGCCCAGCCCTCCGGACTGCACCGCACTGCCGCCGGGGCCTGCACCGCCACCCAACAGACCGCCAAGCAAATCGCCCAATCCACCCAGCCCAGCGCCGGCCGAACCAGCACCTTGTTGTCCCACCGAGGCCTGGCCCCGCAGCAGTTGTTCGAGCAAATCACTGGTGTTCATGATCTCGTCCTCAGCCATTGGCAATAAATGCGTCAGGCAACAATAGACCGCCGACGCCGGCGCGCCAGCACCGTCTGGCTGACGCTGGCAGATTTCGCCGAGGTATTTTTTGTGCGGGCAGCTAAGATTCAAAGGTGGTGAACCTTATCCCGGCCAAACCGGTCGATAGCTGCAACCCCGACCCGGTTTGCCGGCGCCCTTTGCCCGAGGGTGATAACCGGCATGCTTCATTTTTCTGGAGAACGCCCCTGTGATATCGACCGTACACATCGCCAGGCTCAAAGCATGGGGCGCCCATGGTTTTACCGCGACCGGCGTGGTCACAGCCTTTCTGGCGACCCTCGCCCTGCTGGAAAACCAGCCGACTCACTGCCTGATGTGGCTGGGCGTGGCATTGATCGTCGACGGTCTCGACGGAGCGCTAGCGCGTAAGGTCAATGTGCAGTCGGTGCTGCCGAGTTTCGACGGCTCGATCCTCGATCTGGTGATCGACTACCTGACCTACGTGTTCATTCCGGCGCTGTTCATCTATCGCTACATTCCCCTGCCCGACTACACCCTGCTGCTGAGCGTATCGCTGATTCTGGTGTCGTCGCTGTTCTGTTTCTGCAACGTCAACATGAAGAGCAAGGACAACTATTTCGTCGGTTTCCCCGCCGCGTGGAACGTGGTTGCCCTGTGCCTGTACATCATCGATCCAGGGCCGTGGATCACCTTTCTGACCATCATCGGTCTGGCGCTGCTGACCGTGACCCGCATGAAGTTCCTGCACCCGTTCCGGGTACGCCGGTTCATGCCGATCAACATCGCGGTGACGGCCATCTGGCTGCTGTGCAGCCTGTCGCTGGTGCTTAATCACCCGATGATCAATCCGCTGGTGATGGGTTTGTGGTTGCTGGCGTCGGCGTACTTTCTGGGGATCTGCATCTGGCGTACGGCGCTGGAGTGGTTTGATCGGCCGCACCTGAAATAGCACCAGACCTGCCAATCACGAATACCTGTGGGAGCTGGCTTGCCAGCGATTTCGGACTGCCAGTCGACATCGTTTGGACAGGACGGCCGCCATCGCTGGCAAGCCAGCTCCCACAGGTTTTGGCATGATTCTGAACATTCAGCGCTTGTTGATGACCACCTCCAGATACTCGCTCGGCACCACCAGTGACGTCTCTCCCACCCGGTTCGAGCGGTTCAGCAGATCCGCCAGATCACTCTCCAGCGCCTGCCCGCTTTCCGGCGGCAATGCCGCAAATGCCTTGTGCACCGGCCCGTACCAGTGACGGAAAATGTCGATGAAATGCGCCGCCGAGCGATAGCGGAAATTGAAGGTGCGGCGGGTGACCTGCAGCAGAAATTCGCGCTCATTGAAGTGGCTGTGCAACCACGCTTCAGTGCCCCAGTTCGACGGCGGCTGGGCCACGGCGGGGGGTGGCACGTGGCGACCGAGAACCTTGAACATCTGGCCGACGAAACCTTCCGGCGTCCAGTTCGCCAGACCGATGCGCCCGCCCCTTCGGCAGACCCGCGCCAGTTCCGCTGCGGCAGTCGCCTGATCCGGGGCAAACATCACGCCAAAGGTCGACAGCACCGCGTCGTAACTCTCGTCGGCGAACGGCAACGCTTCGGCATCGGCGACCTGAAAAATCACATCCAGATGCTCGGCCCGTGCCCGATCCTGTCCCCGCTCCAGCAGCGCCGCGACATAGTCGGTCGAGGTCACCTGACAACCACGTCGCGCCGCCGCCAGAGTCGCATTACCGTTACCGGCGGCGACATCCAGCACTTCCTCATCGCAGTGCAGGTCGCAGGCCTCGGCGAGGTTTTCGCCGACGATCTGCAAGGTGGTACCGATCACCGCGTAATCACCGCTGGCCCAGGCGACTTTCTGGCGCTCTTTCAGACCCGTCAGATCAATGGGAGTACTCATCAATCGTGCTCCGCAGCAGGTAGAAGGACTTCATTCGGCCGTGGTCGGGTCGATGACCGTCATCACCCGCGCCACGCTGTTGGCCGGGAATCCACCCAGCCTGGCGTGCTCGCGCACCTGCTCTTCGTCAGGGGCGATGTAGACGCAATAGATTTTGTCGGCGGTGACGTAACTCTGCAGCCACTGCACCTGTGGCCCGAGTTCACGCAACACCTGGCAGGAGGTTTGCGACACGGCTTGGAGTTCTTGCGGCGACAGCTTTCCGGCCCCTGGAATCTCGCGTTCAATCACGAATTTCGGCATGGCAACCTCGCGTTCTTTTTATCAGTGACAGGGACGGCAGTGGCCCTGCTCATCCACTATCGCGCCGAGGGTCGATGGCGTCCCTGCCAATCGTCCGAAGAGCCGGCAAAACAACGGCCGGGCCGATGAGTGGCGGTTTTTTGTAAAGGCCTCGAGACACTCCGAGATTGCCATTGCGTGGGGCAATCGGCTTTTATGCCTTCCCGTCTTCCGTGAATGGATTCCATCATGTCCCTGCGTTTTGAATGGCTCGTCAATCACCCGCAGCACAGCGACACTTACGCCGAGTGGATCCACCGCCAGTTCGCCTACGAATACGCCGAGCAACCCTTGGCCGAATGGCAACGCGAGTTCGCTGCCGGCCAGAACAATGGCGACTGGTCATGCCTGATTGCGCTGGACGGCGAGCGTCTGCTCGGCGGTGCGGCGCTGGCCCGGGCGGATCTGGCCCTGCGTCCGGATCTCGGCCCTTGGCTGGCGTGCGTGTTTGTCAGCCCGCAAGCTCGTGGCCAGGGGCTGGCAGAGCGGTTGATCGATGGCATCAGCCAGGCGGCGAAACAGCGCGGTTTCGCACGTTTCTATCTGCACACACAGAACAAGCAGGACTACTACGCGAAACGCGGCTGGACAGTGCTGGAGCGCTTTCGCGCCTGGGACAACGAGCAATGGCTCATGGTGCGCGACCTGTGAGCCATTGATATGCGCGGGCGGTGACTGTCGATGCATCTGAGCACTCAGTTCTGGTTGTTACAGCCATCGGCAAATTTGCGGTAATCCAGCACCTGGGTTTTTCCGGCCGAATCCAGGTACGTCATGCGCGCATCGATAATGCCGCAGTTCACCGCGTTGTCCTCGGTCATCGACAGCACTTTCTGGATGTCCAGGTGCGTGCCGTAGGTGTAGGTGTGCGGGCTGAAATCGGATTCGGCCCGGGCCGACAGGGTGCAGATGTTCAGGGCGGCGAACAGGCAGGCGGCGACAACGGTTTTGTGCGTCATGGTGGTTTCCTCAAGGCTTGTATGGGTTGAGCCGAGGCAAGTTGTGTGGGCCTCGATGGAGCCTATTTGAGGCGCGTGAGGTATCGCGTCTGTGTCAGGAAACGGCCGCTATCAATCACTGTGTATCCCCACCGCCCGGAGATACACAGCGATACAAAACCCTGAAAAAATCGCGTTTTTGCATGTGTGTGTATCCGCCATTACGCCAGATACACTGCAATACAAACCCGGGCAGGCAAGCCGGCGCAGGCTCGATAGACTGCATGGCATTGCCCTTTGATAGAGGTTCTGCACCGATGGAACATGTCGATCACATCCTTATCGTCGACGACGACCGCGAGATCCGCGAGCTGGTCGGCAATTACCTGAAGAAGAACGGACTGCGCACCACCGTGGTCGCCGATGGTCGGCAGATGCGCAGTTTTCTCGAAGCCAACACTGTCGACCTGATCGTGCTCGACATCATGATGCCCGGCGACGATGGCCTGCAGCTGTGCCGCGAATTGCGCGTGGGCAAGCACAAGGCCACGCCGGTGCTGATGCTCACGGCGCGCAACGATGAAACCGACCGCATCATCGGCCTGGAAATGGGCGCCGACGATTACCTGACCAAGCCGTTCGCCGCCCGCGAACTGCTGGCGCGGATCAACGCGGTGCTGCGGCGCACACGCATGCTGCCGCCGAATCTGGTGGTCACCGAAAGCGGTCGCCTGCTGGCCTTCGGCCGTTGGCAACTGGACACCTCGGCCCGGCATCTGCTGGACAATGACGGCACACTGGTCGCCCTCAGTGGTGCCGAATACCGTTTGCTGCGGGTGTTCCTCGATCATCCACAACGGGTGCTCAGCCGTGATCAGTTACTCAACCTGACCCAGGGCCGCGAAGCCGATCTGTTTGATCGCTCGATTGATCTGCTGGTCAGCCGTTTGCGCCAGCGCCTGCTTGATGATGCGCGTGAGCCGGCCTACATCAAAACCGTGCGCAGCGAGGGTTATGTTTTTTCGCTACCGGTGGAAATCCTCGGGGCCTCGGCATGAGCCTCAAGCTGCATTGGCCACGCACCCTGGCTTCGCGGTTGTCGCTGATCTTTCTGATCGGGCTGATCCTGGCCCAGGCCCTGTCGTTTGGCGCGCAGTATTACGAGCGTTTCCAAAGCGCCAGAAGCACCATGCTCAGCAATATGCAAAACGACGTTTCGACGTCGGTTGCCATCCTCGACCGCCTGCCCGCGCAGGAACGCCCCGCCTGGCTGCCACGACTGGCTCGCACCAACTACGATTATCGGTTGAACGACGGCGATCCCGGCGCCCTGCTCGACGCCGAGGAGGTACCGGTGGCCGCGACCTCGATCAGCGGTGCGATCGGCGGCGCCCATCCGCTGTCCTTCAGCCGATTTTCCGCAGAGAAAAAACACTTCCAGGCCCATTTGCGCCTCAGCGACGGCAGCCCGTTGACCATCGATGTGCGTCCGGCCATGCCGCCGCTGTCGCCGTGGCTGCCGGGGGTATTGCTCGGGCAACTGGCGCTGCTGATCGCCTGCACCTGGCTGGCGGTGCGCATTGCCATACGCCCCCTCGCCCGCCTCGCCAATGCCGTGGAATCCCTCGACCCCAACGCGCACCCGGTGATGCTCGACGAACACGGCCCGACCGAAGTGGCCTACGCCGCACGGGCCTTCAACGCGATGCAGGCGCGCATCGCTGCGTATCTGAAGGAGCGCATGCAACTGCTGGCGGCGATTTCCCATGACCTGCAAACCCCGATCACCCGCATGAAATTGCGCGCAGAGTTCATGGACGACTCGGTCGAGAAAGACAAACTGTGGAACGACCTCGGCGAGATGGAGCATCTGGTGCGCGAAGGCGTGGCGTACGCTCGCAGCATCCACGGCTCGACCGAGGAAAGCCGGCGCACCGACCTCGACTCGTTCCTCGACAGCCTGGTGTTCGACTATCAGGACATGGGCAAGGACGTGCAGCTGAGCGGCAAGAGCGCGGCGGTGATCGATACCCGTCCCCAGGCCCTGCGCCGGGTGCTGGTGAACCTGACCGACAACGCACTGAAATTCGCCGGTGCCGCGCAGTTGCAGGTCGATATCGACGATGGTCTTTGCATCAAAATCCTCGATCGCGGGCCAGGCATTGCCGAAGCCGAGTTGCAACAGGTCATGCAGCCGTTCTACCGGGTGGAAAACTCGCGCAACCGCAGCACCGGCGGCACCGGCCTGGGCCTGGCCATCGCCCAGCAACTGGCCATGGCACTCGGCGGATCACTGACCCTGAGCAACCGCGAGGGCGGAGGCCTGTGCGCGGAGTTGAAATTGCCCCTGCGCTGATCCCCACACCAATCACCTGTGGGAGCGGGCTTGCTCGCGAAAGCGGCGTATCAGCCCCTGATGCATCGACTGACACACCGCGTTCGCGAGCAAGTCGAAGCTTCGTACCGCCGCTCCCACATTGGAATTTGCATGGCGCACAAACACTGCATCTTGCCCCAGCCCGGCTAGACTGATTCATTACCCAGTCGAGGGGGATTGCAGGACGACGTCAGCTGTGCCCTGCCCACTTCTGTGACCACCGCCCAGCGGCCCATGCCTCGACAACGTTTTGCCACCGGACGGTGATCCTGTATCAGGAGCACTCGTGATGGACGAAACACGACTCAACGCCTTCATGGGCAAACTGGTCAACGACATGGGCGGCGCCGCGATGCTGGCGAACGTCATCGTTGGCGAAGAACTCGGGCTGTACCGGGCGATGGCCGACAGTCAGCCGATCACCCCGCAAGCCCTCGCCGAAAAAACCACCTGCAACCCGCGTCTGGTACGCGAATGGCTCAGCGCACATGTCGCGTCCGGCTATATGGAGCATCACGATGGCCAGTTTCGGTTGCCGGAAGAGCAGGCGCTGGCACTGGCCGTGGAAGACTCGCCGGTGTACGTCGCCGGCGGGCTCGGTGTGGTGGCCTCGTTTTTCCACGACAAGGACAAACTGGTCAAAGCCATGCGCGGCAATGGCGCCCTGCCCTGGGGCGATCACCATCCGTGCATGTTCAGCGGCACCGAACGCTTCTTTCGCCCCGGCTACAAAGGTCACTTGATCGCTGAATGGCTGCCGGCGCTGGACGGCGTGGTCGCCAAACTCGAAAAAGGCGCCAAAGTCGCCGACATCGGCTGCGGCCACGGCGCCTCGACGGTGATCATGGCCCAGGCGTATCCCAACTCGCGCTTCGTCGGTTTCGATTATCACGCGCCGTCGATCACCGTCGCCACCCAGCGCGCCGAAGAAGGCGGCGTCAGCAGCCGGGCGAAATTCTTCCAGAACGACGCCAAAAGCTACCCCGGCGACGACTATGACCTGATCTGCTATTTCGACTGTCTGCACGACATGGGCGACCCGGTCGGCGCCGCACGGCATGCGTTCGAATCATTGAAGGACGACGGCACGGTGCTGCTGGTCGAGCCGTTTGCCAATGATGCGCTGGACGACAACATCAACCCGGTCGGACGCCTGTTTTACGCGGCCTCGACCTTTATCTGCACGCCGAATTCGCTGTCCCAGGAAGTTGGCCTGGGGCTGGGTGCGCAGGCCGGTGAAATGCGCTTGCGCAAGGTGTTTACCGAGGCCGGGTTCAAGCATTTTCGCCGGGCGACGCAGACGCCGTTCAATCTGATTCTGGAGGCGCGCAAATAAATCACCGCTATCACCTGTGGCGAAGGAGCTTGCTCCCGTCGGATTGCAAAGCAAGCCCAAAACAGGCCTGCTGCGCAGTCCAGCGGGAGCAAGCTCCCTCGCCACACGGTTAATGCTAACCTGCGGGCATCGTCCTCCCCGGAGTGCTGACCATGCTCGACAGCCCGACCCGCGAACACCTCGACACCCTGCACCAAGCCATGGCCGATGGCGGCTTTGTGGTGCTGACCGGCGCGGGCATCAGCACGCCGTCGGGCATCCCGGATTACCGCGACAGTGAGGGTGTACGCCGGGGCCGGCAGCCGATGATGTATCAGGAATTTCTCGCCGCTCCGGAATCCCGTCGCCGCTACTGGGCGCGGGCCATGCTCGGCTGGCCACGGGTGCGCCAGGCGCGGCCGAATGCAGCGCATCAAGCACTGGCCGAGTTGCAGCGCCGGGGACTGATCAGTGCCTTGATCACGCAGAACGTCGACACGTTGCACGATCAGGCCGGCAGTCAGGACGTGATCGAACTGCATGGCAGCCTGCACCGGGTGCTGTGCCTGGATTGCGGCCAGCGCAGCGCGCGTGACGACATTCAGCAGCGGATGGTCGAGCAGAATCCCTATCTGGCCGGGGTCGACGCGGTGCAGGCGCCGGACGGCGATACCCTGCTCGATCCGGCCTTCGAAGCACGCTTCCAGACTCCGCAATGCCCGTATTGCGAGGGTGAACGGATGAAACCGGACGTGGTGTTTTTCGGTGAGAACGTGGCGCAGCCGACGGCGGCGCGGGCCATGGCGGCGGCAGAAAATGCTGCGGGATTACTGGTGGTGGGGTCGTCGCTGATGGCGTATTCGGCGTTTCGTCTGTGCCGGGTGATCGCCGATCGGAGCAAGCCGTTGCTGGCGATCAATCTGGGCAAGACTCGCGCCGATGACCTGCTGGATCTGAAGATCGAGGCGTCATGCGAACAGCTGCTGCCGTTGCTGGTGCAACGCTTGACTTCCTGACTCGCGAAATCCCCTGTAGGAGCGAGCCTGCTCGCGATAGCGTCCTTTCAGCCAAGACTTTCCTCGACTGATACCCCGCCTTCGCGAGCAAGCCCGCTCCCACAGGATCAATGTTCGGCTTTGAGGATGTCGAACAGTGCCTGCGCCGCCGCCGACAGCTCATTGCCCGGCTCCGTGAGCACACCAATCGCCCGCTCCACTGAATCATTCAAGGTCAGGCAATGCGCGCCCAGCTCCAGCATCTGCTCGGCGCACAACGCTGGCACCGCACTCACCCCCAGGCCACTGGCGACCATGCGCCCGACGGTTGCCAGTTGATGACTCTCGAATTCCACCGGCAGTTTCATGCCCCGGGCCTGCAAGTGCTCTTCGAGCATCACCCGCACCGTCGACGGCCGTTGCAGGGTGATGAACGGTTCCTGCAGCAGAGTCTGCCAGTCGATCTCTGTGCGCCCGGCCAGCGCGGAATCCTGCGGCACCACTGCGACGAAGCGATCGATGTACAGCGGGGTGAACGTCAGCGAGGTGTTCTGCATCGGCTCGAACGCCACGCCCAGCTCCACCTGCCGGTCGCGAACCATTTCCAGCACTTGCTCGTTGATCACGTCGTTGACCGTGACGTTGACGTTCGGATAGCGCGCGCGAAAGCTCTTGAGAATCGGCGGCAGCAGGTTGCCGGCAAACGACGGCATGGCCGCCAGCGTCACCCGCCCGCGTTGCAGGCTGAAGCGCTGACGCATTTCGTCTTCGGCGTTGTCCCAGTCGGCAATCAGACGCCGGGCCAGCGGCAGCAGCGATTCGCCCTCGGCGGTCAGCGCCACATTGCGCGTGTTGCGACTGAACAACCGCCCGCCCAGCCCCTCCTCCAGCGCCTTGATGGTCAGGCTCAGCGCCGATTGCGACAGGTGCAGACGCTCGCAGGCCACGGCGAAGCTCAGGCTCTGAGCCACGGCGAGGAAGGCGCGGATCTGTTTGATGGTCATGAGCGCTATGCTTCCGTATCTGCAATCAGTCAATTGTTGAGCTTTATCAATCAATCAACCTTAAAAATCAACTTAACAAATATATTCTCCAGCGAGACACTCCAGTCATTCGGCTAGCCAGCCGCCCGACAAACAATAAAAGAGGTGCATATGGCAGGTTTCGACAAGCGCGTGAGTTCCTACGAGGAAGCTCTGGCCGGTCTTGAAGACGGCATGACCGTGATCGCCGGCGGCTTCGGCCTGTGCGGCATCCCGGAAAACCTGATCGCCGAGATCAAGCGCAAGGGCACCCGCGACCTCACTGTGGTTTCCAACAACTGCGGCGTCGACGGTTTCGGCCTCGGTGTGCTGCTGACCGACCGCCAGATCAGCAAGGTGATTGCCTCCTACGTCGGCGAAAACAAACTGTTCGAAGAGCAACTGCTCAAGGGCGACATCGAAGTCATCCTGACCCCGCAAGGCACCCTCGCCGAGAAAATGCGCGCAGGCGGCGCCGGCATCCCGGCCTTCTTCACCGCCACCGGCGTCGGCACCCCGGTCGCCGAAGGAAAGGAAGTGCGTGAATTCAAAGGGCGCAAGTACCTTATGGAAGAGTCCATCACCGGCGACTTCGCCATCGTCAAAGGCTGGAAAGCCGACCATTTCGGTAACGTCGTCTACCGTCACACCGCGCAGAACTTCAACCCGCTGGCGGCCACCGCCGGCAAGATCACCGTGGTCGAAGTCGAAGAAATCGTCGAGCCCGGCGAGCTGGATCCGTCGCAGATCCACACCCCCGGCATCTACGTCGACCGGGTCATTTGCGGCACGTTCGAAAAGCGCATCGAACAGCGCACCATCCGCAAATAATCCAGGCTGACGGAGAATAAAAACATGGCACTTACCCGCGAACAAATGGCTCAGCGCGTCGCCCGCGAAATGCAGGACGGCTACTACGTGAACCTCGGCATCGGCATTCCGACCCTGGTCGCCAACTACATTCCCGACGGCATGGAAGTCATGCTGCAATCGGAAAACGGCCTGCTCGGCATGGGCCCGTTTCCGACGGAAGACACCATCGATGCCGACATGATCAACGCCGGCAAACAGACCGTGACCGCGCGCATCGGCGCATCGATTTTCAACTCCGCCGAATCCTTCGCGATGATCCGCGGCGGGCATGTCGACCTGACCGTGCTGGGCGCGTTCGAAGTCGACGTTGAAGGCAACATCGCCTCGTGGATGATTCCCGGCAAACTGGTCAAGGGCATGGGCGGTGCGATGGATCTGGTGGCCGGTGCCGACAACATCATCGTGATCATGACCCACGCCTCCAAGGACGGTGAGTCCAAACTGTTGGCCAAGTGCAGCCTGCCGCTGACCGGCGCCGGCTGCATCAAGCGCGTGCTGACCGACCTCGCCTACCTGGAAATCGAAAATGGCGCTTTTGTCCTCAAGGAACGCGCACCTGGCGTCAGCGTCGAGGAAATCGTCGCCAAAACCGCTGGTAAACTGATCGTCCCGGATCACGTACCGGAAATGCAGTTCGCTGCCCAGTGAGGAATTCGAAAATGCAAGACGTCGTAATTGTTGCCGCCACCCGCACCGCGATCGGCAGTTTCCAGGGTTCGCTGGCCAGCGTGTCCGCCGTGGATCTGGGCGCTGCGGTAATTCGCCAGTTGCTGGAACAAACCGGTCTGGACGGTGCGCAGGTCGATGAAGTGATCATGGGCCAGGTGCTGACCGCTGGCGCTGGCCAGAACCCGGCGCGTCAGGCCGCGATCAAGGCCGGCCTGCCCCACGCCGTGCCGGCCATGACCCTGAACAAGGTCTGCGGCTCGGGCCTGAAAGCCCTGCACCTGGGCGCGCAAGCGATCCGTTGCGGCGACGCCGAGGTGATCATCGCCGGTGGTCAGGAGAACATGAGCCTGTCCAACTACGTGATGCCGGGCGCACGCACCGGTCTGCGCATGGGTCATGCGCAAATCGTCGACACCATGATCAGCGATGGCCTGTGGGATGCGTTCAACGATTACCACATGGGCATCACTGCCGAGAATCTGGTCGATCAATATGAGATCAGCCGCGAACAGCAGGACGCCTTCGCCGCTGCCTCGCAACGCAAAGCCGCTGCGGCCATTGAAGCCGGACGCTTTGTCGATGAGATCACCCCGATCCTGATCCCGCAGCGCAAAGGTGACCCGGTGGCGTTCAAGGTTGATGAGCAACCGCGTGGCGACACCACCGCCGAATCGCTGGCGAAACTGCGTCCGGCATTCAAGAAGGACGGCAGTGTCACCGCCGGTAATGCTTCGTCGCTGAACGATGGCGCCGCTGCAGTCATCCTGATGAGCGCCGAAAAGGCCAAGGCCCTGGGCCTGCCGGTGCTGGCAAAAATCGCCGCATATGCCAATGCGGGTGTGGACCCGGCGATCATGGGCATCGGCCCGGTCTCGGCCACCCGTCGCTGCCTGGACAAGGCGGGCTGGAACATCGGCCAACTGGACCTGATCGAGGCCAACGAAGCGTTCGCCGCGCAATCGCTGGCAGTGGCCAAGGATCTGCAATGGGATCTGGACAAGGTCAACGTCAACGGCGGCGCCATCGCCCTCGGTCACCCGATCGGTGCATCGGGCTGCCGCGTGCTGGTGACGCTGCTGCACGAAATGATCAAGCGTGATGCGAAAAAAGGTCTGGCGACCCTGTGCATCGGCGGCGGTCAGGGTGTGGCGCTGGCGCTGGAGCGCGCTTAACCCAAAGGAGCAATACAGGCGGCGGACGGATCCACGACATCCGCTCGCTGCCTGGTTTCATCGCTTTTGTGGCGAGGGGATTTATCCCCGATGGGATGCGCAGCAGCCCCAGTTTTTATTGCCTCGACACACATCTTTGCCAGCGCTTCGCACTGGATCGGGGATAAATCCCCTCGCCACAGGGTGCTTTGAAAATCACACCACCATCTGCAGAATCAACCAGGCATTCGCCCCACTGATCACCGCAAACAAGCCCCACGCCAGCACCCGGGTCGGCAGCCGGTTCACAAACGGCCCCATCAGTTGCTTGTCGCTGGTCATGCGGATCAGCGGGTACAGCGCAAACGGCAGCTGCAGGCTCAACACCACCTGACTCAGCACCAGCAATTTGCCCACCGCGTTATCGCCCATCAGCCACACGCCGAGGAACGCCGGGATCAGTGCCAGTCCGCGAGTGATCAAACGCCGCTGCCAGCAGGGAATCCGCAGGTTCAGATAACCCTCCATGATCACCTGTCCGGCGATGGTCCCGGTGAACGTCGAGCTCTGCCCCGACGCCAGCAACGCCACGCCGAACAGCACACTGGCCAGCGCGCCGCCGACCAGCGGGTCGAGCAGATGGTAGGCGTCCTGAATGTCGACCACGTCGGTATGCCCGGACTGGTGAAACGCAGCCGCCGCCAGAATCAGGATCGCCGCGTTGACCAGCAGCGCCAGCGCCAGCGAGCCGATAGTGTCGATGCGCGCCAGGTTGACCGCGTCCTGCTTGCTGGCCAGGTCCCTGCCGATCATCCGTGTCTGCACGATCGAAGTGTGCAGGTAGAGGTTATGCGGCATCACCGTCGCGCCGAGAATACCGATCGCCAGATACAACGGCGCGGCATCGCTGATCGCCGAGAGCGACGGTTTGAAACCGGCGAACACATCTGGCCAGTAGGGTTTGATCAGCACCAGTTCAACGAAGAAACACACGCCGATGGTCGCCACCAGCACCAGCATGATCGCCTCCAGCCGACGGAAGCCACGGTTCTGCAAGGCCAGTACCAGCAGCGTGTCGAAGGCGGTCAGGGCAATGCCGAAGGTCAGCGAACAGCCAAGCAACAAGTGAAACGCCAGGGCGCAGCCGAGCACTTCGGCCAGATCAGTGGCGATGATCGAGATTTCCGCCAGCACCCATTGCAGGCGTGCGGTCGGGGTGCTGTAGCGCTCGCGGGCCAATTGCGCCAGATCGCGACCGGTGGCGATGCCCAGACGCGAGCACAGGCACTGCACGACCATTCCCGCCAGACTTGCGAGCAACACCACGAACAGCAGGCTGTAACCAAAACGCGAACCGGCCTCGATCGCGGTCGCCCAGTTGCCCGGGTCCATGTAGCCGATCGACACCAGCAAGCCAGGCCCGGCAAAACGCAGCACGCGTTTGAAGAACGAAGCGCTCGGATCCACCGCGACACTGCCGGCCACCTCCGGCGGGCAGAACGGCGCGGTGGCGATTTTGGGTAAGCTGAATTTCACGCACACATCCAGAAACAAGTTCGAAAGACGCAGCTTAGAGGTTTCAGTCAGCGCCTTGAAGAACAAAAACTCTATCGGCTCATGCCCAACAGTTGCTCACGCAGTTCGGGATTGCGCGTACGCGGATCCAGCCAGATATCGAAAAACGCCCGGGCAAATTGCGGATCATCGATTTCATGCTGCAACTGCTGACCGACAAAAAACCGCGCGCCCTGCCCCGGCAGATACACGCCCGTAATCCGCGTGCCGGCCTGCACATCGACGAACGATTGTTCCATTTGCCCTTGCCACCTGGACAGTTGTGCGGGACTGACGCTCGAGCCTGCCAGCCGTTTGATTTCATCGACACTGGCCTGCACCAGATCGTCACGGGAGATCTTGCGCCGATAGATCAGCTCCAGAGCGAAGGGCTGCTCGGTGGACAACGGGCGTGCCGCGCTCCACAACCGGGCGTTGTAGACGTCAAAGCCGAACACACTGAAATCACCGGTGCCGATGATTTGCGCGCCGGGCACGGCGTCCTGCCAATTGGCCCAGGTCGGCGTCAGCAACAACGCCCACAAGCCGATGCCACAGCACCCACGCAGCAACTTCGATGGTTTGCTCATCGCGGCATCGACTCCGTTAAAACCTGATCTTCAGAGCATAGCGGATATCACTCGCAGACTTTGTATACAAAAATTGTCGATCAATGCAGCAATCGGTTACCTTGGCCGTTCCATCCCCGGAGGCCTCCCGCGTGCTGATCCTCAAATTACTGCTGATCCCCGCTTTTCTGCTGCTGATTTCTCTCGCCGGCAAGCGCTGGGGACCAAGCGTCGCCGGTTGGCTGTCGGGGCTGCCGGTGGTGGTCGGGCCGATTCTGTTTTTCCTCGCCATCGAACAGGGGCCGCAGTTTGCTGCGCAATCGGCGGTGGCGGCGCTGTCGGCGATGTTCGCCATGATCGCGTTCTGCATCACCTACGCGCAGGTGGCGCAGCGGGCGAACTGGCCGTTGGCGCTGACGGCGTCACTGTCGGTGTGGGCGGTACTGGCGCTGGTGTTGTCGCTGATTCCGTCGTCACTGACGTTCTCGGTCGCTGCGGCGGCGATTGCCCTGCTCGCCGCGCCGTACCTGTTTCCCGACGTGCAGCCGGTGCTGAGCGGCCCGGCACCGAAGTCGGACAAACTGCTCTGGCGGATGATTGCCGGCGCGGCGCTGACGCTACTGGTGACCATGCTTGCGAGTACCGTGGGCGAGCGCTGGAGCGGCCTGCTCGCGGTGTTCCCGGTGCTCGGCAGTGTGATGGCGGTGTTCTCTCAGCAGACTCGTGGCCCAGCGTTTACCGCGGCATTGCTGCGGGCGACGGCGACCGGCATGTACTCGTTCTCGGCATTTTGCCTGGTGACGGCGCTGACCCTGCCGAGTCTCGGCCTCAGCGGATTCATCGCCGGTGTCGCGGTGTCGGTGGCGATGCTCGGGGTCACCCGCAAGTTGCTGGCCCGACCGACTCCCGCCAAAAGCCCACAACCTCAAGGCTGAGGCAGCCTGACAAACCGCGCTGGAATGCCAGGCATGCTCCGTGGGATCATCGCCGCCCTGGCGCGACCATCCCTCGGAGATTCACATGTCATTGCTCAGCAAGAAAGCCGTCGTCCTGTTGCTGGCGGCGGTCGCCGGCCTCGGCGCCCTCAACGCCCAGGCAGCCAAGCCCAAGGAAAAAGCCTCGACCAACAACGGGTCGATGCTCGACGGCAAGTTCACCTTCGTCCTGCCCAAAGGCTTCACCGCCGACCCGCTGCCGGCCGGGCCAACCGGTGCCAAGGGCACGATGTACACCAATCAGGCGACCAAGACTGTGGTCATCGCCGCCGAAAACCAGATCGCCGGTGGCGCCAGCGTCAAGGACAACGACAACGAATTTCTCGATGGCAGCCTGGCGAGTTTCATCGATGACCAGCGCAAGGCCCTGCCGGACTTCAACAAGCTCAGCGAAAAAAGCCTGACCCAGAAAAGCAGCGGCCTCGGCGTGCGTCAGGTCGACAGCACCGCCACTCAGGGCGGCGGCCAGACCCTCAATACCACGCTGCTCGCCGCCTCCGGCAAGCGCATCGCGCTGGTCCAGGTGATTTCCCGGGCCAGCGACAAGAGCGGTCACGATGCGCTGGTGAAAACCATCCTCAAGGACAAGTGATCCTTACGGATTGAGCTGCTGCAGCCAGGCGTTCAAGTCCCGCAGTTCGGCAGAACTGATGCTGTGGCCGACACCGGGATAAGCGTGAAACTCGGGTTTGTAGGCAAGTTTTTGCAGCAGCGCATTGGCCGCGGTGCCGTCGCGGTACGGCACCCGATCATCGGCGGTGCCATGGCCGATGAAGATCTTCAGCGGCAACGGTTGTTGCTGCGCCTGGAGCTCGGTTTTCAACACCGGCAACAGGCGTCCGCTCAACGCTGCAATGCCGCCGACCGCCACGGGCGGACGCAAGCCCACCTCGTACGTCATCATCGCGCCCTGGCTGAAGCCGATCAGGTACACCTTGTCCGGGCTGGCGTGATATTTCTTCGCCGCCTGGGCGACAAACTCCCGCAGTTTCTGACCGCTGGCCTTCAGATCATCGGTCTCACCGTTGTAGGCGCCTTCGCCTTTTTTGCGAAACCACTGGAAACGCCCTTCGCCCAACGCCAACGGCGCCTGCACCGAAAGGTAGTTGTACTGCGCCGGCAGCTGAAACTTCATACCGATCAGATCGGCTTCGTTACTGCCGTAACCGTGCAGAAAAATCACCAGCGGCCGAGTGTTCGCGTCCGGGTGAACCTGTTCGATGTATTTCAGTGGCAAATCGCTTTGCAGCGTGGTTTGCGCGTGGACGACGCTGGACGCCAGCAGGGTTAACAGGGCAAACGCCTTCAACATAGAGCCTTCCTTCACAGAGTGTCGGGTTCGTCGGTGAGCCTAACACTCTCTGAAGATTGTGGTGCTGGCGAGACCGCTATCGCGAGCAGGCTCGCTCCTACAGGGAAAACGCATTCCAAATGTAGGAGTGAGCCTGCTCGCGATGAGGCCGGAAAATCCAAGGAAATCTGTCAGTCGTTGATCAGCTTGCCCACCCGAATCGGCTCACGCCCCGCCACCTTGGCCTGCCAGATCCCCGGCTGGGTGTAGCGCCCACGATCAATCGCAAACAGGACGCCACTGGTGCCGGCGCGGACGGTGGTGAGGCGGTCATTCAACGGATCCACCACTTCGAACAGCGCATCGCCCTGCTCGACCCACTCCCCGGCATTGCGCAGGAAACTGACCACGCCATGGTGCGGCGCGAACAGGTATTCGGTGCCTTCGAACGGCATGCCTTCGCAGCATTCGCTCGGCGCCGCCGGCCATTCGCCGCTGATAAAACCCTGCTCGGCGAGAAAGCCGAGAATCGCTTCACAATTGGCCTGCGCCTGATCGACCCGCGTGTCGCCCATGCTGCCCAGTTCAAGGGTGGTGGCGAGGTTCGCCGGGGGAATCGCCGCACTCGGAAACGCTCGGGCCAGACGCAGCCACGGCGATGAGCACGATTCATCGAACGAACTGCCACCGGAGTCTTCGCACAACAAGGCCACGCCGGCCTTCAGTCGCGCCGCCAGCGATTGCCAGCGCGGCCAGTGTTGCGGCAATGCGTAAATGTGAATCGCCGCGTCGAAATCGCAATGCAGATCGAGGGTGATGTCGGCGTCGCAGGCATGGCGCAGCAGCAAGCGGTGCAGCGCTTCCAGTTGCGAGGCCGGGGCTGGCAACTCATCGAGCACCTCGCCCATGGTCTGGCGGATCAAGGCGATGTTGGCCTCGGCGTCGCTGCCCAGTTGCTCGCCGATGCGCGCCGCCACCGGCGCACTGAGTTCAACAAACGCGCGGTTGAAATTCTTCCCGCTGCCCAACTCGAAGCGCCCCATGTGGCTGCCTTGCAGGTGCTGGTCGAGGCCGATCGGGTTGGCCACCGGTACCAGCTCGATCACGCCTTGCAGACGGCCCTGCTGTTCCAGCGCGTTGAGGCGTTGCTTGAGTTCCCACGCGGTGCGCATCCCCGGCAGCTCGTCGGCGTGCAGGCTGGCCTGGATGTACACCTTGCGGCTGCCCGCGCCGTAACGGAAGACGCTGAGGGAACGTTCGCTGCCCAGATGGCTCCAGGGCAGGACATGGTCGATGCGTTGCATGGGAAAACTCCTGAATGGCTGGATCACGCAGATCCCCTGTAGGAGTGAGCCTGCTCGCGATAGCGGTGTGTCAGGCACTAAAGCGGCTGAATGTTAAACCGCTATCGCGAGCAGGCTCACTCCTACAGGGTTCTCCTATGAATCAGAGCACAAAAAAAGTGGCCACCGCGCAAACGGGACCACTTTTTTCTACAGCGTATTAATGACCGTACACGTCAAAGTCGAAGTACTTGTCCTGGACTTTCTTGTACTCGCCATTGGCGCGGATTTCGGTGATGGCCTTGTTGAATTTCTCGGCCAGCTCGGTATCGCCCTTGCGCACCGCGATGCCCGCGCCGCCGCCGAAGTACTTGGCGTCTTCGTAGGTCGGGCCGACGAATTCGAAGCCTTTGCCGGCGTCGGTCTTCAGGAAACCGTCGCTGAGGTTGACCGAGTCGGCCAGCATCGCGTCAAGACGACCGGATTTCATATCCAGGTTGGCTTCCTGTTGCGAGCCGTAGCGCACCACTTCAAACCCGGCGTCCTTGGCCATGTCGGTGGCGTAGCGGTCGTGGGTACTGGCGCGCAGCACGCCGACTTTCTTGCCCTTGAGCTCGGTCAGCGGGTCTTTGACACCGGAGCCTTCCTTCATCACGAAGCGCGCCGGGGTGTGGTAGTACTTGATGGTGAAATCGACGTTTTTCTTGCGGTCATCCGTAATGGTCATCGAGGACAGGATTGCGTCGATCTTCTTCACTTTGAGTGCCGGGATCAGGCCGTCGAATTCCTGCTCGACCCACACGCATTTGACATCCATCTGTTTGCACAGGGCATCGCCGATATCGACGTCGAACCCGGTGAGTTTGCCATCAGCGGTTTTCATCGAGAATGGCGGGTAAGCGGCTTCGATCCCCAGACGAATCGGTTTGGCGTCTTCGGCCACTGCGGTCAGGGACAACATCGACAGTGCCAGGGCACCGAACATCACTAGCTTCTTCATTTATTACTCCTGTGTGCGGAGGCTTTTATTGGCAGCTTTCGATTGGCGTTCGGTCATGGCCATTGAGCAGCAAAAACCGACGTGGCCGGCAGTCTATGGCGGGGCGCACAGGGCAAATTGTGTTTAGGCGACAAATACTTACAGAAAATCGGCGCACGCGTTGACCGGGATCAACAGTGCGCCGACATGGTGCAAAGGCTGTAGGACAAACTCCGATTCTGCTCAGGAAATGGCTGAAAAACCTGTCAGCATTCGCAGGCAATGACAACTCGGGCAGGCTGTTCGACACTCAGCGAAAAACCCTCATCCAGCCAGCCGGTCACGCCGCCGATCATCTCCTTGACCGGGTAACCCAACGCCGCCAGTTTCACCGCAGCCTTGTTGGCGCCGTTGCAGTGCGGGCCGGCGCAATAGACCACGAACAACGTGCTCGTCGAATACTCCGCCAGGCCTTCGGCGGTCAGCAAGCGGGTCGGAATGTTGATCGCGCCCGGCACGTGACCGCGCTCGAACGCCAAAGGCCCGCGCACATCGACCAGGACAAAATCGACTTCACCGGCTTCCTGGCTGCTGTACACGTCAGAACAATCGGTTTCAAACGTCAGACGGTTGCTGAAATGCATCAGGGCAATGGCCGACGGTGCAGCAGGAATGTCGCGAACCAGGCTGGTCATGTTGTGTGGCTCCTTCATCTGTTGGGGTGTGAGCAGACTTTATCGGGCCAGCGCTTGGCGCTACAGTGGCGCGCAAGACACTCACCGGGAATTTTCCGCCAAATGCCTGACTCACCTGGATTGGTTGCGATTCTGGCCTACGATGGCCTCTGTACCTTCGAGTTCGGCATTGCCGTGGAGATTTTCGGCCTGCCCCGGCCGGAATTCGATTTCCCGTGGTACGAGCACTGCATCGTCGCCGTCGATCAAGGGCCGATGCGCGCCATGGGCGGGATTCACGTATTGGCCGACGGCGGCCTGGAGCTGCTGGCGCAGGCGCGCACCATCATCATTCCCGGTTGGCGCGACCGCGAGGCCCCGGTGCCGCCGGCGCTGATCGGCGCCTTGCGACAGGCCCACGCCCAGGGTGCGCGGTTGCTGTCAATTTGCTCAGGGGTGTTTGTGCTGGCCGCCAGTGGCTTGCTCGACGGCCACGGTGCGACCACCCACTGGCGCTACACCGAAGAACTGGCGCGACGCTTTCCGGCGATTGCGGTCGATCCGGACGTGCTTTACGTCGACTCCGGACAGTTGATCACCTCGGCGGGCAGCGCCGCCGGGATCGATGCCTGCCTGCATCTGCTGGCACGGGACTTCGGCACCCAGGTCGCCAATTCGGTGGCTCGGCGGCTGGTGATGTCGCCGCAACGCACTGGCGGTCAGGCACAGTTCATCCCGACGCCGGTCAGCGCGACGCCGCGCAACGACTTGTCGCGGGTGATGCAGTGGGCCCGCGAGCGCTTGCACCAACCGCTGGAAGTGCGCGATCTGGCCAGCGAAGCGGCGATGAGCGAGCGCACCTTTTTGCGCCGTTTCACCGAAGCCAGCGGACAATCGCCCAAAGCGTGGCTGCAACACGAGCGACTGGCCCGGGCGCGGGAATTACTGGAGAGCACCGTGCACAGCACCGAGCAGATCGCCCAGCGCTGCGGTTATCGCTCGGTGGAAAGTTTTCGCGTGGCGTTTCGCAGCGTGGTCGGGGTGCCGCCGTCGGTGTATCGGGAGCGGTTTGGGCGTGGGGTCAAAGCGATTTCCTGAGGTGGCTGTGATGACCCCTTCGCGAGCAGGCTCGCTCCCACATTTGAAATGGGTACCCCTGTGGGAGCGAGCCTGCTCGCGAAGAGGCCAGCCCAGACAGACATAATCTAGGGCTTGCGCAACAGATAGGTATCCATGATCCACCCATGCTCGGCCCGCGCCGCTTTGCGCGTGCGCTCGATTTGATCCGCAACATCCTTGAGCTTGCCGCTGATCAGAATCTCATCCGGCGTGCCGAGGTAAGCGCCCCAGTAAATCTCGGTCTGCTGATCCGCCACATGGTGGTAGGAATCTTCCGCATCGAGCATCACCACCAGGCTGTCCGTGTCACTCTCCTGCCCTGCCGCCAGACGCCGGCCAGTGGTGATTTCAATTGACCGGCCAATGCTGTTCAACGGCACTTTATGCTGCGCCGCCAACGCCTGAACGCTGGTTATCCCGGGGATCACTTCAAACTCGAAAGCACAGCGGCCTGACACCAGAATCGCCTGCAGAATACGAATCGTGCTGTCGTACAGCGCCGGGTCGCCCCACACGAGGAAACCGCCGCACTGCTCGTCAGCCAATTCTTCATTGATCAGTCGTTCGAAGGTTTCCTGCTTGGCACGGTTCAGAGCATCGACCGCGCGGGTGTAGTCCACTTCGCCGCGCTCGCGCTCCGGGCTGTGGGCTTCGACGAAGCGATACCCAGGGTCGGTGATGTAGCGCGCACAGATGTCGCGCCGCAGATCGATCAGTTTGTCCTTGCTCGGGCCTTTGTCCATCAGAAAGAACACGTCGACCTGATTCAGCGCCTTTACCGCCTGCATGGTGATGTAGTCGGGATTTCCGGCGCCGATGCCGATGACCAACAGTCGTTTCATCACAGTGCTCCCGCAAGATCGATACCCACCAAGCGTAGCCGCCAGATGCCGTTGAACCGCAGTTCAACCACGGACAACGGTTCAACATCAATCGCGTTGAACGCCGCGCCCTGTAACACCTGCATCAGTGCCGCACGCACCACAAACGGATGGGTGACGGCGACGATGTGCCCCGGAACGCCTTGCAGACTGGTCAGCCATGCCGCCACGCGTTCGCTCAACTGCATTACCGACTCGCCACCATGCGGTGCCGCCTGCGGATCATTGATCCACGCCTGCAAGGCCTCGGCCTCGCGCACTTGCAGATCCTTGATCGCTTGCCCGTGCCAGCGCCCCCAATCGCAATCGCGCAGCGCTTCGTCCACTTGCGGCGCCGCACCGAACCACTCGGCGGTCTGACGCGTACGCAATTCCGGCCCGCACAACAAACGACTGGCACCGGTGAACTTCGCGGCCAACGCGCCAATCGCGAATGGCGAATTCTCAACAGGCTCGTTCGTAGGAAAGCGCGACAATTTCTGTGCGACGGTTCGCGCGTGGCAAATCAAAGTCAAACGGGTGGACTGCACAGGATTTCACTCGATGAACATCAGCTGAATCGGCGGTAAATCGCCGGTCTTGTGGCAATTGTGCCGTAACCCGGTCGCTTCAGGGGATCTCGTGAACCTCCAGCCCAGTACTCTGAAGTAGAAAAAGCGGCAATGTCTGACACGCTTGGAGGCAATGGACTACAAGAGGCACAGACTCAGGTGTAGCCCTTGTTACTCAGGGTTGTGAGCTTATTTAAACGTCGAATCGCCAACGCTAAAAATTCACTAGACATGTAACCTGAGTTACATAAATACTGTTTTAACGGATTGTGAAACGAATTCAACACCCCCCCTTCATCCAGCAGGAGCCCGGATGCCCCCTCTCAGAGACTTGATCACCGACCCCGGCCTGGAACTGACGCCGTCGGAGCGCAAAGTGATTCGCGCCCTGCTCGACCAGTATCCACGCAACGGCCTGGGTCCGATGGCGCGTCTGGCCGAACACGCCGGCGTCAGCGATCCGACCATCGTGCGGCTGGTGAAGAAGCTCGGATTTGGCGGTTATGCCGAGTTTCAGGACGCCCTGCTCAGCGACATGGACCACCGCCTGCGTTCGCCGCGCACCCTGTTGCAGCCACGCTCGCACCTCAATAAAGACGATGCCTGGGGCCATTATCTGGCTGACAGCCAACGCCTGCTGGTGGAAACCCAGGTTCTGACGCAACCCGAAGACGTGCGCATTCTGCTCGACTGGCTGCTCGATACCCGGCACCAGATCTACTGCTTCGGCGGGCGCTTCAGCAGCCTGATGGCCAACTACCTGCTCAACCACTTGCGCCTGCTGCGACCCGGCTGCTTTGCGCTGGAAGACAACGCGCAACTGCCCGACCGCCTGTTCGATCTGCAACGCCAGGACGTGGTGCTGCTGTTCGACTACCGCCGCTACCAGTCCCAGGCCCTGCGGGTGGCCTCGGCGGCGAAGAACAACAACGCGCGGGTGGTGCTGTTCACCGACATCTATGCCTCGCCACTGCGTGAACTGGCTGACCTGATCATCAGTGCTCCGGTGGAATCGGCCTCGCCGTTCGACACCATGGTGCCGGCGCTGGCCCAGGTCGAGGCGCTGATTGCCTGCCTGACCCTGCGCAGCCCCGATCTGGCCGATCGCCTGGAAGGCATCGACGCCCTGCGCAACGACTTCAACACCCATCTGCTGGAGGATAAATAAGGATGTTCAGTCTTCCCCACCGCTCGCCGCGGGATTTGCCGTTCGTCACCGGTCACACCGCTCTGTTGCTGGTGGACATGCAGCGTGCCTGGCTCGAACCGCAGTTCGACCCGCACCTGAACGGCCCGGATGCCGAGTATTTCCTGACCCGCGCGCACATGCAGGTGGTGCCCAACCAGCGCCGCTTGCTCAGTGCCTTTCGCGAAGCGCGGCAGAATGTGCTGCACACGATTATCGAAAGCCTGACCGCCGACGGTCGCGACCGCTCGCTGGATCACAAACTGTCGGACATGCACTTGCCCAAGGGCAGCACCCAGGCGCGGATCATCGACGACCTGACCCCGGTGGAAAACGAAATCGTGTTGCCGAAAACCTCGTCCGGGGTGTTCAACTCGACCAACATCGATTACGTACTGCGCAACCTCGAAACCCGCCACCTGATCATTGCCGGCATCGTCACCGACCAGTGCGTCGACATGGCCGTGCGCGATGCCGCCGACCGTGGCTATCTGGTGACGCTGGTCGAAGACGCCTGCGCCACCTACACCCCGGCGCGGCATGACGCCTGCCTCAACGCGATCAAGGGTTACTGCTGGATCACTGACACACAAACCGTGCTCGGCCGCTTGCAGGAGATGCGTCCATGAGCGAGCGCCTGACGCCGTTGCCGATGACCACCATCGTCACCACCGACCTGATCGGCATCACCCGTGGCCGCTCGTTTCCCACCGATCAGCTGGAACATTATCAAGCGGCCGGGTGCGGCTGGGTGCCAGCCAACAGCGCACTGACGCCTCAGGACATCATCGCCTCGACCAACCCATGGGGCGCCTATGGTGATTTGCGGCTGATTCCCGATCTGGCCAGTCGCGTGACGGTCGGTAATGGCCCGGACGCCGCAGCACCGGCGCTGGACTTCATCCATGGCGACATCCGCGAGACCGATGGCCGGCCGTGGAGCGCTTGCCCGCGCACGTTGTTGCGCGATGAAATCGAGCGCTATCGCGACGACCTCGGTTTGCAGGTCAACGCGGCGTTCGAACACGAATTCAACCTGCATGCCGGCTTCGCCGAGCATCTGGCGTTTTCCCTCGAAGCCCAGCGTCAGGGGGCCGAGTTCGGCGGCTGGCTGCTCAGCGCTCTGCGCGCGGGTGGCGTTGAGCCGGAAATGTTCCTGCCCGAATACGGCAAGCACCAATACGAAATCACCTGCCGGCCGACCCTCGGCGTGGCGGCGGCGGATCGTGCGGTCAACGTGCGCGAGATCACCCGCGAAATCGCCCGACAAATGGGCGTCGACGTCAGTTTCGCGCCGAAAACCAAGGCTGACGCGGTGTGCAACGGCGTGCACCTGCACGTCAGCCTGCTCGACCTGCAAGGTCTGCCGCTGCTCTACGACGCCGGCACCAGCAACGGTCTATCGACCCTCGGCCAGCATTGGGCCGCCGGGATCCTGCATTATCTGCCGGCGCTGTGTGCATTCACCGCGCCGACACCGGTGTCGTACGAGCGTTTGCAGCCACACCACTGGAGCGCGTCCTATGCGTGTCTGGGGCAGCAGAACCGTGAAGCGGCGCTGCGCATTTGTCCGACCGTGAGCCTGGGCGGCAAATCCGTGGCGGCGCAGTACAACCTGGAATTCCGCGCGATGGACGCCACCGCCTCGCCGCATCTGGCAATGGCCGCGCTGCTGATTGCCGGACGGTTGGGCATCGAACAGCGTCTGGCGCTGAACGCGATCACCGATGAAATTCCCGATTCACTCAACGACGAGCAACGCAAGGCCCGGGGCATTGTGGCCCTACCCGCCTCGCTGGCCCAGGCGCTGGATTGCCTGCGTGACAGTGCAGCCTTCAATCAATGGCTGCCCAAGCCGTTGCTCGACACGTACCACGCCCTTAAAACCGAGGAACTGGCGCTGACGGAACAGCTCTCGCCCGCTGACCTGTGTGAGCACTATGCACGCCTGTACTGAATCCGCCGAGCTGGGGTTGTACACCCGCCCGGTCTACAACCTGAGCCGCGAAGATTCATCGCATCCGTTGATTCTGGTGTGCGAGCACGCCAGCCGCTACATCCCCGAGGCCCTGAACAATCTGGGCCTGGACGATGCCGCCGCGCGCGAACACATCGCCTGGGACATCGGCGCACTGCAACTGGCCGAAAAGCTCTCGGAGACACTCGGGGCAACGCTGTTGAGCGCCAACTATTCACGGCTGCTGATCGACCTCAATCGGCCCCGACATGCCCCCGACAGCATTCCGGGGCAGAGCGAGATTTATCAGGTGCCCGGTAACCGCGAGCTGGACGAAGCCACGCGCGAATACCGGCGCCAGACCCTGTTCAAACCGTTTCACGCCCGGCTGCAGACCCTGATCGACCAGCGCGTTGCACAAGGCCAGGTAGTACGGGTAGTGGGGATTCACAGTTTTACCCCGGTGTATTACGGCCAGCCGCGCTCACTGGAAGTCGGCGTGCTGTTCGGTCAGGCCGGCGCCTATGCGCAACGGGTGATCGATGGCCTCGGCCAGCACCCGTTGAACGTCGCGGGCAACCAGCCGTACCGGGTTGATCCGCTGGGCGACATGACCGTGCCAGTGCACGGCGATGCCCGGGGGCTGGAGTCGGTGCTGATCGAGGTGCGCAACGATCTGCTGCGCAGCCCGGAAGCGGTTTCGCTGTGGGCCGAGCGCCTGGCACCGCTGCTGTAAAGAATGCTGCAAGACTGCTGACGCTGTAACGATGGATCGACATAACAACTAAAACGCTGGATAGGCTGACAAGGAGTTGCGCTTCATGGAAATAGAAGAGTTCGGCTACAAACAGGAGTTGAAACGTAGCCTGACACTGACCGACCTGGTGGTGTACGGGATGATCTTCATGATCCCCATCGCCCCCTTCGGCGTGTATGGCTACGTGAATGCCGAGGCGCCCGGAATGGTGCCGCTGGCCTACATCATCGGCATGGTCGCGATGCTGTTCACCGCGCTGAGCTACGGCAGCATGGCCAAGGCGTTTCCGGTCGCCGGTTCGGTGTATTCCTACGCGCAACGCGGCCTCAATCAACACGTCGGCTTCATCGCCGGCTGGCTGATGCTGCTCGACTATCTGCTGATTCCACCGCTGCTGTACGTCTACGCGGCGATGGCCCTGAACCATCTGTACCCGGACATTCCGAAGGTCGGCTTCATTCTGGCGTTTCTGGTCAGCGCGACATTCGTCAACCTGCGCGGCATCACCTTCACCGCACGGATGAACATCATTTTCCTGCTGGCACAGCTGGTGGTGCTGGGGATTTTCCTGTTCTACGCCTGGAACGCCCTGCACAACGGCGGCGGCAACGGCGAGCTGACCCTGGCGCCGCTGTATCACCCGGAAACGTTCAATTTCGCCCTGCTGATGCAAGCGGTGTCGATTGCCGTGCTGTCATTCCTCGGCTTCGATGCGATCTCGACCCTCGCCGAAGAAATCAAGGGCGATCCGGGCCGCAGCGTCGGCCGCGCAGCGCTGATCACTCTGGTGGTGATGGGCGTGATTTTCGTCGTACAGACCTGGATCGCCACCGATCTGGCTGCTGGCATGGGTTTCAAGTCCGCCGACACCGCATTCTATGAAATCGCCGAAATCGCCGCTGGCAGCTGGCTGGCGACGCTGACCGGGGTGGCGACCGCGCTGGCCTGGGGTGTCGCAGTAGCGATCACCTCGCAAGCGGCAGTGTCGCGCCTGCTGTTCGGCATGGCCCGCGATGGCAAGTTGCCAAAAGTCCTGGCCAAGGTGCACCCGAAGCACAACACCCCGTACCTGAGCATTTATCTGGTGGCGGTGCTGTCGCTGGTGATCTGCTACCTGTTCATCAATTCGGTCGACACCCTGACCTCGCTGGTCAACTTCGGTGCCCTCAGCGGTTTCATGCTGCTGCACCTGACAGTGATCAACTACTACTGGCGTCGGCAGAAGTCCGGTCAGGTCGTACGCCATCTGATCTGCCCGGTGATCGGCTTCATCATCGTCGCCGCCATCATGTACAACATGGGCGTCGATGCGCAAAAACTCGGCCTGATCTGGATTGCGCTGGGTCTGGTGTACCTGTTCTTCCTGAACAAGCTCGGCGCCAGCACAGCGCTGCCTGACCCGAGCAATGGCTGACAAGAAAAAGAGCGGCGTCTGACATCAAATCAGGCGACCGCCGCTTTAAAGCGTGGCAACCGACAGTGATAGTCAGGTTCGGTGGGATCACCGGACCCTTTGATACAGGAGTGCATCCATGCTGGTCTTACGCCCAGTCGAGACAACCGACCTGCCGCAATTGCAGCAGCTGGCCCGCGACAGCCTGGTCGGCGTCACGTCGCTGCCTGACGACGTCGAACGCCTGCGCGAAAAAATCGCCGGCTCCTGTGCCTCGTTCGACAACGACATTCAGGCGCAAGGCCCGGAGAACTACTTCTTCGTGCTGGAAGACCTCGACACTCAACGGCTGGTCGGTTGCTCGGAGATCCTCGCCACGGCCGGTTTCAACGAACCGTTCTACAGCTTGCGCAATCGCCACTTCACCAGTGCTTCGCGGGAACTGAACATCGAGCACGGGGTGCCGGCGCTGTCGCTGTGTCACGATCTCAGCGGACACACGCTATTGCGCGGTTTTCACATCGACAACGCGCTGGTGCGCAGCGCCTTTTCCGAATTGCTGTCGCGGGCACGGCTGCTGTTCATCGCCGCTCACGCACAACGCTTTGCCGATGCGGTGATCACCGAGATCGTCGGCTATAGCGATGAGAACGGTCATTCGCCGTTCTGGGACGCACTGGGCAAACACTTCTTCGACCTGCCCTACGTCGAGGCCGAGCGCCTGTGCGGCCTGCAAAGCCGCACGTTTCTCGCCGAACTGATGCCGCAATACCCGATTTACGTACCGATGCTGCCCCCGGCAGCACAGGAATGCATCGGCCGGATTCACCCGGACGGTCAGGAAGCCTTCGACATCCTCGAACGCGAAGGCTTTGAAACCAACAGCTACATCGACCTGTTCGACGCCGGTCCGACCCTGTATGCGCGCACCGCGAACATCCGTTCGATCGCCCACAGCCAGACCGCCAGCGTGCGCGAGCAGGCGCAGATCGACGCCCGCGGCCATTACCTGCTGAGCAACGACGCGCTGCATGGCTTCCGGGCCATCGTCGCCGAACTGGATTACCAGCCCGATCAACCGCTGTCGCTGACGCCGGCCCTGTGCGCGGCGCTGAAGGTCACCGATGGCTGCACGATCAGGCTGACCGCCCTGTGAACCGCGCCCGGTTGCATACCCAACGACAGTGCCCGAACCGGCGCGTACAAGGAGTTACCGCATGATCGTCCGTCCGGTCAAAGTCAGCGACCTGCCAGCACTGATGACTCTGGTGCAACAGGCCGGCCCGGGGTTCACCACCCTCCCGGCCAATGAGGATCGCCTCGCCCACCGGGTGCGTTGGGCCCAGCGCGCGTTTTCCGGACAAGTGGAACGGGCCGACGCCGATTATCTGTTCGTGCTTGAAGATGACGACCTGCGGGTGGTCGGCGTCAGCGCCCTGACCGGCGCGGTAGGCCTGCGCGAGCCGTGGTACAACTACCGAGTCGGCCTGACCGTGAGTTCGGCACCGGATCTGGGCATTTCGCGGCAGATCCCCACACTGTTTCTCAATAACGAGCTGACCGGCCAGTCGGAACTGTGTTCGCTGTTCCTTCAGCATGAGCAACGCCATGGCAACAATGGCCGGCTGCTGTCGCTCGGGCGGCTGCTGTTCGTGGCCGAGTTTCCGCAACTGTTTGGCGAGAAGATGATCGCCGAACTGCGCGGCAGTGCCGATGAACTCGGTTGCTCGCCGTTCTGGGACAGTCTGGGCCGGCATTTCTTCCAGATGGACTTCAGCCATGCTGACCACTTGTCGGGTCTGGGCAACAAGTCGTTCATCGCCGAACTGATGCCGCGCCAGCCGTTGTACACCTGCATGCTCACCGAACAGGCACAGGCGGCCATCGGCCAGGCGCATCCCAATACCGAGCCCGCGCTGAAGATCCTGCGCGAAGAAGGATTTGTGCATAAGGGCTACATCGACATCTTCGACGGTGGCCCGGTGATCGAAGCACCGATCGGCAACATTCGTACCGTGCGCGACAGCCTGGCGCTGACCCTGAGTCTCGGCACGCCGGACGATCAGGCACCGTTGTGGCTGATCCACAACCGGCGCCTGGAGAACTGCCGCATCACCGTGGCCCCCGGTCGTCTGGTCGGCAATACCCTGGTGGTCGACCGCCTCACCGCCAAGCGCCTGCAACTGCAACCGGGCAATTCGGTGCGCGCCGTGCTGCTGCCCAGGCAACAGCAACAGGCGGTAGCGGCCTGATCTGCGGTTTAGCCAGTGAAAATCCGCTGACTGCCGATGAAACCTTTCAGCCGCTGGATCCTTCATCAACGCCTCACTCGCAAATTCGTCATGAACCTTGACCCATTCGCGTGATAGCCTTTTCATTCTTCGGCGTTGACACCTTTGCTCAAGCCGTTCCATTCCTTTGTATTGGTGGAACTCGTATGACCAGGCTTTCCCATCAAGATTTGCGCCGTAACTTCCGTCAATTGCTGGCTTCCGACACCTGCTACCACACCGCCTCGGTGTTCGACCCGATGTCCGCGCGCATTGCCGCCGACCTGGGTTTTGAAGTGGGGATCCTCGGCGGCTCCGTGGCCTCGCTGCAGGTGCTGGGCGCCCCCGACTTTGCCCTGATCACCCTCAGCGAATTCGCCGAACAGGCCACCCGCATCGGCCGCGTTGCCCAGTTGCCAGTGATCGCCGACGCCGACCACGGTTACGGCAACGCCCTCAACGTGATGCGCACCATCGTCGAACTGGAACGCGCCGGCGTCGCCGCCCTGACCATCGAAGACACCCTGCTGCCGGCGCAATTCGGCCGTAAGTCCACCGACCTGATCTCGGTCGCCGAAGGCGTCGGCAAGATCCGCGCGGCGCTGGAAGCCCGGGTCGATTCGGAAATGGCAATCATCGCCCGCACCAATGCCGGCATTCTGCCGAATCAGGAAATCATCAGCCGCACCAAGCAGTATCAGGCCGCCGGTGCCGACGGCATCTGCATGGTCGGGGTGCAGGACTTCGATCAGCTCGAGCAAATCGCCGAACACCTGACGGTCCCGCTGATGCTGGTGACCTACGGCAACCCGGCGCTGCGCGACGACAAGCGCCTGGCCGAACTCGGGGTGCGCGTGACCATCGACGGCCACGGCGCCTACTTCGCCGCGATCAAGGCGACCTACGACAGCCTGCGCGAACAACGCCAGATCTTCACCCAGGCCTCGGACCTGAGCGCCACCGAGCTGACGCACACCTACACCCAGCCTGAGGATTACATTCTGTGGGCGAAGGAATACATGAGCGTCAAGGAATAAGCTGCGGTCAGGACTGGCCTCTTCGCGAGCAAGCTCGCTCACACAGTGGATCTTCAGTGAACACAGCATTGGTGTTGAACACAGATCCCATGTAGGAGTGAGCCTGCTCGCGATGACGTCGGCACATTCAACACCCATTTAGCCTGACCCGCCGCCTTCGCGAGCAGGCTCGCTCCCACAGTGGATCTTCAGTGAACACAGCATTGGTGTTCGAC
Organism: Pseudomonas sp. IT-93MI4; assembly: GCF_949767635.1. Taxonomy (NCBI): domain Bacteria; kingdom Pseudomonadati; phylum Pseudomonadota; class Gammaproteobacteria; order Pseudomonadales; family Pseudomonadaceae; genus Pseudomonas; species Pseudomonas sp. IT-93MI4. The sequence continues at coordinate 491,243 of NZ_CATKPP010000011.1, forward strand.
ACAGATCCCATGTAGGAGTGAGCCTGCTCGCGATGACGTCGGCACATTCAACACCCATTTAGCCTGACCCGCCGCCTTCGCGAGCAAGCCCGCTCCCACAATGGATCTTTCAGTGAACACAGCATTGGTGTTCGGCACAGATCCACTGTGGGAGCGGGCTTGCTCGCGAAGACGTCAGTTGCAGCACCGCCAAACCGAGGGAGTCAGCGCTTGGCCAACTCCATGATCATCCGCGACAACAGATAAATCCGCGGCGTCACACTCGCCACTTCGGCGTATTCCTCCGGCGTATGAATATTGCCGCCGACAATCCCGAAACCGTCCAGCGTCGGCGTACCCACCCCGGCGGACAGGCTGGCATCCGCCGCGCCACCACTGCCCTCTTCGGTCAGCTTGCGGCCGATCTCGCCGTAAATCCCTTGCGCCATGGCCATCAAGCGATCCGACTCCGCCGTTTGCGGCATCGGTGGCAGTCCGCGTTTGAGGCTGGTGGTGACTTCGGTTTCAGCGATCAGCTTGTCCTGCGACACTCGCGCCAGGTCTTTCTCGATCCGGTCGAACTCTTCCGGCACCGCCGCACGCACGTCAGCCTTGGCGGTGGCGTGATCCGGGATCACGTTGGTGCGATCACCGGCCTGGAGCACGGTGAAGTTGATGGTGGTTTTCTTCGCTTCGTCGCCGAGTTTGCCCAGTTGCAGAATCTGGTGCGCCGCTTCCATCGCCGCGTTCCGCCCCAGTTCCGGCGCGACTCCGGCGTGCGCCGCCTTGCCTTTGACCTCGACCAGCGCCGTCGCGCTGCCTTTGCGCCACACCACTAGACCATCGGCCGGACGCCCCGGTTCGAGGTTGAGGGTCACGTCATGAGCCTTGGCGGTTTTCTTGATCAGGTCGGTGGCGACGTCGGAACCGGTTTCCTCGCTGGCGTCGAGCAAAAAGGTGATTTGCGCGTAATCCTTGAAGTCGAGGTTCTTCAGAATTTTCAGCGCGTAGATCCCGGCGACGATGCCGCCCTTGTCGTCCATCACCCCCGGCCCGTAGGCGCGGCCGTCCTTGATGCGGAACGGGCGCTCGGCGGCGGAGCCTTCCTTGAACACCGTGTCCATGTGCGCCATCAAGAGGATTTTTGCCTTGCCGGTGCCCTTGAAGGTCGCCAGCACGTGGTTGGATTTTTCCGGGGTATTGGGTACCAGCTCGATGGTGGCGCCGAGCTTCTTCAGCTCATCGATGGCGATCTCGCTGACTTGTTTCAGGCCCGGTTCATAACCGGAACCGGAGTCGATGTTGACCAGCCGTTCCAGCAGTTTCAGGGCTTCGGGCTGATACTGCTCGGCATCCGCCAGCACTTGCTTGTGCGGTTCGGCGAAGGCGCTGGCGGAGCTGAGGACGAGGGACAGGCCGAGGCTGGCGGCCAGCAGCGAGCGGGAAAATGAGAACGTCATGAATCGATCCTTGTTTCGCGTCGGGGGGAATTGAACCGTACCTGACATCGACGCAAGGCTCTATACCGGATGCGACATCTCTGCGGCCGACACCGAACACCTGTAGGAGGAAATTGTGCTGGGCCGTCAGACCGAATCGAGCAGTTCCTGCTTCGGCAGATCATCACTGTTGCAGATCACCCGATTGCGCCTGCTCGCCTTGGCCTCGTACAGCGCCTGATCCGCATCATTGAGCCAACGGGTCGCGTCGCCGTGTGCCGGTTCGTAAGCCGCCAGACCAATGCTCAGACTGACCTTGAGCGCCGGGTTCTGCTCGTAACCCAGGGTGGCGAAACGCTCGCGCAAGGCTTCCATGGCCTGCGCGGCATTGAACAGCGGCAGGTCAGGCAGGATCACGCAAAACTCGTCGCCGCCATAGCGCCCGGCGACGTCCGCAGCGCGCAGGTTCTGCTTGAGCATTTTGCTCAACTGGCGCAGCACGATGTCACCCGCCACATGCCCGTAGGTGTCGTTGATCGCCTTGAAGTGATCGATGTCGATCAACGCGATCGCTGCGCCCTGCTGCTGCCGGCGGCAACGTTGAAAGGCGATTTCCAGTTGATCCTTCCACGCGCCGTGATTGAGCAGTCCGGTGAGGCTGTCGGTGCGACTCAGGGCCAGTAGCTCACGCTTGTGCAGGCCCAGCGTGTAGGCCTGGCGAAAGCAGATCCAGCCCAGCGCCAGCGGGTACAGCATCAGCAACGGCAGGCAGGCATAAAGCTGCAGAGGCGAGGTTTGCGGGATGAACGCCGGGGCGAAAACCACCAGGCCGACGCCGATACCGAGGATCTGCGCCGCCAGGCCTGCGGCGAGAAAACGTAATCCGCCGATGGCGACGTTATTCATCGCCATCATCGAAATGGTGGTGGCACTGGGCAGCGGATTGAACTGCATGGCGGCGACCCAGAAGCCGCCCATAAAGGCATCAACCAACAGATTGCGGTGTTCCGCATGGTAAGGAACGCTGGCACGACGGGCCCATTGAAACGCCAGGTGCGGCCAGAGCAGGCCATTGAACAGCATCAACGCCCAGACCCACAGCGGCGGGTCTAGCGGGTACATCGCCGCGCTCACGCACAACAGCCCCAGCACCAGCCCGAGGGTTCGCGATGTATAAAGCCTCCTGGCCAATGAAAGTCCCTTTCCCCCCTTGTTTCGCATAAGGGCCTCGACCACTCAACGGAACCTGCGCACACCGTCAGACGGATGTGCTGGAAGTCTAACAGGCAGCCGTTAAATAGCTATCACCGGCCAGCCGCTGAATACCGCGCCATCGCCGTCGCGCACAGGGCAAATTTTTAGCTATACCTGAAAGGACGAAAACGGAAAAACGACTATAAGAAGGAGGCCCATGCAGACCTACCGAGTGTTGATCATCGGCAGCGGATTTGGCGGCCAATGTGCGGCGGTCAATTTGCTCAAGGCCGGTATCGACGATTTTCGCCTGCTGGAAAGACGCGACTTCCTCGGCGGCACTTGGTGCCAGAACACCTACCCCGGCGCGGCGGTGGATGTGCCGTCGCCGCTGTATTCGCTGTCCTTCGCGCCGTACCGCTGGACGCAGATGTTCGCCGCCCAGGCTGAACTGCACCAATACACCGAACATGTCATCGAGCGCTTCGGCCTGCGCGAGCGCGTGGCGCTGCAAACCAACGTCGAACGCATCGAATGGGACGACGCCGAACAGCGCTGGGCGGTGCACACCAGCAAAGGGATTTTCTACGCGCAGTTCGTGATCAACGCCTCCGGGCCGTTGAGCCAACCGGTGATCCCGCCCTTCCCCGGCCAGGATCGCTTTGAGGGCAAGACTTTTCATACCAACAATTGGGATCACAGCTACGACTACCGCGGTAAACGCGTGGCCATTGTCGGCAGCGGCGCCAGTGCCGCCCAGGTGATTCCGGCGATTGCTGCCGAAGTCGAGCAATTGCACGTATTCCAGCGCACGCCACATTGGGTGCTGCCGCGCGCCGATCGCACGTTCGGGCCTTTCCAGCGTTGGCTGCTGGGGGTGAAACCGGCTTACAAGCTGCTGCGCTGGCTGCTCTACTGGCAATTCGAAACCCGGGTCATCGCCTTCAAATATTCGAAACCGGCGATTCACCTGGTTCAGCGTCAGGCGCTGCGTTTTCTCAAGCAACAGGTGCCGGACCCGGTATTGCGCGCAAAACTCACCCCGGACTTCACCATCGGCTGCAAGCGCATTCTGCTGTCCAGCACCTATTACCCGGCGCTGACCCGGCCCAACGTCACGTTGCACAGCCGCGAACAAGGCATCGCCGAAATCGATGAAACCGGGATCACCACCACGGACGGCCAGCACATCGACGTCGATCTGATCGTCTGGTCGACCGGCTACGACGCCACCGACGGCGTGGTCTCCTACCCGGTGACCGGCAAGCACGGCGTGCAACTCAAGGACGTCTGGGCGCAGTACCCGCGCGCCTATCTGGGCACCAGCCTGCCGGACTTTCCCAACCTGTTTATCGTCACCGGCCCCAACACCGGCATCGGGCATACCTCGGCGCTGTTCATCATCGAAGCGCAGATGAACTACATCCTCGACTGCATCCACACCCTGCAGTCAAAAGGCCTGCGCAGCATCGAAGTGCGCCCCGCAGCGGAACGTACCTACACTGCAATGATCCACCGTGAGATGGAACGCACGGTGTGGAAGTCCGGCGGCTGTCACAGTTGGTATCAGAGCAAGAGCGGTCATGTGATCGCGATATTTCCGGGCTTCAGTTTCAGCTACTACCGGTTGACCCGGACGCTGAAACCGGCTGACCACATTCTGTCCTGAACACGTAAAAGGAAGACGTCGATGCTTGTGCTGTTTGTCGCTCTCGCGGTTTTCGTGGCCTGGAGCTGGTTGAGTTACCCGGCGGTCGGGCATTGGTTGTACGACCTCAGCACGGCGCTCGAGGCCAAGTTGTACAAGTTGCACAAAATCGAGGTGCCGATTGCCGAAATGACCGTCTCGACCTGGCAGGGTGGTCCCTATGAAGCAGCCAGCGCGATCCTGATGCTGCACGGCTACAGCGCCGAGAAGAATCTGTGGCTGCGCTTCGCCAGGCATTTTGTCCGCCAGTACCGGGTGATCATTCCGGACATCGCCGGTCATGGGGAAACCGGGTTCAAGGCCGGTGGCGGCTACGACATTGCGCTGCAGGCCAAGCGCATGATCCAGCTGCTGGACGTGTGCGGCGTGGAGAAAGTCCACGTGATCGGCAACTCGATGGGTGGCTACATCGCGGCATGGCTGGCAGCAACTTACCCGGAGCGGATCGCCTCGGTGGCGCTGATCGACCCGGCCGGCGTCACTGCACCGCAGGCCAGCGACATGGAGCGCCACCTCGCCCGTGGGCATAACCCGTTCCTGATCAACTCCCGGGAAGAGTTCCGCCAGTTTTATGCGATGACCATGGCCTCGCCGCCGTGGGTGCCCGGGCTGGTGCTGGACGCCATCGCCCAGCGATACGAACGCCAGCGTGATGAACTGGAAGAGATCTTCCGCGACTTTCGCGCCAGCCCACCCATGGAGCCGAAACTGGCCGAGATCAAATGCCCGGCGCTGCTGCTGTGGGGGCGCAAGGACCGCTTGATCGACGTCAGCAGCGTGCCGGTGTGGAGCAAGGGCATCGCCAATCTGCGGGTCGAAGTGTGGGATGGCGTCGGGCACATGCCGATGGTCGAACAACCGGGGAATACCGCGCGGTTGTATCGGGAGTTTCTGGGAAACCAGCGATGAAACCCAACACTATCCTTGTGGTGAGGGGATTCATCCCCTCACCACAATGAATTTCCTCACCACCTTAAGTCTTCATCCAAAGAATTAAGGTTGGCAGAAGGTTGTGTGAAATGAACATTCTCTACGACGAACGCCTCGATGGCCCGCTACCGGAGGTGAACAAGGCCGAGTTGCTGAAAACCCTGCAGCGCGCCCTCCCGGATCTCGACCTGCTCTGGCGTGAAGACGAACTCAAGCCTTACGAATGCGACGGTCTCTCGGCCTATCGCACCACACCGATGCTGGTCGCCCTGCCCCGACGGCTCGATCAGGTGCAGGCCCTGCTCAAGCTCTGCCATCAACACAACGTGCCGGTGGTGGCCCGGGGTGCTGGCACCGGGTTGTCGGGCGGTGCGCTGCCGCTGGAAAAAGGCCTGCTGCTGGTGATGGCGCGTTTCAATAATATTCTGCACATCGACCCGACGGCCCGTACCGCGCGGGTGCAACCTGGGGTGCGCAATCTGGCGATTTCCCAGGCGGCCGCGCCGTTCGGCCTGTATTACGCGCCGGATCCGTCGTCGCAGATCGCCTGCTCGATCGGCGGTAACGTCGCGGAAAACGCCGGTGGCGTGCATTGCCTCAAGTACGGCCTGACCGTGCACAACCTGCTGAAAATCGAAGTGCTGAGCATCGAGGGCGAACGTCTGACGCTGGGCAGCGACGCCCTCGATGCGCCGGGTTTCGATTTGCTGGCGCTGTTTACCGGCTCCGAAGGATTGCTCGGGATCATCACCGAAATCACGGTCAAATTGCTGCCCAAACCGCAGCTCGCCAAGGTCTTGCTGGCCAGTTTCGACTCGGTGGAAAAGGCTGGCCGCGCCGTGGCCGACATCATCGCCGCAGGGATCATTCCCGGGGGCCTGGAAATGATGGACAACCTGGCGATCCGCGCCGCTGAAGACTTCATTCACGCCGGTTACCCGGTTGATGCCGAGGCGATTCTGTTGTGCGAACTCGATGGCGTCGAAGCCGATGTCCACGACGATTGCCTGCGGGTGCGCGAGGTCATGCTCCAGGCCGGCGCCAGCGAAGTGCGGCAGGCCCGCGATGAAGCCGAGCGCGTGCGCTTCTGGGCCGGGCGCAAAAACGCCTTTCCGGCGATTGGCCGCTTGTCGCCGGACTACTACTGCATGGACGGCACCATCCCGCGCCGCGAATTGCCCGGCGTGTTGCACGGCATCGCCCGCCTCGGCGCCGAATACGGCTTGCGCGTGGCCAACGTGTTTCATGCCGGCGACGGCAACATGCACCCGCTGATTCTGTTCGACGCCAACCAGCCCGGCGAACTGCATCGCGCCGAAGCGTTAGGCGGGAAGATTCTCGAACTGTGCGTGCAGGTTGGCGGCAGCATCACCGGTGAACACGGGGTCGGCCGCGAGAAAATCAATCAGATGTGCGCGCAGTTCAACAGCGCTGAGCTGAGCCTGTTCCACGCGGTCAAAGCCGCGTTCGACCCGCAAGGTCTGCTCAACCCCGGCAAGAACATCCCGACTCTGCATCGCTGCGCCGAATTCGGTGCGATGCACATTCATGCCGGACAATTGCCATTCCCCGATCTGGAGCGCTTCTGATGGCTGATTTCGACGCCAGCGGCGCGCTGCTCGATCAGGTCAACGAGGCCCGGGCCAACGCCACGCCGCTGAAGATTCAGGGCGGCAACAGCAAGGCGTTTCTCGGCCGCGAAGTGGCCGGTGAAGTGCTCGACGTCCGCGCACATCGCGGCATCGTGCGCTATGAACCGACGGAACTGGTGGTCAGCGTGCGCGCCGGCACACCGCTGCGCGAGTTGCTCGCGGCGCTCGACGCGGCCGGGCAGATGTTGCCCTGCGAGCCGCCGGCCTTCGGCGACAGCGCCACGGTGGGCGGGATGATCGCCAGCGGACTGTCCGGGCCACGGCGGCCATGGTCAGGTTCGGTGCGCGATTTTGTCCTCGGCACCCGGGTCATCACCGGCCTCGGCGAGCACCTTCGCTTCGGTGGCGAGGTGATGAAAAACGTTGCCGGCTACGACCTCTCACGCCTGTTGACCGGCAGTTTTGGTTGTCTCGGGGTGCTGACCGAAGTCTCGCTGAAAGTCCTGCCGAAACCGCGTCAATGCCTGAGCATCAGCCTCGATATCGACTGCGCGCGGGCGCTGACCAGACTGGCCGAATGGGGCCAGCAGCCGTTGCCGATCAGCGGCGCCTGCCATGACGGGCAAAGCCTGTATCTGCGCCTTGAGGGCGGCGAAGGCTCGGTCACCGCCGCGCATCAACGACTCGGCGGCGAGCTGCTGGATTCGAGGTTCTGGCGCGACCTGAACGAGCAACGCCTGAGCTTTTTCGACGAAGGTCTGCCGCTGTGGCGCCTGTCACTGCCGAACAATCTCGGGCCGCAGGACTTGCCCGGCCAGCAGTTGCTCGACTGGGCCGGCGCGCAACGCTGGCTGAAATCCGATCACCAACACATTCAAATCCTCGCCCAGGAACTCGGCGGCCACGCCACCTGCTTTACCCATGGTGCCAGCGACACACCGTTCCAGCCGCTAGCCCCGGCGCTCATGCGTTATCACCGGCAACTCAAGGCGCAACTCGACCCGCAAGGGCTGTTCAACCCCGGCCGGATGTACGCGGAGTTCTAGCCATGCAAACCACCCTCAGCGAAGAGTCCCGACAACTGCCGCGTGCGGCCGAGGCGGAAAAAATCCTCCGCACCTGCGTGCATTGCGGGTTCTGCAACGCCACCTGCCCGACCTATCAGTTACTCGGCGATGAGCTCGACGGGCCGCGCGGGCGCATCTATCTGATCAAGCAAGTGCTCGAAGGCGCGCCGGCCACCGAGCAGACGCAGTTGCATCTGGATCGCTGCCTGTCCTGTCGCAACTGTGAAACCACCTGCCCTTCCGGTGTCGACTATCACAACCTGCTCGACATCGGCCGTGCGGTGGTCGATCAGGCGGTGCCGCGCCCCGCTGCCCAGCGCTTGTTACGCGAGGGCTTGCGTGCACTGGCGCCGAATCCCGGGGTGTTCAAGGGCTTGTTGCGGGTCGGCACGACGTTCCGGCCTTTGCTGCCGCGCCTGTTCGAAAGCAAATTGCCCCAGCGCTCGCCAGCGTCTGGCACACGCCCAGCGCCGCGCCATGCACGGCGGGTGCTGCTGCTCGAGGGTTGTGTGCAACCGGGCCTGTCGCCGAACACCAATGATGCGACGGCGCGGGTGCTCGATCGGTTGGGGATCAGCGTGACGCCGGTGGCCGAGGCCGGTTGCTGCGGCGCGCTGGACTATCACCTCGACGCCCAGGCCAAGGGCCTCGACCGCGCGCGGCAGAATATCGACGCGTGGTGGCCGCACCTGGAAAACGGCGCGGAAGCCATCGTGCAGACGGCCAGCGGTTGCGGCGCGTTCATCAAGGATTACGGGCATTTGCTGGCACAGGATCCGCGCTACGCCGACAAGGCGCGGCAGATCAGCGAACGGACGCTGGATCTGGTACAGATCCTGGTCCGGGAACCCTTGGAGAAACTGTGCGCCGCCAGCCAACGCCGGATCGCCGTGCATTGCCCCTGCACCTTGCAACATGCGCTGAAACTCGGCGGCGCGGTGGAGACACTGTTGACCCGGCTGGGCTTCAACCTCACGGCGGTGCGGGACGGGCATTTGTGTTGCGGTTCGGCCGGCACCTATTCGCTGACGCAACCGACCCTTGCCCGGCAACTGCGCGACAACCGCCTCAACGCCTTGGAGAGCGATCGCCCGGACCTTATCGTCACCTCCAACATCGGTTGCCAGAATCATCTGGCCGGCGCCGGGCGCACCCAGGTTTTGCACTGGATCGAACTGGTGGATCAGTCGTTGGCAGAATGAAGTTCGTAGGATTCTTCGTTTGCCGCCGTCGGCGAAGGCTGCGATCTTTTCCTCCATCCAAACCGTGACCGTGGCAGGAATTTTTTTCATGACCGTGCAGCCTTTCGTCAGCCCCGACCTGATCCGCCAACGCTTCTCCAAAGCGATGTCCGACATGTACCGCGAAGAAGTGCCGCTGTACGGCGCGCTGATGGAACTGGTGGAACAGACCAATCGCGAAGTGCTGGCGGCTCAGCCGGACATCGCACGGCAGCTCGACAGCACCGGTGAAATCGAACGGCTGGACATGGAGCGCCACGGCGCGATTCGCGTCGGTACCGGCAAAGAGCTGGCGACCCTCGCCCGTTTGTTCGCGGTGATGGGCATGCAACCGGTGGGTTATTACGACCTGACCCCGGCGGGTGTGCCGGTACACTCCACGGCGTTTCGCGCGGTGCATGAAGCGGCGCTGCAGGTCAGTCCGTTTCGGGTGTTCACTTCGTTGCTGCGTCTGGAACTGATCGAAGATCCCGAGCTGCGCGCGTTTGCCGAATCGGTACTGAATCAGCGTTCGATCTTTACCCCTGCTGTCTTGCACCTGATCGAGCAGGCTGAGTCAGCGGGTGGGCTGAATGAGCCTGAAGCGGAGGAATTTGTCCTGCAGGCCCTGGAGACCTTTCGCTGGCACCACAGCGCAACCGTCACCGCCGCGCAGTACCAGACCCTCAGCGCTCAGCACCGTCTGATCGCCGATGTGGTGGCGTTCAAAGGCCCGCACATCAACCACCTGACCCCGCGCACGCTGGACATCGACAAGGTTCAGGCGCAAATGCCGGTGCATGGCATCACCCCGAAAGCGGTAATCGAAGGGCCGCCGCGTCGGCACTGCCCCATCCTGCTGCGCCAGACCAGTTTCAAAGCGCTGGATGAGCCGATCACTTTCACCGACCAGCACAACACCCGTGGCAGCCACAGCGCGCGCTTCGGCGAAATCGAACAACGCGGTGCGGCGCTGACTCCCAAGGGGCGAGCGCTGTATGACCGTTTGCTGAATGCCGCCCGCGATGAACTCGGTGACTTCCCCAACGAAGGTAACGCCGCACGCTACAACGAGCTGATGACCCAGCACTTTGGCGAGTTTCCTGACAGCGTCGAAGGCATGCGCGAACAGGAGCTAGCGTATTTTCGCTACTTCCCTACCGAAAAAGGCCTGACAGCGGGTAGCCTCACGTCGGCATCGCTGGAGGATTTGCTCCGTGAGGGCCATGTGAAAGCTGAACCGTTGGTGTACGAAGATTTCCTGCCGGTGAGTGCGGCGGGGATTTTTCAGTCGAACCTTGGGGACGCGGCGCAGACGCACTATGGCGAGCACTCGAACCGTCAGGCGTTTGAACAGGCCTTGGGCCGCGCGACGATTGATGAGCTGGGGTTGTATGCCCAGACGCAGCGGCGTTCGATTGAGGAGTGCGCCCAGGTTTTGGACCTGAAACTGTTCTGACTGTGGCGAGGGAGCTGGCTCCCGCTGGGCTGCAAAGCGGTCCTCGTTTTGGGAGCGCTGCGCACTCCAGCGGGAGCAAGCTCCCTCGCCACAGAATCAAATGTTGCCTCTAGCGCAGTCGCGACAACAAGACGCAACGCTCGACGCTGGCCCTTGGCCTTACTGCGCAACTTCTTGCGCACTTGTTCGGTGAAAAAGGCGATTTATCGCGCTGCAGGCCTTGACTGGCGTGGCTTACAGCTAAGTGCGCAACTTCTTGCGCAGTACTGCGCAAGAAGTTGCGCACTTTCCCTCTCGATTCAGCAAAAAACATCGGTCATAACGCAGGCTAGAGCCGCTTCACCCCCGGCTGCCGGGACCTTCGGCAAACCTGGCACGCTCCTTGATAACAGTCAGGCACCCACCGGGCGATTTCGCCTCCCGGGCACCCTAAATTTATCCGCAAGGAGAGCACCCCATGGCAACACCAGCGTACATGTCGGTTACCGGCGAAAAACAAGGCCTGATCACTGCCGGCGCCTTCACCGCCGACTCCGTTGGCAACACCTACCAGGAAGGCCACGAAGACCAGGTTATGGTTCAGGCTTTCAGCCACGACGTGATCATCCCGCGTGACCCACAATCCGGTCAGCCAACCGGTCAGCGCGTTCACAAGCCAGTGATCATCACCAAGGTCTACGACAAGGCTTCGCCTCTGCTGCAAGCGGCTCTGACCTCCGGCGAGCGCATGAGCGAAATCGTTATCCAGTGGTACCGTACTTCTGCTCAAGGTACTCAAGAGCACTACTACACCACCAAACTGGAAGACGCGATCATCGTCGCCATCAACAACAAAATGCACAACTGCCAGGATCCAGGCAACTCGCACTTCACCCACCTGGAAGAAGTGCAGTTCACCTACCGCAAAATCACCTGGACCCACGAAGTATCCGGTACTTCGGGTTCCGATGACTGGCGTGCTCCAGTCGTTTAATTACGGCTGATCGTTACAAGCATCGACCAGCCCTGCTGGTCGATGTTGTTTACGCCCCTCCAGAATTTCGCGTACGTTGAGCCGCTTTTTTTGCGGCCGTCGACGAGCGCCGCTGTACAGCACGAGGAACAAGGGATGTTCGCGCCGGCCAATGAAACCCACTTTGCCCTGACCATCGAAGGGCTCTCCGCCGATTTTCAGGTATTTACCCTGACCGGCCGGGAAGCCATCAGCCAGCCTTTTGTGTTTGAGGTGGAGCTGGTCAGTGAGCAGCCGTCGCTGGACCTCGAAACCCTGCTGCACAAACCGGCCTTTCTGCAGCTGTCGCCCGATGGCAGCGGCATCCACGGCCAGATCTACCGCGCCGCGCAAGGTGACTCGGGCAAACGCCTGACCCGTTATTCGGTGACCCTGCGCCCGCAACTGTCGTACCTGGCGCACCGCGTCAACCAGCGGATCTTCCAGAACCTCACGGTGCCGAAAATCATCGGCATGGTCCTCGAAGAGCACGGCATCCAGAGCAACGCCTACGAGTTCAAGACCGGTTCGATCTATCCTGAGCGCATCTACTGCGTGCAATACGATGAATCGGACCTGCATTTCATCCAGCGTCTGTGCGAGGAGGAAGGTATTCACTACCACTTCCAGCACAGCTCTACAGCGCACAAGCTCGTCTTCGGCGATGACCAGACGGTGTTCCCGAAACTCAAACCTGTGGCCTACCAGCAAGACTCCGGCATGGTCGCCAGCAACCCGGTGATCAAGCGTTTCGACCTGCGCCTGGAAACCCGCACCAGCCGCACCACGCGCCGCGATTACGACTTCGAAAAACCACGCCTGACGCTGGAAAGCGAAAACCGCGGCGACGCCCTTCCCGACCTCGAAGACTACGATTACCCGGGCCGGTTCATCGACCGCGAGCGCGGCAAACACCTGGCCAAACGCGCCCTCGAACGCCACCGCAGCGACTTCCAGCTCGCCGAAGGCAAGAGCGATCAGCCGCTGCTGGTCAGCGGCCATTTCCTCGCCCTGACCGAACACCCGAAAGCCAAATGGAACGACCTGTGGCTACTCACCGAAGTCCTGCACGAAGGCAAACAGCCGCAAGTGCTGGAAGAGTCGGTGACCAGCGACACCACTGCCCTTAAAGACGATTTCCATCAGGGCTATCGCAACCGCTTCCAGGCGACCCCGTGGGACGTGCCGAACCGTCCACCGCTGCGCCACCCGAAACCGCGCATCCTCGGTAGCCAGAGCGCAGTGGTTACCGGCCCGAAAGGCGAAGAGATCCACTGCGACCAGTACGGCCGGGTCAAAGTCCAGTTCCACTGGGACCGCGAAGGCCAGGCCGACGACAAGACCAGTTGCTGGCTGCGCGTCTCCAGCGCCTGGGCCGGCGCCCAGTACGGCGGCATCGCCATCCCGCGCATCGGCATGGAAGTGCTGGTCACCTTCCTTGAGGGCGACCCCGATCAACCGCTGATCAGCGGCTGCCTGTACCACAAGGAAAACACCGTCCCGTATGAGCTGCCGGCAAACAAGACCCGTAGCACCTTCAAGACCCTGAGCTCGATGGGTGGCGGCGGTTACAACGAACTGCGCATCGAAGACAAAAAAGGTCAGGAGCAGATCTTCCTCCACGCCCAGCGCGACTGGGACGAGAACATCGAGCACGACCAGAAGATCCGCGTCGGCAACGAACGCCACGACACCGTCGAGCAGAACAGCTACACGGAATTCAAAGCCGAAGAACATCACACCGTCTACGAAGACCGCAAAGTCGAAGCCCGCGCCAACGACCACCTGACCGTGGGCGTCAACCAGCACATCAAGATCGGCACCGGCCAGTTCATTGATGCCGGCCAGGAAATCCACCTCAGCAGCGGAATGAAAGTCGTGCTCGAAGCCGGCGCCGAGTTGACTCTGGTCGGCGGCGGCAGCTTCATCAAGATCGACGCCGGCGGCGTGACCATGAGCGGCCCGACGATCAACATCAACTCCGGCGGCAGCCCCGGCAGCGGCACCGGGGCCGCCCCGCTGATGCCCGGCGTGCTGAAACAGGCCGACGCCGACAAGGCCGGCCAGGTCCTGACCCCGGCCCAGATCAACACCCTCAAACGTAACGCGCCGTTCTGCGAAGAATGCGAAAAATGCAAGGCAGGTGCCTGTGCCATCTGATCGACTGACACCCAAGGACTGGCTGGCACAACAGCCGCTGCAGAGTGGCGAGCGCCTGTACCTGATCGTCAGCGCAGCAAGCGATGCCGACGCGCTGAAAACCCTGTACCTGACCGAACCCACCGCCCAGCTCCTGCCAATCTGGGGCGGCACGCCCTACTCCACTTGGCAACCAGTGATGCCCTACGTCACCGAACTCAAACCGAACTCGGCATTCCTGCCGTGGATCGCCGAAACCGACGCCCTCGACTGGGGCTGGCTGGCCGTCTCACGCGCCGAACCGAACGAGGTGTTCGAGCACCTGCGCAGCCTGACGCAGGTGAAGATGCCCGACGGGACTGAGGTGTTTTTCCGGTTCTGGGATGGGCGGCATATCTACCCGATTCTGAAGGGGCTTGGGGAGAAGGCTGGGGAAGTACTGCCGGTGTTTGAGCGGTATCTGATTAATGAGCAAACGCTGGAGGTTGGGACGCGGGTGTTGCCGAAGGTGAAGGATTGGCCGTGGTGGGAGGTGCCGAAGGAGTTGCTGGATGGCTTAGCCAAAGAGAACCCGACGACACTGATCAGCAACCTGATGCAGTGGCTGGAAGAAGATCGCCCGGACATTTACAACGCTTGGCCAGAGAACAACCTGAAGCTGAAAGTCAGCCGTTTCGTGCGCCGCCCGGATGCGCCGAAAAACCTTAAAGAAGCACTGTTAAACCATCTGATTCTGGAGCAAGGCTGATGATCGCAAAGGAACGCATTGCCTTCGTTGACAACCAACTGAAGAACTTCAAAAACAGCCTGACGATTTACCAGAAGCAAACCCATTCCTGGTACGCAAGTCTGGCTGATGAAGTCAGCCATAAAGCCAATAAACCCTCGCTGTTGGGAATGGAGCGGATCCTCAAAGCCGGCGGGTCATCGACTGCGGTAAGCATGACTGATGACAATTTCAGTGTTGTGGCTCAATGCCCACTGAAAGGTCCTCTGCTGATCGAGAGCAAGTTCGAATCGCTTTACGACATTCCTCTGGGCAATATCGAAGTTGAGGTCGTTGCAGTGGATGGCGGCGCTATCCACAAGGTAAAACTCGATGCTAAGGGTAAAGGTAGTTGGTCTGGTGGTGTGCCGGGAAAAAATTACATCATCCGCGTTCACGACGAGGTGACACCTGCACAGATCAATACGCTGTTCGACTCGTACAAGGGACTTAACAGCGAACTCGAGGGTTTTCTGCGCAACAAATGGACGGGGCCTGGGGGATATCGGCAGCAATGGTCGAGCTTTTCTCTTTCAGGTACGGTCATGGCCGTCGGTAGCGGCATCCTTGACGGTGGATGGGAGGCAATTAAAGGCGTTTGGGATGGAATCAAACTTGTCCTCGATATCCTTCAGGATCCTGGCAAATTTGGAAAAAAATTAGGCGAAGGTGCCCAAGAGCTAATTGACGTAGCAAAAACCGCCCCTGAGGTCATGAAAAAAGCCATGCTTTTAGCCAGTGACGAAGCAGCGCTTTTTCTCATGATGCACACTGCGATTATCTGGCTGGCCAGCTTGCCACCGATGAAAACCGCAGGCGATGCCGCAAAGATGACTACAGCGGCTGTCGTGGGTATTGCCATCGATATCGTCATTTCCATCGTTTTGACAGTGGCCGCCGAAGGCACGGGGCTGATTTATCTCGCCGCACGAATCAAGAAATACGGAGAAATCGTCCTTAAAGCCGTTATTAATTTTGTTAAGTCAATCTTTGAAATTATTAAAGGCTTCATGGCATACGTTACCAAGTATGTTCCAGTGGCCGCGCGCGGAGTTGGAAGGCAAGTTAAACAAGGCGTAGTGCAAGTTCGATTCGATGGTAAAGCAAACGCTCGCCTAGGCACTGGGGCGCACGGTGACGATGCTTCCAGACAAGCCACGACGCCCGCCAATAAAAGCGCGGAGCCTGTGTCTTGCACGCGCGTCGACAAATGCCCGGTTTCGATGGTTACCGGTGAAGAGTTGCTGACGCTGACCGATGGTCAACTGGATGGTCTGCTGCCGTTTGAGTGGACCCGCCTATACAGAACCAGCGCCGTGGAAATAGACTGCGGCTTGGGACATGGTTGGAGCCATGCGCTGGCCCATCGCCTCGAAATCAACGGCGACGAAGTCGTTTGGACCGACCAGGAAAACCGCGCAACGCCCTTCCCGCTCCCAACAGAAAAACGTCCAGCAATCACCAACACTCTCTCGCGAGCCGCCATTTTTCTCGGTGACGATCCGTCAGAACTGGTTCTGGCACAGGCAGGCAAACGTCCATCGTTCTACCACTTCCGCTTCAACAGCAAAGGCGCCACCCTGATCGCTATCAGCGACAGCTATGGCAATCGGCTGCACGTCACGCGCGATATCCACGGTCGGATCAAGCGTCTCGATAACGGTGCCGGTCGCGCCCTGCTGCTGCGCTACGACCGCAAACACATTATCGCTGTGGACTATCAACAGTTCCTGCCGGCGGACAACCTGGAAGATGCCTGGAATACCGTTCAAACGCTGGTGACATACAGCTATGACGCACAGCACCGTCTGATCGAAGCGAAGAACGCGGCCGGCGAAGCCGAGCGCTATCGCTACAACGAACAGCACGTGATTCTGGAGCGCCAACTGGCGGGCGGCGCGGCCTTCTATTGGGAGTGGGAGAACGAAGGCAAACTGTCTCGTTGCATCCGTCACTGGGCCAACTTCTCGCAGATGGAAGCGCATTACGCCTGGGACGATAAAGGCAGCGTAACGGTAACCAACGCCGATGGCAGCGAAGAGGTCTACACCCACGACGACCAGGCGCGACTGATCAGCAAGGTCGACCCGGACGGCGCCGAACACCTCAAGGCGTACAACGACAAAGGTCAGTTGATCGCGGAAAAGGATCCGTTGGGTGCCGTCACCGAATACCGGTACGACGACAACGGACTGATGACTGCCGTCATCCCGCCGGAAGACGAAGCCACCACGTATGAATACATCAATGGTTTCGTCAGCGATGTTCATCGCGGCAAAGCCAGCTGGAAGTACCAACGTAACCGTCAGGGCGATATCACCCAGCAAATCGACCCGGACGGCAATGCCACGCTATACAGCTACGATGCCCAGGGTCGCCTGCTGGAGATCCGCCACCCCGATGGCAGCCGCCATCAACTCGGCTGGAACAACCTCGGGCAGTTACTGGAAGAACGCCTGCCGGACGGCGGCCAGCGTAAATATCGCTACGATGCACTGGGTCGGCAGATTACCCGTCAGGAAGAATCCGGCGCCATCACCCACTACCAATGGGATGCGGCCAACCGCCTGGCACAAGTCACGCTGCCGGGCGGCGCAACACGTGCCTTCACCTACAACGCCTATGGCAACGTCACCGCCGAACGCGACGAACTCGGTCGCGTCACGCGATATGAGTATGCGGAAAACCTACACCTGGTCAGCCGCCGCATCAATCCGGACGGCAGCCAACTGCGCTATCGCTACGACAACTCGCGTCTGTTACTCACCGACATCGAAAACGAGCGCGGCGAACATTACCAGCTCGATTACTACTCGAACGGCCTGATCCAACAGGAAACCGGCTTCGACGGCCGTCGCACGGCCTACGAATACGACCTCAACGGCCAGTTGCTGAAGAAAACCGAATTCGGTGATGACGGCAGCGAACTTGTTACCGAATACCAGCGCGATACCGCTGGCCGTCTGCTGGTAAAAACCCTCGCCGATGGCGAAGAGATTCATTACAGCTACGACGCTTTGGGTCGTCTGGTGAATGTCGACGACGGCCACTGGCCGCTCGCCTATGAATACGACGTGCAGGATCGCCTGATCACCGAACACCAGGGCTGGGGCACCACGCGTTACGAATACGACAGCGTTGGCCAACTGAGTCACTGCCGTCTCCCTGACGGCAGCACACTCGACTACCGTCACCTGTCCGGCGGACGCCTGAGCAGCATCGACCTCAACGGCTCACGCCTGACCAGCCACCAGTTCAGCGCCGGTCGCGAACAACAGCGCCAGCAAGGCCTGTTGCTCAGCCAATACCAATACGACGAACAAGGCCGCCTGCAAGCACACACCGTCGGCCAGCGTGATAAAAACCTGTTCCAGCGGCGCTACAACTACGACGCCAACGGCAATCTCGCCGGCATTGACGACAGCCGCAAAGGCAATCGCAGCTACCATTACGACCCGCTCGATCGCTTGGTCAGCGTACGCGGCACGACACCGGAAAGCTTCGCCCACGACCCGGCGGGCAACCTGCTCGGTCAGAACAACGAAGGCACGGCCAACCTCGCCAACGTCAAAGGCAACCGCTTGCTGATGCAGGGCGACCGTCATTACGACTATGACGCCTATGGCAACCTGATCCGCGAACGCCGTGGCGCCGGCCAGAAACTCGTTACCGAATACAGATACGACTGCCAGCACCGTCTCATCGGCGTCAGCCTGCCGGGCGGCAGCACCGCGTCCTACAAATACGACGCCTTCGGTCGACGCATCGAGAAGACCGTTGACGGCCAGACCACCGAGTTTCTGTGGCAAGGTGAACGACTGATCGCCGAAAGCGCGGAAAACCGCTACCGCAGCTACATCTACGAACCCGGTAGCTTCCGCCCACTGGCGATGCTCGATGGCGAAGGCCCGCGCAAAGCCACGCCGTTTTACTACCAACTCGACCACCTCGGCACACCGCAGGAACTTACCGACTACAGTGGCGAGATCATGTGGTCGGCCAAGTACCGCGCCTACGGTAACCTCGCGGCGCTGGACGTCAGCGAGATCGATAACCCGTTGCGCTTCCAGGGTCAGTATTTCGACGCCGAGACGGGGTTACATTACAACCGCCACCGCTACTACAATCCGGGCACAGGACGGTTTTTGACGCCGGATCCGATCAAGCTTGCGGGTGGGTTGAACAACTACCAGTACGTGCCTAACCCTACGGGGTGGGTGGATCCGTTGGGGTTAGCAAGTAAAGAGTGTGATGAGCCAGAACCCTATGACAACTCAGCTCATAACGCCGCCAAATACGAAGCCATGAAACGTGACCTTAGAACGACTGAGGCTGCCAACCCCTTAGTCGAAAGTTTGCGAGCCACTGGTGATCTTCCCCCAAACTACGTTACTAAAGCTCAGGCAACACAAAGCGGATGGAAAAAAGGTAAAGCAGTCAACAATAGCGTTCCTGGTGGGCAGCTAGGCGGGGATGTTTTCTATAATGATACAAACGTACTTCCATCAGCCCCTGGCCGAACCTGGTATGAAGCTGACGTAGGTCTCAATAATACGATGTCTCGAAGCAATCAGCCTGGAACCAGATTGCTCTACTCAGATGACGGACTACTTTACATCACTAGCGATCACTACGAAACTGTCACCCCTATTGGAAAGTGGAAGTAAATCAAAATGATAATTGAGCTTGATGGATTATCCATCTCATCCGAGCAAGAATTCCATAAGCGAATAGCATCTGCTTTTTCCGTTACCCAATATTATGGAAACAACCTCAATGCTCTTTGGGACCTGCTCAGCACCGACGTAGAACGTCCAATTGAATTAATTTGGACGAACTCAAAACATTCAGAAGAACGAATGGGTGATGCATATAAAAAAATCTTAACCATTCTTGATCGAGTAAAAAGTCAAGATGAAAGCTTTGGACTGGATGAAAAATTCAGCTACCAACTGAAATAGAGAAAGCAAACTATAAAAAAATTGGCAGTTTCGTCTTTTATCGCTGAAAAATAAACTGCCTTTTTTCCGAATAAATGGCGAACAACAAAGGACAACCTGAACCACTCATTTAGCATGACTAAATACAGTGGCACGTTTTGGCGTCGAGGGCACCTGCAACAAAGGTGACAGATTTATTATTAATAGATGACCCAAAAGGCATTAAAAATGGATTCGTCATTTTGCTTACTAAAAGAGGGTGAAAACTCACTTACGCACTTGCTTTGAGACCCCTGCAGATCAAGACTTCGGCACAGCTGATGATGAACATTTGAGTATGGTATGATCACGTTAATACCAACGGGGAAATTTCCATGAAATTTAAATCAGCCGGCACGGAAATCAATTTAAACACGGTCTCTTACAGGAGCCTTGGCTTTGGAGAGAAATCTATTCTTGAAACAAAAAAATACGCGATAACGATAAAAAACGATGAGTTTCCGGAGCAATTCATCAAACACGCAAACTCATTTATTATCGAGTGCAAAGTTGAAGACTCTAAGCAAGGCCACGCGGACATTCCAGAGCTTGAAAAGATAAATTACCCAACCTTTGATAAAATTTTAAAAACCCATCACTATTTAGCGGCCAGCCTTATAAAAGATTATCTTTATTTCGAGCTTTCTTTATTTTCTATTTCAAAAATCAGAAAAACCTGAACTAGTTATAAATAGCATAAAAGATGTAAAATCAGATGAAATATCAATTACGATCATGGGTGATACGTATCCAGCTCAGAAAAGTTGATGAACAAAAGGTGACAAATTTATTTTTCAACTCTAATCTAAAGAGATTGAAATAAACCCGCCTCCTTTTACACGACCACACTTCGCATACGGAGTCTCGCCGCCCATTAAATGATTTTTTCACCATCTACAATATAGCAATCATCTCTCCACCATTTCTTCCGCCACCTCATACTTAACCACCACCCGATTCCGATACAACCTCACCCGCTCCACTAATTCCCCCACCTGCCCCTTCTCCCGCACTTCCCGCCAGATCTCATTCTCCCGATACACCCGCTCCCCCTCCCGCACAAACCGATGCCCTTCCTGAAACACGTGATACCGATACGCCCGCACCCGATCGCACAACAACTCCCCCTCCAACTGCGTGTCCCCCACGTTCAACTTCAACTGAAACGTCCGATCAGTCGGGTTGTGCAATACCAAGTCAACGTAGTTGTAGAAAATCGCCGCGCCAGAACCGAATGGCAGGACTCGTCCTTCGTCCGGGAAGGGATCGAAGCTGTGGTTGGAGCGTTCAACGACTATCAGTGGCGAGTGAATCGCCATCCAGTGGATCAGGTTGCTCAGTTGGCAAATCCCGCCGCCAATACCGCTGCGTGCTTCGCCGAAGGACAGTTCCATGCCTTCGACGTAGCCGCGTTTGCGGGTTGGGCGGCCGACGAGGCGGCAGAAGGAGAAGTGTTCGCCGGGGGCGATGATGAGGCCGTCGATGGCGGCGACGGCGAGTTTGAGGTTGATGACTTTGTTGTGTTGCAGGGCGAGGTCGGAGTCGCCGAGTTTGCGGATGAGTTTCGAGGTGTGTTTGAGGTAGCGGAATGGCAGACGGTCAGCGCCGGCAACCAGGCGTGCGTAGCGTTTGCTGGAGCAACGCCAGGCGATCTGGCGGAACAGTCTTTTTTGCCACACGCGCAGCCAGTAAAGGGCCGGGTGGTAGAGGGAAAGTGGTTTCATCCGTGAGGCAACGGCAGGCGCCGTTTTGTCCTTAAAGCGTGTTAGGGGCGCGCAGTTTAGCCTGTGGGACGGCTTGCGTCGTGCGCGAGATGTCGTGGCTCGACACACTTCGAATTGCTTGCTGAACGGCGAATTAAGCTTCAACTAAGCTTGCGTCGCTAGCATCCCGGCCCGAGAGACACCTGTCGCCGATCAACCGCGGATGAGCTTACCGAATGAGCCAGTTTGATTTACCAGCCGTTACGCAGCCGAATTTCAGTCTTGTATTGGTAAATTACAAAACCCCGGACATCACCCGGATGTGCCTGGAGTTATTGCGTCAGCACGTTCAGGCGCAGCGCATTCCGGTTTGGGTGGTGGACAATGATTCGGCGGATGCCAGCCTGGATTACTTGCGTTCGCTGGACTGGATCAATCTGATCGAACGTCCCTCCCCCGGCAAAGAAGCGGGACATATTGCGCATGGCAAGGCGCTGGATCTGGCGCTGGAAAAAGTTGAAACCGACTATCTGTTTCTGCTGCACACCGACACCTTTGTCTACGACAAGGAAGTCTTCGCGATGATGCTGCGTGAGTGTACAAAGTCTGCGGACATCGCCGCAGTCGGGTGTGTCGAGCAAATCAATCGAGGGATTCTGAGAGACACCTGGCGACTAACTTCGCGGTTTTGCAAACACTATATTCGCCGGGCGAAAACTGCGTTGGGTTTGCGCAGTAAAGAGCCGAAACCTTATCGGGAAACTCACCTCAAGAGTTTCTGCACTTTGTGGAACGCCAAGTTGATGAAGTCCCATGGACTGCACTTTTGCATGGATGACCGAGTGCCCGGTTATACCCTGCAGGATCGAATGGTCGGTCTGGGCTATGGCATCAAGCTGCTGTCACCACGCAAGATTTTCCGCTATCTGGATCACATCCAGGCAGGAACCGTCGCCGCCGCCGGCACGTACGGCAAAAACCACCGCCGCACCAAGATGTATGAAGCCACCCTCAAACGATTTGAGGGGCAGGCATCGGCATAATCGCGAACACAAAAAAGGGCGACTGCAAAGTCGCCCTTTTTTTATCTGAAATTGTATACATCCGCTCCGAAGAGGTGTTCGCCCAGTGTAATGGCCTGGCAATCCATGCACCGGTAAAGAGCCCTGACACTGGGCGAACGGGAAGGATTTTAATAGAAGTTGGCAGATATGTCGTCATACACAAAGGTAAATTTTATGTACGAAAAAGTTAATAGATATTTATCGACGAAATCCTTTCGTGAAACTTTCAAAGCACGGCTCAGCTCATTTCAGATGATTGTTCTCATACAATAATCTGTACAAGAACAATCATCTTGTAGAGTTAATACTCAGCTTTCATGCTGACTGGTCACTTTTAATACATCGGTATAAGTGACAACTACGCTCTGCCCGACTTTCAAATCTTTCAGCTTGGCCTGAATTTCAGGCTTTTTGACGTCGAGGATTTTCGACTTACCTTGAGGGTTTTCCAGGGTCACCTGATTATTCTTCAAATCAATTTTGGTGATTTTCAGTTGCACCTGAATCTGGCGATAAGCCTCGCCGCCCGGGTTTTCGCTGCCCGGTGCCTTGCGCAGCTCGCCGCTACGCTCGACGGTGCCAGGCAGACCTTTATCCACATCGGTATCGAGGTAAGCCGCCACCGAGCGTTGTACTTCGACTTTTACCAGATCGCCGACCTGAAGATTGGCGAGGTTTTTCGCCTTGTCGCTGAGCTGAACGTGAACCTGACGACCTTCGGCGCCTTCGAGCACGACCTGATGGTTGGCCGCATCGACGGCCAGCACTTTGGTGGTGACCTGATCGGCCTCGACGGTAGCAGAAAGCGGAATATCGGCCGCCATGGCGCCGAAGCTGGTGGCGGACAGGACGGTTGCGAGGGTGATGGCCTTGGCCAGAGCGTGGAACTTCATAAGCGGTACTTTCCCTGTAATGAATGGCAGCAACCGGCGCCAACGTGTGATTGGCGCCGAATGTGCCACTGAGCATAGACGCTGTTCAGGGCTTGGCTTTCGTTTCTGCCGCGGCGGTCTCCTGCGCGGTGGATTCGCCACTGGTGGTGCCCTTGCCGCTGTCCTCGCGCTGTTTGGGGTCGGTCGGGCGCAGGGCGTCGTTGTCGCGCTCGGTTTCTCCCGGTGGCCGGGGTTCGTCGGGGTGTTCGCTGGGGGATACGGGTTTCATGGCGGGGCTCCTCAGGCTTCAGGGTCATCCAGTTCATTGGCGACGTTCACGGCAGGCGAATCCTTGTGCAGGTTATCGGCTTTGGCACGGAGGATCTGCCACTGCTCCAGATCGATCGCGCCCTGGCCGAGCAGGTCGTCGGCAATGCGTTGCAGGTCGAAATAGTGAGCGTCGGGGGATTGCTGCCAGTAGGTCTGGTCGTCGAACAGGCGCTGCCAGGTGGTGAGGTCTGGGGGTTGCAGGTCGTCGCTCATGGTCAATCCTCCACGGGTATTACGTTGTAGAGGCTGCGCGACGAAACGGAGTTCAACCCAATGTAGGAGCTGCCGAAGGCTGCGATCTTTTGATCCTGTTTTAAAAAATCAAAGTCAAAAGATCGCAGCCTTCGGCAGCTCCTACAGGGATTGGTTGCGGGGTGCCGGTCAGTACCCGGTCATTTCCAGATAGCCGCGCCCGCCATGGCTGCCGCTGATCCGCACCGGCCCTTCCCAGTAAGGGATGCGCAGGTTCATCCAGGCGGCGGGATTGAGCGCGTCGAGGCTGATGTCGAGGTGTTTGTCGGGAATGCTGATCGACCAGCGCACCGGCATCTTGCGTCCTGCGACTTTGGCGGTGTCCTGAGGGGTGAGTTTGATCTGCTCGCCGTGCAGGGTTTCGGTCCGGCCGTCGGCGTTAATCCAGGTGCCGGTCAGATACGGCGCGCCGTCGGTTTGCCGGGTGCGGAACAGCATCAGCGACTCACCACTGTCCAGGTGCAGGGAAAACCAGTCCCACCCGGTCTGATTGGCCGCCAGCGGCTGACTGCTCCATTCACGATCCAGCCACGCCGGGCCGTTGACGGTGTAGGTCTGGCCGTCAATTTGCAGGGTGCCGCTGGCCTGAAAAAAAGGCTGACTGTAATAGTACGAAGCCTGGCCTTGTTCGGATTTGCGGCTGAAGCCCTTGTCACCCTGCAACACCAGCGGCCGACTGGAAGTGAGGTGCAGTTGATAGCTGAAAGCTTTGTCGCTGGCACTGAGTTGCAGATCGGTCAGCGGATCCTGCGCCTGACTGGCGAAGCGCCAATCATCGATCCACGCCTCGAACGGCGCGACGTTCACCCCGGCCTGCCCCACTCCGCCTCGGGCATAGCGCTCGGCGGCATGGTGCGCGGTGGCCGACGTCACCGCGGCATGCCCGAGCCAGATCGTCTGATTGCCCCAGCCCGGCTGCTCTGCCGCAGGCTTTAACGCACTGCGAAACAGAGTCCATTGCACACCGAAATCGTGACCCTGCCGGTCCTTGAGATTGGCGGTGACGTACCACCACTCGATACGAAAACCGTCATGCGCGCCGTGATCCGCCGGAAAGCTGAATACCCGCCCCGGCACCACAGCGGTGAACTGCGCAGCCTGATCGCCAAGCCCGGCGAAGCCCTTCTGCTCAGGCACAGGCTGATCGCAACCGGCCAACAGCAGCAGCGCGAACAGCAGCGCAACCCGGTTAATCCTCATGAGCAAACGTCCTCAGCAGATCCGCCGGTTGTGTGCGGTACAACGAATACAGCGGCCACGCCGAGGCCAACAGCGTCGCCAGCAACGCCAGCCCGAGCAACTGCAGCAGTTGCAGCGGAAAAATCCGCAACGGCAGACGCCAGCCGAATGCCTGCACATTGATCACCGCGTCCAGACACCACGCCAACGCGATCCCCAACGGCAACGCCAGCACCAGCGTCAACACCGCCAGCAGCCACGTCTGGCCAAGGTTGAGCAGCATCAACTGGCGGCGCGTCACGCCCAAGGCCCACAGCGGCGCCAGTTGCCCGAGGCGGCTCTGGCTCTGAGTCAGCAGGCTGATGAACAGCGCCACACCGGCCACCGCCAGGGTCAGGCTGTTGAGCGCGGCGGTGGCGGCGAAGGTGCGCTCGAAAACCTGCACCGACCAACCCTTGAGTCGCGCCTGATCGACGATGCGGCTGTCATCAAGCTGAAAGCGCGTTTGCAGTGCGCGCAAAAACGGCGGGATGTCCGGCGGCGCGATGCGCAAGTTGAAACGGTTCGGTGTCAATGATGGCCACAGCCGCAGCAGATGATTGCTGTTGACCAGCACGTGCCCCTTGGGATTGCCGTAGTCGGCGTAGATCCCGACGATCCGCGGTGACCACGCCCCGCCCGGTGTCGGCACGTTCAAATGATTCCCCACCCGCACCTTCAGCCGTCGTGCCAGTTGTTCGCTGAGCATCACTGAATCGTCGTTCGCCAGATGCGCCCACGGATCTCCGGCAATCGCCTCGAGCAACGGCCAGTGCTGCCGGTAATACGGATGATCGATCACCCCGAAGACATCCGCCGGCCAGCCTTGCAGGGTCACCGCGACTTGCCAGTTGGGCAACACGGCGCTGACGTTCGGTTGTTGTTTGAGCC
Organism: Pseudomonas sp. IT-93MI4; assembly: GCF_949767635.1. Classification (NCBI taxonomy): domain Bacteria; kingdom Pseudomonadati; phylum Pseudomonadota; class Gammaproteobacteria; order Pseudomonadales; family Pseudomonadaceae; genus Pseudomonas; species Pseudomonas sp. IT-93MI4. The sequence goes on from NZ_CATKPP010000011.1 coordinate 517,036, forward strand.
AGGCGTACATCTCGCGCGATTGCGCCGGATTGACCGGGTTGAGGTACAGCTCGGCACTGAGGCGTTGTTCGAGCCAGTCGTCGAAGGTCTGGCGAAAACCGGCGGTCATGCTGCCCGCGCCGATATTGGCCGACAGCGCCAGCAGCAACGCCATCAGCGCCAGGCTGAGTGCCGGCAGTTGCTGGCGGCAATCGGCGAGAAACCACTGACCGAGCACCGAACGACTGCGCCCGAGCAACGGATTGAGCACTGCGCTGAGCACCACCGGCAACGCCAGCGCGGCGCCGAGCAGCAACCCGGCCATCAACACAAAACCACTGCTCAGGCTGTCACCGAACAGCAACGCCAGCAGCGCGATCAGTCCCAACACCGCCGCCAGCCAACCCTGACGGCGCAACCAGCGCGCATGTTGCTGATGCCAGGCCTGCGGATCCGCCACCGCCAACAGCGGCAAACGTGCCGCACGCAACAGACTGTTGGCACCGGCCAGCAACGCGCCGAACAGGCTCAAACCGATACCGCTGAACCACCACCAAGGACTCAGGCGCAACTGCCCCGCCACTTCCGCGCCGTACAGACCGCGCAGGCTGGCGGCGACATCCGGCAGCAACACGCTCGCCAGCCAGTAACCGCTGATGACCCCGAATACCCCGCCAACCAACGCCAGCACACCGAGTTCGACGATCAGACAGCCGATCAGCATCCGCGCACTGACCCCGCAGGCACGCAACGTGCGCAACAGACCACGACGCTGTTCCAGCGCCAGACCGATGGCCGCGTGCACGATGAACAGCCCGACCAGAAACGAGAGAAAGCCCAACGCATCCAGGTTGAGGTGAAAGCTCTCGGTCAGGCGCGCCAGATTGTTTTCCTCGGCGCTGCTTTTGAGCTGCAGCCGGCCATTGAACGCGGCCGGCAGCTCGCCATGAAAATCCTTCGGCAGTAACAAGCGCGATAATTGCCCGGGCTGTTCGAGCACGGTTTGTGCGACACCGATGTCCACCAGCAACACGCCCGGCGCCATGTCTTGTTGCGCGTGCAGGGGCGGCAGTGTCTGGCCGTTGACGGTTTGCGGCGTGGCGCCTTCGGTCAAGCCAAGGGCGTGCAGGGTTTCCGGTGAAATCCAGGTGCTGCCCGGCGGCGAGAAGAACGCGACGATGCGCTCGATCGGCATAGCCTGTCCGGCCACCGCAGCGTCCGTGGGCAGCGACACCGGTTCGATGCCCATCAGTTGCAGGCGCTGGTCCGGGTGATCCTTGAGCAGCAGCCGTCCCTGCAGCAGCGGCGACACCGGCCAGCCTGCGCGGCGCAGATCGACAAACCACTGCTGACTGAAGGTCGCACCGCTCGGTGTGGCCAGACTGGCCTGGGGTTCGCCACCAATCATCTGACTGGCCCGGGCGTAACTGTCGCGGGCCTGACTGTTCAGCGCCTCGACCCCGGTCAGCAGACTGGTCGCCAGCCACAACCCGGTCAGCACACTGAAAAACTGCACCGGATGCCGCCGCCAGTGGCTGAGCAGCGCGCGCAGGGTTTGCAAGAACACGTTCACGTCAGGCGACCGTTGGACAACACCACCCGTTGCGCCAATCGCGCCGCCACGCGTGGGCTGTGCGTGACCATCAGCAGCGTGGTCGGGGTGTCGTCGAGCAGCTCCAGCAACAGGCGCAGCACTTCATCACTGGTGGCTTCGTCGAGGCTGCCGGTGGGTTCGTCGGCCAGCAGCAGTTTCGGCCGCGACGCCAATGCCCGCGCCAGCGCCACCCGCTGCTGCTGGCCGCCCGACAACTGCTCGGGATAACGCTTGAGCAAATCGCCCAGCCCCAGACGCTGCACCAGATGCGCCTGCCAGCGCGGTTCATGGCGCCCGGCCAGACGGGCCTGAAACGCCAGATTATCCTCGACCCGCAGACTGCCGATCAGGTTGAACTGCTGGAACACCAGACCGATTTCCGTGCGGCGCCAGTCGGCCAGTTGCGCTTCGTTCATCTGCTCCAGCCGATGCTCGCCGCTGTGGATGCTGCCGCGATCAACCTTGTCGAGGCCGGCAATCAGGTGCAGCAAGGTGCTTTTGCCGCTGCCGGATTCGCCCATCAGCGCCAGACTGCTGCCGGCTTCGAGCGTCAGGTCGACGCCTTGCAGCACCGGGAGCGGACCTTGGGGGGTGAGGTAACTTTTGAACACGCCTTGAACCTGAAGCATGCCGCCATCCGTTGGGTCAATGTGGGGCAAGGATAGCGGATAGCGGCCTGATTGGATCAGTGGTGTTCGTACTGGTCTCATCGCTGGCAAGCCAGCTCCCACAGAGATTGAGGTTGCTCACAAATACTGGACTCACCATCAAACACCGTAGGAAATATCTTCAGATCAGCGGTGTTTGAACTGGCCCCATCGCTGGCAAGCCAGCTCCCACAGGGATTGAGGTTGTCCACAAATACTGAGTACACCCCAAAACACTGTGGGCGCTGGCTTGCCAGCGATGAGGCCAGTGAAACCGGCACAAATCTCACTCCCCGGTCGCCACACTGGTCGCCGCCGCACCCGGTGTGACGATGGTCTTCAGATCAATGTGCTTCCACTCAGGCTTGGCCCCCAGCCGCGCATTGAAGCGGTAGTTGAAGGTGAAGTCGTCCGCCGTCGGCAGCGTCAACGGTTTGCCGTACAGCGCCTCGACTCCAGCCAGGTCATAACCCATCAACTGCAGCAGCGTCGGAAAAATGTTGTAGTGACTGGAGCGATCCTTGTTCGCCGGCAACGCTTGCGCCCAGTCCGGCCCGTGCAGCTGATCGCCCTGAATCACCACCAGTGGCACCAGCCCTTCTTCCTCCACCGGATCGCCGCCGCAGTGGGTATTGAGCCCGGGGTTGCCGCGTTCATGCAGGTCCTGACCGTGATCGGAGGTGTAGATGAGCAGCGCATTGTGCAAATTGGCCTGGGCAAATACCCGGGCGAAGAACTCGCCGACATTCCACAGCACGGTGTTCTTGTAGGCGCTGCGGTACAGCACCCAGTCATCCGGCTGGCCGTTGAAACCGTCGCGTTTGCCGGTGTCGGCGACTTCGGTGAATTGCCCGCGCGGCAAGGTCGGACGGTAGGTCATGAAGGCGTCGGGGTATTTGTCGTGCACCGGGAAATGCGCGCCGACCTTGTTGATCACCACCAGCTCCGGTTGATCATCGTTGAGCAGCTCGATCAGCTTGGCGGCGGCGGCCATGTCGCGGTCACGCACGCTGGTCTGGTCAAACTGGACGAACTCGTCGATGTCTTTTTTCTCGGTGTCGGTCATCAGGTTCTGCAGATTGCCGGCAGTGCGCTGAGCGTCGATGTACACCGTGCGCAACCCGGCCTTTTTCGCGTACTGCCAGATCGACGGCAGCGTGCTGTTGATGCGCATGTAATCGTCGCGGGTGCCGCCGTAGCGCAACGTGACGTTGGTGTCGGCGCTGCAATTGGCGATGGATGCGGCGTAGCCGTAGTTGAAAATGTCGACGCCCGGATGCGCCTGATTCAGGTTGCTGTGCACGCCGAACGGCGCATTGATGTCCAGGTAATTGCCGGAGATGCTTTCATCGATGATCAGCACGATGTCGTGATTGACCGCCACTGCGTTGCGCGCCAGCGTCACCGGCTCGCGCGGGCCGACCGTGTTGTGCAGCGCTTCATAAGCGAACAGGTTCAGATAGGCCAGCGGCGTGTACATGATCGGCAAACCGCGCGCGCCCTCGCCCGCCCGCAGGAACAACACCGCGCTCAACAGCAGCACACCACACACCGGCGCCGCCACACGCAACGCGTTGGGCACCACCAGTGCATGGCGCGGTTTCAGACCGATGCCGAACAGCAACAGCAGACCACTGAGCGCGCCATGAATGATCGCGTCGCGATACTGGTAGGCGGCCTCCTGAATGAAGCCGCCGGAGTACACCAGCGAGACAAAACTGCTGTAGCTCAGGTAATCCGCGGTGACCCGGGTATAGACATCGAAAAACACCGCCGAGACAAACAGTGTTATTGCGAATAAGTGGCGAATGAGAGCCTGACGAATATAAGCCGTTAGATATAACGCTAAAGTAAGCGCCAAAAACATCGCGCCAAAAAGAAGTACAGCAAAACCGACGCCGATAGCATTTAACCGATCAACGTAATATTCGGAATAAAGCAGCAAATAAACAATTAAAAGTACTTCTTTGGCATATCTGAACATGGCGATACCGCTCGTGCAAAACGGCAGGGAGTCAAAGGTTTGTCGGTCAGAACCTGACACTAGCACCCAGCCATCAAAGCGCAAGAATTGACTGTTTTCTTTAGAAAGCGTCAAAAAACCGGTGACTCAAATCTGACACACACCAAACGCTAGAAGCCTTTAAATTAAAGACTTACAACCGTTTATCGCTTATTTTAAATCTGAACAAATCTGCAAAAAAACAACAAATCCAATCGCAGCAATGACTTGATGGCCAATCGCCAAAAAGCGCTCAAGTGTTATACAGGTGCAACATGTCATTTTGCTGACACGCTTTCCAAACCCTGCGCTATACCCCTTTTACAGTCTTCTTCCGAACTTCTTCTTTTCGCTCTATCGAGGGTGCGCAGATGGACGTGAGCGTATTTGGCACCGGCTATGTCGGATTAATTCAAGCCGCCGCACTTGCAGATGTAGGGCATCGGGTTTTATGTGTCGATATTGACCCCAACAAGATCAAGCAACTGCAACAAGCCGTGCCACCTATTAGTGAGCCAGGTCTTTCCAGCACCCTCGAAGAAAACATCAAGGCCGGCCGCTTGCTCTTTAGCACCCAGGCCAGCGACGCGGTGGAGCATGCCGAGCTGATTTTCATCGCCGTGGGCACGCCGGCCGATGAAGACGGTTCCGCCGACCTGACCCATGTGCTGAACGTGGCTCGGGAGATCGCCTCGCACATGGAGGCCGATCGCACCCTGATCATCAAGTCCACGGTGCCGGTCGGCACGGCGGACCAGGTCGCCGCCAAGGCCAGCGAAGAGTTGCTGCGTCGCGGCAAAAGCGCCCTCAAGGTCCGCGTGGTGTCCAACCCCGAATTCCTCAAGGAAGGCAGCGCCCTCGCCGATTGCATGCGCCCGGACCGGATCATCGTCGGCACCCGCGATGACGAAGCCCGCGAACAGATGAGCGAGCTGTACGCGCCGTTCTGCCGTAACCACGAAAAACTGATGTTCATGGACAACCGCAGCGCCGAGCTGACCAAGTACGCGGCCAACGCGATGCTCGCCACGCGCATCAGCTTCATGAACGAACTGGCCAACCTCACCGAACTGCTCGGCGCCGACATCGAAGCGGTGCGCAAAGGCATCGGCTCAGACCCGCGCATCGGCTACCACTTCATCTATCCCGGTTGCGGCTTCGGCGGTTCATGCTTTCCTAAGGATCTGCGCGCCCTGCTGCATACCGCCGAACACAACGGCATGCCGCTGAAACTGCTGCGCAGCGTCACCGACGTCAACGACAGCCAGCGGCACATCCTCTTCGGCAAACTCAAGGCGCAGTTTCCGCAGGGTCTGGCCGGCAAGTCGATTGCGATTTGGGGCCTGGCGTTCAAACCCAATACCGATGACATGCGCGAAGCCCCCAGCCGCTACCTGATGGACGCGCTGTGGGCCGAAGGCGCCAGCGTGCAGGCCTACGATCCGGAAGCCATGTCCGAATGCCGGCGCCTGTACGGCTATCGCAACGACCTGCACCTGTGCGCCACCCGCGACGACACCCTGGAAGATGCCGATGCGCTGGTGATCTGCACCGAGTGGAAGAATTTTCGCGTAGTGGATTTCGAGCTGCTGGCGAGCAAGCTGCGCTCGAAAGTGATTGTCGACGGTCGCAACCTCTACAACCCGGAACACGTGGCCGCCGCCGGTCTGCATTACAGCGGCATCGGCCTGCGCCACATCGCTCCGGAAGGACTGCGCCCATGAAAATCCTGGTCACCGGCGCAGCCGGCTTCATTGGCGCCCATTGCGTGTTGCGGCTGATGCGCGACGGGCATGCGGTGGTCGGCCTGGATAACTTCAACGGCTATTACGACCCGCAGCTGAAACACGATCGGGTGCAATGGGTGCGCGATCAGGTCGGGCATTTCCCGCTGGCGCGGATTGATCTGGCCGATGCCGCGGCGATTGAAGCGCTGTTTGTCCGCGAGCAACCGCAAGTGGTGATCCACCTCGCGGCGCAGGCCGGGGTGCGCTACTCGCTGGAAAATCCGAAGGCCTACCTCGACAGTAACCTCTGCGGTTTCCTGAATATTCTCGAAGGCTGCCGGCACCATCCGGTGGAGCACTTGATCTACGCCTCGTCGAGCTCGGTGTATGGCGCCAACCAGCACACGCCGTACTCGGTGCATGACGGGGTGAATCATCCGCTGTCGCTGTACGCCGCGACCAAAAAAGCCAACGAGCTGATGGCCCACAGTTACAGCCATCTGTTCGGCATTCCCAGCACCGGTCTGCGCTTTTTCACCGTGTACGGGCCATGGGGTCGGCCCGACATGTCGCCGATCCAGTTCGCTCGGGCGATCACCGAAGGCACGCCGCTGAAGCTGTTCAACTACGGCGAGCACCAGCGCGATTTCACTTATATAGACGACATCGTCGAAAGCATCGCGCGCCTCACCGACCATCCGCCGCACAGCCACCCGGAGTGGGATCGTGAACATCCCGACGCGGGCAGCAGCATGGCGCCGTGGTGCCTGTTCAACATCGGCGGCCACCACCCGGTGGAGCTGAAAACCTATCTGGCGCTGATGGAAAAACACCTCGGCCAGAAAGCCATTGTCGAGCTCTTGCCCCTGCAACCGGGCGATGTGCTCAACACCTGTGCCGAGACCGATGATCTGGCCCAGGCCACCGGGTTCCAGCCCCGGATCGAGCTGGATGAAGGACTGGGGCGTTTCATCGCCTGGTTTCGCGACTACTACCCCACTGCCTATCGCCCACGCGCCGCTCGCGGCTGAACATCAGCGGAGGACCCCATGACTGGACATGAACAAGGTGTACCGATCAATCAGATGCGCCGCGACAAGCGCATGGATCCCGAGCACCGAATGCGCCTCGATTCCGCCATCCACCGGCAGGGCCGTGGCTGGCTGACCGGCCGCGACGGCGGCCGGCCATGGACGCTGTCACGCACCAACCGGGTATTGGCCTGCTTCGGTGCGCTGCTGATTCTGGTGGTGTTTTCGCCGCTGCTGCTGGGCCTGGCGCTGGCCATCAAATTCACCAGCCCGGGCCCGGTGATGTTCGTGCAGAAACGCACCGGTTATCGCGGCCGCACCTTCGGTATGTACAAGTTCCGCACCATGGTCTGCAACGCCGAAGAACTCAAGGAATCGCTGCGCCACCTCAACAAGCATGGGATCGACGCCATCGATTTCAAGATCGACAAGGATCCACGCATCACCGGCATCGGCGGTTTTCTGCGGCGTACCAGCCTCGACGAACTGCCCAACCTGTTCAACGTGGTCAGCGGTGACATGCGCCTGGTCGGCCCGCGGCCGACCTCGTTCAACGCCTACCGCTACAAGGACAACCACCTTGCGCGCCTGAGCATCTACCCCGGCATGACCGGCCTGTGGCAGATCTCCGGGCGCAGCAACATCGACTTCGACCAGCGCGTTGAGTTGGACCTCAGCTATATCGCCGAGCAAAGCCTTTTGCTTGATCTGAAGATCTTGTTGAAAACCCCCTTCAAAGTATTCAGCGGCCACGGAGCAAGCTAATGGACGGTTCAACCAACAAAAGCCTGAGCATTGCCAACCCCAGCGAATCGAACCTGATTTCGACCGTGCTGGATCTCGATCTGCGGATCCTGTTCCTGACCGCCGCCAACCCCGGCGCAGGCACCACCACCAGTGCCCTGGCACTGGCCAGCCAACTGGCGCAGATGAGCAGCGGCCAGGTGTTGCTGGTCGATGCCAGCCAGTCGGCGGGCAGCCTCACGCAGCAATTGAACCTGGGCAAGGAGCGTGGGCTGCGCGACCTGCTGTTCAACCCGGACAACCCGCCGCTGTTGCAGGACTGCGTGGTGCAGGTGTCGAGCCTGCCTTTTCATGTGCTGCCCAATGGCCGGCCGATCCGCACCCTCGAACACCTGACCGCCGAGCGCCTGAGCCCGCTGCTCGACCGCCTGGGCACCCAGTACCGCTTCGTGGTGATCGACGGTGACGCGGTGTATTCCGCCGCCGACACGCTGGTGCTCGCCACTCAGGTCGATGGCGTGGTGTTTGTGGTGCGCGCCGAAGACACCCGCTGGGAAGTTGCCCAGGCCGCCGTGCAACGCCTGACCCAGGCCGGGGCAAAAGTGGTCGGCAGCGTGTTCAACCGGCGCAAGTACTACATGCCCAAGTGGCTCTACAAAAACCTGTAAGCAAACGCGAAGGATGACGCCATGAACGCCAAGATACTGGTTCTGCTGATGCTGCCGCTTGCAGGCTGCTCGAGCAATTCCGAAACCCAGAACATGCCGGTGAACATTCTCACCGCCACCCCGGCCAACGCCCAGGCCACCGACATGCCGAAGATCGAGCAGACCTTGCGCCCGCAAGACGTGCTGGATGTGATCTTCCACATCAGCACCAGCGGCTCGGACGCCTACCGCGTGCAGTCGGGTGACCAGATCGGCCTGAACTTCACCGCCGCCAGCCAGCTCAATGGCAACCAGTTGGTGCTGCCCGACGGCACCATCAACCTGCCCGGCGCCAACACCTCGGTGAAAATCGCCGGCCTGACCGCCGATGAGGCGCGCGATGAAATCCAGCGTGCCTACCAGCGCAAACAGCTGTTCCAGCCCAACCGCAATCAGTTGACGGTGCAGGTCATCAGCCCGCTGACCAATGAGCAGAACCTGAAAAGCGCACTGAATCACCCGGCCACCGGCATGAGCCGCGAGATCACCGTGGGCAATGACGGTTATGCGAGTTTTCCGGAAATCGGCGCGGTGCCGCTGCAAGGCATGACCATCAACCAACTGGAAACTTTCCTCAACCAGAAGTACGCGCAATTGCCGGGGCGGATGAGCGTCGATGTGATGCTCAAGTCCACCGCCGGCAACGAGATCTACGTGCTCGGCGAAGTCGGCCAACCGGGTTCCTACCCGATCCGCCGTCCAGTGTCGGTGCTTGAAGCGCTGACCCTGGCGCGCGGCACCAATGTCAAGGCGCGCCTCGACTCGGTGGTGATCATGCGGCGCAACGGCAACCAGGTGCAGGCCGTGCACTACGACGTGGAAAAAGCCCTGTCGGGCGATGCGTCGCAGATCGCCTATCTGCAACCGGACGACATGCTGTTCGTGCCGAAAACCAAACTGGCGAGTGCCGGCGATCTGGCCCGGCAACTGGCGGACGTGGTGCTGTTCCAGGGCGTGGGCTTCAGCTTCGGCTACCGCGTCGACAACAAAGACAGTAACAACAACTGACTCTCAGGTGACCGATCATGAATCCAAAGGAAAACTACCTGCATGAGTTCTTCAGGATCTTCTTCGCCAACAAGCAATTGGTGAAACGGGTCTTCCTGATCTTTGCAGTCATCGCGTTGCTGCTGCCGTTGGTGCTCAAACAGAGCTTCGATATCACCGCTCAGGTGATCGTGCAGTCGAAAAAACTCTCCCAGGGTGACGCCACCACGTCACTGACGGTCGATAACGCCACCTTCATTCCGCCGTCGCTGGCGGACATGGAAACCGAAAGCAACATCCTGCGGTCCCCGGCGCTGATCCGCCAGACCATCAGCGAGCTGCGCGACAAGGGCGAGTACAACCCGCCGGTGGGCGTGTTCGCCAAACTGGTGAGCGAACCGTTCCGCCGCTATGTCACGTCGCCGCTGCGGCAGTACCTGATCAACCCGCTGCGCAACATGCTCGGGCTGCAAACCGATCCGGTACGTGACACCGTGCTCGACGGCCTGACGCAAGATGCGATCAACAGCCTGAAAATCGAGACCCTCCCAGGCTCCAACGTGATTTCGATCGTCTACAGCTTCCCCGATCCGCATCAGGGCACGACGTTCGTCGCCACCCTGCTGCAGAACTATCTGGGCAGCCGTCAGGCGCTGCAATCGATCGACCTGCCGCAATCCTTCTACGAAACCAAGAAGCACCTGTATCAGGTGCGTCTCGACGGGCTGGAAGGTAATCGGCAAGCGCTGCTGGAAAGTGTTGCATCGTCCGATCCGAAGGAAGAAATCACCTTCCGCCTGAACGCGATCAACACCGAAGAGCAAGCCCTGAACCTGTACCAGGATCGTCTGCTACAGAGCCAGCGCTGGCTCGAATACCTGAAAACCGCGCTGACGGCCGCCAGCAGCAACAAGCTCAACGACTACACCTTCCCCTTCACCTTCACCACCACCGTCGATAACGTGGCGTTCGAGGATCGGGAAATCAAACAGTTGGGCGAGCAACTGACCACTCAGGTCAGCCGCTACATGAATGACCTCGCGGTGTTCCAGCCCGGCAGCGAGCCGATGCTGCTGACCCGCGAGCAGATAGCCCGTACCCGCCAGCAGTTCCTCAAAGTGGTGAGCAACCGCATTCAGGAACGCACCAACGACCTGGCCGTGGTGCAACAGGTGATCAATCAGAAAACCGCGCGCATCGCCGAGTTCAAGAACCGCATCCACACCTTGCAGCAGACCCAGAGCAAGCTGCGGCAGATGGACACGGAAATCGACGCGCTGCACACGGCGTTCTCGACCTACGCGCAACGCTTTGCCGAAAGCAGCACCGCCGGTTCGCTCAACGACGACCTGTCGAACGCCAAGGTGCTCAGCCCGCCGTTCGAGCCGACCGAGCCGGCGTTCCCCAAACCGCTGCTGATCATTCCGTTCGGGCTGTTCACCGGTCTGCTGCTGGCGATTGCCCTGGTCTATGTGCGTGAGTTCTTCGATCACCGTTTCAAACACCCGGCGCAGATCACCCACGAACTGGGCCTGCCGGTGTTGCTGGTGATCAACGACGAGAACGTGCTGCCGAGCAATCCGCACAAGAACTGGACCGTGCCAAGCTTCGTGCACTGGGTGCGCAATTGAACACGCTGTCCACCCCGAACGCCGCGCTGCCGATCATTCACTTGCTCAGCAGCGGCGGCTTCTATGGGGCCGAGCGCATGTTGCTCGATCACTGCCTGGCGACACCGGGGCAGCACCAGGTGCTGTTTCTCGATGCGCCACCGGCATTGATCGCGCGCTTTCGCGAGGCCGGGGTGGACTGTCGTGGTTGTGCCGGGCTCGGCGAGTTGTTGCGCCACCTACGGGCGCGGCGCAGCGAACGGCCGCTGATCAATACGCACAACTTCAAGGGGCTGTTGTTCGGCTGGGTCGGTGCGACGCTGTTGCGTTTGCCGCTGGTCATCACCCAACACGGCTTCACCCCGCGCAGCCGCAAGCAGAAGTTCTACACCTGGCTGAGCCTGCAGTTGTGCCGCACGGCGTCGGTGGATCGGGTGGTGTGCGTGGCCGAGAGCATTGCCGTGCTGCACCGTCAGGCCAGCGTGCAGGCGGAAAAACTCCAGGTGATCCCCAACGGATTGCCCGCCGCCGACGCGCTGGTCAGCACCGTTGACCGCCAGCGCTGGCTCGCCGGTTACGTCGGGCGCCTGAGCAGCGAGAAAGGTCCGGACCTGTTTCTCGATGCGCTGATTCCGCTGTGTCACCAGCATCCGCAACTGGACGCGGTGATGCTCGGCGACGGCCCGGAACGCGAGGCGCTGCAGGCGCGGATCGACGCCGCAGGTTTGCAGCAACGGATTCGTCTGCCCGGCTACCAGACCGCCATGCAAACGTGGTGGCAGCGCCTGGATGCGCTGGTGATCAGCTCGCGCACCGAAGGCACGCCGATGATTCTGCTCGAAGCGATGCAGAGCGGCGTGCCGGTGGTGGCGTTCGCCGTCGGCGGCATTCCCGATGTGCTCGAGCACCGGCATAACGGTCTGCTGGCGACACCCGCCGACAGCGCCGACCTCGCCCGTCAGCTCGACAACCTGTTGAGCGAGCCGAAGCTGGCCCGGCATTTGTGCGACAACGCAAAGCGTACGCAACAGGATCGCTACGACCTCAAGGCCCTGGCCGAACGCTGGTCGCAGCTGTACATCCGCACGGCACGGGAGGCACGCGCATGATTTTCCCGCTCTCGATCGTCACGCTGCTCGGTCTGGTGTGCATCGGTTTGCTCGCCAGCCCTTATCCATTTCTCGCACCCGGCGCGGTCATTGGCCTGGTGGGTTTCACAGTGTTGTATCGCAAGCCGGCCTGGGGTCTGCTGGGCATTGCCGCGCTGGTGCCGTTCGAAGGTTTCTTCAAGGACAGCGCGCTGTCCGGGAGCAAACTGATCGGCGCTTCGCTGGCAGTGATCCTGATGCTGCAACTGGCCATGCATCAGATTCCTTCCGAGCGCCTGCGCAGCAATATCTGGCGGTTTCTGCTGTGGTTTCTGGCGCTGTATTTCCTCAGCCTGTTCAACACCGATGACCTGGGCATGTCGCTGGGGCATCTGCGCGAACTCAGCGTCGGGCTGATCCTGTTTGTCATCACCCTGCTGATCGGCCGTGAACTGAACCTCGACCTGTTCGCCCGACTGGTGACCCTGAGTGTCAGCGCCACCTGTGCCATGGCGATGTTTTCAGTCAAATTCCAGGATCAGGGCCGCGCTGCCGGTCTGCTGGAAGACCCCAACGCCTTCGCCCTGCTGATCGCCTTCGCCATTCCGCTGGCGCTGCTGCTGGTGATTCGCGGGCCGAATCTGTTGCATCGGCTGTTCTGGGGCGCTTGCTGCCTGTTGCTGCTCGGCGGCATGACCAAGACCGAATCGCGCTCCGGGCTGGTGGTGGTGGCGTTGAGTCTGCTGATCGGCTGCTGGCACTACCGCGCGCAACTGACCCGCATTCGCCCACGGCACCTGGGATTCGCCATGCTCGGCGCAGCCATCGTGATTCCGCTGGCGATCTACGCCATGCCCGCCGGTTACCTCGCGCGCATTCAGTCCCTGAGCGTGTTGAGCGCCGGGGCCAAGGGCCACGACGACGAATCCCTCGGCCGCCGTGCCTCGTACATCGTGGTCGGCGGGCAGATGATCCGCGAGAACCCGCTGCTCGGCTCCGGTCCCGGCACCTTCCCGCTGCACTACGCGACCACCGGCTACGCCAAAGCGTTTTCCGCCAACCGCAAGATCGGCGACCTGTACCGCCGTGCCCACAACACTTATCTGGAAATTTTCAGTGAACTGGGGATTCCCGCCGGCCTGCTGTTTGTCGGCATGCTCGGCCTGGGCCTGTACAACCTGATCCGCGCCCGCGCCGCGTGGATGCTGCGGCGCGATTGGCAGCAGGCGGACCTGATGACTCACCTCGGGGTGAGCTTTCTGTCGCTGACCCTGTTCCTGATGTTCCTCAGCGCACCGAACCAGAAGTACGTGTGGATCATGCTCGCGCTGACCAGCGTCCTGCGCCTCAAGGCCGAACAGGCGCCACTGACCGAGGCCAGAACATGAGCCGGATCAGCATCATCATCCCGATGTACAACGAGGCCCGGCACATCGGCCGTACGCTGCTGGCGGCGCAAAAAGCCGCACATGCGGCCGATGTCGAGTGCGAGTTGATTGTGGTCGACAACGGTTCGAGCGACGACGGTCCGCACATCGCCCGTCAGTTCGGCGCGCAGGTGCTGGTGCTGCCGGGCCTGCTGATCGGTGCACTGCGCAATCGCGGTGCCGTGCTGGCAAGCGGCGAGTGGATCGCGTTCATTGATGCCGACGTCGAAATGCCCGAAGACTGGCTCAAGCCCTTGTTCGAACTGCAAGCCGAGGGTCAAGCCGAAGTGTTCGGTCTCGACCTGCATACCCCCGCCACTGCGCCGTGGTACGCCGCCGCCTGGCAACGGCGCACGCTGCGCCCGTCCAGCCAGAGCTCGCACCCGGTGGACTGGCTGCCCAGTTCCAACCTGCTGATGCGCCGGTGCTGGTTCGACAAGGTTGGCGGCTTCAACGAACACCTGCGCACCGGCGAGGACAAGGAGTTCACCCTGCGCCTGCACGAACAGGGCGCGCGGCTGCTGTCGGTGAACAGCAGCGTGGCCCTGCATTGGGGCTACGAGATGAACTGGCGCGAGTGGATGGGCAAGGAAATGTGGCGTCAGGGCAGTCATCTGCAACTGCTGCGCACTCACGGTTTCAGCCTGCGTCTGTTGCGCTTTCCGCTGCTGTCGATTGCGGTGTGGATCCTCGACTTTCTGGCGATTTCAGCGTTGCTCGACGGCTTCCCGCATCACGCCGCGTTCATGGTCGCGTTGACCCTCCTGCCGGGGCTGGTGCTAAGCGTGCGGCAGAGTATCAAACACCACGACATCGGCCTGACCGTGCAACTGTGGGGCCTGCACTGGGTGCGTCTGCACCTGGCGGGCGCCGCGTTCATTCTCAGTCTGTGTCATTGGAACGCCAGGAGGCCTGCCCGTGGCTGAATTCATTTTCTGGATGTGCCTGTTGCTGCCGGTGTACGCCTACCTTGGCTACCCGCTGCTGCTGACTGTACTGGCGCCGCTGTTCCCGGCCTGGCGTCACAGCCCGGCGCCGCCGCTGAACATCAGCATCGTGATTGCCGCGCACAATGAGGCGCGGCACATCGAGCACAAGTTGCGCACGCTGCTGGCGCAGGACTACCAGCCGGCCACGCTGCAGATCATTCTCGCCAGCGATGGCTCGACCGACGACACCGTGGCTTGCGCGCACAAAGTGGTTGATTCGCGAATCACTGTCCTCGACCTGCCGCGCCAGGGTAAAGCCGCGACGCTGAATGCCGGCGTAGCCCTGGCGACTGGCGATATTCTGGTGTTCACCGACGCCGACAATCAGTGGTCGCGGGAAACCCTCGGCTATCTGCTGGCGCCGCTGAGTGACCCGAATGTCGGCGCCTGCGCCGGGCACATGGTGATTCCGGTGACCGGCGGCGGCCTCAGCGTCGGCGACAGTCTGTACCGGCATTACGAGGGCTGGCTGCGTCGGGTGGAGAACCGCACCGGCTGCATGGTCTCGGCCGACGGCGCCCTGCTCGCCCTGCGCCGCGAGCTGTTCCAGAGCGTGCCGGCGGAGGTCAACGACGACTTCTTTCTCAGCACCTGTGCACCGGTGGCCTTCAAGCGCATTGTGTACGTGCCCGAGGCGCAAGTGATCGACCACGGTGTCGACGAAGCGGACAAACAGTTCCGCCGCCGTCAACGCGTCACCGTCGGTGGCCTGCAAAGCCTCGCCCAGCGCAGTGAGCTGCTCAACCCGCTCAAACATGGCCTGTATTCGCTGGCGCTGATCAGCCACAAACTGATCCGGCGCCTGGCACCGATCCTCCTGCTGCCGCTGCTGCTGAGCAACTTCTGGCTGTGGGATGACCACGGTTTCTATCGACTGGCCCTGATCGCCCAACTGTTCGGCTACGCCATTGCGCTGGCCGGACTGCTGGATTCGCAACATCGCTTGCCCAAACCGTTTCGTCTGGCCGCGTTCCTGCTGGTCACCCTCGCCGGGATGAGTCTCGGCCTGTGGCAGTTCCTGCGCGGCCACCGATATGCCCAGTGGAACCCTGAACAAAACCGTTGAGAGGACCGAAGCCATGGCGATCAAACAATTAATAAAACGCACCAGTGGCTGGCTTTACCTCAACTCGCCCGTGGGACGAAACCAGTTGCACGGCGCCGGGGTGATTCTGATGCTGCATCGGGTGCTGGCCAACGACCGCGCCGCCGACTTGCCGCACCGCAATGAGCTGTGTGTCGGGCCCAAGGCGTTCGAGCACCTGCTGGTGTGGCTGCGCCGGCACTTCGATTGCGTGCCGCTGATGGACATCCTCACGCCCACTGCATTGCGCAGCGAACGCCCACGGGTGGCGCTGACCTTCGACGATGGCTGGCGCGACAACGCGGTCAATGCGTTCCCGTTGCTGCAAAAACATCAGGTGCCGGCGAGCATTTTCCTCTCCACCGATTTCATCGGCAGCCGTCAGCGCTTCTGGTGGGAAAGCCTTGGCGAAACCCTGTGGGGCAGCCACGGCGAAAAGGCCCGCATGCATCTGATCGAATGCCTGCACATGATCCATCACCCGGTGCCGGTGCTGGTGGATGACATCGACGTCGATCGCCGCAGCCTGTCGCTGCTGCATTACCTGCAAAGCCTGAAAAACCTTGAACCGGCGATGCTCGAACGCCTGACCGACGAATGCCCGCCCGAAGCGCAGCCGCAAGCGCTGGACTGGCATCAGGTACGGGCGCTGGAAGCCTCGGGGCTGGTGCGCTTCGGCCCGCACGGCGCCAGCCACGCGATCCTCACTGAACTGGACGATGTGCGCCTGAGCGAAGAAATCAGCCGCAGCCGCGACGCCTTGAGCAACGGCTGCAACCGGCCGTTACCGGTGTATTGCTACCCCAACGGCAACAACGACGAGCGAGTCAGAAAACAGATTGCCGCGCACGATTATCCGTTCGCGCTGGGCACCGGCACCGGGATTTATCGCGGTGAAGGCGATCCGCTGAACCTGCCGCGTTTCGGCGTCAGCCAGCGTACTGCGCGCAATCCTGAGCTGCTTTCGTGGCGCATCTTTCGTGGAAACCGGCCATGAGCCGCAGCCATTACCTCAAGCATCTGGCGCTGAGCATGGGCACCAAACTGGCGATGATCGCCTTGCGCCTGCTGCGTAACGTGTTGCTGGCGCGGATCCTCGGGCCGAGTGAGCGCGGGTTGTTCGCGCTGCTCAGCACATTGCCCGACCTGATCAGCGCCGCCACCAGTGGCGGGCTGAATTCGGCCGTGGGGTATCAAGCCGCCAAACAACGGCCGATGGGCCTTCTGCTGAGTCAGGTGCTGGTCTTCGGTTGTTTGCTCGCGGGTCTGCTTACCCTGCTGGTGGTGGCGCTGGTACGTGAGTTCGGCAGTGAGCTGGATGTGACTGTGCAGCTCGGTCTGCTGGCCTGGCTGTTGCTGCTGGCGGTGCCGCTGACCGTGCTGAAAAGCGGCCTGCTGACTCTGCACAACGCCTCCGGTGGCGTGGTTGCGTTCAACGCCTTGCGCCTGACCGAATCACTGGCGCCGTTGCTGCTGTTTCTCGCGCTGTTCTGGATGTGGAAAAGCGCGGCGCTGGAAGCCGCGTTGATCAGTTGGCTGGCCGGGATCAGCCTGGTAGTGCTGGCCGGTTGGGTCTGGCTGAAACGGGCGCAACCGCTGCAGTTGCAGTGGGATCGCGCCAGCCAGAACGAACTGCTGCGCTACAGCGCGCGCAGCCATCCGGATCTGCTATTCCAGCAAGTGATTCTGCGCTCGGATTACCTGTTCATCGGCGCCCTGCTCGGCAGCACCGCACTGGGTCATTACGCGATGGCCAGCGCCGCCGCCGAACTGCTGCTGATCGTTCCGGAAGCGGTGACCACGCCGCTGATGAAACGCCTGTTGCAACAGGACGAAGGCATGGACAAGGTCACCCCGCTGGCTCTGCGCCTGACCGCCACGGTGATGCTCGGCGCGTGCCTGAGCATGGCCGTGATCGGCAACTGGCTGATCGTCACCCTGTTCGGCATCGCCTACCAACCGGCGTATCCGGCGCTGCTCGCCTTGCTGCCGGGGCTGCTGGGGCTGTGCTATGCGAGCATCCTGCGTCTGGACCTGCTGGGGAAAAACCGCCCCGGTACGGTGTCGCTGCTGATGGGCCTCGGCGCCCTGCTCAATCTGGCGCTGAACCTGGTGTTGATTCCGGCCTACGGCATCGTTGGCGCAGCGGCGGCTTCATCGATTGCCTATCTGGCCGTGACCGTGGCGATGCTGGTGTTGTACTGCCGTCTGAGCGGCGTGGCGTTCTGGCAAACCCTGATCATCCTGCCCAGCGACATCGCGCCGATGTGGCAGATGTTGCAACGGAAGGCCGCATGAAAGGCCTGGTCCTGCTGCTCGGTCTCGGCCTGTCGCTGGACGCCTTTGCCGCGTCGATGCGCTGGGGCGAGATCCGCGACGGCAGCCTGTATCTGCAAACCGACCGCCCGGACAGCGTGACCGTGCGCTGGACCCCGGCGTGGCAGGCCGATGCCAACGAAGAGCATCTGTACCTGCTCGACGGTCAGGGCAAATTGCAGGGCGAGCGCTTGATCAAAGCCAGCGAAACCCGTGGCACCCAGAGCTGGGCGTTGCTGCCGGGTGCCGCCAGTTATCGCCTGGAAATTCCCGGCTACAGCTTCCGCAATTACCGGGTCGAACACAACGACCGAACCGTAGCGCTGTTCGAGCCGGCCAAGGTGCATTTCAGCGCCCAGACGCAGAATGGCGACGAGCTGTATTTCAAGGTCGCGCCGGGGGAACACGCGGTGCTCGCCGGCAAGTTCCATGGCGGGGTCAATGCGTTGCAGGCGCAGCGGGTAGGCGAAGATCAGTCACTGACGCTGACACTGAAACCCTATCGCGCCTATTGGCAGTTCGATCAACTGGCGTTGCCGGTCAGCGAGCGCGAACAGGTCTGGCGCCTGCGCCTGCAAGGCAGCGGCAAAGCAGCATTCTGGCTCGACGGCACGGCCAATCGGTTTGCGCAGACTGCGCAGCAACTCAAACCCGTGCGCGAAGAGACCGGCCAGATCCACCTGACCCTGCACGACAAAATCCTCGGGCGCACGCCGGATCTGGGCATCGCTCTGCCCTACGTGATGCCACCCGCCAGTAGTCACGCGGTGCTGGATGCGCTGAAAGCGACCGCCGCCAGCTACTACAGTTTTGTCGATGTCACGGCGAAGAATCCGCACTTCGAAGACGCGTTCCGCCAGGCTTATCAGGAGCGCTTCGGCATCCGTCAGGACATCACCCTGCTCGCCGGCAGCCAGCGTCAGGCCGATCTGCGCGCCGACGTGCAAAGCAATGGCGGCCTCGATGCATGGCTGGCCGGCACGCGCGCGCTCGGCGGCAAGGGCACGCACTACATCGGTTTTGCTGATGAGCCGAACCTCAACTATTCGAGCTTCGAGCAATACCGGGCGATTTTCGCCAGCATGGCCAGGCAAGTGCGCAGCGATCCGGCGAATGCCCGGGCCGGGGTGCGCATCGCCATGCCGGCCAGCTCACGACTGGTCAACGGGCCATTCGCCGATAACGCGGCAGACAAGCGCGGCATCGACTGGGCGCGGCGCCTGCTCGGTGAATCCGCCGAACAGATCGACGCACTGGCGTGGCACGAATGGATGATCCGCGACCTGCTCGCCACCCGGGTCTACCGCGACAGCGTGCGCCGCGCCGCCGAACTGGTCGGCCTCGACGCCCACGGTCAGCCGCGCAAGGCCTTGCTGCTGGATCAGACCAATATGTCCAGTGGTTCCAGCCTCAGCCCCTACGATCAGGAGACGCACTACGCCTCGCTGTGGTGGGCGTCGGTGGTGATCAACGCTTCGCAGGACGGTTTGCTGACGATGCTCAACTGGTTTCAGGCCGCCGATGAACCGCAGTATCCCAAGGGCATGATCCGGGTTTTGGGCGATGAGCGTTTTGAGCTGAAACCGGTGGGTCTGGCCCAGCAGTTCATCGCGCAGCATTGGCTGCACCAGGTGCTGTGGCTGGAGAACGATGGCTTTGAAGTCGATGTGCTGGCGATGGCCGGCGACGAGCAGCGGGGCCTGCTCGGTGTGAACAAAGGCACGCGTTTGCAACGTGTTGACCTGAGTGGCGCCAAGTGCCCGCTGAACAACGGTGCGCTGCGTTACTTCGGCACGGACAACCGCAGCCGCGACGCACCATTCGCCTGCCGCGACGGACGCGTCAGCTTCGACTTGCCAGGGGAAACCCTGTTCGCCCTGAGCTGGAGCGCGTCATGAAGCCAATTCCGAATATCAGAAAAGGTAAAGCGAACAAAGATTTGTGGGTAGGGAGTTTTTGTGGCGAGGGGATTTATCCCCGATCGGCTGCGCAGCAGTCGTCGCTTTTAGCCTGTAAATGCGGGGCCGCTTCGCAGCCCATCGGGGATAAATCCCCTCGCCACAGAGCCCCTCGCCACAGTTGTTCGCCCTGCCGGAACGCCGGAGTACAGAACATGGGTACCGTCAGCAAACTCAGCCAGCACATCAAACAAAAAGGCCTGCGCGCCACCCTCGCCAAGGCGTGGAAGCACTACGTGTTTTTTCATCAGGAATTGCTGTGGATGGAGCGCGACCTGGTCAGTCCGGTGCCACCGCACAGCCTCAAACCGTATCCGCCACTGCGGGTGGTGAAGATCACCGCCAACAACGCCAGCGCCTTCGCCCGCTACTTCGGCGACCGCGTCGGGACCATGGCCGAGCTGGCCAACGAAGGCCACACCGGGCACATGCACCTGGACGATCACGGCGATGCCGTGGCGTTCATCTGGGGCAGCGCACGGGACTACTTCGACCGGCATTACTACGGCTGCCTGTTCCCGGTGAAACCCGGCGAGTTCTTCGAATTCGGTGGCGAGCTGACCCGTGCCTACTGGGGCAGCGAACTCTCGGTGGACCTGCAACTGGAACTGTGGAAAGCCATGGCGGCCCAGGGCTGCAACAAGGTGGTGGACGTCTGCGAGTTCCACAACGTCCCGGCGCTGAAACTGCACCTGCGCATGGGTTACACCGAGCAAGGCCGGATCATGAATGTCTACACCCTGTTCGGTCGCTGGCGTTTCTACCGCGAAACCCGCTACAGCGGTTCGCGACTGGATGCGCTGCGCAAACCGTCCCGTCCACCTGTCACAGCCACGGCGGTCTGAGCCTATGACGGCGCGATTCGAATGGCGCACTTCACTGTGCGCCGCCGACTTCCCGGCAGCCGCCTATGAAGCGCTGCGCCTGCAGGTGACGGATCACACGCCGTTCAACCACCTGGGCTGGTTGTGCGCGGCGGAGCAGGCACTGGTCGCGGGTGAGCGCCTGCACATCCTGCTCGGCTGGGAAGCGGACGAATTGCGCCTGTGCCTGCCGCTGGTAGCGGGTCGCGAGCGTTTTGCCGGCGTGCCGTTTCGTGTACTGCACCACTTGGGCTATCCGCTGGCAGACCGGCTGGCGCTGCTGTCATTGCTCAAGGGCGAAGACATGCGCGAAGCCTTGCACCTGATCCGCCGACAGCTGCCGCACGCCCTGCTGCAACTCAACGAATTGTCCGAGCCGGCGGGTGAGGAAAGCGCCCTGACCGAATGGATGGCCCACAGTTCTGCGGGCGAACGCCGCCTCAGTTGCCGGGTGCCGGTGCATCTGATCAGCGACGCCGATCATCAGGAAGTCTCCGGCGACCCGCGTTACAAGCTGCGGCGGGCGCGCAAACGAATTGTCGCGTGTGGCGCCCAGGTGCGGCGCATCACTCCCGACGCGCTGAGCATGGGTCCGCTGTTGCGGGCGATCAGCGAAGTCGAAGCGGTGAGCTGGAAAGGCGACGAAGGCGTAGGGATCTTTGCCAGCGAACGCAGTCGGCAATGGATCGAACGCGCCTTCACCGCCCTCGCCGGCCAGGGCCTGGTGCGGGTGGTGACGCTGGAACTCAACGGGCGTTGCATCAGCTATCGCCTCGGCTTGCTGGAGCAGGGCCGACTCTACGATTACAACCTCGCGTTCCTGCCGCAATACGCCGATCTGGGCAGCGGCCGGGTGCTGCTGGAGGAATGGATTCGCTGGGGGCTGGATGAGCATTGGCGCTGGATCGATGCCTCGCGGGTCAGCCTGAAAAACTCCAGCCACCAACTGCACGAACGCATGACCGGACAACTGGAACACTGGCGCTGGAGTTTCTATTCCTGGCGCCCCAGCGGGATGTTGCTGGGGCTGGGGTTGCGGCTCTGGCAGCGCTTGAAACCGACGGTGCAGCAATGGCGCGCGCGACGTGCGGCCAGACCGGCATCGGCGCCCACACCTGTCGTCATCACCACGGAGGGCGATCATGCCTCGCCAAGTCATAGTCAACGCTGACGATTTCGGTTTGAGCCCGAACGAAAACGCGACGATCTTCGCCGCGTTTCAGGCCGGGGTTATCAGTAGCGCCACAGCCATGGCCAACATGCCGGCCTTCGAAGCGGCCTGCGCGATGGCCCGGCATCCGTCGCTTCAAGGTCGGGTCGGGTTGCATTTCAACCTGACCTACGGGCGACCGCTGAGTACCTCGATCCTGCGCAGTCGAACCTTCTGCGACGGCCACGGCGTGTTCGACCTCAGCCTGCCACGGCACAACTTTTGGCTCAGTCGCGAAGATCGCGAAGCGGTGCGTGAAGAGTTGCAGACGCAGTGGCAGCGCTGCGTCGAACATGGCGTGCGACCTAGCCATATCGACTCGCATCAGCACGTGCACAACATCTGGCCGATCGGCGAAATCGTCGCACGGTTTGCCGCTCAGCAAGGCGTGCCGATTCGTCTGGCGCGCAATTTGGGGCAGAACCTCAGCCTGCCGAAACGCATATTCAAAGGTTTGCTCAACTGGCGCTTGCAGAGTCTGGCCGGAGCCGCGGCGGACTATGTGTGCACGCCGGTGGATCTGCGTAACGACCCCGCGCCGAGCGACGGCGTGCTGGAAGTCGTTGCCCACCCGAATCAGCTGGGCAGCGATTTCGGTGATGCCTACCTCAATCCCGGAGAATCCCTGAGCCGCGTGCTGGAGCAACGGCTGTCGGGTGTGCCACGGGTCTCCTATTCCGATCTGCACAAGGATTTTTTACGCGGTGCCGCGGCACTCGATTGATTCATCCCCACAACAGCAACATCCACCACACCGGGCTTCGGCCACGGAGGGCAACATGAGTGTTATCGAAAAACTGCGCGAACGCATTCGTCAAAAAGGCCTCGGCCGTCTCTTCGCCACCCTGTGGAAACGCTACGTGTTCTTCCACTGGGAGCTGCTGTGGATGGAGCGCGATCTGGTTTCCCCGGTGCCACCGCACAAGCTGCGCCCGTACGAAGGTTTGCGCAAAGTCGATATCACCCAGCTCAACACCGGGGCCTTCGCCAAGCACTTCGGCGACCGCGTGGAAACCATGGCCGAACTCGCCGCCGAGGGCCACACCGGGCACATGTACCTGGATGCCGACGGCCACGCGGTGGCATTCATCTGGGGCAGCATGCGCGACTACTACGACCGCCACTATTACGGCTGCTGGTTCCCGGTCAAACCCGGCGAGTTCTTCGAATTCGGTGGCGAAATGGCCCGCCCGTATTTCGGCACCAGCCTGTCGGTGGACGTGCAAGTCGCCCTCTGGGAAGCCATGGCTGCCCAGGGTTGCGACAAAGTCGTCGATGTCTGCGAAACCCACAACATCCCGGCGCTGAAACTGCACATCCGCATGGGCTACCACGAACAGGGCCGCGTCACCCACGTCTACGGCCTGTTCGGCCGCTGGCGCTTCTACCGCGAAAGCCGCTATGACGGCTCACGCCTGGACCCCCTGCGCAAACCTGGGCGGCCGGTGGTGAGTGCGGCGGCGCAGGCGTGATCAATCGTTAGAGGCATGGCGGCCATTTGGCCGCCATCGCGAGCAGGCTCGCTCCCACAGTGGATTTGTGTACGACACCGATCACGTGTAGGAGTGAGCCTGCTCACGATGAGGCCAGATGGAGCAACAAATTCTCAGGTTTTGCGAGCGACCAAGGTGAAGCACAACGGCATCTGCGCCTCGCGATTCAGATACTGGTCATACACCTCCTCCCGATTCGAGTGCGCATACTCCTTGAAGTGCGCGATGTTCAGCCCGGCCGCGATGGCGCCGCTGAAGATCGCGCCGAGGGTGTGTACGAACCAGTAGGACTTGGCAGCCTGCTGCTCGACCTTGCCGACGTAGACGATCGGTTCTTCCTGCACGAATGGCTCGGCGCGGAAGTAGGAGCTGGCGAGGCGGTACGGGTCTTCGGCGTCGGGGTCGACCATTTCCAGAAACGGATGGGTTTCGTAGATCACCAGTTTGCCGCCCGGCTTCAGGGTCAACGCCACGTGGCGAAAGAACTCGCCGATGTCGGGCATCCAGTTCAGCACGCCGATGGTGATCAGCGCGACGTCGAAGCGGCTGTGCAGCGCAGCCGGCAGGTGATGGATATCGCTTTCGATGAATTCGGCGTTGTACGGCGAGCGCTGGTTCAACTCACGGGCCTGTTCGAGAAACGCCTCCGATTGATCGACGCCGACCACACTGCACGCACCGAGGGCGAACAGCGACAGGCTTTCGCGACCATTGTTGCAACCGAGTTGAATCAGCGCTTTACCGTCGACGCCGACCTGTTCCAGCACGCCACGCAAGGTGTCGTCGAGGCAAGAGAAATCAGCCTTTGACACGTCGTTCAACAGCGCTTGCCATTCCGCCGACTCACGGTGATGACGAGCAGAATCGTTCCACGCCTGTCGATTGCTGTCGATGGCGGTTTTATTGTCGGGCACTTCCATGGCGCACTCCGGGCGATGCTCGTGATTGAGCGGACCCGAGTCTAGAACAGCCCGATCAGTACGGTTGTTGCGACTTTGTAAGCCGCACCGCCGTTCCACTGTGGGAGCGGGCTTGCTCGCGAAGGCGGTGAGTCAGGCAACGGAGATGTTGGCTGACAGGACGCTTTCGCGAGCAAGCCCGCTCCCACACTTTTGGCGTGGTCACATCTGGTTCAGGCGTTCGCGCAGGAATTCGACCAGTGCCTGCACCGGGCGCGAAGCCTGGCGGTGCTGCGGATACACCGCCGACAAGGTCAGCGGTTCAGGGCGGTAATCGTCGAGGACAGGTACCAGACGCCCGTCCTTCAGCGCCGCGCCGACGATGAACGTCGGCAGATAAGTAATCCCCATCCCCTGCACCGCCGCGTCCCTCAGCAGCTCGCCATTGTTCACCCGCATGCGTCCGGTGACATTGACCAGCAGCGGCTTGCCCTGCCCCGCATTGAAGCGCCATTGCACCGAACGACCATGGCCGTACGGCAGGCAGTCGTGGCTGTGCAGGTCTTCGGGATTGAGCGGCGTGCCGCGTTCGGCCAGATATGCCGGGCTGGCGCAGTACACCCGTTCGATGGCGGCGATGCGCCGGGCGATCAATGTTGAGTCTTCCAGTACACCAATGCGCAGTGCCAGGTCATAACCTTCGCCAAGCAGATCCACCGGGCGGTCGCTCAAATCCACCTCCACGGTGACATCGCGATAGCGCTGCAGAAACAGCGGCAGCAGACAGCCCAGATGCGCGACGGCAAACGACAGCGGCGCACTGACGCGAATGGTCCCGCGCGGCTCGGCGGTCTGCCCGGCGATGCCCTGCTCGACCTGTTCCACTTCGCTCAGCAGACGCAGCGCCGATTCGTAGTAGCTCTGGCCCAGTGGCGTGACGTCTAGGCGTCGGGTGGAACGGTTCAACAGCCGCACACCGAGGCGCTCTTCGAGCTGCATCAAACGGCGGCTGACGAACTGCTTGGACAGGCCCAACTGATCGGCCGCAGCAGTGAAACTGCCGGAGTCCATGACCTGGCAAAAAATACGCATGTCTTCGAACGGGTTCATTGTCACTCTCTGGTAGACAGTCAAACGCTTTATAGCCGCTTTTTCACTTTTCGACAGCTCATTAATCTGTGCTCACGGTTTGAAAACAGCCCGACACAACACCAATAACTTTCGAAAATGGAATTGAGCATGAACATCAAAAAAACCCTGACCGCATCCCTCCTCGCCCTGTCCATCGGCAACGCGTTCGCCGCCGGCAGCCCGGGTGTCGAACACAACACCCAGGCGTTCCTCGAAGCCCTCGCCGCCGGCGGTGGCAAACCGCTGGAGCAACTCAGCCCGAAGGATGCCCGTGCGGTGCTGACCGGTGCGCAAGCGTCGGTAAAGGTTGACCTGTCCGGGGTTGAAGTCAGCGACAAGGCAGTCAAGGTCGATGGCCAGACGATTAACCTCAAAGTGGTGCGGCCGGCCAAGGTCAAAGGTGAATTGCCGGTGTTCATGTTCTTCCACGGCGGCGGTTGGGTATTGGGCGATTACCCGACGCACCAACGCTTGATTCGCGATCTGGTGGTCGGCTCTGGAGCGGTCGCGGTCTACGTCGATTACACGCCGTCGCCGGAAGCGCAGTATCCGACAGCGATCAATCAGGCTTACGCCGCGACCCAATGGGTCGCGAAAAACGGCAAGCAGATCGGGGTCGACGGCAAGCGTCTGGCGGTGGCCGGCAACAGCGTCGGCGGCAACATGGCAGCGGTCGTGGCGCTGATGGCCAAAGAAAAGCAGAGCCCGGCCCTGCGCTTCCAACTGCTGATGTGGCCGGTGACCAACGCGCAGTTCGACGACGGCTCGTACCAGCAATTCGCCGAGGGCCACTTCCTCACCAAGGGCATGATGCAATGGTTCTGGGACAACTACACCACCAACCCGGCCGAGCGCGCACAGATCCACGCCTCGCCACTGAACGCCAGCAGCGAACAGCTCAAGGGCCTGCCCGCCGCGCTGGTGCAGACCGCCGAGTTCGATGTGTTGCGTGATGAAGGCGAAGGCTATGCGCGGCATCTGGATGCGGCCGGTGTGCCGGTGACGTCGGTGCGTTACAACGGGATGATTCATGACTTTGGCTTGCTCAATCCGCTGAGCCAGATTCCCGAAGTGAAAGCGGCCGTGCGCCAGGCCGCGGCTGAGCTGAAAACACATCTGAACTGAGCCCCCTCCCTCGCCACACCTGACGGTGTGGCGAGTTTTTTGTCTGCAGGAACCCTTGTGGTGAGGGGATTCATCCCCGATGGGTTGCGAAGCGACCCCGCCGCTAACCAGAAAGGCAGGGGACTGCTGCGCAGTCCATCGGGGATGAATCCCCTCACCACAAAAGCCTCTTCAACACCAACGTTCATGCAGTTCCGGAGATCGCCATGTCCATCCTCCTCACCCACCCACTGTCCTGGAGCGCCGCCCTGCTGCTGCTCGACGCGCTGCTCTGGCACCTCGCCCCGTTCAAGCATCGCGCACCGAGAGTCGGCATTCGCCTGGCGCTCTTTCTGGCGTTCAGCGCATTGATCCTCAACGCCGAGATCAGCCCGTTGCAGGCGCCGCTGTTCGCCGACGACCGGGTGATGCAACTGGGCGCAACGGCGCTGGGAATTGTCTGGTGGCTGTACGCCGCGCGGGTGCTGACCGAAGTCATCGGCCTGGCGCTGATGCGGCGCATCGGCCACAGCGGTCGGCTGTTGCAGGATGTGATCGGCGCGCTGGTGTTTCTGGCGGCGATCGTCGCGGCCGCCGGCTATGTGCTGGAGCTGCCGGTCAAAGGTTTGCTGGCGACTTCCGGGGTGGTGGCGATCGTCGTCGGTCTGGCGCTGCAAAGCACCTTGAGCGACGTGTTCTCGGGGATCGTGCTCAACACCACCAAGCCGTATCAGGTCGACGATTTCGTGGTGATCGACGGCGTCGAGGGCAAAGTCATCGACATCGACTGGCGCGCCACGCATCTGTTGACCAGCACCGGAACCCTGGCGGTGGTGCCGAACTCGGTGGCGGCCAAGGCGAAAATCGTCAATCTCAGTCGCCCGACCAACCTGCACGGCGTCTCGATCAGCATCAAGGTGCCGAATCACATTCGCCCACGACGGGTACTCGACGCCCTCGACCGCACGCTGCAGGGCAGCAGCAGTCTGCTGCTCAATCCGCCGCCCAAAGCCGTGTTGAAAGAGGCCGGCGAGGAGATGTCGGAGTACGTCGCCAGCGGTTTCATCAGTGAACTGAGCAAGAAAGGCGAAGTGCGCAATCAACTGTTCGACCTCGCCCACCGGCATCTTGAAGCCGCAGGAATTTCCCGGCATCCGGATGGCGTGATCGAACCCTCGACCCGCGCCCGGGCACTGCTTGATGAAGTGAAAGTTTTCCGCTCGCTGAGCCATGAGGAACGTGATCGCCTCGCCGAATCGATGGTCGCGCAGCAGTACGCGGCCGGTCAGGTGGTGTTGGGTCTGGATGAGGTGCCCGACAGTCTGTTTGTCATCGCCACTGGCGTGGTCAGTGCGACCGTGCCCGATGGCAGCGGCCAGACCGAAGCCGGACGCATGGGGCCGAGCGAGGTCATGGGCGAACAGAGCATCCTCGCCGATACCCCGTCGCAGGCCACGTTCACCGCGCTGACGTCGAGCATCATCTACCGCCTCGATAAAAACCTGACCCGTCAATGCATGGAGCAGCGCAGCGAAGTCGGCCAGGCGTTGAACAAATTGCAGGCCGTGCGACAGCAGAACAGCCGGCTGGCGTTGATGGCCAAACCGGTGGCGGTGCGCAAGGGTGGTTTTTTGGGTTGGCTGCAAAAGCGCTGATGCGAAAGCAAGATCAAGAGCCCCCCTCACCCCAACCCTCTCCCCCAAGGGGGCGAGGGGGAAAGGGAGCCGATCTCCGGGTACTTCAATTTCGGAGATCGGCTCGGTATTGCAGGTCGGCGTATCGCGAACAAACCCCTCGGTCAGTCCCCTCTCCCTCTGGGAGAGGGCTAGGGTGAGGGGCTTCAGGCATCACTTGGCCGTGAACTTGGTGTAGCTGTTGATCAGGTTGCGATAGTTCGGCAGACGTTCGGACAGCAGATGCGCCAGACCTTCCATGTCGTTGCGCCAGTCACCTTGCAGCTCGCACGCCACCGAGAACCAGTTCAGCAGGTGTGCACCGGCGGCCGACATGCGCGCCCACGCGGCTTGTTGCACGGTGGTGTTGAAGGTGCCGGAAGAATCGGTGACCACGAACACTTCGAAACCTTCAGCAATGGCCGACAGGGTCGGGAATGCTACGCAGACGTCCGTCACCACACCGGCGATGATCAGTTGCTTGCGGCCGGTGGCCTTGATCGCCTTGACGAAGTCTTCGTTGTCCCAGGCATTGATCTGCCCAGGGCGCTGAATGAACGGTGCATCGGGGAATTGCTCGCGCAGCTCAGGCACGATCGGGCCGTTCGGGCCGGCATCGAAACTGGTGGTGAGGATGGTCGGCAGCTTGAAGAACTTGGCGATGTCGCCCAGCGCCAGCACGTTGTTCTTGAACTCGTTGGGGGTGAAATCCTGTACCAGCGAGATCAGTCCGGTCTGGTGGTCGACCAGCAGCACGACCGCATCATCTTTGTTCAGACGCTTGTAGGGAACGCTCATGGGAAACTCCTCGGTGGATGGTTGTTGCGTGAGGCGCCGACCGGATGGCCGGCGCTTTTTTGTAGTGATCAGAAAGCGAAACAGGAACAGCCGAACGCGCCCCAGAAACCGGCGAAGTCGCTGACCGGTGCGTTCGACAGTCGGGCTTTTTCATGGCTGTGCGCGTGCACTGCGCAGGCACCGACGCACTGGTGCACTTGCGCCTGCAACGGCGAGTTCGGGCGCCAGTGGCCCGGCACCTTGACCACCGGCGACCAGTCCGGCAGCACGGGGATCGAGCGTGGGCCGAGGTCTTCGAAGTCGCCGGCGGCGTAGACGATCTTGCCGCCGACCACGGTCAGCACCGACTCGATCCACTTGATCGCTTCTTCCTCGACGTGGAAGAAGTCCGCGCTCAGCGCCGCCAGATCCGCCAGTTGCCCGACCTTGATCTGGCCCTTCTTGCCCTGCTCCGACGAGAACCAGGCGCTGCCGTGGGTGAACAGTTCCAGTGCGGTAGTGCGTGGCAGACCTTCTTCGTACAAGGCCAGACCGCCGACGGTGCGACCGCTGACCATCCAGTACAGCGAGGTCCACGGGTTGTAGCTGGAAACCCGCGTGGCATCGGTGCCGGCGCCGACCGGTATGCCTTCGGCGAGCATGCGTTTGATCGGCGGCGTGGCTTCGGCGGCTTTCGCGCCGTAACGGTCAACGAAGTATTCGCCCTGGAACGCCATGCGATCCTGAATCGCGATGCCGCCGCCCAGCGCCCTCACCCGCTCGATGTTCTGCGGGGTGATGGTTTCAGCGTGGTCGAAGAACCACGGCAAGCCATTGAACGGAATGTCGCGATTGACCTTCTCGAACACGTCGAGCATGCGGCTGATCGATTCGTTGTACGTGGCGTGCAAACGGAACGGCCAGCGCTGCTCGACCAGATGGCGCACCACCGGTTCCAGCTCCTGCTCCATGGTCTGCGGCAGGTCCGGGCGCGGTTCGAGGAAGTCTTCGAAGTCGGCCGCAGAGAACACCAGCATCTCGCCCGCGCCGTTGTGCCGCAGGTAATCGTCGCCCTGGTGCAACTTGACGCTGCCGGTCCAGTTCTGGAAGTCGGTCAGCTCTTCTTTGGGCTTCTGGGTGAACAGGTTGTAAGCGATGCGCACGGTCAACTGGTCGTCCTTGGCCAGTTGCTCGATCACCTGATAGTCGTCGGGATAGTTCTGGAAACCACCGCCGGCATCGATCGCGCTGGTCAGGCCGAGGCGATTGAGTTCGCGCATGAACTGCCGGGTCGAGTTGACCTGATATTCCAGCGGCAGCTTCGGCCCCTTGGCCAGCGTCGAGTACAGAATCATCGCGTTGGGTTTTGCCACCAGCATCCCGGTCGGATTGCCATTGGCATCACGGACGATCTCGCCGCCCGGTGGGTTCGGCGTGTCGCGGGTGTAACCGGCGACGCGCAGTGCGGCA
Organism: Pseudomonas sp. IT-93MI4; assembly: GCF_949767635.1. Taxonomy (NCBI): domain Bacteria; kingdom Pseudomonadati; phylum Pseudomonadota; class Gammaproteobacteria; order Pseudomonadales; family Pseudomonadaceae; genus Pseudomonas; species Pseudomonas sp. IT-93MI4. Next base: position 547,546 of record NZ_CATKPP010000011.1, read on the forward strand.
CGGTTGAGCAGCGCGCGGTCGTACAGATGCAGAACGAACACCGGGGTGTCCGGCGCCGCCTGGTTGAGTTCTTCGAGGGTCGGCATGCGTTTTTCGGCGAACTGGAATTCGTTCCAGCCACCGACCACACGCACCCATTGCGGAGTCGGCGTACGGTCAGCCTGCTCCTTGAGCATGCGCAGTGCATCGGCCAGCGACGGCACGCCTTCCCAACGCAGTTCGAGGTTGTAGTTGAGGCCGCCACGGATCAGGTGCAGGTGCGAGTCGTTGAGGCCGGGAATCACGCAGCGCCCGTGCATGTCGATCACTTGCGTGGCCGAACCACGCAGGGCCATGGCCTGGGTGTCGTTGCCAACGACGACAAAGCGGCCGTCCTTGATCGCCACGGCACTGGCCAGCGGCTTGCTGCGGTCTACGGTATGAAATTGGCCATTGAACAGAATCAGATCGGCGTTCATCGCAGTTCCTTTCGAGTAGATGAATGGGTGTCAGCGTGACGGCTGTTTCGCCGGCTCGACGTGAGCATGGGCCTGACCGGCTTCCAGCCACGGCGCGAACAACCGGGTCACGCGGGGCATGAACACGTACACCACCGACAGGACGATGGTCAGGGTGATCAGGAACGTGGCGACCACGTAGTTGGACAGCAGCGGGTGCAGCTTGAGCAGCGGCCCCCAGATCAGCGGCACCAACAGCGTGTGCGGCAGAATCACCAGCAGGGTGATCACCGCTTGCTTCCAGCGCGGCGGCGGCTTCGCGGCATCGGCCAGCGGCGCGAACCAGAATTCGTTGACCGGTGCGACTTCAGTCTGGTCGCCATCGGCGAGCATCGGCGCCGCCTCATCCACCAGCGCCTGACGCTGCGGCGACTCCAGCCACAGCTGCATGGCCTCGGTGGAGGAAAAGCGCAGGACGCAGGTGTAGGTGTCGAGACCGGCCAGTTTGCCGCGCACCACGTCGACCCCGAGGTGACCGTCGCGCTGCCCGGCGACCCGGACGATGTTGCGCAACCACGCCTCGTAAGGCTGTTCGAATCCGGCCTTGACCCGGTGCTTGACGATCAGGGTCACGGTTTCACCGACCCCCGGTGCTTTTGGACTCAGGGCTTCAGGCATAACGCAGCACTCCGGGCAGACGAACATTGAGCGCCAGGCGTCCCGGCCCGGCGATAAACACAGTGGCGAACAGGATCAACAGCAACCAGCCGAATTGCCCCTCGGCCACACTCCATTGCGGATGCACGACCAGCAGCGCCACCAGCAGAACAAAAAGAATAGGCAAGCAGGCCAATCGCGCCAGCACCCCGGCGACGATCAGTAGCGGGCAGAGGACTTCAGCGAAAATCGCCAGGCAGAGTGTGAGGTGCGCACCGAGGTGGAACGGGTCTTCGATCTGCTGCAATTGCGCGTTGAAATCCAGCAGCTTGGGCAAACCGTGGACCCACAGCAGAAACAGCCCGCCGCTGACCCGCAGAAACAGCAGACCGATATCCTGTGCCTGTTCATCGTGTTGTGATGCGCTCATGACCCTACCCTTAAATCCTTATCGGGTTGAATCATGCTCGGTGCGGGCGAGGGAAAATTGAATGGATGTGCTCTCTTTCAAGCCATCCGGGCTTGTGTAGGAGTGAGCCTGCTCGCGATGCGGTGTGTCAGGCGCCAACAATGGTGACTGTGGAGATACCTTCGCGAGCAGGCTCGCTCCTACCGGGCTATTGCGGTGTCTTCAGGCGGGCGGGATATCCAGCGGCGCCGCCATGAACTGGCTGATCCGCGAACGCAGCCAGCGCTCGGCCGGGTCGTTGTCATGCACCCCGCTCCAGGCCATCGACAGCTGTGCGGCGTCGATCGGGAACGGTGGATCTTCAGCGCGCAAGGCGCAACCTTCGACCAGCGCACACGCGGCATAGTCCGGCACGGTAGCAATCATTTCGGTGCCGGCGAGCAACGCGCGCAAACCGCTGAACTGCGGCACGCCGAGCACCACGCGCCGACGCCGGCCAACCTTGGCCAGGTCCAGGTCGATGTTGCCGCTCAAGTCACCGGAGAACGACACCATCGCGTGCGGGCGCTCGCAGTATTCGTCCAGCGTCAGCGGCCCCGGGCGATCATCGCCGCGTAGCACTTTGCAGGGAATGTCGCGCAGTTTCTTGCGCTTGGCGTTGGCCGGCAGATCGGTGGTGTAACTGACCCCGACCGAGATTTCCCCGGACGCCAGCAGCGCCGGCATCAACAGATAATTGGCACGGCGCACCACCACGACAATCCCCGGTGCTTCCTGCTGAAGCTGTCGCAGCAGCGGCGGAAACAGACCGAACTCGGCGTCGTCCGACAGGCCGATGCGGAACACGTCGCAACTGCTGGCCGGGTCGAACTCCTTGGCCCGGCTGACCGCACCGGAGATCACATCCATCGCCGGTTGCAGCTCCTGCAGAATCGCCAGCGCGCGGGCGGTCGGCTCCATGCTGCGACCGTTGCGCAGCAGCAAAGGATCATCGAACAGGTCGCGCAAACGACCCAGCGCCGCACTGACCGCCGGTTGGCCCATGAACAGTTTTTCAGCGACGCGGGTCAGGTTCTTTTCGAACATCAGCGCTTCGAAAATCACCAGCAGGTTCATGTCGACGCGACGCAGATCGTTACGGTTCATGGGCTCGAGTTCCTTGCTTGAGAAGTCATGTTCAGTCAGGTGCGATAGCGCCGTACTTTACTTGATCAACGGTACGCTGGCCGCACGTTTGTATGGGCCGTATTTCACCGGCACCCATTGGAAGTGTTTGTCGATGGCGACGACTTGCAGCGATGTGCTGAGTTCAACGTTTTGCGGCGCAATTAACAACGTTTAACTCGTCAGTCTTCCGGCCCCGTCCAACAATGAAACCCTCTGCGAAACATTGTTTTTTTGACCAGAGGGAAACGTGCCGAGCGTGCGTTACCCCCCCGACACGGACATTGGCCATGGCTCACTTACAACAAACAGTCGCCCTCGCCCCCTCCAGCGAATCCCGCACACCGCGCATCGGCGGCCTCAGTCCGCAACGCGAACGGCGGGCCAAACAGTTGATCCTCGATCGCCTGGGTGAAAGCCTGGAAGTCACCGAACTGGCAGAGGCCTGTTCGTTGTCACGCAGTCATTTTTCCCGGGCGTTCAAATGCAGTACCGGACTCTCGCCACAGGACTGGATCCGCACCCAGCGCATCGCTCGCGCCAAGCAGTTGATCCGGTTCACTCACTTGAGCCTGACGCAGATCAGCCTGGAGTGTGGCTTCTGTGATCAGGCACACTTCTGCCATATCTTCACTCGCAGCGAAGGGATCAGTCCGTTCGCCTGGCGGTGTCGTGAGGTGCCGGGCATGAAGCCCGAAAGACCGCAGTCAGCGGCCGCGCCTGTCGGCATACGCCTGGCGGTCTAGACGCTGTCGCGCGCCAAGCTCATTTCCCTGCGCTTCATTGCTGCCTCAAGCGCTGCGCCACTTGCGCCACCCGCTCGCCCAGGTGTGCCGCCGTGCGCCGGTCTTCGAGCGGCGGAGCCTGCTCGGGGGGCTGTTCGACATTGGATTGGGACATGGCCCCGAGCGCGCTGCCCAGACGATTCAACTGTCCATCGAAGCAGCCCGCCACCGAGCGCGCCGGGAGCAGGTCGAGACCCACCCAGATCATCGAATGCTGCGCGGCGAACACCGCCATTTGCAGCAATGTATTGAGCTTGTCCCCGCACAGGCTTCCGGAATTGGTGAACCCGGCGGCAACCTTGTTGCGCCATGGTTTTGCCAGATAGAACGCCGCGCTGGCCTCCATGAAATGCTTGAAGCCCGCCGACGCGCTGCCCATGTAAGTCGGCGCACCGAAAATGATCGCGTCGGCGCGGTGCAACTCATCCCAATAGCGTTCGACTTCCTCTACCGCCACCAACCGACAGGTACTGCCCAAGTGCCGTTCAACGCCTTGCGCCACGGCTTCTGCCATGACCCGTGTGTGGCCATAGCCGCTGTGATAAACCACCACCACGTTGCTCATTGCGCCGTCCTCCGCTCGGGTGCACTCCATTGCAGCCATCAGGTCCTGGCCTGAGGCCAGCTTGATTCAGCGGATTTTTGGGCTTGAAGCGAACACAGACGAGTTAATCGTTGTTAATTGTCCGCGAGACAAAGCGCTGGTCTGAACATTGCAGCGGGCAAAAATGCCAATCGCTGCATCGCTTTCGAGTATTGCCGGCAATCTGCACGTTGCACTGACGCCAGAACCTGCGGAATATGTCGGCAAAACTGCGGATTAGAAGGCTTGCGTGCCGCTGACGCTGATCCGCGCTGCCCTTCACGGAGGCTTCACACGCCGTGGGCAGGATTATAAAAATTTCGCAGGAGTGAGCTGTTGAGTCTTCCCCCGAATCAGGCCCTCGGTTTCGGCCCCTATCGGATTCAACCCGGCAAACGGCTGCTGCTTGAGGGCGAGCAGCCGTTACGCCTGGGCCGACGTGCCATGGACATTCTGCTGATCCTGCTGGCGCATGCCGGCGATGTCGTGAGCAAACAGCAACTGATGGCCGGCGTGTGGCCGGACAGCATCGTCGAAGACATCAATCTGCGGGTGCACATGGCGGCTTTGCGCAAAGCCCTGGGCGACGGTCAGGGCGGGCAGCGATACATCGTCACGGTGGCGCAGCGCGGCTACAGTTTTGTCGCACCGATCAGGCTGCAATCGATCGAACAGCACACCTGCGCCGAAACCGGCACCCGGCATAACCTGCCACTGCGCCGCACGCGAATGATCGGCCGCCAGCCGCTGGTCGACAGCCTGATCAGGCAGTTGCCGCGCCAGCGCTGCATCACACTGGTCGGCCCCGGCGGCATCGGCAAAACCACCGTGGCCCTGCGCGTTGCCGAGCAGATGATCGGCCACTATCGGGACGGTATCCGGCTGCTGGATCTGTCGCCGATCAACGACGCACGAATGATCTGCTCGCACCTGGCGGCCCTGCTGGACGTGGTGCCGCATGACAACGATCCGCTGACCCACCTCGTCAATGCGCTGCGCGAGCGCCAGATGCTGCTGGTAATCGACAATTGCGAACACCTGATCGACGCCATGGCACTGCTCAGCGAGAGCATTTTGCGCGGTGCGCCGCAGGTTCACATTCTGGCCACCAGCCGCGAGAGCCTGCGTGCCGAAGGCGAGTATGTGCAACGTCTCGAATCCCTCGATTACCCGCCGCCGATTGCCGTGCTTGATCGTGCGCAGGCGTTGAGTTTTTCGGCACTGCAACTGTTTGCCGAACGCGCCCTGGCCGCGCACGAGGGCTTTGAATTGAGCGACGCCGAGTTGCCCGATGCGCTTGAAATCTGTCGGCGTCTGGATGGCATTCCACTGGCGCTGGAGCTGGCGGCGGCGCAGGTCGGAGAACTCGGCCTGCAGGGTTTGCTCAGCCAGCTGCAAGGGCGTCTGCCGGTATCGGCTGCCGGCAATCAGAGCAGCGTGGAGCGCCACCAGACGCTGCGTGCCACGCTGGACTGGAGCTTCAACCTGCTGACCGATTGCGAACAGACCTGCCTGCGTCGACTCGGTGTGTTTCGGGGTGGCTTCACGCTGGAGTCCGCCGCTGCGGTGATCGGTGGACAGCACATCCAGCCCGGCGAGGTGTTCGCTTCAATCACACAACTGGTCGCCAAATCGTTGCTCAACGTCGAAGTCGGTGACGAAGAAGTGTTCTATCGGTTGCTCGACACCACGCGTCGCTATGCCCTGGAAAAACTCGAGCAAGGCGCCGAACTCGCCGAAACCCGCGAACGCCACGCTGAACGTTGTCTGGCGCTGATGTATCAGGCGCAGACCGATTGGGAAACCACCTCAACCGCCCTGTGGATCGAACGCTACGCACGCGGTCTGGAAGACCTGCGCGCGGCGCTCGACTGGAGTCTGAACGGTGCAGGCCCCAATGATGTGGGGATTTATCTGGCCGCGACCTCGGCGCCCCTGTGGCAAGAGTTGTCGCTGCTCAAGGAATACGGCGGTTACGTGCGTCAGGCGCTGGCCCTGCTGGAAAACGCTGCCGAACCTTGCCCTCGGGTGAAGATCGCGCTGAAACTGGCGCTCGGCAGCGCCTGCTACCACACCTGGGGTGGTACCCCGGAAACCATCGCCGCATTCGTCGATGCCCATGCGCTGGCGCAAGAGTACGACGACGTGGCTGGCCAGCTGCGTGCAGTGTCCGGGCACATGGCGGTCAACCTCAGCTGTGGCCACTATCGATCGGCGCTGGAACAGAGCGAACAGTTCGATCGCCTCGGCCTGCACGGCGACCCGCAGTTGTCGCTGAGTACACATCGCCTGCGGGTGTTGGCGCTGCATTACGCCGGCGACCAGCAGCAGGCACGCCTGCATGCCGAGCAAGTGATTCAGCACATGGCGCAAAACGGCAATCCCAACCGTTTCACCCATGGCTTCGGCGTGCAGTACGACCAGAGCGTCGCCTCGCTGACGGTGCTGGCCCGGGTGTTGTGGCTGCAAGGTTTCCCTGAACAGGCCTGGCGTACGGCCAGGCAGGCACTGGACATCGCCGTGCAAATCAACCACGGCACCTCGATCTGCTACACCCTGGCGCTGGCCAGTTGCCTGATTGCTCATTACAACGGTGACGCGCAAAACGCCCGTGCTTTGCTGCAGCTGTTGCTGGAGCAGGCGCAGAAGCATTCCGTATTGCTGTTCTATCGCTGGGCACGGCAATACGCGCAGGTCCTCGACGCCGATGCCGCCGTGCCGATAGCGACCGATGACAGCGGTCTGATCAGAGAAATCATGGTGACCCTGGACAGCCGCTTTGTTGATGATGCGTTGCTTGAGCGGGCACACAGCGGAGCTGCAGGCTGGAGCACGGCGGAGATTCTGCGGGCTCGGGCCGATCGCATGTTGCTTGAACAATCGGCTTGCCCCGACAGCAGCACCCGGCAAGCCGAAAAGGTCTTGCTCCAGGCACTGTCGATCGCGCAAACCCAGGGCGCCCTGGCCTGGGAACTGCGCAGTGCTACTTCGCTGGCGCAGTTGTGGCAACGGCAGAACCGCTACCGCGAAGCACTGGAGTTATTGAACCCGATCTATCAACGCTTCACCGAGGGCTACGCCACCCCGGACTTGCGCAAGGTGCGCTGGTTACTCGACGAGTTGAGCAGCCAACTGCGAGCCTGACACCCAACGACTGCGGCTGACAAAGCGCGCATACCGGCGCTCGTACTCGTTGGATTCACCACTGCCTTCCAGTTGTTCGCGGGCGTAACGACGGGTGGTGTTGAGCATGCGATAGCGCAACCCGGCACTGCCCCGCTCCACCGCCAGCAAAGACTTCTGCGCCAACCGATCAATCATCAGGGCCAACGTCGACGGGGGTAATAGCGCGCAACTGATGACGCCCATCGCCGCATCAATGGCAAACGCCGTTTTGAAGACCGACAGGCGTTGCAGCACCCGCTGTTCCTGCTCACTCAGGTGCTGATAGCTCCAGTCCAGCGCGGCTTTCAGGGTTTGATGGCGTGGCACGGCAGTACGCCGACCATGGCTGAGCAGCTGTAAACAATTGTCGAGTTGTGACTGCAAGCCGACCAACGCCAGCGCATCAATGTGCGCCGCCGCCAGTTCAATCGCCAGTGGCAGCCCATCGAGCCGCCGACAGATGTCGCGCACAGCATTGAGATCCTGTTCACGCAGGGTAAAACCCTGCTGCCGGGCTCGGGCACGACTGACAAACAATTGCACGGCCGAATAGCTCATGGTCTCTTCGACACTGCCCAACGCTGAGGACTTGGGAATGGCCAGTGGCGGCAGGATTTGCACGGTCTCCAGACTGGCCTGCAATGCTTCGCGACTGGTCGCAAGAATCGACAACCGTGGCGCGGCCTCCAGTAAACGTTCAACCAGAGCCTTGCAGGCTTCACGCAGATGCTCGCAGTTATCCAGCACCAGCAAGCTGTGACGCGCTGCCAGCGTGACGAGATCGGTTTCGAGGGTGTGCAACAGATAATCGAGCAGTGGCGTGGCGTCGTTGACTACCGCCAGGTCCACCAGCCAGACCCCGTCGCGAAAATGCTGTAACAGCAACTCTGCAGCACGCAACGCCACCGTGGTTTTGCCGACACCCGCAGGCCCCGTCACGGTCATCAATCGGCACAGTGGCAATTGCCGCACCATCGAGCCCACCACTGAATCGCGACCGGTCACCGGCGTCAGCCGCACAGGCAAGTTGTGTTGTGGCGCTTGCAGGTGTTCCAGGGCCACGTGCTCGAAATTGTCGCCGTGCACCGGAGCAACAAAGCTGTAGCCACATTGCGGCACATTGACGATGTAGCGTTGGCCGTTCTCACCGTCACCGAGCGCCCGGCGCAGGGCGGCAATGTGGACGCGAAGATTGATCTCTTCGACCACCGAAGTGGGCCAGACCCGTGCAATCAACTCTTCCTTTCTGACCACTCGGCCTGCACGCTCGACCAGCACCTGCAGAATGTCCAGCGCCCGCCCGCCCATGCGCAGTTGCCGATCCCCGTCGAGGATCAGCCGTTGGCGCAAATGAAAGGCGTAAGGGCCGAAATACAGGACTGACGCCGAGTGCAAATCGTTGAGGCTGTTCATGCCAACTATCTTGGCAGCCTGCGATGACGGCACAACCTTCACACAGGGCGCAGCACGGACATCCGGGTGCGCACAACGGACAGAACCGCTCTAGCTGAACTGTTCGCGGTATTGCACAGGGGTAAGGCCGAGTTTTTCCGCGAACAACAGACGCATGTGCCGAACACTGCCAAAACCACTCTTGTAGGCCACGGTTTTCAAAGGCAGGTCAGTGGTTTCCAAAAGATTTCGTGCGCAGTCGATACGCGCACTTTGCAGGAACTCCATCGGCGTCATATTGATGTCGCGGACAAACGTCCGCGCGAAGTGCCGTGCACTCATGTTGGCCAATCCTGCCATGCGCTCGACAGTGAACACTTCGTCGAGATGGTCCAGGACGTAATTCTGTACTCGGGTGATCGGTGTTTCCTGAGGCGCCACCGCCGCCATCAAGGGGCTGAACTGCGCCTGTCCGCCTTGACGTTTCATCACCACCAGCAGCACTTTGGCGACGTCCTGGGCCAACTTCTTGCCGTGATCCTGCGCCACCAGCGCCAGCGCCAGGTCGATGCCGGCCGTGACCCCGCCAGAGGTGATCAGATTGCGATCCTCAATGAAAATCTGGTCGGTGGCGACGCTCGCCTTTGGAAATGCCTTGATCAGGCGTTCGGTGTAGTTCCAATGAGTGGTCACCCGATAGCCGTCGAGCAACCCGGCATGGCCGAGCACGAAGGCGCCGGTGCAGATCGAACCATATCGCTCGGCACAGGGCACGGCCGCTTTCAGCCAGGCCAGCAACGCCGGGTGTTTTTCGTTGTAAGCCCCCGGCCCTCCTGGCACCAGCAGCAAATCGTAGCGCTCAAGGGCTTGTTCGATATGCCGGTCGGTGTGTACCAGCACACCGTTGGACGCACGCAACGGCCCGCGCTCGGTGCCAAGGGTCGTCAGCTGATAGTGCGACTCCGGTTTCAAATAGCGATTGGCCACCGAAAACACTTCCAGCGGCCCGGCCATGTCGAGCAGCAGAAAGTCGGGGAACAACACCATGGCCACGGTTTTCATGGGGTACACATCACTGATAATCAAAAGTAAGCGGACAGGACAGGCTGAGCATTATGGCCAACTGCGGCACAGTCGTCGGAAAAAAATACGTGATCGAGCGCACACAACTGTCAACCAGAAACGGACAGTATTTCAATTTCCATCTACTTATTACCCCGCAGAGTAAACAGTAATCTTCTCCTCACTCGGACGAATTCACGTCCCCCAAGGAGATTTCATCATGCTGACTCTTCGCAAAGCCTCCGATCGTGGCCTCGCCAATCATGGCTGGTTGAAGTCGTTCCACACCTTTTCCTTTGCCAGCTACCGCGACCCGCGTGAACAGGGTTTTTCCGACCTGCTGGTGATCAACGATGACCGCGTTGCCGCCGGTAAAGGTTTCGGCCAGCACCCGCATCGTGACATGGAGATCTTTTCCTACGTGCTCGAAGGCGCACTGGAACATAAAGACACGTTGGGCACCGGCTCGGTGATCCGCCCTGGCGACGTACAACTGATGAGCGCCGGCAGCGGCGTGGCGCACAGCGAGTTCAACCATTCGGCCACCAAACCCGTGCACTTTTTGCAAATCTGGATTGTGCCGGAGATCAGCGGCGCCAAACCGCGCTATCAGCAGGAGCACTTCAGCGCGCAGAAAAAACGCGGTCGTCTGCAACTGATCATCTCGCCGGACGGCAGCGATGGTTCGCTGACAGTGCGCCAGGATGCGCGGGTTTACGCCGGGTTGTTCGACGGCAAGGAAAGCGCCACCCTGAAACTGTCCGCCAACCGTTACGCCTACGTGCATGTGGCTCGCGGCAGTGTTGAACTCAACGGCCAGTTGCTGCAGGAAGGTGACGGCGTGCGGGTTCGCGAGGAACAGGCGTTGACCCTGAGCAATGGCGTGGATGCCGAAGTGCTGGTGTTTGACTTGCGTCCGCAAGAACTGCCGCAAATGCCATGAGGCATGGGCTTCCTAGCCAACAAAAACGGCCTTCGATTGAAGGCCGTTTTTTATTTTGGCAACACCGATGATGGCTGCTCGGCAGGCTTGGCTGCACCGACATCTTTGCCTGCCTGAACCGCCGCCAATGTTGTTTGTATCGCTGCATACAGGTTGGCCTGACTGGCGAAATAGCCACCGACGACAATGCTGACCACACCAAACAGATGCACAGCCGTTGCCATCCAGACGTTGGCATTTACGGTACCCGCCTTTTTGAGCGCCTCTCTGGACTCGATGGCAATGCCTTGAATCATCGAGTCGTAGCGTTTATCCCGTTCGACCTGAATGCGCTCATTCGCCTTGTCTCGCTCTGCCTGGGAGCAAAGGAACTCTCGAATATCGGCGTGCACTCGCTCTACCCGAGCATCCATCCTTGCCTCGATGGTCTCGATCCTGGCGTTGAATTCTTCACGGCTGATAGCGTTCATGATTTGTGTGTTACGACCTTTGCTCAATGTGTCGAAGCTTTGATATTGCTCGAATTCCCTGGCTTTCAATCCGATCCCCTTCCCTGGGTTAGCGATACCTTCTCTGGCGCACCGATTTCCTGGCGCTGCGAGTTGCATCAACCTTAAGGCTGGCGCTCCAAGCCCACAAGCCGGCAGATTCTGCTGTGGATGTAGGGCGTTTCGTCAGACGCTGTAGCTTGTCCAAAACGCTTTGAGCCGTCACTCATTCTCCAGTGCAAACGCCTCGACAATCTGCTCAATCACCGCCCTGACCCGTGCGGTGTGGCGCAAGTCCGCGTGGGTCACCAGCCAGACCTCATACGGTTGCGGGCGATTGCGCTCCGGCCAAAGCCTGACCAGGCCATCGCGCTCACCCATGTACACCGGGATTTCTCCTACGCCCAGGCCAGCCGCAATCGAGCGGCGTACCAACAGACTGGAACTCAGGCTGGCGACAATCCGCCCGCGATGCAGCGGTTCGCAAACCAGCGTCATGTCTTTGTGCGCCTGCAAATACGGCTGGTAGACCACCAGGTCATGGCCTTCGAACGCCGTACCCTGCGGCGGGATGCCATGGGCGTCGATATACGCCTGTGAAGCGAACAATCCCACGGGCCAGCGTGCAATCCGCCGCGCGATCAGATCGGGATTGTCAGGCCGGGTATTGCGCACAGCGATGTCCGCCTCGCGCTTGGCCAGGCTAAGGATCTGCGTGGAGGCGTCCAGTTGCACACGCACGTCCGGGTGCAGCGCGTGCAGGCGACTAATGGCCGGAATCAGAAAGTCGATGGCCAGTGAGTCGGTGGTGCTGACGCGTACGGTGCCGGTCAGACGATCATCCAGGCCCTGAATCTGCCGCTCAAGTTCCAGCGCCGAATGCTCCATTTTTTCCACGCTTTTGAGCGCGGCTTCGCCGACTGCGGTCAGTGCGAAGCCGTCGGAGGTGCGCAGGAACAAGGTCGCGCTCAGGGACTTTTCCAGCGCCGTGATCCGTCGCCCGACGGTCGCCTGATCCACCCCCAGAACCCGCGCTGCGCCGCGTAATGTCGACTCCCTGCATACCGCGAGAAATACCCGCGCATCATCCCAGTTCATGCTGCCCCCAACCGATGCGAATTTGCATCACTATAAAGCCAAATCGCTGCATTACCGCAGCAAAGATAGCCGATATCCTGAGCGCCATAGACCTTCCTCAGGAATGCTGTCATGCGTACATCCACCTCAGCGTTACCGATTTTCTCAGGACTCTGCGCCAGCCTGGTCGGCATTGGGCTGGCGCGTTTTGCCTACACACCGCTTATTCCCTCGCTGATTCAGGCGCAGTGGTTTTCTGCCAACGACGTGGTCTACCTCGGCGCAGCCAATCTGGTCGGCTATCTGATCGGCGCCCTGCTCGGCCGGCCGATAGCGCGGCAACTGGGCAATAAAAACGCCCTGCGACTGATGATGCTGCTGGTCACCGCAGCGTTTTTTGCCTGTGCATTTCCATTGTCGGTGATCTGGTTCTTTGGCTGGCGGTTGTTGTCGGGGATTACCGGCGGCGCAATTATGGTGCTGGTGGCGGCGACTGTTCTGCCCCACGTGCCGGCATCCCGCAAAGGACTGGCCAGCGGTGCGATTTTTCTCGGTATCGGCCTGGGCATCGCCGCCTCCGGAACCATCGTCCCGCCCTTGTTGAATATGGGCCTGCACGCCACCTGGTTGGGACTGGGCGGATTGTCGTTGTTGCTGACCGCAATAAGCTGGTTTGGCTGGCCTGCTGATCTACCGCACCCGACCGCCACTCACGCAGGCGCGACGGTTGAGCCAACCCCCTCCGCCGTCTATTTGCTGTTCGGCCAATACGCATTCATGGCCGCAGGTCTGGTGCCGGCCATGGTGTTTCTGGTGGATTACGTGGCTCGCGGGCTCGGTGCCGGGGCGCAGATTGGTGCACTGATTTGGGTGATGTATGGCCTGGGCGCAATTGTCGGCCCGGTAAGTTACGGCTTTCTCGCGGATCGGCTTGGCGCGCGGATGGGCATTCGGCTGGTATTGGTGGTGCAGGCGATTGCGCTGGGACTGCTGGCGGTTTCCCACTCTTTCATGGCGTTGGCCGTACTGGCAGTGATCATCGGTTCATTCCCGCCGGGCATCGTCCCGCTGGCCTTGGCCCGCGTGCATGAACTGGTACCGGATCACCATCGCCAGCAAATCGCCTGGAGCCGCGCCACCGTATCGTTTGCCACGTTTCAGGCGCTGGCCGGTTTTGCCTATTCGGCGCTGTTCAATGCCACGGGCGGTCAGCACGCAATGCTTTTCGTGATCGCCGCCGGGGCGATTGTCGTGGCGATTTTGTTGGAGCACGCCCTGAAATGGCTGCCCTCAGCGACTGAACCACGCGTCTGTGAAAATTGAAGGGAATCATTGCCTGCGGGCTGCGCTCCCATCTTCAGAACCTCAAGCAACAGGAATCGACATGACTTTGCCCAGCGAAATGACCCGTATCGAAATCACTCAACCCGGTGGCCCCGAAGTCTTGCAGGCCAAACACGTGCCCCTGCCCGTCGCTGCAGCCGGCGAAGTGCTGATTCGCGTGCATGCCGCCGGGATCAACCGCCCCGACGCCCTGCAACGCGCCGGCAAATACCCGATGAAGCCGGGGATGAATCCGATCCCCGGTCTGGAAGTGGCCGGCGAAGTAGTGGCGCTGGGTGCCGGTGTCAGTCAGTTTGCCGTCGGAGACAAGGTCTGCGCGCTGACCAACGGTGGCGGTTACGCCGAATACTGCAACGTCCCGGCCGGGCAAACCCTGCCGATCCCCGTCGGACTGGATTGGGTGCAGGCCGCCGCTATCCCGGAAACCTTCTTTACCGTGTGGGCCAACCTGTTCGGCCTCGGCGACGCCCAGCGTGGTCAGCGCGTGCTGATCCACGGCGGCACCAGCGGCATCGGCACCACCGCACTGATGCTGTGCCGCGAATTCGGCATCGAAGCCTTTGCCACCGCCGGCAGTGCCGATAAATGCGCGGCAATCAGCAAACTGGGTGGGCAGCCGATCAATTATCGCGAGCAGGATTTCGCCACGGTCATCGCCGAAAAAACTGCAGGCCAAGGGGTGAACGCGATTCTCGACATCATGGGCGCCTCGTACCTCAACGGAAATGTCAGCGCATTGGCAATGGATGGCCGGCTGGTAATGCTCGGCTTTCTCGGCGGCGGACGGGCCAACGACGTCGACCTGCTGGCGATCATGGCCAAACGCACGGTGATCACGGGTTCGTTGCTGCGTGCGCGTACCTCGGAGGAAAAGGCCGCAATTGCCGAGCAATTGCGCGAACACGTGTGGCCGGCGCTGACCGCCGGACGCTGCTTGCCGATCATCGACAAGGTTTATTCGCTGAACGATGCGGCCCAGGCGCATGCGCGCATGGAAGGTGGCGACCACATCGGCAAAATCGTCCTGCGCGTGGGCTGAGCTGCAGCATTTTGTAATCGTTGCGAGTAGACGGTGGTCGAAAAAGTCACGCGCAGACCGAGCCTTCTGGTAAAAAGCCTTCTTTGTCTGCGCTGTGGTGAACCGTTTAATGTTCCTGTCCTTCATGACCCGTTTGCGTCGTCGCCGTCTGGCGTTCGCCTGCATGGCTGCGCTGATCATTGGCGTGCCGACGAGTTGTGCGGTGCTCGAACACACCGAGCGCACACTGCTGTTTCGCATCGAACCGGGCACGGCCGGCTGGTATCACGGCTTGCCGGGCAGCGTGCAGGAACTCGACTTGCAGCCCAAGAGCTTCAAGGCCGGGCAGAATATTCATGCCTGGTGGTGGCCGGCAGAAAAAACCAATGCACCGGCAATTCTCTATCTGCATGGTGTGCGCTGGAACCTCACCGGACAGCTGTTCCGCATCGAGCAATTGCGCGCGGCCGGCTACTCGGTACTGGCGATCGACTACCGTGGTTTCGGCCAGAGCAAGGGCGATCTGCCTTCGGAAAGCAGCGTGTACGAAGATGCCCGTGTGGCGTGGGAGCGCTTCAAACTGCTGCAGCCCGACCCGAGCAAGCGCCTGATCTACGGTCACTCCCTGGGCGGTGCCGTGGCGATTGATCTGGCCGCCGAACTCGGCCAGGACGCGGCTCGGGACCATACCCCGCTGCCGGTCAAAGGCCTGGTGATCGAGTCGACTTTCACCTCTCTCGCCGATGTGGCGGCGGCGGTGGCCAACACTTCGCTGCCGGTACGCTGGCTGCTGTCGCAGAAATTCGACTCCATCGACAAGATCGCCGAGATTCACATGCCGCTGCTGGTGGTACACGGCATGGCCGACGCGCTCGTGCCGCCGCGCTTCAGCGAGCAGCTGTTCAACGCCGCCCGACAACCGAAACGACTGCTGTTGGTGCCGGGTGCCACCCACAACAACAGCATGGCGCTGGGCGGGCAGAATTATC
Source organism: Pseudomonas sp. IT-93MI4 (assembly GCF_949767635.1). Taxonomy (NCBI): domain Bacteria; kingdom Pseudomonadati; phylum Pseudomonadota; class Gammaproteobacteria; order Pseudomonadales; family Pseudomonadaceae; genus Pseudomonas; species Pseudomonas sp. IT-93MI4. The sequence goes on from NZ_CATKPP010000011.1 coordinate 563,059, forward strand.
GCAAGGCGATCGATGCGCTGATGCAGTCCAAACCCGCGCCGCGCGTAGCAGGCCCAGCATTGGTGCGCAGCGCGCAGGATTCCTAGCGATAGCCGCGAGCCTGCAGATCGAACAGCTTGGCGTAGTGCCCGTTTGCAGCGATCAGGCTGTTGTGATCGCCCTTCTCCAGTATCCGTCCGCCCTCCAGCACCATGATCTGATCGGCATTGCGCACACTGGAAAAGCGGTGGGAAATCAACAAGGTCATGCGCCCTTCGGTGTGTTGGCTGAAATGCTCGAACACTGCCGCTTCCGCTGCCGGATCCAGCGCCGAGGTCGGTTCGTCGAGAATCAGGATGTCGGCATCGCGGCGCATGTAGGCCCGGGACAAGGCAATCTTCTGCCATTGCCCGCCCGACAACTCCTGACCGCCAGCGAACCATCGGCCTAATTGCGTTGCATAGCCACGGTCGAGCCCTTCAATGAACGGCGCGGCCATGCCTTCGGCCGCTGCGGCCTGCCAGCGCGATTCATCATTGAACGCCGAGGTATCCCCCACGCCGATGTTTTCGCCCAAGGTGAACTGGTAGCGAATGTAGTCCTGAAAAATCACCCCGATACGCCGCCGCAATGTGTTCTCTTCCCAATCCTGCAAATCGCTGCCATCAAGCAGAATCCGCCCCTGATCGGGCCGATAAAGGCGCGTCAGCAATTTGATCAGCGTGGTTTTGCCTGAGCCGTTCTCCCCCACCAGCGCCACACTCTTGCCCGGCACCAGGTGCAGGTCGATGCCTTCCAGTGCTGCACGGCTGGCCCCCGGATAGCGGAAACCGACGTTCTCAAAACGCAGGCCATCACCCGGATGCGCGCCGACGGTGAGATGACCGCAATCAGCCAACACCGGTTCGGCCAGATACTCATACAGGCTCGACAGGTACAGACCGTCCTCATACAAACCGCTGATCGCACTCAGGCTGCTGCTGACCGCACTCTGCCCCTGCTTGAACAACACCAGGTACATGGTCATCTGACCGAGACTGATATTGCCGTGCACCGCATCAATCACCACCCAGGCATAAGCCAGATAGAACGCCCCTGTACCGAGCAAGCCGAGACCGAAACCCCAGCCATCACGACGCAATGTCAGGCGCCGATCCTCGGCGTAGAGCTTGGCAAAAGTGTCCCGATAACGCTGCAGCAGCAACGGCGCAAAGCCGAACAGCTTGACCTCTTTGATGTAGGCCTCATGGGACAGCAAGGTTTCGATGTAATTTTGCTGCCGACTCTCCGGAGCGCGGCGGGTGAACAAGCGGAAAGCGTCGCCGGAGAAGTGCGCCTCGGCAAAGAACACTGGCAACGCGCCAATCACCAGCAACAACAGCGCCCACGGCGAAAAATGCACCAGCAGCACACCGAAGCTGATCAGCATGATCAGGTTCTGGATCAACCCCAGCGACTTCATCACCAACGCCAGCGGCCGGGTCGAGGCTTCGCGGCGCACGCGCACCAGCTTGTCGTAGAACTCGGAGTTCTCGAACTGCACCAGCGACAGGGTCTGCGCCTTTTCCAGAATCAGCGTGTTGACCTTCTGCCCCAACTGCACCCGCAACAACGACTGCTGCACCGAGAGCGCCCGTTGCGTACCGGACAACAACGCCAACACCCCCGCCTCCATCAGCACATAACGCAACACCGGCCACAGCGGTGCAGCGCCCTGCTGCGCATGCAACTGCATCGCCGCCACCACCGCATCGACGATCCGCTGGCCCAGCCATGCGGCCAGCGCCGGCAGCACACCGGCAATCAGAGTGGCCAGCACCAGACCCAGAAACAAACCGCGAGATGTCGCCCAAACCAGTAGCAAGGCGCGCCGGGCCTGATCGAACAAAGCGTGGAAGCGGGAAATCAAAGGCATGGAACACAGAGCTCGACGGCGGATGGAGCGTGCCATGGTACTCCGCAGGTTTGATCCGTGCTGAAACTGCGCTTTTTCATGAGAAAAACACCTGGAAAAACTCTGGCCTTTGCAGCGTCCAAAGCTCTGCTATGTTTTAGCCGCCCTTCGCGGAACCTGGCGAAAATCGCCTCTCTCCGCGCCTACTGCCAGGAACCCCCGCCATGCGAATCAATCCCTGCCTGATCTTCAACGGCAACTGCCGTGAGGATTTCAATTGCGAGACTGACAAGTGACGCTGACTTTTCGTCAGGCATGAAAAAGCCCAACCTCTTCAGGTTGGGCTTTTCGATTTATCGCTGGGCCAGCTCATGCCGCACGCATTGTTCATAATAGGTCTGCTTGACCGCTGCCGGCTTGAGCTTCGAGGTGCTGTTGTAGGTCTGCTCGGTAATCCCCATTGCCGTCATGCGCATCCAAGGTTGCTGGAACTTGCGCACCTGCAACTGCTTGCGCGCGCCGTACAACGAGATCCCCGACAGCTTCGACTGCTGCGCCCCGGCGGCGATGTCCGAGCCCCAGGTACAGGCGAACCGGTGACTCTTGCTCAACTCCCTCGCTTCAATGGCCGAAGCGAAGGCAGCCAGGGAAAGCGTTGCAACGGTTATGACAATCGTCCGCATATAGCCAACCTAACCTTTTGAAAAAAGGCGATTTTGCCGGGGAAGCCCAAGCCTGGGGGCCAGCAAATTGCCGCATTCGCGAGATTGATCCGGGCTTGCGACGCGGTCAGCGACCGTTGCGGACCTCAACCCGCAGACGCTCGGGGCCCGCTTCCGAGCATTCGATAGTGACCGGCAAGAAGCGCTCGATCACCGCGATGTTGCTGTGCAGATGCTCGGTCATTCTTGGGGTAGTGAATGATCCGCCACCGGCCAGCGCCATCGGCAGCAGCAACTGGTCGGCGAGGTGTTCCGCCACCGCAGCGTCACTGCGTAACCAGTCTGTCGCCTGATTGATTGCGCTATCAGCGACCTTCTCCGCCCGTAACAACACCTGGCCAAAGGCACTGAAGACTTCGGTGACCTGCTCGAACACGTACTCCAGTAACAGCACGTTACCGGGGCCACGCGCCGGGTCGAGCGTGATCGGATGCAAAGTTTCCGCTGCCCAGCGCATGCGTTTCGCCACCTGATTCAGTTCACGCTCGGCGACGCTCGGTGCGAGACCGGCCGTCAGCGCCAAGGCTTGCTGCGACAGCAGCGCCCCACGCTCACACAGGTCCAGCGGCGTCAGTTGCGACGGCTGCACCGTGACGTCGATCTCACCGCCACCGGCCGGGACAAAGCCGTGACGCAGCAGATCCAGCTCAATGCCGGCACCCATGCGCCGCATCAACGGCAACCAGCTGCGCGTAAGGAAATCGACAGGCGGCGCCAACGGATTATGCGTACCGCCGCTGATCCGTACGCGACTTGTGCCCGGCGCCTGCAACAGTGCCGGCAGCAATGTCTGCAACACCAACGTGCAACTACCGGCCGTGCCGATCGCAAACCGGTAATCACCCGAACGAATCGCTCCCGGCTCGAAAAACAGCGCCTGCGAGCCCAGTTCCGCTCCCGCGATCCGTGCGCCGCAGACTTCGGCGGCCGCCATCACTGCCGTCAAATGCTGGCGTAACAATCCCGGCCGACTGCGGCGGGCACGAATCTGTTTAATGCGAAACGCCTGGCCCGTCACCATCGACAGGCTCAGCGCGCTGCGTAACACCTGACCGCCGCCAATCGCGCCGTCCAGTTCAATCACTTGCGGTTCCATTTCAATCCTTACGCATACAACCTGACGATGTCCCTGAGGTAGTCATCCAGTCGTCGCGAGTCTTCCTGAGTTCTGAGTAATGTGGGCACATCGCGTTCGAGTTCGGCATTGATGAACCTGTGCAGCGCCGGACGACGCGGGCCGTAGGCGCGCTCGTCGGCATTGCGTTTAAGTGCCAGCAGCTCGTCGACTTCAGCCAGCAGTGCCCGGTCGTCGACCGTGGTCAGCAGGTCGGCGAAGGTCATCGGTGGACGCCCGCGCCCCTGATCGATCCAGCGCACCGCCAGCAACGGCCGCAGCACGTAGAAGTACTTCTTGAACCGTACGCTGTCGCCTTGCAGGTACTGGCGAAAGTTGTTTTTCGCCATCGACAGATAGTGGTTGCGGGCTGCCGGCGGGCTGTAGAACGCTTCGGCCAGTTCCCGCAGTTGCGCAACCTGCGCGCTTTCGCTGCGGTACACCAATGGCGAGTCGAGCCACTCCAGCAACGTCGGATTGGACTTGCGCAATAACCCGAGGGTCTTGCGCAGTTCCCAGCCGCTGACGTCCAGCTCGTCGTCCAATGGCCGCTCGATCACAGCGCGCGGCGTGTCGACCTGAACGAACCACTGCGGTTTTTCCACGTACACGAACCGTACGTCGTAGTCGCTGTCGGTCGAGGCAAAGCCCCAGGCCCGACTGCCGGACTCACAGGCGTACAACACCGTGACATTGCGCTCACGCTCTATACGCGCCAACTCTTCCAGTACCCGCGCACGCATCGTGGCGCACAGCGGGTGGCGTTCTGCAAATTCCATGACTGCTGATCCTTTTATCCTTTGACGCACACCACTTGCCGCAGGGTGTGCAGCACTTCCACCAACTCGCGCTGGGCGTGCATGACTTTGTCGATGTCCTTGTAGGCCATCGGAATTTCGTCGATCACCGCTTCGTCCTTGCGGCACTCGACATGCGCCGTGGCGCGGATCTGGTCTTCGACGGTGAATGTATTCTTTGCCTTCGTTCGGCTCATGGTGCGGCCAGCGCCGTGGCTGCAGGAGCTGAACGACTCTTCGTTGCCCAGGCCGCGCACAATGAAACTCTTGGCGCCCATCGAACCCGGAATGATCCCGAGTTCACCTTTCTTCGCCGACACCGCGCCTTTGCGGGTGACCAGGATTTCTTCGCCGAAATGCCGCTCTTTCTGCACGTAGTTGTGGTGGCAGTTGACCGCTTCCAGCGCCACCTCGAACGGCTTGCGAATGATCTGGCGCGTGGCATGAATCACCGCGCGCATCATCAATTCGCGGTTCTGTCTGGCGAAGTCCTGCGCCCAGCTCACCGCTTCCACGTAATCATCGAAGTGCTGGCTGCCTTCTTCGAAGTACGCCAGGTCACGATCCGGCAAGTTGGCGATGTGTTGCCGCATATCCGCCTGAGCCATCTGAATGAACAGGTTGCCAATGGCGTTGCCGACACCGCGAGAACCACTGTGCAACATGAACCAGACCCGGTTGGCTTCATCCAGGCACACTTCGATGAAGTGGTTGCCGCTGCCGAGCGTGCCCAGATGCCCACGGTTGTTGGTGTTGGTCAGTTTCGGGTACTTGTCGGTGATCAGTTTGAAACGTGGCTGAAGCCCCGCCCAAGCCTGATCGGCTTGCTGCGGAATCTCGTCCCATGCGCCCTTGTCGCGCCGAGAACGGTTCGAACTGCGGCCATGGGGCACCGCTTGCTCGATGGCGCTGCGCAGACCTTGCAGATTGTCCGGCAAGTCGGCTGCGGTCAGCGACGTGCGTGCGGCGATCATGCCGCAACCGATGTCCACGCCGACGGCCGCCGGGATGATCGCACCCACAGTCGGAATCACGCTGCCAATAGTCGAGCCCTTGCCCAGATGCACATCCGGCATCACCGCCAGATGCTTGAAGATGAATGGCATCTTTGCCGTGTTCATCAGCTGCTCGCGGGCCTCGTTTTCCACCGGGACGCCTTCGGTCCAGAGTTTGATCGGCTTGCCGTTGGCGACTTCGAGCAGTTGGTAAGTGTGTGCTTTCATTTCTCTATTCTTTATTCGTTGGCCGATGATTCGGCGTTGTTCCGTCATGTGCAGCGACAAAAAAACAGACACTGTGGCTCTGCCAGTCGAGCCCCCGTTGCCGGGGCGGGATTCGAACCCGCGTTCCGATGGAGTACCTGTTGCATTCGCTGCTTTCTTTTCCAATAAGGTGGCACGACAAAAGTTGATGACTGTTGCGCGTCGCCGCGCACCGGGGTTAACCGGCCTCAGATGTACAGCCATCAGGCATTCGTGCCGTCACACACGCTGACAAGGGTTTGATGAGACGTCTTGGATGTAGTCCCACCGGCATTCAGCGCCTGTGACAAATCAATTCATTGCATCTTCTCGATCGCTTCGACCCAGTGCTGGGCACCGTAACGACCGCTGGTGAACTGCTCGACCACATCGAACACCGCATCGCTGAAACCGCCGACATTCAGGATGTCATCGCGGTCGGCTGCCTGCGTTGCATAACCCGGCTGGATATCGATGCACACCAGCCGTGCCTGCGGGTTGATCCGCTTGATGCGCTCCCACTGGAGCATGGTCTCACTGGCACCACGGCGCCGCGTGTCGATCCAGGACTCGTTGTCCGATACCAGAATCAGCGTATCGACCCTGGCCTTGCTGTCCGCCAGTTTCTTCAATGGCGCCGAGCAGTTGGTGCCGCCGCCAAAGGCCGCGGCCAGTTTCTCCGCATTGCTGATCACGCTGTCCCGTGGATTGAGCTTGATATCCACCACCTTCACTTCGAACGGCATCACCCGCGCCGCCGGCTGTTTGCGCAACACCGCTGCCGCGACCAGTGCCGCCACATCGATGCAACGCACCGCCGTGGTCGCGCCCTGACGATAACCGGTCGCCGGGCTGCCCATCGAACCCGATACGTCCGGGCAAACCACCACCGCGCCTTGCAGCTTCGGCACGTTGGCCAGCGACAGCTCAAGTGCATCCTGCAACGCCTCGCGGATCTGCAGCGGTACGTTATCGCCAACCATCCGATAGGCCGCCAGCAACTGGTATGGATAAACCCGCGCCTTAGCCACTTCTTGCGGATCTGCAAGTCGCGCTGCCACGTACTCGACGCAACCCGGTACCTCGAACGCGCCATGCCGCTCCAGGGTGTTGAGGTTGATGCGCAATCCCTGCCAGCCCATGTTGTAAGCCTGCGCAGCCCATTGCTCTTTGCTCAGGGTTTCGTTGCCGAGCAGTTGGAACGGTACCGCGGGTACTTGATGACTCGCGCCGCTGCGAAATGCCAGCAGATCGCGGGTCAACTCAGGCAATGCCTGCACATCCACCGGTTTACCGATCAACCACGCGAAGAACGCTTCGCGCCAGGCCTCAGCCGGCTTTGGGTGAACCATCTTCACCACGTCCGCCAGCGATGGCTGGTTGCCAATCGACGCTTGTAGCAGTTGACGTTCGGTCGCGCCGTTCAGCCAGTTCTGCACCAGACGTTTGGGTTGCGAACCAAGGGATTTGCGCCCGGTGGCGCCACTGCGCAGGATCTGCACGTAGTTGCGCAACATCTTGCCGCTGTCGATCACTTGTTCAAACACCTCAGGCACCAGCGTCGAACGGTTCGCCGTCAACGCCGCCAGCAACAACGCCGGCATGTCTTTCATGTGGCCCTTATGGCGAGCGTAGACAGCAGCCTTCGCCACGAAACGGCTGTCGAGTTCAGCCACCAGCTTCAATACTTGATCCAGTTGACTCTCTGCACTGGCGTAAAACGTCTGGTTCAGGCAACCGGTGACCGCCAGTTGAGCCAGTTGATGCTTCGGCGTGTAGGCATATGCCGAGGCGCCGGAGGCATTCAAAGTGTCGCAGGCTGGCAGTTGTTTCGATTGCGTGTTGAAGAGTTTGAAGTTGGCCATCGTGGCGTCTCGCTCTGTTGTCCTGTTCGTTGCGATAGGTATTGCAGCGGCTGTGCCAGTTTTTGAGAGGCGCAAAATTTATTTTTTATCTTATTGATTTATATAGTTTTTTTATTTTTTATCGATTTCTTTGAGCTGAACCGAAGACAACCCCAGTGTGAGAAACCTATCATTTGATATCGTCATTTATCTTTTGAGATAGCCATGCCCAACAAACGCACCGTCGCCATCGGTTTTATCGGCGCCACCCTGGACCGCGTTGGCAAAGGCGCCAATCGCTGGAGCCACTGGCGACCGAGCGTTGGCCTTTGCCAGCAACCGGACGTGCTGATCCATCGCCTGGAACTGATTCACGGTATCGACGCGCGCGACATCAGCCTCGCTGAACGGGTTCGCGCCGATATCCAGCAGGTCTCGCCGGAAACCGAGGTACACCTGCACCCCATGTCACTGCGCAATCCGTGGGATTTCGAAGAGGTCTACGGCGCACTGCATGACTTCACGACGGCCTACAGCTTCGATACCGAGCACGAGGACTATCTGGTTCACATCACCACCGGCACCCACGTCGCGCAGATTTGCTGGTTCCTGCTGACCGAAGCACGCTATCTGCCGGCGCGCCTGATCCAGACCTCCCCCGCCCGACGCAAAAGCGAAGATGAACAAGCCACCGGCACTCACGCGCTGATCGACCTCGACCTGTCGCGTTATGACCGCATTTCCTCGCGTTTCGCCAACAAACGCCTCGAGGGCCTGGAGTTCTTGAAGTCCGGCATCGCCACCCGTAACGCGGCGTTCAACCGCTCCATCGAACAGATTGAACGCGTGGCCGTGCGCTCCAAGGCGCCCATGCTGCTGATCGGCCCGACCGGCGCCGGCAAATCGTTTCTCGCCCGACGCATCTATGAACTCAAACGCAGCCGCCATCAAATGCAGGGCCGGTTTGTTGAGGTGAACTGCGCCACCCTGCGGGGCGACGGTGCGATGTCGGCTCTGTTCGGTCACGTCAAAGGCGCATTCACCGGAGCGCAGAACGCCCGCGACGGCCTGCTACGGGCAGCGGACGGCGGCATGTTGTTTCTCGATGAAATCGGTGAGCTGGGCGCGGACGAACAGGCGATGCTGCTCAAGGCTATCGAAGAAAAGCGCTTCTTTCCGCTTGGCTCCGACAAGGAGGTCGACAGCGACTTCCTGATCATCGCCGGCACTCACCGCGATCTGCGCAGCCGCGTCGCCGAAGGCCTGTTCCGCGAGGATCTGTACGCACGCATCAACCTCTGGACATTTGATTTGCCCGGCCTGGCCGGCCGCCGCGAAGACATCGAGCCCAACATCGATTTCGAGCTCGAACGTCACGCTCGCGATCACGGCCAACTGGTGCGCTTCAACCTCGAAGCGCGCCGACGCTACCTCGCCTTCGCCAGCTCTCGGGAAGCGGCATGGCTGGGCAACTTTCGCGAACTGTCAGCGTCGATTACCCGGATGGCCACGCTGGCGGACAGCGGACGAATTGATGAGGCGCAAGTGCAGGAAGAAATTGATCGACTGCGTTATGCGTGGGGACTGGCGCAAGCGGACGGCGTGTCGGATGACCTCCCGGGAGACGTCGATAGCCTCGACCTGTTTGATCGACTGCAATTGAAAGCGGTGCTTGAAGTATGTCGGCAAGCGGACAGCCTGTCGGATGCCGGACGCAGACTGTTCGGCGTATCGCGCCAAGCCAAGGTGCAGCCGAATGATGCAGATCGCTTAAGAAAATACCTGAGCCGCTTCGGGATTGAATGGGCCGACTTGCAAGGCCGCTAAATATAGCGCGGTGCTTTCGCGGCGCTCTGTCGCAGTCATGTTTGTGGTCGGCGTGGTAGAAATCCTTCTGCTTTCACATTGGGCCGGGTATCTGTGACCTTACCGCTCGTCCAACGGCCAGCACCTTAAGCCTGTTCATGCCTCCAAAGAGTTACCCCCATCGCGCGGAAGACTCAGATCATGAACAAGTCGATTGCAACCCTGACGCTTGCAAGCCTGCTGTTGACTGGCTCGCTCTTCACGCAGACCAGCTCGGCAGCAACACCGACAGCCTCCTCCGGCACAAATCAGGCGCAAAGCTCAGAGTCCAACGAGGAAAAAGCCAATAAAAAAGGCGAAGAAGCGTCAGGCTCAAACTCCGGCGCCGAACCGCAAGAAACGCAGAAGGACGCCGCAACCTCCAGTGACTCGGAGGATATTCAGCAAGATTCGAAACCTTAACACTTGGGCGACTGCCGTCGCCCACTTGACTCACCTGACACGAATCACAATTGTTGACGCAAGCATGTCGCCCAGGCGTTTGCGCGAGCCAAAGAAAATGAAAATCCAGTCGAGGATGTTCAGAAACGGCGTTGTGATATTGCGTATGAACGATTGATACAGATTGCAGTTCAAGTAGCTACGCTCATCAATCACCGACATCCCCAGCAGCTTTTTACCCAGGCTTTGCCCGTTGGGCATTGCGTCGGAAAACAGGTAATACGCCACACCCGTACCAAGAGCCAGGACAGCCACCACATTTGGCGGCAAACCAATAAACTCCGCCAGCCGTCCTACGAAGAGGATCAAAAAGTAGGTGATCAACGTATCGGTGATCTGCCCACCCCAGCGACGGCCCAGCCCGGCAAGATTTTTCGGCTTTTGATATTCACTGCTGGTATTGCTGATGTCCATGCGCCTTCGCTCGATCGGAATTTAGATACCGGAGTATCGGCAACCGATCGCCAATATTTAATGGCGCTTCAGGGGAGTGCGGTCAATCAAACCCACAAGATTGCTCCGAATGAATAGGCTCACTGAAGGTAAAGAAGTAGAACGATATTTTCTCGTCCTCTACGTCTTTTAATTCATATCTGATCCTGTCGAGCCCACGATCGATTCGGGTAACGACGAGCTCCATGAATTGAGTCAATCCGCCGCCAAAGCCACTTAGATCAAGCGCACTGACATCCTGAAAATTTATAGTGATCGCGCTTTCTGCTGCGTCATCGAGCGACGACATCGTCAAGGCCAGATTGTACTTGAAGTCTTGAATTTCGATATTCAGCGAAACGACTGCATTGTGTTGAATCAAAAGCGAGTTCAAGCGAGATAACTTATCCATTTTCTTATGAACCAATGACGGAAAAGATGTGGCCTGCAACATTCGTGTATTTGAGCGAGCATCTTCAGCCCTGGCAGGCAGAGTATCAACCCGACATCAGAGTAACTGCGCAGAACCTTTGCCGAGCTTGCGTGCCAACTCGACATTCATTTCGAACTGTTCGCTGACATCAATCGCCGTACGGCGACTCTTTTCGACTGAGCCTTCCCGAGTCCAGAGAAACGGGAAAAACGAAAAGCACTGATCCGCTTCCAGCGCCTGCAGGTCGTGAATCCAGCCGTTCCAGCGCAAACCGTCGTAGAAGGTCGCGAGCCGATCACTCAACGCCCAACCCAGAAAGTCGGTGTAAGCAATGTGCAATGGCTCCCACAACAGCGTGTCAGGCGCCCAGTAATACATCGCCCCAACCTCTTCACCCAAACCACCGCCATTGAGAGCAAAAAAACCTCCAGCGGCATCGTCGGCGACCAACATATAAGCATCAGCACGGCCGCCATTCCAATCCAGAAGATTTCGCGGTAATTGCGGATGACCGGAGCCGAGCACACGTAACCAGCCGCGATCAATCAACAGCCCACCCGTTTCGAAGGCGATCGCACCCAACGTCGATTTAGTCGTGAGCTGAAGACTGAAAGAACTCTGCCATTTTCGGTGGAGGGAGGGAGTAACTGATAGTTGAGTACGGCTTCCCCCAGCATTTTTTCAATGATGGGCAGCGCCGGATCCCGCTTGTCTATCAAGTGATCCAAACTTTTCATCCAGCGACCTTTTTTTGCCCAGGCACAAAAAAGCCGATCTAGATGATCGGCTTAAGTGTCTGATTTTACTCAGGAATAATGGTCGGGACGGAGTGATTCGAACACTCGACCCCTAGCACCCCATGCTAGTGCGCTACCGGACTGCGCTACGCCCCGACTGGTTTGAAACCCGCCCCTCGTCTCGAAGAGCGCTCAAGAATATATCGCAAGCTTTTGAAAACTGGAAGTATTCAAACGCAGCTTTTTATTTCTTGAGCACCACCAGTACATCTTCAAGCTCAGCGATCATCTGGCGGATCATTTGCTTGTATTGGGTGGTGTCGTCTTTGGCTTCATCACCGGACAAGCGCAGACGCGCGCCGCCGATGGTGAATCCCTGATCGTAAAGGAGCGCGCGGATCTGCCGGATCATCAGCACATCCTGGCGCTGATAATACCGGCGGTTTCCGCGGCGTTTGACGGGGTTGAGTTGAGGAAACTCCTGCTCCCAGTAGCGCAGCACGTGTGGTTTTACCGCACACAGCTCGCTGACTTCACCAATGGTGAAGTAGCGTTTGCCCGGGATGACGGGTAGTTCGTCGTTATGACTTGGTTCCAGCATAAGCCTCAACTCGGGCCTTCAACTTCTGCCCTGGACGAAAGGTGACCACACGGCGAGCCGTGATCGGGATTTCTTCCCCCGTTTTCGGGTTGCGGCCAGGCCGCTGGCGTTTGTCCCGAAGGTCGAAATTGCCGAAACCGGACAATTTGACCTGCTCGTTGTCTTCAAGAGCGTGCCTGATTTCCTCGAAAAACAGTTCAACCAATTCCTTGGCTTCCCGCTTGTTCAGGCCCAGCTCTTCATACAGACGTTCCGCCATCTCAGCTTTCGTCAAAGCCCCCATACGTCACTTCCTTAACGTGGCGTTCAACCTTTGTTCGAGCGAGGTGAGGATATTTTGCGTCGTCGAATTCACCTCATCGTCATTAAGAGTGCGCGATGGATGCTGCCAGGTCAAGCCAACTGCAAGGCTTTTTCTATCAGGATCAATGCCTTTACCCTGATACACGTCAAACAGCCTGAGATCCGTGAGCCATTCGCCTGCATTTTCACGGATTACGTCCAGTACAGCCGAGGCCGCGACGTCTTTGTGCGCGATCAGCGCAAGGTCACGACGCACTTCAGGAAAACGCGACAACTCGTGGAATTGCGGCATTTTTCCGGAAGCGACTTCAGCCAGAACCAGCTCGAAGACGAAGACCGGACGATCCAGACCCAGGGCCTTGGACAGCTCCGGGTGAATCGCACCGATAAAGCCGACTTCACGCCCGTCCCGTTCGATGCGCGCGGTTTGACCCGGGTGCAGCGCCGGGTGTTTACCCGGAGTGAAAGTGAAGGTATCCAATGCACCGGCAAAGCCCAACACCGCTTCAACATCAGCCTTCACGTCGAAGAAATCGACGGTGTCGCGACCCTGCGCCCAACCTTCCGGCAGACGGCTGCCGCAAACAACACCCGACAGCATCGGTTCTTGCTTCAGACCTTCCAGCTGACCGACGAAGCGCAGACCGCTTTCGAACAGACGCACGCGATCCTGCTGGCGGTTCAGGTTGTGCTGCAACGCCTTGACCAGGCCCGGCCACAGCGAGGAACGCATGGCAGCCATATCATTGGAAATCGGGTTGGCCAGCAACAGCGGCTCAACGCCCGGGTTGAACAGTTCGAACTGTTTCGGATCGATGAAGCTGTAAGTGATCGCTTCCTGATAACCACGGGCTACCAGCAGACGACGCAGCTCAGGCAATTCGCTGCGTGCTTCAGCCTTCGCTTGCGGCGCCAGACGCGCTTGCGGGTAACGAACCGGCAGACGGTTATAGCCGTACAGACGCGCCAGCTCTTCGATCAGATCGACTTCCAGACTGATGTCGAAGCGGTGACTTGGCACTTCTACTCGCCACTGCCCTGCGCCGTCAGCGGAAATCTTCAGACCCAAGGCGCTGAGCAGACGCTCGACCTGCGCCGAATCCATTTCCATCCCCAGCATTTGGGTGATGCGCTGCGCACGCAAGGTGATCGGCGCGATCGACGGCAGGTGCTGTTCGCTGACGGTCTCGATGATCGGGCCGGCTTCACCACCGGTAATTTCCAGCAGCAGGCCAGTGGCGCGCTCCATGGCTTCACGGGCCAGTTGCCAGTCCACGCCACGCTCGTAACGGTGCGAGGCGTCGGTGTGCAGGCCGTAGGAACGAGCCTTGCCCGCCACAGCGATCTGATCGAAGAAGGCACTTTCCAGGAAAACGTCGCGAGTGGTTGCGGACACACCGCTGTGCTCGCCACCCATTACGCCGGCAATCGCCAGAGCGCGGGTGTGGTCGGCAATCACCAGGGTTTCGCTACGCAGGCTGACTTCCTGACCGTCGAGCAAAACCAGCTTCTCACCCTCTTCCGCCATACGCACGCGGATGCCGCCATTGATTTCGGCGAGATCGAAAGCGTGCAGTGGCTGACCCAGCTCAAGCATCACGTAGTTGGTGATGTCGACGACAGCGTCGATGCTGCGCACATCGGCGCGGCGCAGACGTTCAACCATCCACAGCGGGGTTGGTTTGGACAGATCAACGTTACGGATGACACGACCCAGGTAACGCGGGCAGGCGGCAGGCGCCAGCACTTCTACCGGACGCACTTCGTCGTGCACAGCCGGAATGGTCATGACCACCGGGCGAGTGACCGGCGTGTCGTACAGCGCACCCACTTCACGGGCCAGACCGGCCAGCGACAGGCAGTCGCCACGGTTCGGGGTCAGGTCGACCTCGATGCTGGCATCTTCCAGATCCAGGTACACACGGAAATCTTCGCCCACCGGCGCATCGGCCGGCAGTTCCATCAGACCGTCGTTGCCTTCACCAACCTGCAGCTCGGCTTGCGAGCACAGCATGCCGTTGGACTCGACGCCACGCAGCTTGGCCTTCTTGATCTTGAAGTCGCCCGGCAGTTCGGCACCGATCATGGCGAACGGAATCTTCAGGCCCGGACGCACGTTTGGCGCACCGCACACGACCTGGAAGGTTTCCGCGCCATTGCTGACCTGGCACACACGCAACTTGTCGGCATCAGGGTGCTGCTCGGTGCTCAGCACCTCGCCCACGACCACGCCGCTGAATATACCGGCGGCCGGGGTCACGCTATCGACCTCCAGACCCGCCATCGACAGACGAGCAACCAGCTCGTCGCGACTTACCTGCGGGCTAACCCAGCCACGCAGCCATTGTTCACTGAATTTCATCCTGCTCTCCTAAGAATTCGTTACGACTAGCGAAATTGCGCGAGGAACCGCAAGTCGTTGTCGAAGAACAGACGCAAGTCGTTCACGCCGTAACGGAGCATTGCCAGACGCTCGACACCCATGCCGAAGGCAAAACCGGAGAACTCTTCCGGATCGATGCCGGACATGCGCAGCACGTTCGGGTGCACCATGCCGCAGCCCATGACTTCCAGCCAGCCGGTCTGCTTGCAGACGCGGCAGCCTTTACCGCTGCACATCACGCATTCCATGTCGACTTCAGCGGATGGCTCGGTGAACGGGAAGTACGAAGGACGGAAACGGACGGCCAGCTCTTTTTCGAAGAACACCCGCAGGAATTCTTCGATGGTGCCTTTGAGGTCGGCGAAATTGATGTCGCGATCGACCAGCAGGCCTTCGACCTGGTGGAACATCGGCGAGTGGGTGATATCGGAGTCGCTGCGATACACACGGCCTGGGCAGACGATGCGGATCGGCGGTTGCTTGGACTCCATGGTGCGGACCTGTACCGGCGAGGTATGGGTGCGCAGCAACATGTTCGCATTGAAATAGAAGGTGTCATGCATCGACCGGGCCGGGTGGTGGCCTGGGATGTTGAGCGCTTCGAAGTTGTGATAGTCGTCTTCGACCTCAGGGCCTTCGGCGATGCCGTAGCCGATGCGGGTGAAGAATTGCTCGACTCGTTCCAGAGTCCGGGTCACCGGATGCAGACCACCGGAGGTCTGGCCACGGCCCGGCAACGTCACATCAATGGATTCGGCAGACAGTTTGGCAGCCAGTTCAGCTTCTTCAAACAGAGCCATGCGCGCATTGAGAACGCCTGTGACACGCTCCTTGGCAACGTTGATCAGGGCGCCGACTTGCGGACGCTCTTCTGCCGGCAAATTCCCCAGGGTCTTCATCACCTGAGTCAATTCACCCTTTTTGCCAAGGTATTGAACCCGGATTTGCTCCAGGGCATTGATATCTTCAGCGCTTTGCACAGCCTCTAGTGCTTGAGAGACCAGCGCATCCAGGTTTTCCATGTACAGACTCCAGATACAAAATAGGGGAAGAGCTTGAAGGCTCTTCCCCTATTTATGACGTTTAACACCTGGCCCCACAGAGGTGAGGCCGGGTGACTGTCGGGGGTACTTAAGCCAAGGTGGCTTTAGCTTTCTCGACAATCGCAGCAAACGCCGCTTTTTCGTTCACTGCCAGATCAGCCAGAACCTTACGGTCGATCTCGATGGACGCTTTTTTCAGGCCAGCGATGAAACGGCTGTAGGACAGACCGTTAACACGAGCACCAGCGTTGATACGAGCGATCCACAGAGCGCGGAACTGACGTTTTTTCTGACGACGGTCACGGTAGGCGTATTGGCCTGCCTTGATTACCGCTTGCTTGGCAACACGGAATACGCGGGAGCGTGCGCCGTAGTAGCCTTTAGCAAGTTTCAGAATTTTTTTGTGACGCTTACGGGCAATGACGCCACGCTTTACACGAGCCATGAGTTACTTCCTCTATTCTTGACTAAAATTAACGAAGGCGCAGCATGCGCTCGACTTTTGCCACGTCAGACGGATGCAGCAAGCTGCTACCGCGCAGTTGACGCTTACGCTTGGTCGACATTTTGGTCAGGATGTGGCTCTTGAAAGCGTGCTTGTGCTTGATACCGTTAGCAGTTTTCAGAAACCGCTTAGCAGCACCACTTTTGGTTTTCATTTTTGGCATGTTCGGATACTCCGCATTCAGTTGATAAACATAATCAGAAGGCCTGCCGTGCCCTGTTGATTACTTCTTCTTTTTCGGGGCGATGACCATGATCAGCTGGCGTCCTTCCATCTTAGGATGCTGTTCGACCGAACCGTACTCGAGCAGGTCAGCTTCAACCCGCTTGAGGAGTTCCATCCCCAGCTCCTGGTGGGCCATCTCACGGCCGCGGAATCGCAAGGATACCTTGGCCCTGTCCCCGTCACTCAGGAAACGTACCAGGTTGCGCAGTTTTACCTGGTAATCCCCTTCCTCCGTCCCTGGACGAAACTTGATTTCTTTTACCTGAATCTGCTTCTGGTTTTTCTTCGCTGCTGCAATCTGCTTCTTCTTCTCGAAGATCGATTTGCCGTAGTCCATCACCCGGCAAACCGGTGGGACTGCGTCAGCAGAGATTTCTACCAGATCAAGCTTTGCTTCTTCAGCAATACGAAGCGCTTCATCAATCGAGACGATGCCAATCTGCTCGCCATCAGCGCCAATTAACCGAACCTCGCGTGCCGAGATATTCTCGTTGATCGGGGCTTTCGGTGCAGCTCGTTTATCTTGTCTCATTTCACGCTTAATAATAATTACTCCGAATCTGGGCGACCACGCCGGGAAACCGCTTGCGCGAGAAACTCAGCGAACTGGGCGACGGGCATCGAGCCCAGGTCAGCACCTTCACGAGTACGCACAGCGACAGTCTGCATCTCGACTTCCTTATCTCCGATAACCAAAAGATAGGGAACCTTGAGCAAAGTATGCTCGCGGATTTTAAAGCCGATCTTTTCATTTCTCAAGTCGGACTTGGCACGAAATCCGCTTTCGTTGAGAGTTTTTTCAACCTGAGCGACGAAATCTGCCTGTTTATCAGTGATATTCATGATCACTGCCTGGGTTGGCGCCAGCCACGCAGGGAATGCACCTTCGTAATGCTCGATCAGAATCCCGACGAAACGCTCGAACGAACCCAGGATCGCACGGTGCAGCATCACTGGGTGTTTGCGGCTGTTGTCTTCGGAGACGTATTCGGCGCCCAGACGGACAGGCAGGTTGAAATCGAGCTGCAAGGTACCACACTGCCAGACGCGACCGAGGCAATCTTTCAGCGAGAACTCGATTTTCGGACCGTAGAACGCACCTTCACCCGGCTGCAGATCATACGGCAGACCCGCAGAATCAAGGGCTGCAGCCAGTGCCGCTTCGGCGCGATCCCACAGCTCGTCGGAACCTACGCGTTTTTCCGGACGAGTGGACAGTTTCATCTCGACGTCGGTGAAGCCGAAATCGCGGTAAACGTCCATGGTCAGCTTGATGAACGCCGCGGATTCGGCCTGCATCTGCTCTTCGGTGCAGAAAATGTGGGCGTCGTCCTGAGTGAACGCGCGCACACGCATGATGCCGTGCAACGCACCCGACGGCTCGTTACGGTGGCACGCACCGAACTCGGCCAGACGCATCGGCAGCTCGCGATAGCTCTTCAGGCCCTGGTTGAACACCTGCACGTGGCACGGGCAGTTCATCGGTTTGATGGCGTAGTCGCGGCTTTCCGACTCAGTGGTGAACATGTTGTCGGCGTAGTTGGCCCAGTGCCCGGATTTCTCCCAGAGGCTGCGGTCGACCACTTGCGGGGTCTTGATCTCAAGGTAGCCGTTGTCACGCTGCACTTTGCGCATGTACTGCTCGAGCACTTGATACAAAGTCCAGCCGTTCGGGTGCCAGAACACCATGCCCGGCGCTTCTTCCTGGGTGTGGAACAGGCCCAGGCGCTTGCCGATCTTGCGGTGATCGCGCTTTTCCGCTTCTTCGATGCGCTGGATGTAAGCCGCCAGCTGCTTCTTGTCAGCCCAGGCGGTGCCGTAAACGCGCTGCAATTGCTCGTTCTTGGCATCGCCGCGCCAGTAGGCGCCGGACAGCTTGGTCAGCTTGAAGGATTTCAGAAAACGCGTGTTCGGCACGTGCGGGCCGCGGCACATGTCGACGTATTCTTCGTGGTAGTACAGGCCCATGGCCTGCTCGTTCGGCATGTCTTCAACCAGACGCAGCTTGTAGTCTTCGCCGCGGGCCTTGAACACTTCAATCACTTCGGCGCGCGGAGTGACTTTCTTGATGACGTCGTAATCCTTGTCGATCAGCTGATGCATGCGCTGTTCGATGGCGGCCATGTCGTCCGGCGTAAAAGGACGCTCGAAGGCGATGTCGTAATAGAAGCCTTCGTCGATGACCGGCCCGATGACCATTTTCGCAGTCGGGTACAGCTGCTTGACCGCGTGGCCAACCAGGTGCGCACAAGAGTGGCGAATGATCTCCAGCCCCTCTTCATCCTTTGGCGTGATGATTTGCAGCGTCGCGTCGCTGTCGATGATATCGCAGGCGTCGACCAGCTTGCCGTTGACCTTGCCGGCCACGGTGGCCTTGGCCAGGCCTGCACCAATGGAGGCGGCGACCTCGGCTACGGAAACCGGGTGATCGAATGAACGTTGACTGCCGTCGGGAAGAGTAATAGTTGGCATGGCGCCTCCTCTCCTAGTGGTGACCCCTACCAAAGGTCACGTGGGTTGGGATGAGCCAGTACAAGATCCGATCCAGGCCATTCAATGACGAACGCCTGCCTTACAGCGGCAGGAGCCTTGCGGCCAACCGGAAAACCGAACCAGAGTGACTGGGATTCAAATCAGAATTTTTCGCACGCTGACCGCTGCCGGGGCTGAAGGCCAACCGGAGCCTGAGAACGCTTGAGCCCGGCATGCTAGCACAGATGAGCGGTCATCGACGTCATCGAATTGAGGTGTTGCTGATTTGCGCATTTTTGCGGCGCGAAGTGAACTTGGGATATACGCTTTGCCTCAAATAGGCTGAGAATCGTCGCCGATATCAACCCAAGGAGTTTCCGACATGCGCCTCATCCGACTTTTTGCTTTCGCGGCCCCGCTGGCCCTGCTGCTGCCGCTGAGCGCCAACGCGGCCTGGCCTGCCGGCGTCAAAGCCCAATACATGAACGACTGCACCGCCGCAGCCAGCAAGAGCGTCAATCCGGCCGAAGCCAATAAACATTGCGCTTGCGGTGCCGACGTTCTGGAAAAGAAATTCACCACGCAAGAGATCGCGCAACTGATGGACAAGAACACCCCGCCAAGTGGTGAACTGGGTCAGCGCGCACTGAAAGAAATCTCGGTTTGCCGAGTCCAGAAATAAGCGCTGACGAATGTTTTTTCCGGCGTCCAGCAGGCTGAAAACCGCCAAAAAGACCCCAAAATCGATAATTTACGCAGGTTTTATAGCTTTTTTTACACCCTCTTCACTCGGCTGAAAGCCACTGAAACCGGGGCTTGCAGACATTTCAGAGGTTGAAATCGATGCAATATGAAAGCAAACAGCACGTCCGGGGGGCTACCAAAGCGAACATTTCGACTATGATACTCCGGTGTGCCCAGTTGGCCTGAGCAGCACAGTACTACTGAAAATATATGTTTCTTGGAGATACACCATGTCTAATCGCCAAACCGGCACCGTTAAATGGTTCAACGATGAAAAAGGCTTCGGCTTCATCACTCCTCAAGGTGGCGGTGACGACCTGTTCGTACACTTCAAAGCTATCGAATCCGACGGTTTCAAAAGCCTGAAAGAAGGCCAGACCGTCTCTTTCGTGGCTGAGAAAGGCCAAAAGGGTATGCAAGCTGCACAAGTTCGCCCAGAGTAATTTCCTGGCGCACTAAAAAAACCCCGTCCATGTGACGGGGTTTTTTATGCCTGCAACAAAAGCGTTCTGCGATCAGCCGCAGTTGACGCGAGTGACCACCAGGTTGTTGTCGGTGTTCAGATTCAAGCGATCGGAGCGGTACTCCAGAGTGATCATGTCGGTTGGCTTGAGGAAGCGGGCGTTTTGCGCGCCAGCCTTGGCACGAGCCTGATCGAGCAGTTCCGGCGAAGCCTTTTTCCCGATGGCAAATTCCGCGGCTTTTGCTTCACAGCGGCTATGACCGGCATCGGTCGCCACAGGATCCTTTGCCGACTCGCTGGAGGTTGTGCTGCAACCGGCCAACATGGCAACGGCCATAAGTGCACCCAGAGACGCGAACTTCAAAGGCATGAAGCCTCCTTCTTTCAAATGGTTAAGCTGAGATCGTGCGACCGCCAATCCGGCGTTTGGTTTCACAACCGATGCTGTCACCCTGCCCCACGATCCGGAAAAACGCTGAGTCTGCCTGAAGTGCGCGCATCGCATCCTCACGCAATCGTCACCGAATATTAACGAAGCTCAATAGACGTCGATGTAATCGTGCGGCGGATTCGGCCAGTTGTCTTTCAGCGCATTGAAAATCTGCATCACCCAGACTTCATCACTGGCCGCGACCTTGCCGACATACCCCGAGCCCTTGGCCCAGGTCTCCAGGCGAAACAGCAGGCCATCAATATCCTGGCCGCCGGTCACACCGGAAGAGATATAGGCAATCCCACCCTTGGTCACACGCAGCTGCGTGTGCACATCATCGCTGGCCGACGCCAGCAACTGGCGCACAGCGTCGAGTGTGAGGCCGTCGGGGGTGTTCAAATCGATCTGCACAGCACATTCCTTGGATCAGCCGGAAAAGACCAAGTGTCGCATAGCGACGCGCTCATGCCTAAGTCGCAGTGCCAAACGCCCGCCAAAGTGGTTAACTCGCTTTCAGACATTTCCGACTTTTCGAGCGCACTCATGAACACCGTAAGCATCTCCGCCGACATCAAGGTTCATTGGCCGAAGGGGCACAGCTCGTACAGCCCGGGCAGTGCGGAGGAGTTGGCATTGATCAGCATCGATCTGCTGGTCAAGACGATGGGAACCCAGGGCGCACAAACGTTTATCGCCCAGGTGTTCGAGCGGTACCAGCATGACGGCGAGAACACGCAGGACACCGAGAGAAAATAAAAACCCGCAGGTTGGCACCTGCGGGTCACAGCCTTACTTCAAGCGCTTCAGACGCTCGGTCAGCAGATCGAAGAAGCCTTGAGCATCCCCATTTTCCACCCAGAAGGCGTTCTTCGGCGCCTTCAGACCGTCATACCAGTCAACGATGGTCTGGCCAAAAGTCGGACCTTCGCGACTATCCACCACAACATTCACCGAACGACCGGTGAACAGCTCAGGCTTGAGCAGGTAAGCGATAACGGTAGCGTCGTGCACCGGGCCGCCCGGGATGCCGTAGTGCTCCATGTCACCCTTGATGTACTCGTTGAGAATGTCGCCAACAATCTTGCTTGCGTTGTTGTTCAGTGCAGCGATCTGTTTCAGGCGTGCGTCGCTGGTGAGGATCTTGTGGGTCACGTCCAGCGGCAGGTAGGTCAGTTTCACGCCGCTCTTGAGTACCACTTCCGCCGCTTGCGGGTCGGCGAACAGGTTGAATTCGGCCACCGGGGTGATGTTGCCGCCATTGAAGTGCGCACCGCCCATGATCACCACTTCCTTGATGCCATTGACGATCTCCGGCTCCTGGATCAGCGCCAGCGCCAGATTGGTTTGCGGGCCAAGCATGGCGATGGTGATGCTGTGCGGCTTGGCTTTTTTCAGGGTGTCGATGAGGTAGTTGACCGCATTGCCTTCGGCCAGGCCTTTTTTCGGCTCATGCACGGTGACACCCGACAGGCCTTCCTTGCCATGGATGTTCTCGGCGTAGATCGGCGTACGCATCAGCGGTTTCGGCGCACCGGCATACACCGGAACGTCTTCGCGTCCTGCCCACTCGCGAGCCAGGCGCGCGTTGCGCGATGTCTTGTCGAGGCGCACGTTGCCGGCCACGGTAGTCAGTGCACGAATGTTCAGTTCGTCCGGCGAAGCCAGGGCGAACAGCAAAGCGACCACGTCGTCGGCACCCGGGTCGGTGTCGATGATCAGGTCGATCTTTTCAGCAGCCTGAGCGCCGGTGGCGGTAATAAAAGACAAAAGCAGCAGACTCCGAAGCAATTGGTGGAGTTTTTGAGCATAGCGGTGCATGGCGCATTCCTTGTGCTGATGAAAATGAAAGGGTCGGAACCCGATTAGAACGTTACCCCGGCCACCAGCACGATGTTGCAGTACGGCTGACATTCGCCTGTACGAACAATCGCCCGTGCCTGTCGGCTGAGAACCTTGAATTGCTCATGCGTCAGCAGATCGCGCCGACCGAGGGCGCCCTCTTCCTGCAACTCGTCCAGCGCGACCAGGGCGGTCGGCTGCTTGTCGAGAATTTCGTTGGCCAGCACATGGCTTTCCACCTGCATCTCGCTGAGCACGACTTTCAGGGTACTGACAAAATCCGGAACGCCGTGGGTCAGCGCCAGATCAATCAATTCAACACCCGGTGGCACCGGCAGTCCGGCGTCACCGATGACCACCATGTCACCATGGCCCAGGGAGGCGATCAGCCGCGACAACGCGACGTTGAGCAGAGGAGTCTTTTTCATGCGGGTTTGAACGCCTGTACGTCGGACATGGTTGGAATGGAAGGTTGTGCGCCGGCCCGGGTCACAGATAGCGCTGCCGCGACTTGCCCGTACCGGATCGCCTCGGCCTCGGATTTGCCACTGGCCAGCGCCGCGGCAAACCCGCCGACGAAGGTATCGCCGGCGGCGGTGGTATCGACAGCCTTCACTTTCGGCGCCGGGAAATGCTCGAAACCTTTGCCATTGGCAAACAGTGAACCTTGCGCACCGAGGGTAATGATGACCTTGCCCGCGCCCATTGCGATCAACTGGTTGGCAGCGCTTTCTGCGCTTTGCAGCGAATCGACCGGCAACCCGCTCAACGCGGATGCTTCACTTTCGTTGGGGATCAGGTAGTCGATGGCGGCAAACCAGTCTGCCGGTAGCGGACGACTGGCCGGCGCCGGATTGAGGATCACCGTCTTGCCCAACGCACGTGCACGCTTGAGCGCATGCCCTACCGTTGCATCCGGGATCTCGAGCTGGCAGATAATCACGTCGGCCGCTTGCAGCACCGCATCAAAACGGTCGATCACTGCCGGAGTCATTGCACCGTTGGCGCCAGCAACGATCACGATGGCGTTCTGACTGTTGTCATCGACCACGATCAGCGCCACGCCACTGGAATCTTCGACCGTGCTCACCGCCTGACAATCGATCTGCTCGGCCAGCAATGCCTCACGCAATTGCACGCCGTAGTCATCGTTGCCAACACAGCCGACCATTGCCACCCGCGCACCCAGGCGCGCAGCAGCAACTGCCTGATTGGCGCCCTTGCCGCCGGACACGGTGGCAAAGGAATGACCGATCAGCGTTTCACCGCCCTTGGGCAGCCGTGGTGCCCGGGTGACCAGATCCATGTTCAGGCTGCCTATTACCACTACATTTGCTGGCATACATCACTACTCGTCAATTCGGTTTCAGCGGTACTCGGTGAATACGCCGGACAGCGGCGCAGTCGATTCGCGCAAGACAATACTCGGGGTCACGATCCGTTGATCGGTGACCAGACTCGGGGTAGCAATCCTTCGCAGCAACACTTCGGCAGCCATCTCGCCCAACTGCAGGATCGACTGGCCAACGGTGGTCAGCGCCGGGTACACGTAGCGACTCATCTGGATATCGTCGAAGCCGATCACCGACAGCTCGCTCGGTACGCGGACATTGCGCTCGGCCGCCGCGCGGAGCACACCGATACCGATCATGTCGTTACCGGCGAAGATCGCACTCGGCGGATTGCTTTCAAGCAGGATCGCCGCCGCGTTGTAACCGCCAGTGCTGGTGAAATCGCTTTCCAGCATGCGCTCGGCCCGCACCTTGATGCCCGCCTCCTGCAGCGCCCGACAAAAACCGGCCTGACGCATTTGCGCCACGCTGGTGCTCGACGGACCACCGATGGTGGCGATATCGCGATGGCCCAGCTCCAGCAGATGCCGCGTCGCCAGATAAGCGCCATATTCATGGTCGATACGCACCAGGTCGGCGTCGACGCCATCCAGCCCGCGGTCGACGATGACCATCGGCGTCTTCACCCCGGCCAGCCCTTGCGCGAGCCCGATGTCGCCACCGGCGGAGGCGACGATCAGGCCGTCAATACGCTTCTCCAGCAGCACGCGCAAATAGCTGCGCTGTTTTTCCGGGTTGTCGTCAGAATTGCAGAGGATCACGCAGTAGCCGTTACGCTCGCAGTAATCCTCGATGCCCCGTGCCAACTCGGCAAAATACGGGTTGAGACTGTTGGGCACCAATAAGCCAATGGTCGCAGTGGTCTTGGCTTTCAGCGAACGCGCCACCGCACTCGGCACATAGTCGAGGCTTTTGATGGCCGCCTCGACCTTCAACCGCACTTCCTGGCTGACCGGGCGCGTCTTGTTCACCACGTGAGAAACCGTGGTGTAGGAAATCCCCGCGAGCGCCGCCACATCCTTGATCGTTGCCATCTGTTAGCCCCGTCGACTGGCGCGCTGGCTGCGATAGGTATCGAGCACTACCGCGATGACAATCACCGCGCCGGTGATGATGCGTTTGGTTGGCTCGGTCGCGCCGATCTGCGCCAGACCGGCGGCCAGTACCGAAATGATCAACACACCGAAAAAGGTGCTGATCACCGAACCACGGCCACCCATCAGACTGGTGCCACCGATCACCACGGCGGCGATCACTTGCAATTCGAGACCGGAGCCGGCATTCGGGTCTGCAGCTTCCAGACGGGAAATCTGGAACAGTGCGGCAATCCCGGCCAGCAGCCCCATCAGGCTGAACACCAGAATCTTGTACGGTTTTGGATTGATCCCGGCCAGCCGCACCGCTTCCTCGTTGGTGCCGATACCGATCAGGTAACGACCAAACACGGTGCGGGTCAGCACAGCTTGCGCAATAAATATCACCAGCAAGGCAATGATGAACGACGGCGAAATGCCGAACGCGATCGGGTTCGACAGCCAGGCAAACGAATCACCGATGTACGCGGTGCGCGAACCGGTCATCTGGTACGCCAGGCCACGGGCCATTTCCAGCACACCGAGCGAAACGATGAACGACGGAATGCGCCACGCCACGGTGATCGAACCGGTCACCGTACCCGCCAGTGCCGCTACCGCCATACCGAGCAACGCGGCCGGTAACACGCTCCAGCCCCAGCCGAGAATCGCCACGCTGACTGTCGAGGCGGCAAGTGCCAGCACCGAACCGACCGACAGGTCGATGCCGCCGATGATCAGTACAAAGGTCATGCCCACCGCCAGCACCATCAGATCGGGAATCTGGTTGGCCAGCGTGCTGAAAGTGTCATAGGACAGAAAGTGGCTGCTCATCATCGAGAACAGCGCCACCATCGCCAACAAGGCCCCGGCCAGGCCCAGATAGGTGCCCAGACCGTAGAAATTGCCACTACGTTTGCCGGCGGAAGATGCAGTTTTCATGGGAGATCCCTAGGCGCCGCTTCATTGAGCAACGCATCACGTTTTTGGTAGCCGGCGAACGCGGCGGCAAGCAAATCATCCTGGGTCCAGCTGTCGCGCTCGAAGGTATCGATCAAACGCCCTGCCGACAGCACACCAATCCGGTCGCAGATCAGCATCAGCTCGCGCAGGTCACTGGACACCACCACCAGCGCCTTGCCCTGACGCGTCAACTCGCCCAGCAAGGCGTAGATATCGAACTTGGCACCGACATCGATGCCGCGGGTCGGCTCGTCGAACAACAGCACCGAGCAATCGCGCTCCAGCCAGCGGCCGATCACCACTTTCTGCTGGTTGCCGCCAGACAATTCCGACACCAACTGAGTTGGGCTGGAACTGCGGATGCGCATGGCGTTGATCTGACGCTGCGCCAGGGAAATTTCGTCGCTGGCATTGACGATTCCTGCCCTGGAAATCTCCGGCATGTTGCCCAGGGCGATGTTGGCGCTGATCGACTGACTGAGCAGCAAGCCTTCACCCTTTCGGTCTTCGGTGATCAAGGCAATGCCATGGTTCACCGCATCAACCGGCGAACGCACACTGACCACCTGCGCCGGCGAACCCAGCGCGATCGTGCCGCTGTCGGCCAGGTCGGCGCCGAAAATCAGCCGCAGCAATTCGGTGCGCCCTGCCCCGATCAGCCCCGAGATCCCGAAGATCTCGCCGGCACGCACTTCGAAGGAAACATCACGCACTTTGTCGGAGCGGGTCAGGCCCTTGACCGTCAGGGCCGGGGCGCCGATCTTGCGCGGGCCCATGTCGATGTGTTCGCCCAGTTCGCGACCGACCATCAAGGTGACCAGTTGCTCACTGTTGTAGTTGGCCATCGGCTCGACGCAAACCAGGTTGCCGTCGCGCAGTACGGCAATGCGTTGCGCGACGCGCGCCAGCTCTTCGAGACGATGGGAGATATAGATGATGGAGACGCCACGCGCCTGCAAACGAGTAATCTGCTCGAAGAGCATTTCCACCTCGCGGGCGGTGAGCATCGCAGTCGGTTCATCAAGGATCAGGACATGGCAATCGCCGATCAGGTTGCGTGCGATTTCGACCATCTGTTGATGGCCAATGCCCAGTTCGCCGACCAGGGTGTCCGGGTCAATGGCATCGAGGCCAACCTGCGCCATGGCCTCGATCGCGGCTTTGCGCAATTGCTTGCGACTGATCCAGCCGCCGTTGCTGGGCAGATTGTCGAGAAACAGGTTTTCCGCCACCGACAGGGTCGGCAGCAGATTGAGTTCTTGCATGACCATGCGCACGCCAAGCTCTTCGGCCTGGGTGCGACTGCCCGGACGGTAGTCCTTGCCCTGGAATTGCATCTGACCGGTGGTGGGCGTAACCAGACCACCAATGATCTTCGACAGCGTGCTTTTACCGGCGCCATTCTCACCGGTCAGCGCCAGCACTTCACCGCGCATCAGCGTCAAGTCGATGCCCGTGAGCACCGGTTGCGCATAGGTCTTACCGATACCGCTGACCGAGAGGACAGCGTTCGGGGCGGAAACTGACATAAAAAACTCTCCATGCGCTCGTCCGGACGGACGAGCGCCGTTGTGTCGCCGGAAGACTTACTTAGTGACCAACTCGACTGGCGTTTCGATCACGCCATTGACGCCGCTGTCGACTTTTTCGCCCTTGAGGATTTTCAGCGCGGTCTCGATACCGAACACGGCCTGCTTGGCAGCGAACTGATCGGCCGTCGCCAGTACACGACCATCCTTGAGCATCGGCTTGATCGCATTGATGTTGTCGTAACCGACCACTTGTACCTTGCCCGCCTTGCCGGCAGCACGCACAGCGGAAACAGCGCCAACGGCCATGCTGTCGTTACCCGCCAGCAGCGCTTTCACATCCGGGTATTCGCTGAGAATCGAAGCGGCAACCTTGTTGCCCTTGTCGATCTCCCAGTCACCGGATTGCAAGGAGACCACCTTGATCTGCGCCGCCTCCATCGCATCCTTGAAGCCTGCGGTGCGTTGCTGGGCGTTGGTGGTGGTGGATACGCCTTCGATGATGCCGACTTCGTCACCGGCCTTCAGTTGCTTGGCCAGGTATTCGCCGACCAGACGCGCACCTTTGCGGTTGTCCGGGCCTACGAATGGCACGCTGATGTTTTTGCTTTTGACGATCTGCGGATCGAGCTGGTTGTCGATGTTGATCACGGTGATGCCGGCATCGACGGCTTTTTTGATCACCGGCACCATGGCTTTGGAATCGGACGGTGCGATAACGAGCGCGTTGACCTTGGCCAGAATCATCTGCTCGACGATACGGGTCTGGCCGGCGGTATCGGTCTCGTCCTTGATGCCGTTGGAGATCAGGTCGAAGTCGGCGGAGTGTTCTTTCTGGTAGGCCTTGGCGCCATCTTCCATGGTCAGGAAGAATTCGTTGGCCAGGGATTTCATGACCAGTGCGACTTTGGGTTTTTCCGGGGACTCGGCGAAAGCCGAAGAGACAGGTAGTGCGGCGGCTGCGGCAGCCAGCATAGCGACAGCAAGAAGACGTCCAGCGAATGGCAGCTTCATGGGTTCACTCCGATCTTATGATTATTGTGAGCAACGCTCGCGCTGGCGTAAGCTTCAGCGCTCACTTCCGGACAATAGTGCACCGGGGAAGCCGCGCAAACGTTTGCGTAGACCGAACTATGCGAATCCCGCCGACATTTGTCAACAATCAGAAATCGTCGTTGTATTGCGGGGCGCAATCGTCTGATTCGCCCCTTACCGCTTAAGCCGTGGTGCTGACCAGGTTGCCGCTGGTGGAATCCTTGGACATTTCCTTGACCAGTGCCGCTGCGACTTCCATCAGCGCGCCGCTGGTTTGCGCGATCTGCCCCTGAACGGACATCACCGCCTGTGACTTGGCCTCGGGCGTCGGATAGCTCGCCGCCTGAGCCGCCGCCAGTTGCTGTTGCTGCTCCTGCAGTTGCTTCTGCAATTCCTGCATGCGCTTGAGCAACATTTTCACGGTCACGCTCAGACTATCGCCGCTGTCAGCGCTATCCGCCTTGCTGGCTTCTTGCGCGGGACCACCGGTGCGAACTTGATTGCTCGGTTCTTTTTCAACGCCAAGCGCCTCGTCGGCCGCATCTGCTTCCGCCTGGTTCATTGCATTGATTGTCGCTGCGGTTTTACCGCCAATGGTGACTGAGCCGGGATTTGAAAAACCGATCGTCAGTGACATGTGAACTCCCTAAATAAACGTTTCCTTCCACAGCCATCGGCCTGCTGACGGGTTTCTTTAGCGGAAAACCTGAACCGGCAAGCCGTTGCGGTCGCCAGGAGGTGTAGTCCCTTTCGGTGAACCGAACACGAAAGCTTCCTTTGTTCGGAAACCCGGATAAGCCATTCACTCAAGAATCCGCCAACTTAGAAAATATTGATATAAATCATCAGGTTAAACATTTCTCTAAAGCAAAGTAGCACTGGTACAGATCCTGCTCCCTAGCCTGCACCCCGGGCATTCAGATCGGCTCGGGGCGCATCTAGATGAACCTGCATCAGCACCGTCTCACTACTAGAGAGAAAAATAATGAAATCTGCTTTCAACACCTTGGTTCCGGGCGCTTTGGCCCTCCTCCTGCTCCTGCCCACTGCCCTTCAGGCAAAAGAAGTCGAAACCCAGACCAAACTCGCCAACGTCGTGGTGCTTGCCACGGGCGGCACCATTGCCGGTGCCGGCGCCAGCGCAGCCAACAGCGCCACCTATCAAGCGGCCAAAGTCGGGATTGAACAACTGATCGCCGGCATCCCCGAACTGAGCAAACTGGCGAACGTGCGTGGCGAACAAGTCATGCAGATCGCTTCGGAAAGCATCACCAACGACAACCTGCTGCAACTGGGTCGCCGCGTATCCGAACTGGCCGACAGCAAAGACGTCGATGGCATCGTCATCACCCACGGCACCGACACCCTGGAAGAAACCGCGTACTTCCTGAACCTGGTGGAAAAAACCGACAAGCCGATCATCGTGGTCGGCTCGATGCGTCCGGGCACCGCCATGTCGGCGGACGGCATGCTCAACCTGTACAACGCCGTCGCCGTCGCCAGCAGCAAAGAAGCGCACGGCAAAGGCGTGCTGGTGACCATGAACGACGAGATCCAGTCCGGTCGCGACGTCAGCAAGATGATCAACATCAAGACCGAGGCGTTCAAAAGCCCTTGGGGCCCGCTGGGCATGGTGGTCGAAGGCAAATCCTATTGGTTCCGCTTGCCGGCCAAGCGTCACACCATGGATTCGGAATTCGACATCAAAAACATCAAGAGCCTGCCTGACGTAGAAATCGCCTACTCCTACGGCAACGTCGACGACACCGCTTACAAGGCTCTGGCCCAGGCCGGCGCCAAAGCGATCATCCATGCCGGTACCGGTAACGGTTCGGTGTCTTCGCGCGTAGTGCCATCCCTGCAAGCCCTGCGTAAAGACGGCGTGCAGATCATCCGTTCGTCCCACGTCAACGCCGGCGGCTTCGTCCTGCGTAACGCCGAACAACCTGACGACAAGTACGACTGGGTGGTCGCTCACGACCTGAACCCGCAAAAGGCCCGCATCCTGGCCATGGTCGCCCTGACCAAAACCAACGACAGCAAAGAACTGCAGCGGATGTTCTGGGAATATTGATTGGCCCTCGCCTGACCCTTTCGGGTCGGGCAACCTGCTCACCACTCGCCCGTGCGGCGGGTGGTGCTGCCACTTACGCTGAGCGCGACTTTTTCATACAAAATAATCGACCCGACCTACACCAAAATCGGAAAAGCGCTGTCAGAGGATTTTCTTGAATTTTAAGCAGTTGCGAAAATGCTTACAGTTAAATACTGTATGCACGTACAGCTTAATAAGGATAACCTCGTGGCCACCTCTCCTGATGCTCCTGACGCTTACGAACGCATGGGCATGCGCGTTCAGAAAATCATCAATTCTCCTACCGCACAAAAAGCCAAAGCCGCACTGATCTTCCGCCTGCCGGACGAGCCTGTGGATGCATGGGAGCAACTGCTCGAGGAAATCGACGAGAACGACAACGTCACACTCGCCTATCGCGACGATGGCGGCGTGCAGATTTTTTGGGTTGTGCCGAAGGAAGATTGATTCAATGAGTGTCCGCTGTTTTGCTTTGCTGCTGCTGTTCATCGCTTTTGGCGCCCAGGCTGGCGCGCCCCGCACCTTTACCGAGGCCAAAAAGGCCGCCTGGAAACTCTATGCACCGCAGTCCACCGAGTTTTACTGCGGGTGCAAGTACACCGGCAACAAGGTGGACTTGAAGGCATGCGGTTACGTGCCGCGCAAGAATGCCAAGCGTGCTTCACGCATCGAATGGGAACACATTGTCCCGGCGTGGGAGTTCGGTCACCAGCGTCAATGCTGGCAGTCGGGCGGGCGCAAGAACTGCACCCGCTATGACCCGAGTTACCAGAAAGCCGAAGCCGACCTGCACAACCTGGTGCCGAGCATTGGTGAGGTCAACGGTGACCGCAGCAACTTCAGTTATGGCTGGCTGCCGGTGCAATCCGGGCAGTACGGCTCGTGCCTGACCCAGGTCGACTTCAAGGCCAAGAAGGTCATGCCGCGCCCGTCGATTCGCGGCATGATCGCGCGCACCTATTTCTACATGAGCAAGCAGTACGGCTTGCGCCTGTCGAAACAGGATCGGCAACTGTACGAAGCGTGGGACAAAACTTATCCAGTGCAGGACTGGGAACGTCAACGCAATCAGAGCGTGGCTTGCGTGATGGGACGCGGCAATGAATTTGTCGGGCCGGTAAACCTGAAAGCCTGCGGCTGATTCTTCAGCGCAAAAGAAAAGGCCTCGAACGTGATGTTCGAGGCCTTTTTTGTTTTTAGCTGCCAGCCTTGTTGTAGCGCCAGTAGCCCATCAGATTGAGTGACTCGCGGGGGATACCGCACTCCCTGATCAGGTATTTGCGCAGACGCATGACCGCCGCGCTTTCTCCGGCAATCCAGCCATAAAACCCTTCAGGGGCCGTGTTGGCGATCTCCCAGAGTATGTCTTTGTCGATATCGACTTCGGCGAGTTCGGCAGCTTGCCCGACCGATGAATCCTCTGCCGGCAGGAACGCCTGCTGCACTGCCTTTACCATCAGCGCCCCAGCCACTACTTCTGGCGCCTGATCGCGAATCAGCCACTGCACCGACAGCCCAGGCCAATCCGGCACCGGGAGCATGTCTGGTGCGCTGTCCACTTCAAAGTAAGCCTGAGTCTGAGGCGGTTCAGCCATGGCAGCCAACTCGTCAAGAATGCCCATGGCGGCCGGCAATGCCGTGGCATCGGCCACCAGCAAAACCTCCTTGAGCACCTGCGGCGGTTTCCATTCGAACCCTCCGGCGTCCTGCGCGGAAAAACCGCTGTCAGGAGCGAGAATCTGCATCGACGCTCCTGGCTGCGCACGCAGCGCCCAGCGCGACGCGGGACCGGTTTCGCCATGCAGAACAAAGTCGATGTCGACCTCGCCTTGCTCGGCGCGCAAATGACGAATGGTGTAGGTACGCATTGCTGGCCGCCGGCTCGCCAGCATCGAACGAAAACGCGCGTACCAGCCCTCCTCCTGCGCAAGCCGTGCAGGCGATCCATCTTCAGCAGGGAAGAACAGTTTGACGCGCTGATCCGGCGCCCAAGTGGCCATGCCACCTATCGAAGGGTCGGCGAGCGTGATCCGCATCATGTGCGGACTCACCAGCGTCTTGCGGTGCAAAACCGCATTGAAGAGTTTATAGGGAGCGGCGGAGGCCATGCGGAGCTCCTTCGGGAAATCGTGATTGACTCGTATAAGACGAATCGCCCGCGATGTCCTTTAGGCCGCTGCGCTGAAAGTGCTGCTTACGGCGCGAGCGGATGCTCGACGATCACCGACTCGACGTTCTGCTTCTTGGCCTTCACCAATGCCGCATCCACCTCTACCTTGCGCGCTTGCGCGTCGGCCTGGGAGTTGAACGGACCAATCAGGATCCGCGTCTTGCCGCTGCTGTCCTTGATCACGGTCGGCACGAACGCATGCTCGATCAACCAGCCACTCAGGTCACTGACAGCCTGAGGCGTTTCGCCGCGTACTTCGAGGTCCCATTGCGGGGCGGACGCTGCCGCAGGTGCGGCCGCGACGGCCGTTTTCGGCTTCTGCACGTCTACACTCTTGCCTTCACCACATCCCGCCAATGCCAGTGCCGCGACCATCCAGACCAGTTTGCGCACAACGCTTTCCTCGAAAATCACAAAGCGGCGATCTTAACATTCATAAATACTTCGCGAGGCCCGCAAAATGGGCACAAAACAACGAGATTGATGATTGCAGCCTCTGTATAGTTACGCCCTGGGAATTAATGCCGCATCTGCGCGTCAGAAAGAGGCACCCAAACCGTGAGACTTCGCACTAATCTATACGTACCACCGACCTCTGCACTGTCTGAATCAGGTGCCCTACAAAGCAATCAAGGAGAAGACCATGCTGATACTCACCCGCAAAGTCGGTGAAAGCATAAATATTGGTGATGACATTACGATCACCATCCTCGGCGTAAGCGGTCAGCAAGTCCGTATCGGCATCAACGCCCCGAAAAACGTTGCCGTGCACCGTGAAGAGATCTATCAGCGCATTCAGGCTGGCCTGACCGCCCCGGACAAGCCACAAACTCCCTGAGCCGCATTGCAGTCAGTAGCCAGTCCGTTTGCCTCTGCGTAATGACTGGCTAAAGATTCACGCGCCGTACTGCCATCCGCTCCCCAGTCCACTGGGCACGGCGCCTGACACATCCCTTCTCCGCTTCATTCGCTTCCCTTCCTTTCTCCAGCAGCGCGATACTACCTGCGACTGCCAAGCCTGGCTGTCAGACATTTCCGAGAGGACGCAGGGAATTGCTCCCTGCTAGCCGAACGTCACGCCGCGCGCCATGCCGGTAGCTGCAATCATCATCAGTACCAACAGCAGCGCCTCGACATGGCTGATCCGTGCGAACAGCTTTGCACGTCCGGTATCGAGCGCCTTGCCCCGCGCCAATGCGATCCGCCATTTGACCAGCGTGATCATCGGCGCCAGCTCTGTCAGCAGAATCAGCACGAACAACGTCATCTTCAAATGAAACAGCGGCTGGTGCAGATAATAGTCAGTGCCCTTTTCAAAGCCACCGAAGGCGCGCATGCCACCGGTCACCAGTAGCACCAGCGCAGCAATCCCCCACAGATTATCAGCGAGCAAAACCCGCTTGGCCTCACCGACGCCAGCGGCCAGACGACTGAACGCCGTGCCACGGGTCAACACGGCCCAGAAGCCCAGTGCAAAAGCCAAGAGATGAATCGCGGCGAGAAACCAGTGAACCAGCATCGACGAACTCCTTTGAGAAAGCCCTGGAAAACGCCAGTCAGTAGTAGTCGAAAAAAGCCGGTTGCGCCCGCACACAGCAATGGGGCTGGAAAGCTTCGCACTGGAAGCCGGGAGACAAAAAGCGCGATTCACCAAATCGCAGGCAAAAAAAATCCCAAGCAGCTGATGGAAGCTTGGGATTTAAAAATGCATAAACCGTGGTGGTGAACGCGGGGCAGATGTTACTGAAATTCACGAACTGCAACAACATTTTTTTGATAACCGGTCGGTTAAAAATACCGGTAACCCCTTCAATATCCACACTTTTTCGACGGATCCAAAAAAAGAACAGAACGCCATATCAACAGATCGTGTTATTTCGAAACACGCTAAGCGCTTGGGTAACGGAAGAGATGCAGTGTTGGAAGGTGCGCTGAGGTGGGGGTTTTGAAAAAGCTTTGCAAAAGTTTTGCAAATCGCAGACAACAAAAAAGGGCCCACCTTTCGGTGAGCCCTTCTAGACCGCCCAGCAGAGCGGATTTTGTTTGGTAGGCGCGATTGGACTCGAACCAACGACCCCCACCATGTCAAGGTGGTGCTCTAACCAACTGAGCTACGTGCCTGCTGTGAGGCGGCATTCTACGGAATTCCGGAGGGGTGTCAACACCTTTTTTTCACCTAACCCTATGAATATGCAAAATATTTAATTTCGGGCCGGCAGA
Organism: Pseudomonas sp. IT-93MI4; assembly: GCF_949767635.1. Lineage (NCBI taxonomy): Bacteria > Pseudomonadati > Pseudomonadota > Gammaproteobacteria > Pseudomonadales > Pseudomonadaceae > Pseudomonas > Pseudomonas sp. IT-93MI4. The sequence continues at coordinate 598,007 of NZ_CATKPP010000011.1, forward strand.
TAAGATTTTTCCGGTGGCTGGCGGAGGTTTTTCAACTCGGGTAGGATCGACGCACTCGTAAAATATATTAAACAGAGGCTGCAGGATGGCGAACACCCCTTACCCAGAGTCTTATTACGCTGCGTCGGCCAATGCCGTACCGCCACGTCCGGCCTTGCAGGATGATGTGGAGACGGATGTCTGTGTGATCGGCGCCGGGTATACCGGGCTGTCCTCGGCGTTGTTTCTGTTGGAGAACGGTTTTCGCGTGACAGTCCTGGAAGCGGCCAAGGTCGGCTTCGGTGCGTCGGGGCGTAATGGCGGGCAGATCGTCAACAGCTATAGCCGTGACATCGACGTCATCGAGCGCACGGTTGGCCCAAAGCAGGCGCAACTGCTCGGGCAGATGGCCTTCGAAGGCGGACGGATAATCCGTGAGCGCGTGGCCAAGTACGACATCCAGTGCGACCTGAAGGACGGCGGCGTGTTCGCCGCGCTCTCCGCCAAGCAGATGGGACACCTGGAATCGCAGAAGCGCCTGTGGGAGCGCTTTGGCCACAAGCAACTGGAACTGCTCGATCAGCGCCGCATTCGCGAAGTGGTGGCGTGCGATCAATACGTCGGCGGCATGCTCGACATGAGCGGCGGCCACATTCATCCGCTGAACCTGGCGCTCGGTGAAGCTGCTGCGGTCGAGTCCCTCGGCGGCACCATCTATGAGCAATCGCCAGCCGTGCGCATCGAGCGTGGTGCCAACCCGGTGGTGCACACGCCGCAAGGCAAGGTCAGGGCCAAGTTCATCATCGTTGCCGGCAACGCCTACCTCGGTAATCTGGTGCCGGAACTGGCGGCCAAATCGATGCCGTGCGGCACCCAGGTAATCACCACCGAACCGCTGGGCGATGAGCTGGCGAAAACTCTGTTGCCGCAGGATTACTGCGTTGAAGACTGCAACTACCTGCTCGACTACTACCGCCTGACCGGCGACAAGCGCCTGATCTTCGGCGGCGGCGTGGTTTATGGTGCGCGAGATCCGGCGAACATCGAAGCGATCATCCGCCCGAAAATGCTCAAGGCGTTCCCGCAACTGAAGGACGTGAAGATCGACTACGCGTGGACGGGCAACTTCCTGCTGACCCTGTCGCGCCTGCCGCAGGTTGGGCGTCTGGGCGATAACATCTACTATTCGCAAGGCTGCAGCGGCCACGGCGTGACTTACACGCATCTGGCCGGCAAGGTACTGGCCGAGGCGTTGCGCGGTCAGGCCGAGCGTTTTGATGCGTTTGCCGATCTGCCGCACTATCCCTTCCCGGGCGGGCAGTTGCTGCGCACGCCCTTTGCGGCATTGGGTGCGTGGTATTACGGGTTGCGTGACAAGCTGGGGTTCTGATCAGTTTTCTTGACTGACAAGAAACTGTGGCGAGGGAGCTTGCTCCCGCCGGGTCGCGCAGCGGACTCTCTTTTATCTAAAAAGAAGGCCTGCTGCGCAGTCCAGCGGGAGCAAGCTCCCTCGCCACAAATTTGCAGAATCCAGATCAGAGCTGGTCTCGGGCAATTCCGCTACGAATCCGCAAGATATCCGCCAGCACCGCCAAAGCGATCTCCGCCGGTGTCTTGCTGCCGAGGTTAAGCCCGATCGGCGCATGAATCCGCGCCAACTCGACCTCCCCCAGCCCACCAATCCTGCGCAGGCGCTCGAAGCGTTTCTGCGAAGTCTGCTGCGAACCCATGACGCCGATGTAAAACGCCTCGGTGCGCACCGCTTCCATCATCGCCAGATCGTCGATGCGCGGATCATGGGTCAGCGCCACCACCGCGGTATCGCGATGACAACCACCATCGGCGATGAACACTGACGGCAGTTGCCGACGAATCTCCACACCATTCAGCACCACGCCTTCGAGCACTTCATCGCGCGGATCGCAGAGAATCACTTCGAAACCCAGACCCACCGCGAACTCGGCACAGGCCTGCGCCACGCTGGAGTATCCCGCCAGCAACAGACGCTGAGCAGCACCCACGCGAATCCGCACCCGATCGATCTCGCGCTCGATGCGCGCACCCTGCTCGCGATCAGTGAACAGACTGCGCGCACCGCTGGCCAGATCGACCTCGCGAATCAAACGGCGCTGGCCGAGCAATGCCGATTCGAGTTCACGCAGATGCGCCTGCACCTCGCAGTCGGCGTCAAATTTCTCTACCAGTACGTCGAGAATGCCGCCACAGGGCAGGCTGACCCGCGAGCGCGGATCATCACCTTCGCCGTAACGCACCACGTTGACCGCATCGAGAAACGCGCCCTCAGCCACGCGCTCGAGAAAGTCTTCCTCAACACAGCCACCGGACAGCGACCCGATCCACTGGCCGCTATCGTTCACCGCCAGCAGCGAACCCGGCGCACGCGGCGCCGAGCCGTAAGTGGTCAGCACCGTGCAGAGCCAAATGCGCTGCCCCGCCACCGACCACTCCAGTGCCCGCCGCACAACCTGTAGATCGAGATGCTGCATGTCAGTGCGCCTTGTGCTCGACGGCCGGAGCGTCAGCCTGCAGTTTCTGCACGTCGCTCACCGCCAGTTCAGCCGATTGACCGCCCCAGCCTTGACGCAGGTAGTTCAGCAGATCAGTCAGTTGCTCAGGTTTGAGCTTGTCGGCGAAACCCGGCATCGGTTGCATGTGTTCGAACCCGGCGAATTTCTGCTCGCCGATGCCGTCCTCGATCACCCGCACCAGGTTGCGCGGATCTTCCAGGCGCAGCGTGGTATTGCCACGCATGGCCACGGCGATGTGCGGTTTGCCTTCACCACCAGCGGCATGGCAACCGGCGCAGACGTTCAAATATTCCTGACGGCCGCGCTGGGCGCTCGGGCTGAGCTTGTCCAGCGACACTTCAGTCAGCTCTTTCGCCGCTGGCGGCTGGTCGCCAAGCAGGAACGTCGCCATCGCCGCCAGATCCTGATCGTTCAGACCCTGAGTGCTGTTGTGGAACACCGGGAACATCTCGTTGAACATCGTGCCCTGGGCGCTCATGCCGTGCTTGAGGAACGTGCTCAGATCCTGCTGATTCCAGCCGCGCGCCGCCAGATCGGTGGCGAGCAGGCTCGGTGCCAGATAACCGTTGAGGATGCCGCCGGTCAAGCGCTTATCCAATTGCATCGCGCCCGGCAGGCCGCGTGGCGTGTGGCATTCGCCGCAGTGACCGAGCACTTCGACCATGTACTGGCCGCGCTTCCAGGCTGCGCTTTTGCCTTCGGTAGATTCCAGCTTCAAGGCCTTACCGTACAGCATGTTCCAGCCGATCAGGCCCGGACGCACGTTGAACGGAAAGCTCAAACTGGTGACCGGCGCGGCGCGCTCTATCGGCTCGATGGTTTTCAGATACGCGTGAATCGCATCCGAGTCTTCCCGCGGCATCAGGTGATACGAGGTGTACGGCATCGCCGGATACAGATTCGCCCCGTCGCGACGCTTGCCTTCGGTCAGTACAGCGAAGAATTCGTCATCGCTGTACAGGCCGATGCCGTGCTCTTTGCTCGGGGTGATGTTGGTGCCGTAGATCGTGCCGAATGGCGAGACGATCGGCAGCCCGCCGGCAAACGGCGCGCCGCCCGGCGCGGTGTGGCACGCCATGCAGTCGGCGGCGCGAGCAAGATATTCGCCGCGCTTGACCTGATCATCAGCGTGAGCAAACAACACGGGCGCAGCCAGCCCGACCGCCAGGGTCAGGCGGGTGAATAGATGCTTCATGCTCAACCCTCCTTGACCAGGCCGAGATCGGTCAGCACGTTGCGCGTGGCGTTGTAGTAACGCACGTACCCGGTGCAACGGCAGATGTGGTGGCCGAGGCTGTCCTCGATGACTTTTTCCAGTTGGCTTTTGACGATCGGCTGGCGCTGCAGCTTCTCTACCAGCACCGTCGCGGCGTTGACGAAGCCCGGCGCGCAGTAGCTGCACTGGAAGGCGAATTCGTCGACGAAACGCTGCTGGATCGAGTTCAGCTCAGTGACCTGGCCACTCTCATCACGCTTGGCGTGACTTTCGATGGTGCGGACTTTCTTGCCTTCGAAGTAATGCGCGCCGGTGATGCAGGTGCGCACTTCTTCACTGGTGCCGTCCGGGTTGTCGACGATCACCACGCAGGCGTGGCAGATACCCTGGCCGCAGCCCAGGCGCGAGCCGGTGAGGTTCTTGTATTCGTGCAGATAGTCGATCATCGGCAGGTCATCAGGGATGTCCACCGGGCCGACGGATTGACCATTGAGGGTCAGTTGAAGCGGACGGTTAGCCATTGAGGACCTCCTTGATGCGCGCAGCAGTGATTGGCAGATCGCGAACACGTTTACCGATGGCATGCGCCACGGCGTTACCGATGGCACCAACCACCGGGATCATCACCACTTCGGCGATGCCTTTGGACGGATCGCTAGGCGACAGCGGCGGCAGAATCTCCGCGGTCTGCTTCCACACCGCCACGTGGCGGGCCATCGGCAGGCGATAACGGTTGAAGTTCCAGTCACCCTCCCCCGGTCCGCCTTCGTACAGCGGCATCTCTTCCATCAGCGCGTGACCGATGCCCATGGCGATCCCGCCTTCGAGCTGGCCCTTGACCAGTTCTTCGACCAGCACCCGACCACACTCGACCCACGAATGGTGGTTGAGCACTTCGACTTCCGCCGAGCCTTTGTTGACCTTCAATTCCACCAAGGTGGCCACCGGGCTGTAGTAAGTCACCGCCGCATTGTTCAACTGAACCACCGGGTAGTTGATGTTCTGGCGATCCAGCAGGTGGAAACCCGCCGTGCTCATCAGCGCTTTCTTCGCCTTCGGCGCGCCGTCCCCGTACTTCACTGCGAGACCGTCGAGTGGCAGACGCTCGCGCACGCCGTCGATGCTGTACTCGGCCTCGGCCCAGCTCCAGCGGTTGAACGCGTGAACGGTGGCGCCGGTCACCAGACCACGCTCGTGAGCACGCTTGGCCAGCTCTTCGAAGCTCAATGGCTGCATGCCGTTGGCAGTGAGCTTGCCATCGACCCAATGCGCATCTTCACGACGCACCACGTAAGGGTTGGCTTGACCGCCGTAAGGGCCCTGACGCCAGATTTCCATGGCCGCCGGCCACAAACCGTTGTTGAACAGCACGCGCGCCGCTTCACGGGTGGCGTGACTGAAGTAGTAGGCCGAGTTGGTCGCGGACGACGCCGAGGCCAGCTTGCCAACCCAGCGCGGGTTGCGCAGCAGGTTGTCCTGTTCGGCCTGGCTCATGATGTAAGGGTTGCCGCTGGTGATCAGCTGCATTTCCTTCCATTCGGTTTCGCCGGTCTTCACGTCGTGCGCCGGGCTGCCAAGGAAATCGGCCACCACCAGCGCCTGCGAAGTGGACATGCCAGTACCGATTTCAATGCCGATGTGACGCAGGGTGATGCGACCTTCAGCAGTGAATTCGATGCTGGCCATCGGCGCTTCGGAACCGGTGCCGAAGTCTTTCTGGCAAATGGCAAAACCCACGCCGTACCAGTTGTCCGGGTCGGCAGCTTCGCGCTGTTTCTTGATCGCGTCGCGGTTTTTCCAGACTTCGTGCACCGAGGCCTTGTCGAGAATCTCGTGCAGGCGCAGGGCACCGGCCGGAATCGCGCCCTGGGTGTTTTTCATGCCCGAACGCAAGGCGTTCTTGCGACGCAGATCAATCGCGTCAACGCCGAGGCGGTTGGCGATTTCGTCGACCATCATTTCGGTCGAGGCCATGCTTTGCAGGGTGCCGTAACCGCGCATCGAACCCGCTTCAACACCACGTGAGTGATAAGCGGTGACCTGCAGATCGTTCTGCGGCATGTAATAGATCGACTGCGCTGCCGTGGCACCGACTGCCGCTACCGACGGGCTGTAGTTGATACGGCCACCACCGTCGACGCTCATCTCGGCACGGAAAATCTTGAAGCTGTAGTCGTTCTTGTCCACTGCGAGCTGATAGCGGATATCGAACGGGTGACGCTTGATGCCGCTCTGGAACTGCTCGTAGCGGTCGTTGGCCAGACGGATCGGCACACCGGCGCCGTACAGCGCAGCGAGGGCCGCGTAGTAGACGAAGATGTTGTGGTCTTTGGAACCATAGCCCACGGTGTAACCCGGGTGCATGTTCAGGTTAGCCAGGCCGAAGCGCGACGGCGCGATCATTTTCGCGGTCTCGGTCGCAGCTTCCAGCGGGCACTGGGTGGCGACCACGAAGTGCAGGGTCTTGGTTTTCGGGTCGTACCAGCCGTTGCCGTTGTCCGGCTCCATGGCGGCCGGTTCGATCGACGGGGTCTTGTAGCGCTCGTCGAACACCAGCCAGTTGTCCGGCGGCGTATCGATCTCTTTTTTCATGCGGTCGGCGTAGAACAGGCCGCGCTCGGTCAGGTTGCCGTGCAGGTTCGGCTGGGAATTCCACACCGGACGCCGGTTTTTCAGCATCGGGAACAGAATCGAGTCTTTCAGGCTGGCGAATTCGTCTTCGTCGGCCGAGGTCGCGCCGCCCACGCGCACGTAGCGGAAGCTGCCATAAGGGTCGCCTTCGTAGTACGGCACTTGTGCACCGTAACGAATCGCCTTGTCATTGAATTTGAGTTTGTTCTTGGCCTGGCGGAAACGCTCGAAATCGTTCCAGATCAGGATCGCCACCGGGTGGCCGATGAACATCGGCACTTTGCCTTCCGGCAGCAATGGATCCGGCGCGTGTTCTTCAGGGAACACGATGCCGTCCTTGTCCAGATCGGCCGCTGTGACAATGCGGTCAGGTTGCAAGTCGGCGCCCAGCCACGACAGGTCGTAGCCTTCGTAGATTCGGTCGGCCTTGATGGTTTTCAGCAGCATGGCGTGGCCTTGCTGTTCAGGCCAGCCCGGCATGTCCTTGGAGCGAATGTCGCGGGCAAATACTTTGCTGCCGCAGACCTTGGACAGGGCGTCGTTACGTTGGCGTGCCTTGCCGTTGTTGCCGAGCCACTTCTCGGACGGCACGGTGACGCTGTTTTCCATCAAGGCAGCCAGCGCCTGACTGCTGAGCGGCGTGAGCGTGACGCTCACACCCGCCACCAGCCCGCCTTGGAGGAACGAGCGCCGGGATATATCACGGTTGGACATGGATCATCCTCTGGGCGGTTATGTGTCCGCCCTTCTGGTTATCTACTGGGAATCTCGAGTCTTGCAGAAGCCCTTCTTGGCGAAACAAAGGGCGTGTTGACAGTGCAAAGCTGACCGAAAGGTTAACTTTAAAGGTTTCTGAGCGTCCGGCAAACAACCAGTTACAAAAATTTGACTAAAGAATCAAAAAATCAATGCGACGTGGCACCGCAGCAGATCGCAGGGCACACAGACAACCCCCTGTGGGAGCGGGCTTGCTCGCGAAGGCGTGGTGTCAGGCAGCCCTTTTTCAACTGACATACCGCTTTCGCGAGCAAGCCCGCTCCCACAGGGGGATTTGTGTTGGATTCCAGGGTGGAGGCACGAGTCAAAGGAGGGAAAAGCCAAATTTCAGACACAAAAAACCCCGGCCTTTCGACCAGGGTCTTTGCTATCGATTCCGAAACAACCAACGGTTGCTTTCGGTGTTTCAAGGCGTTCAGTGGTCCTTGAAACAGATATGGCGCAGCGGACGGGACTCGAACCCGCGACCCCCGGCGTGACAGGCCGGTATTCTAACCGACTGAACTACCGCTGCGTATCGCTTTGAGCTTGCGCTCAAGTAACTCGTTTTGACTGAAAGCTTCGGTGCTTTGCAATCGCGAACCAGACAATGTCTGACTCGTAAAATATGGCGCAGCGGACGGGACTCGAACCCGCGACCCCCGGCGTGACAGGCCGGTATTCTAACCGACTGAACTACCGCTGCGCGTCGGTGGAGGCACTTTCAGCCTACCTCTTGCTTTCGCAAGTTTCTCGGGGAGTGGTGGGTGATGACGGGATCGAACCGCCGACATTCTGCTTGTAAGGCAGACGCTCTCCCAGCTGAGCTAATCACCCGTTTGCATCTCCGAGGCCGCGAAATTTACGCAGGTAGCGAACCTAAGTCAATAGCAGGATTGAAGTTTTTCTGAAAAAGACGAAATTGCTTCATTCCTTGAAGAAAGCAACAACCCTGAAACCGCTATCGCGAGCAGGCTCACTCCTACAGGTTTGCGGCTTCGCTTCTTAGTCCGTGTAAATCATCTTCTTGGTCATGCCGCCATCCACGACGAATTCCTGCCCGGTGACAAACCCGGCATTGCGCGACAACAGCCACGCGACCATCGCCGCCACATCCTCGACCGTCCCTACCCTGCCCGCCGGATGCTGAGCATGATCGGCATCGGCCAAAGGTTCTGCTCGCCGCGCAGAAGGATCCCGGGCATCAATCCAGCCAGGGCTGACCGCATTGACGCGAATTTCCGGCCCGAGGCTGATCGCCAGCGCGTGGGTCAGCGCCAACAACCCGCCCTTGCTCGCCGCATACGCCTCGGAATCAGCCTCCGACTGCCGCGCACGGGTCGAGGCCAGATTGACGATCGAGCCGTTGTGCGCGCGCAGATACGGCGCACAGTGCTTGGCCAGCAGCATCGGCCCGCTGAGATTCACCGCCAGCACCCGATTCCAGTACGCCAGATCAAGACTTTCCAGGGTGATGTTGTGCGGGTCAGCGACTGCCGCGTTGCACACCAGCGCATCGAGACGACCAAATTGGCCGAGCACCTCGGCAACGCCCAGCGCGACCTGACTTTCATCCGCCACGTCCATGGCGATGAACCAGGCATTCTCGCCCAGCACCTTCGCCACTTTCGAACCGCGCACACGATCGAGATCAGTCAACACCACTTGCCAGCCTTCGCTGATCAACCAGGCCGCGATACCCAAACCGATGCCGCGCGCAGCACCGGTAACCAGCGCCACGCGGCCATGGGTGCCCGCCTTCGGAGTAGACAACTCGATCACAACGCCGCCAGACCGCGCGACAGATCAGCCTGCAGGTCCGCCACGTCTTCCAGACCGACCGCGATGCGGATCAGGCTGTCACGAATCCCTGCTGCTTCACGCTCCTGTGGCGCCAGACGGCCATGGGAGGTGGTGCTCGGATGAGTGATGGTGGTTTTGCTGTCACCAAGGTTGGCGGTGATCGAGATCAACCGGGTGGCATCGATAAAGCGCCACGCGCCCTCTTTGCCGCCCTTGACCTCGAAACTCACCACCGCGCCGAAGCCCTTCTGCTGACGCTGGGCCAGTTCATGCTGCGGATGGCTCTTGAGACCGGCGTAATGAACCTTCTCGATACCGTCCTGCTGCTCCAGCCATTCGGCCAGTTGCTGGGCGTTGGCGCAGTGCGCCTTCATCCGCAGATTCAGGGTTTCCAGGCCCTTGAGGAAGATCCACGCGTTGAACGGACTCAGTGTCGGCCCGGCGGTGCGCAGGAAACCGACAACTTCTTTCATCTGCTCGCTGCGACCGGCCACCACACCGCCCATGCAGCGGCCCTGGCCGTCGATGAACTTGGTCGCCGAGTGCACGACGATGTCCGCACCGAGTTTCAGCGGTTGCTGCAAGGCAGGCGTGCAGAAGCAGTTGTCGACCACCAGCATCGCGCCTTTGGCGTGAGCGATTTCCGCCAGTGCGGTGATATCCACCAGCTCGGCCAACGGATTGGACGGCGACTCGACGAACAGCAGCTTGGTGTTCGGCTTGATCGCCGCATCCCAAGCCGAGAGATCGGCCAGCGGCACGTAGTCAACTTGCACACCGAAACGCTTGAAGTATTTCTCGAACAGGCTGATGGTCGAACCGAACACGCTGCGCGACACCAGGACGTGATCGCCGGCACTGCACAGGCTCATCACCACCGCCATGATCGCGGCCATGCCCGTGGCGGTGGCGACCGCTTGCTCAGCGCCTTCCAGCGCAGCGATACGCTCTTCGAACGCGCGCACGGTCGGGTTGGTGTAGCGCGAGTAAACGTTGCCCGGCACTTCCCCGGCAAACCGCGCGGCCGCGTCGGCAGCGGTGCGGAACACGTAGCTGGAAGTGAAGAACATCGGATCACCGTGTTCGCCTTCCGGCGTACGGTGCTGACCGGCACGTACGGCCAGGGTATCGAACGCTACGCCTTCGAGGTCGCTGTCCAGCCGACCGGCATCCCATTCCTGACTCATGCTGTCACTCCTTGCCCTGTTCTGAATAAATGAAAGTCTTTTGCCAGATACAAAACCGGCCCCTCAGGGCCGGTAGAAACTCAGTTGTTGTACAGATCGATGATCGCACTGACCGCCTGGGTCTTGACCTTGGAGGCATCGTTGCGTGCCTGCTCGATCTTGTCCAGGTAGGCCTCATCGACGTCGCCGGTGACGTACTTGCCGTCGAACACCGCGCAATCGAAGTTTTCGATCTTGATCTTGCCGCCACCGACTGCTTCGATCAAGTCAGGCAGATCCTGATAGATCAGCCAGTCTGCACCGATCAGATCCGCCACATCCTGAGTCGAACGATTGTGTGCGATCAGTTCGTGAGCGCTCGGCATGTCGATGCCGTAAACGTTCGGGAAGCGTACGGCCGGGGCCGCCGAGCAGAAGTAGACGTTTTTCGCGCCGGCTTCGCGGGCCATCTGGATGATCTGCTTGCAGGTGGTGCCGCGTACGATCGAGTCGTCGACCAGCATCACGTTCTTGCCGCGGAATTCCAGCTCGATCGCGTTGAGCTTCTGGCGAACCGACTTCTTGCGGGCAGCCTGGCCCGGCATGATGAAGGTCCGGCCGATGTAACGGTTCTTGACAAAGCCTTCGCGGAATTTCACGCCCAGGTGGTTCGCCAGCTCCAGCGCGGCGGTGCGGCTGGTGTCCGGAATCGGGATGACCACGTCGATGTCGTGCTCCGGACGCTCGCGCAGGATCTTCTCGGCGAGTTTCTCGCCCATGCGCAGACGCGCCTTGTACACCGACACGCCGTCGATGATCGAATCCGGACGCGCCAGGTAAACGTGTTCGAAGATGCAGGGGGTCAGGGACGGGTTGGTCGCGCACTGACGGGTGTGCAGTTTGCCGTCTTCAGTGATGTAGACCGCTTCGCCCGGGGCCAAGTCGCGGATCAGGGTGAAACCGAGCACGTCTAGCGAAACGCTTTCGGAAGCGATCATGTACTCGACGCCTTCGTCGGTGTGACGCTGGCCGAACACGATCGGACGGATGCCGTGCGGGTCACGGAAACCGACGATGCCGTAACCGGTGATCATCGCCACCACCGCGTAACCGCCGACGCAACGGTTGTGCACGTCGGTCACGGCGGCAAACACGTCTTCTTCGGTCGGCTGCAGCTTGCCGCGCTGGGCCAGCTCGTGGGCGAACACGTTGAGCAGCACTTCCGAGTCGGAACTGGTGTTGACGTGACGCAGGTCGGATTCGTAGATCTCCTTGGCCAACTGTTCAACGTTGGTCAGGTTGCCGTTGTGCGCCAGGGTGATGCCGTAAGGCGAGTTGACGTAAAACGGCTGCGCTTCGGCCGAGGTCGAGCTGCCGGCAGTCGGGTAACGGACGTGGCCGATACCCATGTGGCCGACCAGGCGCTGCATGTGACGCTGCTGAAACACGTCACGCACCAGACCATTGTCCTTGCGCAAGAACAACCGGCCATCATGGCTGGTCACGATACCGGCAGCGTCCTGGCCGCGGTGCTGGAGCACGGTTAGCGCGTCATACAGCGCCTGATTGACGTTCGACTTACCGACGATACCGACGATGCCACACATGCGACGCAACCCCTACTTAATGGATCTGAACTGAACAACACTCACTGAGGCGTTTTGGCCGACGGCAAGAGTTGCTCCTTGAACGGAATATCAGCGGGTACGCTGATTCCGCTGGCAAGCCACCGACTGCTCCACCCGAGAATCAGGTTTTTGGACCAGTCGGCGACCAATAGAAACTTTGGCACGAGCTGTGATTCTTTCCACCACCCGTCCTGCTGTACCGGCCCCAGGCTCAACAGCCCGACTGCCACGACCACCAGCAACACGCCACGCGCCGCGCCGAAGGCCATGCCCAGGAATCGATCGGTGCCGGACAATCCGGTCACCCGCACCAACTCGCCGATAAGATAATTGATCATTGCGCCCACGATCAGTGTGGCGACAAACATGATGGCACAGCCCGCGATCACGCGAGCCGATGGGGTTTCGATGTATCCGGCGAGGTACTCGGACAGTGAGCCACCGAACATCCAGGCAACCGCTCCTGCGATGATCCAGGTCACCAGCGATAATGCTTCCTTGACGAAGCCGCGGCTCAAACTGATCAAAGCGGAGATGGCGATGATTGCAACGATCGCCCAGTCAACCAGGGTAAATGGCACAGTGCAGCCTACAGACGGATAAGGCGGCGCATTTTAGCAGAGCGCACCGCTGTCGGTAAGCTGCGATTTTCAGTGCATTTCAATCGAATCGATAGATCCTAGCCGCGCTCGGGCTGGAAGCGCACGACAAAACCCTTGAGGTTCTGCTGGCGGCTCAATAGATCACGCAGACGATCGGCCTCGGCACGCTCGATCAGCGGCCCGACGAACACCCGATTCTTGCCATCGGCGGAACGGATATAGGCGTTATAGCCTTGGCTGCGCAGAGTTTTCTGCAGGCTTTCGGCGCTGGCGCGACTCGACAGGCTGGCCAGTTGCACCGACCAGCTGACCGACAGACCGTTGGCATCGACGCGACTTTGCGTGGTGTCAGGTTTCGACGCAGCAGCAATAGGCTGAGCAGGTGCCGGAATCGGTTTGGCCACCGCAGGCGGCGCAGGCGGCTTGGCGATTGCTATGGGCGCCGTCGGCGCCGGGGCTGCCGCGATTGGTGCAGCAGGCGCAGTATCTTCTGCGACTTCTTCATCCGCTGGCACCGGTTCTTGTGGCAAAGCTTGCGGCTCAGGCACGGCCACCGACTCCATTTGCACCTGCGGCATCGAAGGGGCTTGCGGCGCGGCAGGCGCCTCGACCGTCACTTGACGTTGCTCGTCCTGGCGGGAAAACAGCATCGGCAGGAAAATCACCGCCAGTGCCACCAGCACCAGGGCGCCAACCATGCGCTGCTTGTACGCTTTATCCAGCAAAGCCATTTGCCGCTTCCTCCGTGGAGCGCCGGGCCAGCCATTCAAGGGCCTCGGCGACACAATAAAATGATCCGAACAACAGAATCTCGTCGTCGCTGGTTGCGATCTCGCACTGCCCTTCCAGCGCAGCCGCGACACTGTCATAGGACGTGACGGACGCGCCAAGGTTCTGCAATCCGGCGTGCAATTCACTGACCGGACGCGAACGCGGCGAATCCAGCGGCGCGACCGCCCAATGCTGGACACTAGCATTCAATTCGCCGACAACACCATCCAGATCCTTGTCGGCCAGCAAGCCGAACACCGCCAGGCGCTTGCCTACCGGCGGCCGACTGGCCAGGCGCCGCGCCAGATACTCCGCCGCGTGCGGGTTATGCCCCACGTCCAGTAGCAGGTTCAGGCGCTTGCCGTTGAACTCGAACGAGCGGCGATCCAGCCGACCCACCACACGGGTGGCCTGCAAGGCCGCAACAATTTGCGACGGATTCCACGGCAAGCCGAGCAGCAGATACGCCTGCAACGCCAGCGCTGCGTTTTCCATCGGCAGATCGAGCAGCGGCAAATCATGCAATTCGACCACCTGACCTTGGGCGTCAGTGCCGCGCCATTGCCAGTCGTGATCGGTGATCCCCAGATCGAAGTCGCGCCCGCGCAGAGAGAACGGGCACGCCAACTCGCGGACCTTGTCGAGCAACGGTTGCGGAGGATTCAGGTCACCGCACAGTGCAGGTTTGCCCTGACGGAAAATCCCGGCCTTCTCGAAGGCCACGGATTCGCGGGTATTGCCCAGGTATTCGGCATGATCGACGCCAATGCTGGTGACCAGCGCGATATCGGCGTCCACCACATTGACCGTGTCCAGACGCCCGCCCAGCCCGACTTCCAGCACCACAGCGTCAAGTTTTGCCTGTTGAAACAGCCAGAACGCCGCCAGGGTGCCCATTTCGAAGTAAGTCAGGGAAGTGTCGCCACGCCCGGCCTCCACCGCAGCGAAGGCTTCGCACAGCTGAGCATCAGTGGCTTCGACGCCATTGAGCTGCACCCGCTCGTTGTAACGCAGCAGGTGCGGAGAATTGTAGACACCCACGCTCAGGCCCTGCGCCCGCAGCAATGAAGCCACGAAAGCGCAGGTCGAACCCTTGCCGTTGGTGCCGGTGACCGTAATCACCCGAGGCGCCGGCTGGCCCAGTCCCATGCGGGACGCTACCTGTTGCGAACGCTCCAGCCCCATGTCGATGGCCGATGGATGCAACTGCTCAAGGTAGGCGAGCCACTCGCCAAGGGTACGCTCGGTCATACGTTGGCAGGCACCGGTGGAACGACGATTGGCTCGACAGGAGCGGCGACGTAGGTCGGAGTCGGCTGGCCGGTCAGTTGCGCCAGCAGATTGCCCAGGCGTGGACGCAGTTCACGACGATCGATGATCAGATCGATCGCGCCATGCTCCAGCAGGAACTCGCTGCGCTGGAAGCCTTCCGGCAGTTTTTCACGCACGGTCTGCTCGATCACGCGCGGACCGGCGAAGCCGATCAGGGCTTTCGGCTCACCGACGATCACGTCGCCGAGCATTGCCAGGCTGGCGGAAACGCCGCCGTAGACCGGATCGGTCAGCACCGAGATGAACGGAATGCCTTCTTCACGCAAACGCGCCAGTACCGCCGACGTCTTGGCCATCTGCATCAGCGAGATCAGCGCTTCCTGCATGCGCGCACCACCGGAGGCGGCGAAGCAGATCATCGGGCAACGGTTTTCCAGGGCGTAGTTGGCGGCGCGCACGAAGCGCTCACCGACGATGGCGCCCATGGAACCGCCCATGAAGCTGAATTCGAACGCCGACACCACCACCGGCATACCCAGCAGGGTGCCGCTGACGGAGATCAGCGCGTCTTTTTCGCCGGTCTGCTTCTGTGCAGCGACCAGACGGTCCTTGTACTTCTTGCCGTCGCGGAATTTCAGACGGTCAACCGGCTCCAGATCTGCACCCAGCTCGTTGCGGCCTTCGGCATCCAGGAAGATGTCGATGCGCGCCCGTGCGCCGATGCGCATGTGGTGGTTGCACTTGGGGCAAACGTCCAGGGTCTTTTCCAGCTCAGGGCGATACAGCACAGCCTCGCAGGACGGGCATTTGTGCCACAGACCTTCAGGCACCGAGCTCTTCTTGACCTCCGAACGCATGATCGAAGGGATCAGTTTGTCTACCAACCAGTTGCTCATGCTTTCTTTCTCCAGTACCGGCGGCCCGAACGCTCTGGTTCGCAGCCCCGCGTATGCCCTTCAGCTAAATTCATGTGTGTGGCGATGATTGATGGAACGCCGCGGTCAGCGCGGAACATGACCTGCGTGCAACTCCAGAAACCCTCAGCCTCGCCTGCTTTGTGCAAGTGCATTGATGGACGGCGGCAGTTCGCCAGCCGTCACATCGAAGTAGACGCTCCCTGCGAGCTTCTACGTACGGCATTGATGAACGCGCGGATCTTCGCATGATCCTTGATGCCCTTGCTCGCTTCTACCCCGCCGCTGACATCGACCGCGTACGGTTTGACCCGGGCCACAGCGTCGGCGACGTTTTCCGGGGTGAGGCCACCGGCCAGAATCAGTGGCTTGCTCAACGCTTGCGGAATCAATGACCAGTCGAACGCCTCGCCGGTTCCGCCCGGCACGCCTTCGACGTAAGTGTCGAGCAGCACGCCACTGGCACTCGGATAGGCATCGACGGCAGCCGCGATGTCGTCGCCGGCCTTGACCCGCAATGCCTTGATGTACGGACGATGCCAGCCTTCGCACTGTTCAGCGGTTTCGTCGCCATGGAACTGCAACAGATCCAGCGGCACGGCATCGAGGATTTCCCCCAACTCGCAGCGGCTGGCATTGACGAACAGGCCCACCGTCGTCACGAACGGTGGCAAGGCCTGGATGATCGCCCTTGCCTGCTGCACGCTCACTGCACGCGGGCTCTTGGCGTAGAACACGAACCCGATCGCGTCCGCCCCGGCCTCGACCGCTGCCAACGCATCTTCTATGCGGGCAATCCCGCAGATCTTGCTGCGAACGGCTGACATATCGAGAAAAACTCCGCGTCAAATTCGGGAAAGTCCCGGATGGTAACAAAAGCGCTCGAGGGCGTCAGCCGTCAAGTTCCGAGAAACCCGTAAGGAAATGTGGCCCGATAAAACGCTCGGGCAACGGAAATTCATCGTGATACTCGACCTGCACCAGATACAACCCGTACGGATGCGCTGTCACGCCACCGGAACGGCGCTCGCGGCTTTCCAGCACTTCCTTCATCCACTCGACCGGGCGCTCGCCAGCACCGATGGTCATCAACACACCGGCGATGTTGCGCACCATGTGGTGCAAAAAGGCGTTGGCGCGGATATCGAGCACGATCATCTTGCCGTGACGGGTCACGCGCAGGTGGTGCATTTTCTTGATCGGCGACTTGGCCTGGCACTGGCCGGCGCGGAACGCACTGAAATCATGAGTGCCGATCAGGTATTGCGCCGCTTCAGCCATGCGCTCAACGTCGAGTGGGCGGTGGTTCCAGGTGATCTCTTCGTTGAGATGCGCCGGACGAATCTGATCGTTGTAGATCACATAGCGATAACGCCGGGCGATGGCTTTGAACCGCGCATGGAAATGCGCCGGCATCACCCGCGCCCAACTGACACTGATGTCGTGGGGCAGATTGATATTGGCGCCCATCACCCAGGCTTTCAGCGAACGATCGACTGGCGTGTCGAAATGAACCACTTGTCCGCAAGCATGCACCCCGGCATCGGTACGCCCGGCGCACTGCAGCGAAATCGGCGAATTGGCGACTTTCGACAAGGCTTTTTCGAGCTCTTCCTGCACCGTGGCCACGCCGGTCAACTGACGCTGCCAGCCGCTGTAGCGCGAGCCTTTGTACTCGACACCCAGTGCCACACGGTAAAAGCCTTCGGGTGCCATTTCGGCGACCGGGTTATCTATGTTTGCCAAGGTGGGACAGCCTGCTGATGTACAAAGGCGGGCATTATAAGGCTGTGAGTCGGGGATGCCAGTCAGTTCTGTGTTGACCGATCCGGCCTCTTCGCGAGCAAGCCCCCTCCCACAGGTAGAGCACATTTCAAATGTGGGAGCGGGCTTGCTCGCGAAAGCGCCATTCCAGGCGCTGCAGAATCCAGCCCAAACAAAAACGGCAGCCTCAATGGGCTGCCGTTTTTATTTACTGCTGGCTCATGCCAGGTGCGAAAGCATTTCCTTGGCTTCGCCACGCTGCTTTTCGTCACCCTCGGTCAACACTTCGTTGAGGATGTCGCGTGCGCCGTCGCTGTCGCCCATATCGATGTAGGCCTGGGCCAGATCGAGTTTGGTCGCGGCTTCGTCGGTGCCGGCGAGGAAGTCGAAATCGTCCTCGCCCAGATCATCGCCCATGGCCGCATCGGCTTCGGTGAAGGTCGGCTCGGCGATGCTCTGCGACAGGCGATCCAGCTCGGCGTTGACGTCATTCAGTTCCGCTGCGAATGCGTCAGGCTCGGCCGCCGGGTTGCTGTCCATTTCATCAGCCAGCGACAGATCGAAATCCGCCGGCAGCTCCAGATCGTCCTGTGGCACTTCGTTGGCGACCACAGGCTCGGCCGGCGACAGATCTTTCACGCCTTCGTCCAGATCCAGCAGGAAGTCATCATCCGCCAGATCCGCCGCCGGGGCTGGCGCAGGCTCGGCCCCCAGATCCAGATCGAGGTCGAAGTCCGACAGGTCGTCGAGGTTCTCTTTGATCTCGGTCTGCTGTTGCAGCACCGATTCAAAGCTCAGATCGTCGTCTGCCGGGAATTCGTCCAGCTCTACCGGCGCGTCAGGCTCAACAACAGGTGCAGGCTCAACCGGAGTGATGTTGTCGAGATCGTCCAGGCTCAGGTCGAACGCGCTATCGAGATCGTCTGCCGCAGGCTCAGGTGCAGGCACCTCAGGCTCGTCGAGCAGCAGCTCCTTGACGTATTGCGCGTCCAGCTCGGCGGCGGCTGCCGCTGCAGCCAGACCCGCGACAGCGACGACCGCCATGGCCGGGAAGCGTTTTTTCAGCTCTTCGACCTTGGCGAAGTTATCACCGTTGGCCACCAACTGACGCTCCTGCCCCACGAACGCATCGCGATCACCCTGCTGACCGTAGACTTCCATCAGCTTCAGACGCAGATCACTGCGTTGCGGCTCGAGGCTGACGCCCTCTTCCAGCAACGCTGCGGCCTGATTCAGGCGACCGGCATTGATGTGCGACTGCGCCTTGTCCAGCACGTCATCGGAACGCTCGGCGGACGGTGCGACCAATGGCGCGGCAATCGGCTCAGCCATCACCACCGGAGCCACTACCGCAGCAGGCGCTGGCGCAGGTGCCGGGGTGTTGAGCTTGACGCTGGCAGCAGGTGTTTCCAGGCCTTCGAAGCTGCTTTCCGGCAGATCCTGCTCGGCGGAGAACTCTTGCTCTTCCGCCAGAGCGCGGGCCATGCGCAGGTGTTTCTCGGCTTCCTGCTGGGCTTTGCGGCGACGGGCCAGCAGCAACAGCAGAAGCAGCAACACCACCGCACCGCCACCGATCAGACCCAGCAGGATCGGATTGGTCAGCAGTTCATTGAAGGTTTTGTCTTCATCGACTACCGGTTTTGGCGCAACCACTGGCGTCTCGGCAGGCGTGTCGACCGGTGGCGCAATCGCCGATTCAGGTGTTGGCGCCGCTTCTGCCGGGGTGGCTGGAGGGGTTGCAGCCAGTTCGGCGGTGATCGCCGGTACGGCAGCAGTGGCGGCTGGCGCAGCGCCCGGGCCTTCGGCCTGCATCTTCGCCAGTTGATTGTTCTTCAGCTCGATCAGGCGTTGCAGCTTGTCCAACTGACTTTGCAGATCGGCCATGCGGCTTTTCAGTTCCTCGTTGTCACGACGGGTCGTGTCGAGGCTTTCCTGAGTCACCGCCAGCTTGTTGCTCAAGGCCTTGGCATCGCCGGCCGGGCCTTTGCCACGCCCTTTGGCGTTTTCGGCAGAGACCAGACTCAGGTTGTCCTTGGCATTCTGGCCGGCGCCGACATTGCTGCGACCACGCTTGGTGGCATCGAGCTGCTGCTGGCCGGTACCCGGCTTGGCCACATAGCGACGACCCTGACGCCAGGCTTCGTTCTGCGCGGCGACTTCGGCAATCGCTTTCGATTGCGGCAGCGCGGTGCTTTCCACCGAGTCCGGCAGGCGCAGCACCTGACCGGTTTTCAGCCGGTTGATGTTGCCGTCGATGAACGCATCCGGGTTGAGCGCCTGAATCGCCAGCATGGTCTGCTGCACCGAACCGCCGGTGCGCGCCTTCGCGGCAATTTCCCACAGGGTGTCGCGCGGCGTGGTGGTGTATTGCGACGGGTGCGTGGCGCCGGTGGTCGGTGCGGTGATGGTCTGCGACGGTGCCGGTTGCGCAGCGGCGTCAGCGGTCTGTGGCGAGAATTTCGACGGATCCAGCAGCACACTGTAATCGCGCAGCAGACGGCCATTCGGCCACATCACCTGCACGAGGAATTTCACCATCGGTTCCGACAGCGGCTTGCTCGAAGTCACGCGCAGCACGCTTTTGCCGCTGGCGTTGAGCACCGGGGTGAACGTCAGGTCGTTGAGGAAGGCCTGGCGATCGACGCCGGCCTTGGCGAAATCTTCGGGTGAAGCCAGGCTCGGCACCACTTCGGCAGCAGTGAGATCCTTGACGTCGAGCAGCTCGATCTCGGCCACCAGCGGCTGGTTCAGGGTCGACTTCAGGGTCAGCTCCCCGAGCCCGAGGGCATGCGCCATACCGGAGGACAGCGCCGAGGCGGCCGCTATTGCTAACACCAGTTTGCGAACTTGAACCATAGCCTCATCCTTTGTTTGAACGTTCCTCGGCCAGCGAGAAGATGTTGATTGCCGCTGCCGTAAGGCATTGCGCGCGACGACGACAGACTGCCGCGCGCGATCATTTCTTTGATGCCCCGGAAAGTCCCGGAGGGTGACACGTTATCAAGTGCTCCGGGCAAGCATAGCGCTCACCTAGAATCAGTCGACAAATTGTTGCCAAGTATCTTTTACAGCAGGTCTTTTATCAACAATTCAGCGACCTGCACAGCATTCAGGGCCGCGCCTTTGCGTACGTTATCTGACGTCAGCCACAGATTAAGTTCCGCCGGGTCGTCGACACCGCTGCGCACCCGACCGACATAGACAACGTCCTGCCCCACCGCGTCACCCACCGCAGTCGGATAATCGCCGGCCTCAACCAGCTCGATGCCGGGCGCATCCTCAAGCGCAGCGTTGACCTTTGCCAGGTCAACCGCACTCGCTGACTGCAAGGTGACGCTATAGCTATCGCCAAAAAACACCGGGGCTTGAACGCAAGTGGCGGAAATCTTTAATAAAGGCTGCTTCAGCACCTGACGCAACTCGCGCACCAGCCGTTTTTCCAGCAGCGTGTGGCCTTGAGCGTCGGGCGTGCCGACCTGGGCCAACAGGTTGAAGGCCATCTGCCGATCAAAGAAAGTCGGCTCCAGCGGACGCATGTTCAGCAACTCAGCGGTCTGCCGCGCCAGCTCGGTCACAGCTTCGCGACCTTGGGCGGACACGGCCAGATTGGCGGTGACGTTGACGTATTGCAGTTCGAGCAAATCGAGCAGCGGCGCCAGCACCACGGCCAGCGTCGTCGCCGAAGGGCTTGGGCTGCTGACCTGGAACGGTGCTTTCAGACCGGCAATGACCTCGGCGTTGGCCTCCGGCACCACTTGCGGCGCCTGCTCGGCCGGCAACGCGCCGGACAGGTCGATCAGCGAGCAACCGGCCGCGTGGGCACGCGCCGCGTAACTCAGGGAAACGGCAGCGCCAGCGGCAAAGAATACCAGTTTGACCTTGCTGAAATCGAACTCGTCGACTTCACGCACGCGCACGTTCTTGTTGCGAAACAGCACCGAACTGCCGGCGGATTCGCTGCTGGCCAGGAGGTGCAGGTTGCCTACCGGGAAGTCGCGCTCTTCGAGAATCTGAACGAGGGTTTCGCCGACAGTACCGGTGGCGCCGACGACGGCAATATCAAGGGTCTGGGTCATGGTTCTACCTCTGGCGAAACGGGGGGAGCGGCACTTTACCGGGTGAGTGAGATGCAGGCAATTTCTGTCGGAATGCACAGTGTCTGCACCGAACCCTTCGCGAGCAGGCTCGCTCCCACAGGGGAACGCATTTCAAGGGTGGGAGCGGGCTTGCTCGCGAAGGCGCCAGACCTGACACCGGGAACCCTCAGGCATAAAAAAACCCGCACCTCTCACAAGGCACGGGTTCTTTCATTGCATCAAGCGATCAACGCTCAAGCAGGATCCGCAGCATGCGACGCAGCGGTTCGGCCGCGCCCCACAGCAGTTGGTCGCCGACGGTGAAGGCACCGACGAATTGCGAGCCCATGTTCAGCTTGCGCAGACGACCCACCGGTACGTTCAGGGTGCCGGTGACCTTGGTCGGGCTCAGCTCCTGCATGCTGATGTCGCGGTTGTTCGGCACCAGTTTGACCCAAGGGTTGTGCTGGCTGATCAGCCCTTCGATATCAGCGATCGGCACGTCTTTGTTCAGCTTGATGGTCAGCGCCTGGCTGTGGCAACGCATGGCGCCGATGCGCACGCAGATGCCGTCGACCGGGATCGGGCTCTTGAAGCGGCCGAGGATCTTGTTGGTCTCGGCCTGGGCCTTCCACTCTTCGCGGCTCTGGCCGTTCGGCAGTTCCTTGTCGATCCACGGAATCAGGCTGCCGGCCAGCGGTACGCCGAAGTTTTCGGTCGGGTACGCGTCGCTGCGCATGGCTTCGGCCACGCGACGGTCGATGTCGAGGATCGCGCTCGCCGGATCGGCCAGCTGATCGGCCACCGCAGCATGGGTCGCGCCCATCTGCTTGATCAGTTCACGCATGTTCTGCGCGCCGGCACCGGAGGCCGCCTGATAAGTCATGGCGCTCATCCACTCGACCAGACCGGCCTCGAACAGACCGCCCAGGCCCATCAGCATCAGGCTGACGGTGCAGTTGCCGCCGATGTAGTTCTTGGTGCCCGCGTCCAGTTGCTGGTCGATGACCTTGCGGTTGACCGGGTCGAGAATGATGACGGCGTCATCGTTCATCCGCAGGCTGGAAGCCGCGTCGATCCAGTAACCCTGCCAGCCGGCTTCGCGCAGCTTCGGGAACACTTCGCTGGTGTAGTCGCCGCCCTGGCAGGTCAGGATCACGTCGAGGGTTTTCAGCTCTTCAATGCTGTAAGCGTCCTTGAGCGGAGCAATATCCTTGCCCACGGACGGGCCTTGGCCACCGACATTGGAAGTGGTGAAAAACACCGGCTCGATAAGATCGAAATCCTGCTCTTCCAGCATCCGCTGCATGAGCACGGAACCGACCATGCCGCGCCAACCGATCAGACCTACACGTTTCATCGCAACTACACCTTCTTGAAAAGTGGGCCGCTGCTTTGTATTGAATTTCGCAGCGGGCCCGAGAGATTACAGATTCCGCAGCGCGGCGACTACTGCGTCACCCATTTCCTGCGTTCCGACTTTAGTGCAACCGGCCGAATAAATGTCACCGGTGCGCAAGCCTTGATCCAGCACCACGCTGACGGCTTTCTCGATGGCATCGGCCGCATCGTGCAGATTGAAGCTGTAACGCAGCATCATCGACACCGACAGAATGGTCGCCAACGGGTTGGCAATGCCTTTGCCGGCGATGTCCGGGGCCGAACCGTGGCACGGCTCGTACATGCCCTTGTTGTTCGAATCCAGCGAGGCCGACGGCAGCATGCCGATCGATCCGGTAAGCATCGAGGCTTCGTCGGAGAGAATGTCGCCGAACATGTTGTCGGTGACGATCACGTCGAACTGCTTCGGTGCGCGCACCAGTTGCATGGCGGCGTTGTCGACGTACATGTGGCTCAACTCGACTTCAGGGTAATCCTTGGCGACCTGCTCGACCACTTCACGCCACAGTTGGCTGGACGCCAGCACGTTGGCCTTGTCCACCGAGCACAGCTTTTTGCCGCGAACCATGGCCATGTCGAAACCGACGCGGGCGATACGGCGGATTTCGCTTTCGCTGTACGGCAGGGTGTCGTAAGACTGACGCTCGCCGTTTTCCAGGGTGCGGGTGCCGCGTGGCGCGCCGAAGTAGATGCCGCCGGTCAGCTCACGGACGATCAGGATGTCCAGCCCGGCAACGATTTCCGGCTTCAGGCTCGATGCATCAGCCAGTTGCGGGTAGAGGATCGCCGGACGCAGGTTGCCGAACAGACCCAGTTGCGCACGAATCTTCAGCAGACCGCGCTCAGGGCGGATATCACGCTCGATGGTGTCCCATTTCGGGCCGCCCACTGCGCCCAGCAGCACGGCGTCGGCAGCACGGGCACGCTCGAGGGTTTCGTCGGCCAACGGCACGCCATGCTTGTCGATGGCCGCGCCACCGATCACGTCATGGCTCAGCTCGAAGCCCAGGCTGTACTTGTCGTTGGCCAGCTCCAGCACCTTGACCGCTTCGGCCATGATTTCCGGACCAATACCGTCACCTGGGAGAATCAGAATCTGCTTGCTCATGCTTTCCTCGTGTCTTCAATCGGTGCGCCACTCAGGGCGCGCCCGGAAAAATTCTTAGCGCTCAGCCATCAATACGATTACATCTGTACTGAACGAGCCGTCGGCATCAATCTCAAAATATTCTCGTACTTCGTTGCCCATCGACTGCTGCAACTGGCGGATCGCCGCGCGCATCACCTCGGGCGTGCGCATGCGCTCGACCCAACTGCGGTACTCCAGACGCAGGCGCTGACGCGTGGTGCTGCGGGTATGCAGCCCGGCCTCGCTGACCTGACGCAACCACTCGCCGGCGGAATAATCGCGCACGTGGCTGGTGTCGCGCAGCACTTCGACGCTTTGCAGGTAAGTGTCGAACAACGGACTGCCCGGTGACAACACGTCGATGAACGCTGCCACACCGCCCGGTTTCAGCACCCGACGCACTTCACGCAGGGCCACCCCGAGGTCGCTCCAATGGTGCGCCGAATAACGGCTGAACACGTAATCGAATTCGCCATCGGCAAACGGCAGGCGCTCGGCGGCGCCGTTGACCGTGGCAATGTTGTTCATGCCGCGATCAACCGCCGCAGCGGCCACCACATCGAGCATCTGCTGCGACAGGTCGTAGGCCACCACTTCCTTGACCAGTGGCGCCACATGAAAACTCACATGACCGGCGCCGCAACCCAGGTCCAGCAGCCGGGCTTCGCCCTGCCCGGCCAGTTCAGCCTGTAGCAGCGCGAATTCGGTGCCTTGAGCGTGAACAGCGCTGCTCAGGTAGGCGGCGGCCTGTTCACCGAATTGCTTTTGTACAACCTGACTGTGTTGGGCGGTGCTGGTCATAGGGACTTCCTTTTGATCTTGTGGTGCCTGTTCCGGCCTCATCGCTGGCAAGCCAGCTCCCACATTGATTTGCAGCGTTCACAAAACCTGTGGGAGCTGGCTTGCCAGCGATGGGGCCAGCTCTGACTACATCAGCTTCGAATCATTACGCGTCGCGGAACAACCACGGCTGGCTCACACGATGCTTGGCCTCGAACGCGGCAATCGCATCACCGTCCTGCAAGGTCAGGCCGATATCGTCCAGACCATTGAGCAGGCAATGCTTGCGGAACGCGTCGATCTCGAAGCGGTACACCTTGCCGTTCGGGCTGGTCACGGTCTGCTCGTGCAGATCGATCTGCAATTGATAGCCCGGCTCGGCCTCGACCTGCTTGAACAATTCATCGACTTCAGCGTCGCTCAGGATGATCGGCAGCAAGCCGTTCTTGAAGCTGTTGTTGAAGAAGATGTCGGCGTAGCTCGGCGCGATGATGCTGCGGAAACCGTATTCTTCCAGCGCCCACGGCGCGTGTTCACGGCTGGAGCCGCAACCGAAGTTCTCGCGGGCCAGCAACACACTGGCGCCCTGATAACGCTCGGCGTTGAGCACGAACTCCTTGTTCAACGGACGCTTGGAGTTGTCCTGATACGGCTGACCGACATCCAGGTAACGCCACTCGTCGAACAGGTTCGGGCCGAAACCGGTGCGCTTGATCGACTTCAAAAACTGCTTCGGGATAATCTGGTCGGTGTCGACGTTGGCACGATCCAGAGGCGCGACAAGACCAGTGTGCTGGGTAAAAGCTTTCATGCTGCGCTCTCCTTCAGATCAATTCACGAACGTCGATGAAACGACCGTTCACCGCCGCCGCAGCGGCCATGGCCGGGCTCACGAGGTGGGTACGACCACCGGCGCCCTGACGGCCTTCGAAGTTACGGTTGGAGGTCGAGGCGCAATGCTCGCCAGACTCCAAACGGTCCGGGTTCATCGCCAGGCACATCGAGCAACCCGGCTCACGCCATTCGAAACCGGCTTCGAGGAAGATCTTGTCGAGACCTTCGGCTTCCGCCTGCGCCTTCACCAGACCCGAACCCGGTACGACAATCGCCTGCTTGATCGTCGAAGCGACTTTGCGGCCCTTGGCAATCACTGCCGCAGCGCGCAAGTCTTCGATGCGCGAGTTGGTGCAGGAGCCGATGAACACGCGATCCAGCTGAATGTCGGTGATCGCCTGATTGGCGGTCAAACCCATGTATTTCAAGGCGCGGACGATCGAATCGCGCTTGACCAGATCCATTTCCTTCGCCGGATCCGGCACGTTCTGATCAACGGCCAGCACCATTTCAGGCGAAGTGCCCCAGCTGACTTGCGGCTTGATCTGTGCAGCGTCCAACTCAACTACGGTGTCGAACTTGGCGTCGGCGTCGGAGACCAGGTCTTTCCAGGCTTCAACCGCCTGATCCCACTGCGCGCCTTTCGGTGCGAACGGACGGCCCTTGACATACTCGACAGTCTTTTCGTCCGCAGCCACCAGACCCACACGGGCGCCGGCTTCGATGGACATGTTGCAGATGGTCATGCGGCCTTCGATGGACAGGTCGCGGATCGCGCTGCCGGCGAATTCGATGGCATGGCCGTTACCGCCGGCGGTGCCGATCTTGCCGATCACCGCGAGGACGATGTCCTTGGCGGTCACACCGAATGGCAACTGACCTTCGACGCGCACCAGCATGTTCTTCATTTTCTTCGCGACCAGGCACTGGGTGGCGAGCACGTGCTCGACCTCGGAAGTGCCGATCCCGTGCGCCAAGGCACCGAACGCGCCGTGGGTCGAGGTGTGCGAGTCGCCGCAGACTACGGTCATGCCCGGCAAGGTTGCGCCCTGCTCCGGGCTGATCACGTGGACGATGCCTTGGCGGATGTCGTTCATCTTGAACTCGACAATGCCGTACTCATCACAGTTGTCATCGAGGGTCTGAACCTGCAAACGCGAGACCTGGTCGGCAATCGCGGCGATGCCGCCCTTGCGCTCCGGTGTGGTCGGTACGTTGTGGTCCGGGGTCGCGATGTTGGCATCGATTCGCCAAGGCTTGCGCCCGGCCAGACGCAGGCCTTCGAAGGCTTGCGGCGAGGTCACTTCGTGGATGATGTGACGATCGATATAGATCAGCGCCGAGCCATCGTCGCGCTGTTTGACCAAATGCGAATCCCAGAGCTTGTCGTAGAGCGTTTTGCCGGCCATCAGACGGTTCCTCATCAGCTTGTTTCTATGCCCTGGGCTTATCAATAACCCTTTGGCTTGTGAGGCCGATCCTATGGGGTTAGATTAAATAACTCAAATTCATATTTTTTATGCTTTGGATAACCAACTGGAATACGATTCATGGATCTGGCCAACCTCAACGCTTTTATCGCGATTGCCGAGACCGGCAGCTTCTCCGGCGCCGGTGAACGCCTGCACCTGACGCAACCGGCGATCAGCAAACGCATCGCCGGACTGGAGCAACAATTGAAGGTGCGGCTGTTCGACCGACTCGGTCGTGAAGTCGGCCTGACCGAGGCCGGCCGCGCCCTGTTGCCCCGGGCTTATCAGATTCTCAACGTGCTGGACGACACCCGCCGTGCCCTGACCAACCTGACCGGCGAAGTCAGCGGTCGGCTGACCCTGGCCACCAGTCACCACATCGGCCTGCACCGCTTGCCGCCCCTGTTAAGGGAATTCACCCGCCGCTACCCACAGGTGGCGCTGGATATTCAGTTCCTTGATTCGGAAGTGGCCTACGAAGAGATTCTCCATGGCCGTGCGGAACTGGCGGTGATCACCCTGGCGCCAGAGCCGCACACACTGGTCAAAGCCGCGCCGGTGTGGGACGACCCGCTGGATTTCGTGGTGGCGCCGGAACATTCGCTGATCAGCAATGGCGCGGTGAGCCTGGCGGACATTGCCGGTCATCCGGCGGTTTTTCCCGGAGGCAACACCTTTACTCATCACATTGTCCAACGCTTGTTCGAAGCCCAAGGGCTGACGCCGAACATCGCCATGAGCACCAACTACCTGGAAACCATCAAGATGATGGTCTCCATTGGTCTGGCCTGGAGTGTTCTGCCCCGCACCATGCTTGATGAACAGGTGGCGCGCATACCTTTGCCGGGCATACAGCTCAGTCGCCAGCTAGGCTATATCGTGCACACCGAACGGACGCTGTCGAATGCGGCAAGGGCTTTCATGGCCTTGCTGGATGCGCAAATCGATCTGCCAGGGACTCCAGGCTAACTTGTGCTACTCCTATAGAGCCGCTGTCCCTGTGCCTAACGCCACCATCAGCTCAAGGCCCGTTAACAATGCCGAAATCTGTTGACCGAATTCCGCCGATGCCGCGTATTCAGGCCATTGATCCGCGACGTTCCGAGCAGAGCTGGGAGAGTGCGCCGCAATTGCTCGCCGCACTCAACGGCGCCCGGCTCGGCGCCTGGTATTGGGACATCGAGCGCGGGCAGATCAGCTGGTCACGGGGCACCCAGGCGCTGTTTGGCTTCGATCCTCGGCAACCGCTGCCCCAGGATCTGGAATATCTCGACCTGCTGCCGCCCGAGGACCGGGCGAAAACCGTGCGCGCCTTCCACGCGGTGATTGCCGGTGCGCCGCTGGAACAGGCGATGCACCACCGCATCCGCTGGCCCGACGGCAGCCTGCATTGGCTGGAAATCAGCGGCAGCCTGCTGCCGGACAAAAACGGCCGGCCCCGAATGATCGGGGTGATTCGCGAAATCACCCACCAGCGCCAGCGCGAACAGGCTCTGAGCAGCTCGGAGAAACGTTTCGCCACACTTTTTCACCTGTGCCCGAACATGGTGCTGCTGACGCGCCAGGAAGACGGCCTGATCACCGAAGCCAACCAGTATTTCGAAAGCCTGTTCGGCTGGCCGGTCCAGGACGCCATCGGTCGCACCACGCTGGAACTGGGCCTGTGGGTGCACCCGGAGCAACGCGCCGAACTGGTGAAAAAGACCAAGGCCAAAGGCGAATTGATCAGCATGGAAGTGCAGTTCCGCGCCAGCGACGGGCAGATTCATGACGGTATCCTCAGTGCGCAAAAGGTCGAACTCGAAGGCCAGCCGTATCTGCTCAGCACGTTTCTCGACACCACCGAACGCAAAGCCGCCGAACACGCCTTGAAAGACAGTCAGGAACGCCTTGATCTGGCGCTGGACTCGGCGCAACTCGGCACCTGGGACTGGCACATTCCCAGCGGCATGCTCTACGGCTCGGCGCGGGCCGCGCAACTGCACGGGCTGGAGCCGATCCCGTTTCACGAGTCGTTCGAGGAGTTTTTCGAAGGCGTGCCCGGCGAGGAGCGCGACAGCATGCGCGACGCCTACCGCAGCCTGCGCGAAGGCCCGGCCGGCAACTATCAACTGACCTATCGCGTGCAACTGGCGGATGGCAGCTCACGTTATCTGGAAAGCCGCGCCCGCCTCTACCGCGACGAAAATGGCGCGCCACTGCGTATGGCCGGGACCTTGCTGGACATCACCGATCAGGTCGAGCGCGAGCAACGTCTGGTCGCTTCGGAAGAGAAATTCGCCACGCTGTTCCAGGTCAGCCCCGACCCGATCTGCGTCACCCGTCAGGACAGCGGCGAGTTCATCGAAATCAACAACAGCTTCACCCAGACCTTCGGCTGGAGCGCCGCCGACGTGATCGGGCGCACCGCCGAGGACATCGGCCTGTGGGACGCCTCGGCGAAAAGCCTGCAACGTATCGAGCGGGTGATCCGCGAACAGGGCCTGAGCAATGTCGCGATCATCGTCCAGCACAAGGACGGCCAGTCGCTGACGTGCGTGATTTCCAGCCGGCAGATCAGCGTCGGCAATCAGCCGTGCATCGTCACCACCCTGCGCGACATCACCCAACAACAGCGCTCCGAGGCCGCACTCAAGGCCAGCGAAGAGAAATTCGCCAAGGCGTTTCACTCCAGCCCCGACGCGATCACCATCACCGAACGTGACACCGGGCGCTATCTGGAGGTCAACGACGGTTTCTGCCGCCTCACCGGCTATCGCGCCGAAGAAGTGGTGGGCAAAACCGTGTACCAGATCGGCATCTGGGCCGAAGAGAAACAACGCTCGGCGCTGCTTGCCGAACTGCAGATCAAGGGCCGCGTGCACCATCAGGAAATGCTCGGGCGCAACAAGCGCGGTGAGTTGCTGACGGTGGAAGTGTCGATCGAACCGATCACCCTCAACGAAACCGCGTGCCTGCTGCTGACCGCCCGGGACGTCAGCCTGTTGAAAAACGCTGAAGCACAGATCCGCCATCTGGCCTATCACGATCCGCTGACCAATCTGCCCAACCGCGCCTTGCTGATGGATCGCCTGAGCCAGCAGATCGCCCTGCTCAAGCGCCACAACCTGCGCGGTGCGCTGCTGTTCCTCGACCTCGATCACTTCAAGCACATCAACGACTCGCTGGGTCATCCGGTCGGCGATACGGTGCTGAAAATCATCACCGCGCGGCTTGAAGCCAGCGTGCGCATGGAGGACACGGTGGCGCGTCTCGGCGGCGATGAATTCGTGGTGCTGCTCAGTGGCCTCGAAGGCACGCGCAACGAGGTCAGTGCACAAGTGCGGGAACTGGCCGACACCATTCGCGAACTGCTCTCGGAGCCGATGTTCCTCGACGGCCAGCGCCTGCAAGTGACACCGAGCATCGGCGTGGCACTGATTCCCGATCACGGCTCGACCCCGACCGACCTGCTCAAGCGCGCCGACATTGCGCTGTACCGAGCCAAGGATTCCGGGCGCAACACCACGCAGATGTACCACAACACCATGCAGAAGGCGGCCAGCGAACGGCTGCGCATGGAGACTGACTTACGTCTGGCGTTGTCGCGCGGTGAATTCAACGTGCACTACCAGCCGCAGGTCGATGCGCGGGACAACCGCATCATTGGCGCCGAGGCGCTGGTGCGCTGGAATCACCCGGAACTCGGCGCGCAATCGCCCACTGAATTCATCAAGGTGCTGGAAGACAGCGGGCTGATTCTGGAGGTCGGTACCTGGATCCTCGATGAGGCCTGTGAGGCGTTCAAACAATTGATCGCGCTGAAACTGGTCGACCCGCTCAACTTCAGCCTGTGCGTAAACATCAGCCCACGGCAGTTCCGCCAGAACGACTTCGTCGAACGCATCGAACACAGCATGAGCAGCCACGGCCTGCCCTGCTCGCTGCTGAAACTGGAGATCACCGAAGGCATCGTCATCCAGAACCTGGAAGACACCATCAGCAAGATGCGTCGCCTGAAAAAACTCGGCGTGAGCTTCGCCATGGACGATTTCGGCACCGGCTATTCATCGCTGACCTACCTCAAGCGCCTGCCGGTGGACACCCTGAAAATCGACCAGTCATTCATCCGCGACGCGACCACCGACCCCAACGACGCCGAGATCATCCGCGCCATCGTCGCCATGGCCCGCAGTCTGGAACTGGAGGTGATTGCCGAAGGCGTGGAGACGCCGGAGCAACTGGCGTTCCTGCAGGGGCTGGGCTGCCATTTGTATCAGGGTTATCTGCACAGTCGGCCGGTGGCGTTGGAGGCGTTGAAAAAGATGCTCGAATGACGAGCACAAAAAAAGGGCGCCAGTGGCGCCCTTTTTTCTTGCTCGGCCTTATTGCAGAACCGGCTTTTGCGCTCCGTTGATCGGGATGCGCTTGGCTTTCGCTTCTTCCGGGATCACGCGCAACAGGTCGATGCTCAGCAGACCGTTGCTCAGATCGGCGGCCTTGATCTCGATGTGATCGGCCAGGCGGAAGGACAGCTTGAAAGCACGCTGGGCAATGCCTTGATGCAGGAAGGTCACGCCTTCGTTGGCATCACGCTTGCCGCCACTGATGGTCAGCACACCCTTCTCGACTTGCAGCTCCAGGTCTTCTTCCTGGAAACCGGCGGCCGCTACGACGATACGGTATTGATCGTCACCGTGTTTTTCCACGTTGTAGGGTGGGTAGGTGCTGCCTGGCTCGTTGCGCAACGCGGTTTCGAACAGGTCGTTGAAACGGTCGAAACCCACCGAGGAACGGAACAGTGGTGCCAGGGAAAATGCAGTACTCATGGTTCAAATCTCCTGAAAACAATCAGCAAGGTTTTTTGACTCCGCGACCCGAATTCGGCATCGCGTAACCCTTAGATAGGGACCGCCAAAATGATTTCAAGAGAGTATTTGCAGATTTTTTTCAGGCTGCGGCGGCGACCGGCAAACCCAGTAAACGCGAGACTTGATCCGGTTCTGTCTCGCGACGCAGCACGGTAAACAGCTCGGTCGCCTCGGGATAATTGCGCGTCAGCATCGCCAGCCATTGCTTCAAGCGACCCGGCGATTGCCGTGCGGTCATCTGCGCCTTGGCTTGCAGCCAGAAGTCCTGAATCAGCGGCAGCAGCTCGGCCCAGGTCATTTCGACCACTTCTTCACCGGCGCGCGCGGCAGCGATCTGCCGGGCCAGATCCGGGCGCGACACCAGACCGCGTCCGAGCATGATGTCTTCGACACCGCTGATCTCGCGGCAGCGGCGCCAGTCCTCGACGCTCCAGATATCACCGTTGGCGAACACCGGCACCTTGACCACGTCCTGCACCCGCGGAATCCACTCCCAATGCGCCGGCGGCTTGTAGCCATCAACCTTGGTCCGGGCATGCACCACAATGTGTTCGGCGCCGCCCTCGGCCAGCGCCGTGGCGCAGACCAGCGAGCCGTCCGGGCTGTCGAAACCGAGGCGCATTTTCGCGGTGACCGGGATGTGCGCCGGCACGGCGCGACGCACGTGTTCGACGATGCTGTTGAGAAGTTCTGGCTCCTTGAGCAGCACTGCCCCGCCCCGGGATTTGTTGACGGTCTTGGCCGGGCAGCCGAAGTTCAGGTCGATCACTTCCGAGCCGAGCTCGCAGGCCAGCGCCGCGTTTTCCGCCAGGCACACCGGATCGGAGCCCAACAATTGCACGCGCAACGGCACACCGGAACGGGTGCGGGCGCCGTTGAGCAGCTCCGGGCCGAACTTGTGGAAGTAGGCCGGAGTGAGCAACTGATCGTTGATCCGAATGAACTCGGTCACGCACCAGTCGATGCCGCCAACGCGGGTCAGCACGTCGCGCAGGATGTCGTCGACCAACCCCTCCATGGGCGCCAGGGCAATTTGCATGGGGAAAACACTACTCAGGAAGAAAAAACGTGCGGCAGTTTACTGGATTACGAGAAAAACCGCAGATCCCTTGCAGGAGTGAGCCTGCTCCCACAGGTTAGATTTTCGCTACCCCTGAAGTCTGGATTGCCGGGCCGTAACCCTCGATGAACTCCGCCGGCATGCGCTTGGGTTTGCCGCTGGACAGTTCGATGCAGACGAAAGTGGTCTGGGCGCGCAGCAGGGTGGCGTTGTCGCTGGGGCGGATCAGCTGGAAGTGCCGGGTCATTTTCAGGCGCTGATCCCAATCGACGATCCAGGTCGCCAGTTGCAGTTCGTCGCCTTCGTAGGCCGCCGCCAGATAATCGATTTCGTGACGCACCACGGCCATCGCCCGATCCAAGCGCCGGTATTCGACCAGATCCAGCCCCAGACGCTGCGAGTGGCGCCAGGCGCAGCGCTCGAGCCAGGTCACGTACACCGCGTTGTTCGCGTGGCCCAGCCCGTCGATGTCCTCGGCGCCTACTTGCAGATCAATGGTGAACGGCGTTGCCCGATCCCAGCCCATGCCCCACTCCCGGTCAGATGATTCAACCGGGGCAGTGTAACGGATGTCAGGCCGATTGCCGCGCTTGAAGGCTGCGCCCCGCCAACAGTGATAACACGCCATCAACCACTCGAGGGTCGGCCAGCACCCGCTGGTGGCCGCCGCTTTCCAGGCGCAGCAGGCGACTGTCGAACCATGACTCGTGGATCAATTGCGATTCCTTGACCGAGACAAAGGTGTCGTCCTCGGCATGCACGATCAGGCCCGGCATATCCAGTTGATAGTGCGCGACATCGAGGGTCGCGGCGCGCATGCCGACGTCCTGCTCGACCTGGCGGATGAACGCCGAGCGCGCCCGCGGTGGCATGCCGACATAGCGGGCAAAACCGCGCAGTACGCCGAGGATCCGTGCGGGGGCTGCGATGCTGACCAGGGTTTCGGTGCGCAGGCCCAGTTGCACCGCGAGCATGGCACTGGCGCCGCCCATGGAGTGGCCGATGACGGCTTGAAGAGGAGGCAATTCGGCGGCCGCTTCGAGCATGGCGCGGGCGAACAGTACGACGTTGGCTTCACGCCCCGGCGAACGACCATGGGCCGGGCCATCGAGGGCAACGACGGTGTAACCGGCCTCAACCAGCGCCGTGATCAACGCCGCAAACTGGGTGGGCCGCCCTTCCCAACCGTGCATCAACAGCACCGCCGGCCCCTGCCCCCAACGCAGCGCCGACAGGCCGAAGCGCAGCGTGATGCGTTCGGCACTCGCCAGCAGCGGCAGCTCCCAATCACGCAGCGGCAACGTGCGCGGCGTCATGAACGCCTGACGCATTTTGCTTGCTACTCGTTGCGGTGCAATCCAGCCCAAGGTGCCATTAACGCCACGAACCCACTTCAACGTGTTCATCGCTTTCTCCTCAGGCGTGTTGCCTTCAGGTCAACGCACCGCCGACTTGGCAGCGCGCAGCAATCGATCGGATAAATCGCCCGGGCCCAGCGCGCGTGCCAGCGCCAGACCACCCACCATCAACGCCACATCAGCCAATGCTTTGTCGGTGTCCTCGGGGCTGGACGCCAACTGCGCAATCATCAGTTCCAGGTGTTCGTTCAGCGCAATGCGGAAGGATTCCGGCAGACGCCCCAGTTCGCCGATGGAAGCCGGAATCGGGCACGCGGCATCGCTGGAATCACGGTGCTTGCGTGACAGATAGAACGCAGCGACCAGGGCACGACGCTCTTCGCCAGTCAGCTCGGAATCCATGTCGGCAATCAGGTCGCGTCGACGGCTGAGCAGTTGTTTGAACGCCTCGAGCATCATCGCGTCCTTGCTTTCGAAGTGCGCGTAGAAACCACCGACGGTCAGGCCGGCGGCGCCCATCACTTCGCCCACGCTGGGATCCGCCGGGCCACGCTGCATCAGTGCGGCGCTGGCCGCCTTGAGGATGCGTTCGCGGGTTTGAGCTTTTTTATCGTTCATCGTTGCCTCCGAATATTACGACTAGAATATTATTCGCATAATAATATTCCGCAAGTCGAGGATATGACCGCTGGTCTGAAGCACAGTGTAAGGAAAAAGGAGAGTTGGCCAAACGCCAGACAAACAAAAGGGCCATTCAATAATTGAATGACCCTTATAAATCCCGCAGAGCGGGTAATCGTGGCGTCCCCTAGGGGACTCGAACCCCTGTTACCGCCGTGAAAGGGCGGTGTCCTAGGCCACTAGACGAAGGGGACACAAACCCTTCTATACAGCTGATCAGTGCTGAGATCTGATCTGATTCAAGGCCGGTGTGGCCAGACCTTGAACTGTAAAATTGGTGGAGCTAAGCGGGATCGAACCGCTGACCTCCTGCATGCCATGCAGGCGCTCTCCCAGCTGAGCTATAGCCCCGGATTTTTCGCCTCGCGGCGGAGCGACATCTTGCAACATCGCTTCTGTAAAACTGGCGTCCCCTAGGGGACTCGAACCCCTGTTACCGCCGTGAAAGGGCGGTGTCCTAGGCCACTAGACGAAGGGGACGCAAACCCTTCTATACAACTGATCAACGCTGAGTGTTGATCGCTTCGGAGCCGGTGTGGCCAGGCTTCGAAGTGTAAATTGGTGGAGCTAGACGGGATCGAACCGTCGACCTCTTGCATGCCATGCAAGCGCTCTCCCAGCTGAGCTATAGCCCCTCATCGTTGATGTCATCGCTGAGGACGGGGCGAATCTTAAGGGCGTATCGAAAGCCTGTCAAACTTATTTTTGAAAAATTTCAAAGTTTTTTGTCGGCATAACAATCACTTACCGCCCTCCCCCCGAAAATCCGGGGGAAAAACGCCGAAGGCCGGAATCAAACGATCCCGGCCTTCGGCGGTTACCGCAGAGTCAGACGTGCTTAAGCAATCGCGCCCAGCAGCTTTTCCCACTCTTTGTTTTCTTTCTTCGACACGCCACCCAGCAGGTCAATCGCCTGGCGCAGACGGAAACGAGTCAGGTCCGGACCGAGGATTTCCATCGCATCGAGCACCGACACCGAACTGGCCTGCCCGGTGATCGCGGCAAACATCAGCGGCATCGCATCGCGCAGCTTCAGTTCGAGGGATTCGACCACCGCCTGAATCGTTGCAGTGATGTTGTCCTTCTCCCACTGCCGCAGGTTTTCCAGCTTCCACAGGATCAGTTGCATCAGTTGACGCACCTGATCGCCCGAGAGCTTTTTCGACTCGAACAGCTTGGCATCCGGGTTCACGCCACCGGCAAAGAAGAAGCCGCCCAGCGGTGCAACCTGGCTGAAGGTTTCCACGCGCCCCTGCACCAGCGGTGCGATCTTCATCATGTATTCGGCGTTGAATGCCCACTTCTGCACTCGCGCGGCGAATTCTTCCACCGGCAGATCTCGCAGCCACTGGCCGTTGAGCCACGACAGCTTCTCGATGTCGAAGATCGGTCCGCCGAGGGACACACGCTTGAGGTCGAAGTTGTCGACCATTTCCTGCAGCGAGAACTTCTCGCGTTCGTCGGGCATCGACCAGCCCATGCGACCGAGGTAGTTGAGCATCGCTTCGGGCATGAAGCCCATGCGCTCGTAGAAGGTCACCGAGGTCGGGTTCTTGCGCTTGGACAGCTTGCTCTTGTCCGGGTTACGCAGCAGCGGCATGTAGCACAGCTCCGGTTGTTCCCAGCCGAAATATTCGTAAAGCAGAATCAGTTTCGGCGCCGATGGCAGCCATTCTTCGCCGCGCAGCACGTGGGTGATGCCCATCAGGTGGTCGTCGACCACGTTGGCGAGGAAGTACGTCGGCAGGCCGTCGGTCTTCATCAGCACTTGCATGTCCATGCGATCCCACGGGATCTCGACATCGCCACGCAGCATGTCCGGCACCACGCAGACGCCTTCGGTCGGCACTTTCATGCGGATCACGTGCGGTTCGCCGGCGGCCAGACGGGCGGCGACTTCTTCCTTCGACAGCAGCAGCGCGCGGCCGTCGTAACGCGGGGTCTCGCCGCGCGCCATTTGTTCGGCGCGCATCTGGTCCAGTTCTTCAGCGGTGCAGAAGCATGGGAACGCATGGCCCATGTCGACCAGTTGCTGGCAATACTTCTGATAGATATCGCCACGCTCGCTCTGCCGGTACGGGCCGTGCGGGCCGCCAACGTCCGGGCCTTCGCTCCAGTCGATCCCCAGCCAGCGCAGGGCGTCGAAGATCTGCTGTTCGGACTCGCGGGTCGAACGCAACTGGTCGGTGTCTTCGATGCGCAGGATGAACTCACCGCCATGCTGCTTGGCAAAGCAGTAGTTGAACAATGCGATGTAAGCGGTACCTACGTGGGGGTCCCCGGTAGGCGATGGCGCGATGCGAGTGCGGACGGTGGTCATGGCATGTCTCGAAAAGAATGAAAAGCAAAACAATCAAGCGGCGAATGGTAACAGGCGACACCCGCCCCGCTCCAGCGGGCAGGGCATTTAAGCCAAGTTTGCGTCTGTAACGCCCATAGACCGTGGTGACGGGCCGAATATCAGCCATCGGCATTTACCGTTTATCGGCGGTATGCCAGATTCAGCCGCAGATAACTTTCCTTACAATTCCTCGACTACAGTTTGCCTCATGCCTGCCCAACTCAAGCGTCGCCTGTTTATTTTCCTGCTCCTGGTGCTGTTGATTGCCGGGGGCTTCTTCGCCCATTGGTTTTTCAAGGGGCGCTTTTATGAAAGCACCGATAACGCCTATGTCCAAGGCGAGATCACCCGCGTCTCCAGCCAGTTGAGCGCACGCATCGACGAAGTGCTGGTGCAGGACAACCAGCACGTGGAAAAAGGCCAGTTGCTGGTGCGCCTCGAACCCAACGATTTCCGCCTGGCCGTCGACCGCGCCAATGCCGCCCTCGCCACCCGCGAAGCCGAGCGTTTGCAGGCACAAAGCAAATTGACCCAGCAATCGAGCCTGATCGCCGCCAGCGACGCGCAAGTGGCGACCACCCAAGCCACCCTTGGCCGTTCGCAGATGGATTTATCGCGCGCCGAAACCTTGCGCAAACCCGGTTACGTTTCCGAGGAACGGGTGACTACCCTCTCCGCTGACGCCCATATCGCCCGCTCGCAAGTGGCCAAGGCCCAGGCCGATGCGCAGAGCCAGCGCCAGCAGGTCAACGCACTGACTGCCGAGATCAAACGCCTCGACGCGCAGATTGCCAACGCCCGCGCCGATCTGGCGCAAGCCGAGCTCAACCTGACCCGCAGCGAAATCCACGCGCCGATCAGCGGCATGGTCGGCCAGCGCGCCGCACGCAATGGCCAAGTGGTGCAGGCCGGCGCGTATCTGCTGTCGATCGTCCCGGACGAAGACATCTGGGTGCAGGCCAACTTCAAGGAAACCCAGATCGGCCACATGCAGCCCGGACAGAAAGCCGAGCTGACCTTCGATGCCTACAGCGACACGCCGATCGAAGCGCGGGTCGACAGCCTGTTCGCCGCCTCCGGTGCCCAGTTCAGCCTGTTGCCGCCAGACAACGCCACCGGCAACTTCACCAAAGTCGTGCAGCGGATTCCGGTAAAACTCACCTTCAAGGCCGACAACCCACTGCACGGCAAGATCCGCCCGGGCATGTCGGTCACCGCCACCGTGAACATCAAAGACGCCCCAGACAATGGCCGGTGATTCGCTGATCCGCCCGGTCGGCGAACCGACCCGGCGGGACTGGATTGCGGTAATGAGCGTGATGCTCGGCGCCTTCATGGCGGTGCTCGACATCCAGATCACCAACTCCTCGCTCAAAGACATTCAAGGCGCGCTGTCGGCGACGCTGGAAGAAGGCTCGTGGATTTCCACCTCGTATCTGGTCGCGGAAATCATCATGATTCCGCTGACCGCGTGGCTGGTGCAGTTGCTCTCGGCGCGACGCCTGGCGGTGTGGGTGTCGCTGGGTTTTCTGATTTCGTCCTTGCTGTGTTCGATGGCCTGGAGCCTCGAAAGCATGATCGTCTTTCGCGCCATGCAGGGCTTCACCGGCGGCGCGCTGATCCCGCTGGCGTTCACCCTGACCCTGATCAAACTACCCGAACACCACCGCGCCAAAGGCATGGCGATGTTCGCCATGACCGCGACCTTCGCCCCCTCCATCGGCCCGACACTGGGCGGCTGGCTCACGGAAAACTGGGGCTGGGAATACATCTTCTACATCAACATTCCGCCGGGGCTGATCATGATCGCCGGGCTGATGTACGGGCTGGAGAAGAAGGAAGCGCACTGGGAACTGCTGAAAAGCACCGACTACACCGGAATTCTCACGCTGGGTGTCGGCCTCGGTTGCCTGCAGGTGTTTCTTGAAGAAGGCCACCGCAAGGACTGGCTGGAATCGAACCTGATCGTGACCCTCGGCAGCATTGCCCTGCTGAGCCTGATCACCTTCGTCATCGTGCAGATCTCCAAACCCAATCCGCTGATCAACCTCGGCATCCTGCGCAATCGCAACTTCGGCCTGTCGAGTATTTCCAGCCTGGGCATGGGCGTCGGTTTGTATGGCTCGATTTATCTGCTGCCGCTGTACCTGGCGCAGATCCAGAATTACAACGCCCTGCAAATCGGCGAAGTGATCATGTGGATGGGCGTGCCGCAGCTGTTTCTGATTCCGCTGGTGCCCAAGCTGATGAAATTCGTCTCGCCGAAGTGGCTGTGCACGCTGGGCTTCGGGTTGTTCGGGCTGGCGAGTTTTTCGTCGGGGGTGCTCAACCCGGATTTCGCCGGGCCGCAGTTCAATCAGATCCAGATCATCCGCGCGCTGGGTCAGCCGCTGATCATGGTCACCATTTCGCTGATCGCCACCGCGTACATCCTGCCGCAGGACGCGGGATCGGCATCGAGCCTGTTCAACATCCTGCGCAACCTCGGCGGCGCGATCGGCATCGCCCTGCTCGCCACGCTATTGGATGCACGCACCAAAACCTACTTCGATTATTTGCGTGAAGCGGTGGTGCCGACCAATCCGCAAGTGGCCGAGCGGCTGGCGTCGATGACAGACCGGTTTGGCAGTGACACGGCGGCGCTCGGCAAGTTGAGTGAGATCGTGCATCAGCAGGCGCTGATCATGGCCTACAACGATGCGTTTCACTTTGTCGGGATTGCGCTGGGGGTCAGCATGCTGGCGATCTTGTTGACCAGGAAATTGCCGCGAGGGCTGAAGGCTGGGGAGTCTCATTAAGATCGCGTTGCCGCCATTCGCGAGCAGGCTCGCTCCCACAGGGGATTTGTGAACGACACAGATCCAATGTGGGAGCGAGCCTGCTCGCGAAGAGGCCCGGTCAGACGATGAAGATCAAACCGCCAAAAGCCGCTCACGCAGTTTGGCAATCTCATCGCGCATCTGCGCCGCCGCTTCGAACTCCAGATCCCGCGCCAACTGGTACATCTTCTCTTCCAGCGCGCGAATGCGTTTGGTGATTTCGCTTGGCGAACGCAGTTCGGCTTCGTACTTGGCGTTTTCTTCGGCAGCCTTGGCCATGCCCTTGCGCTTCTTGCTGCGCGAGCCAGGTACGGTGGCGCCCTCCATGATGTCGGCGACGTCCTTGAATACGCCTTTCGGGGTGATGCCGTTTTCCAGGTTGAAGGCGATCTGCTTGTCGCGACGACGCTCGGTCTCGCCAATCGCCCGTTCCATCGAGCCAGTGATGCGGTCGGCGTAGAGAATCGCCCGGCCATTTAGGTTCCGCGCGGCCCGGCCGATGGTCTGGATCAGCGAGCGCTCGGAACGCAGGAAGCCTTCCTTGTCCGCGTCGAGAATCGCCACCAGCGACACCTCCGGCATGTCCAGACCTTCACGCAGCAGGTTGATCCCCACCAGCACATCGAAGGTGCCCAAACGCAGGTCGCGGATGATCTCGACCCGTTCGACGGTGTCGATGTCCGAGTGCAAGTAACGCACGCGCACGCCGTGGTCGGCGAGGTAATCGGTGAGGTCTTCGGCCATGCGTTTGGTCAGCGTGGTGACCAGCACCCGCTCCTCGACCGCCACGCGCTTGGTGATTTCCGAGAGCAAATCGTCGACCTGAGTCAGCGCCGGACGCACCTCGACTTGCGGGTCGACCAGACCGGTCGGACGCACCACTTGCTCGACCACGCGACCGGCATGCTCGGCCTCGTAGTTGCCCGGCGTTGCCGAGACAAAAATCGTCTGCGGGCTGACCCCTTCCCACTCGTCAAAGCGCATGGGCCGGTTGTCCAGTGCCGACGGCAAGCGGAAGCCGTATTCGACCAGGGTTTCTTTACGCGAACGGTCACCCTTATACATCGCGCCGACTTGCGGCACGCTGACGTGAGACTCGTCGATCACCAGCAAGGCGTCGGCCGGCAGATAGTCATACAGCGTCGGCGGCGCGGCACCGGCCGGACGTCCGGACAAGTAGCGCGAGTAGTTTTCGATGCCGTTGCAGTAACCCAGTTCGAGGATCATTTCCAGGTCGAAACGGGTGCGCTGTTCGAGGCGCTGCGCCTCCACCAGTTTGTTGTTGCTGCGCAGGTATTCGAGGCGTTCCTGCAATTCGACTTTGATGTGTTCGATGGCGTCGAGCAGGGTCTCGCGGGGCGTCACGTAGTGACTCTTCGGATAGAAGGTGAAGCGCGGCATCTTGCGGATGACTTCGCCGGTGAGCGGGTCGAACGCGGAGATGCTCTCGACCTCGTCATCGAACAGTTCGATGCGGATCGCTTCCAGATCGGACTCCGCCGGATAGATGTCGATCACATCGCCGCGCACGCGGAACGTCGCGCGGGCAAAATCCATGTCGTTGCGGGTGTATTGCAGATCGGCCAGACGCCGCAGCAAGGCGCGCTGATCGAGTTTGTCGCCGCGATCGACGTGCAGCACCATCTTCAAATAGGTTTCCGGGCTACCGAGACCGTAGATGCACGAGACCGTGGTAACGATGATCGCGTCCTTGCGTTCGAGCAACGCCTTGGTCGCGGACAGACGCATCTGCTCAATGTGGTCATTGATCGACGCATCCTTCTCGATGAAGGTGTCGGACGACGGCACATAGGCTTCGGGCTGGTAGTAGTCGTAGTAGGAAACGAAATACTCGACCGCGTTGTTCGGGAAGAACGCCTTGAACTCACCATACAGCTGCGCGGCGAGGGTCTTGTTCGGCGCCAGCACCAGCGTCGGGCGCTGTACCTGCGAGATGACATTGGCGATGCTGAAGGTCTTGCCCGAGCCGGTCACACCGAGCAGCGTCTGGTGCGCCAGCCCGGCTTCGATACCCTCGACCAATTGGCGGATCGCTTCTGGTTGATCGCCGGCGGGCTCGAAGCGGGTGACTAGCTGGAATTCGGACATACACACCTCTGGGATCGCGGCTCGCGCAGAAAACAGCCGAGCCGCGGGGATGACCGCAAACGACCGTTGTCGCCCAAGGAAAAACGAAGATTGTGCTCAATGTGGAGCCGATTGCCTCGCCTTTCAAGGCAAACGTCCTACATCCGGTAAAGTCTCTGACAGAGTCAATCGACTAACGGTCAAGAAATAATCGGAAAAACTTGCTGGAAAAGCTGAATCGCCTGTCGCCATTGCTCAGTGATGGCCTCTATACTAGCTCCCCGTTTGTGCACCGCTCTAGTGCATTCGGCTGGAGCGCGACACGTCCCTCCACTCTCCATTCAGAGCCGCCGTAATAATGAGCCTGTTCTCCGCTGTCGAAATGGCACCCCGCGATCCAATCCTGGGCCTCAACGAAGCATTCAACGCCGATACCCGGACCACCAAGGTCAACCTGGGTGTAGGTGTTTACTGCAACGAAGAGGGGCGAATTCCCCTGCTGCGCGCGGTGATCGAAGCCGAAACCATTCGCGCTGCTCAGCACGCCTCCCGTGGCTACCTGCCGATTGACGGCATCGCGGCCTACGATCAGGCGGTGCAAAAGCTGCTGTTCGGTAACGACTCGCCGCTGATCGCTGCCGGTCGCATCGTGACCACTCAGGCTGTCGGCGGTACCGGCGCACTGAAAATCGGTGCCGACTTCCTCAAGCAACTGCTGCCGAACGCCGTTGTGGCGATTAGTGACCCGAGCTGGGAAAACCACCGCGCGCTGTTCGAAACCGCTGGTTTCCCGGTGCAGAACTACCGTTACTACGACGCCGCCACCCATGACGTGAACCGTGCCGGCATGCTCGACGACCTCAACGCCCTGCCGAACGGCTCGATCGTTGTGCTGCACGCCTGCTGCCACAACCCGACCGGCGTCGACCTGACCCCGGCTGACTGGAAAAACGTGCTGGACGTGGTCAAGGCCAAAGGTCACGTACCGTTCCTCGACATGGCTTACCAAGGTTTCGGCGACGGCATCGACGAAGACGCCGCGGCTGTGCGTCTGTTCGCTGAATCGGGCCTGACTTTCTTCGTTTCGAGCTCGTTCTCCAAGTCGTTCTCGCTGTACGGCGAGCGCGTTGGTGCATTGTCGATCGTCAGCGAATCGAAAGAAGAAAGCGCGCGCGTGCTGTCGCAGGTCAAGCGTGTGATC
Organism: Pseudomonas sp. IT-93MI4; assembly: GCF_949767635.1. NCBI lineage: Bacteria > Pseudomonadati > Pseudomonadota > Gammaproteobacteria > Pseudomonadales > Pseudomonadaceae > Pseudomonas > Pseudomonas sp. IT-93MI4. The sequence goes on from NZ_CATKPP010000011.1 coordinate 641,148, forward strand.
CGCACCAACTACTCCAACCCGCCGACCCACGGTGCAAGCATCGTCGCCGCTGTGTTGAACAGCCCGGAACTGCGCGCCCAGTGGGAAGCCGAACTGGCAGAAATGCGCCTGCGCATTCGCGGCATGCGCGAGCAGATGGTTGCTCTGCTGGCGGAAAAAGCCCCGCAGCGTGACTTCAGCTTCGTCGGCCGTCAGCGCGGCATGTTCTCCTACTCCGGCCTGACCACCGAACAGGTGCATCGCCTGCGCAACGAGTTCGGCATCTACGCCCTGGACACCGGCCGCATCTGCGTCGCGGCACTGAACCAGAGCAACATCAAAGCGGTCACGGATGCGATCGTTCAGGTCATCTGATTTCGCCTGGCAATGAAAAACGGGAAGCCTTGGGGCTTCCCGTTTTTTATTTGTCCGAAGGAATCCAACATTCCCTCTAAACTGCACACAAATCTGAATTGTGGGAGCGAGCCTGCTCGCGAATGCGGTGGGTCAGTCGCCATTGTTGGTGGCTGACAGCATTCGCGAGCAGGCTCGCTCCCACAGGTTTCGTACATCCAGGAATTTTGTGAGAACCCAAATGAAAAACGACAACCTGCGCGCCGACCGAGACGACCTGGATGACTTCATCCCCCGCACCCCGGCCAAACGCGAAAAAAGCTTGGTGCTGCAAGTCGCAGCGGGCGTCTTCCTCGGCGGCCTGGCCCTGTGGCTGGTGCAACTGGCCGCCACCGCCGCTTACGCCAAACTGATGCTCGGTACGATCACCTTCGGCGGTTAGGCGAGTTCCGTCGCCCGTTGACTGGCCGCATCGTCATACGCGACGTAGAGCGATTCGGCGATCTGGCTCTTGATCGCCTTGGTGCTTTCCAGACCGAGCACGAACCCTTCGGCCTTGCCGCCAGCACGGTTCAGCTCTTCAGCGGTGCTGGCCTGGGTGATCGCGTCGAAGAGTTTCTCGGCGTGCGGGCCAACGCCCTTGGGCAGACTGATTTGCGTGACGCTCATACGAGCACCTCGCGTGAAAGGGAAACAACAACGGTTCGAGTCATGGCGCGTACCTTTTCGGCGAATGGCCGGCAGCGCGTGTCACCACTTCCGGGCAACCATGGTAGACCTGTGAGGCGGTTCTGGTAACCGCCAATCGCTGACAAAACACCGTCCGTCCTGCCTAACGCAGAAAATTTACACCCGACGCTTGACTTCTCTTTTTGAATCAGTAACATACGCACCAATTCCGCAATAGCTCAGTTGGTAGAGCAAATGACTGTTAATCATTGGGTCCCTGGTTCGAGTCCAGGTTGTGGAGCCAAATAGCAAAGCCCCTGAATCGCAAGATTCAGGGGCTTTTTTGTGGGCGCTCGAAAAGTCAAAAGATCGCAACCTGCTGCAGCTCCGATCCCCTGTAGGAGCTGCCGCAGGCTGCGATCTTTTGCTCTTCAAACCAAAAAGGCCGATCTGTCTCACAACAGATCGGCCTCTTTCATCCATTCAGCGCTCAAACATGCTCGCTGCTCTTCATCTGGGTCTTCGGCGCACCATGCCCATGATCGTGTTCATCAGGCTCGATCACCGGCACTTCCTTGCCATCGCAATCGTGCAGCTTGCCGTCGCTGAAGTAATCGCCTTCACGCAGCGCCGCCAGGTCGCGATAACGCAGGGTGCGCTCTTCTGCGGCGGCAAACACCGACTGTTGGTCAGAGTTGCCGGCGGTAAAGTGGTTGAAGGTCAGATTCAGCACAATCGCCATGATCGCCGACGAGCTGATGCCCGAGTGGAAAATGGTCGCGAACCAGCTCGGGAAATGATCGTAGAAGTTCGGCGCGGCAATCGGGATCATGCCGAAGCCGATCGAGGTGGCGACGATGATCAGGTTGACGTTGTTGCGGTAATCGACCTTCGACAGTGTGCGAATCCCGCTCGCCGCCACCGTCCCGAACAGCACGATACCGGCGCCGCCCAGCACCGAGGTCGGCACCGCAGCGATCACCCGGCCCATGAACGGTAGCAGCCCGAGAATCACCAGGAAGATGCCCCCGGTAGCCACCACATAACGGCTCTTGATCCCGGTCACCGCCACCAGCCCGACGTTCTGCGCGAAGGCGCTCTGGGTGAACGATCCGAAGATTGGCGCAAACATGCTCGACAGCATGTCCGCGCGCAGGCCGTTGCCCAAGCGCTTGGAGTCGACCTTGGTGCCGATGATCTCACCGACCGCCAGAATGTCCGCCGAGGTTTCCACCAGGGTCACCATGACCACGATGCACATCGACAGGATCGCGGCGAAGTGGAAGGTCGGCATGCCGAAATGGAACGGCGTCGGGAAGCCGAACATCGGCCCTTGGGTGACACTGGAGAAATCGGCCATGCCGAGGAACACCGCCAGAATCGTGCCGATCACCATGGCCAACAGGATCGACAGACGCGAGATGGTCGAGCTGCCGACCTTGCTCAGCAGCAACACCAGCACCAGCGTCACGGCCGCCAGACCGATGTTCTGCATGCTGCCGAAGTCCGGCGCATGGCTGTTGCCGCCCATGGCCCAGCGCGCAGCCACCGGCATCAGCGTCAGGCCGATGGTGGTGATCACGATGCCGGTGACCAGTGGAGGGAAAAACTTGGTGATTCGCGAGAACACCGGGGTGATCAGCAAGCCGATCAACGATGCGGCAATCACCGCGCCCAGCACCGACTGGAAGCCGCCCTCCCCGCCACTGCTGACGATCGCGACCATGGTCGCCACACCGGAGAACGACACGCCCTGCACCAGCGGCAACTGACAGCCAAAAAACGGTAGACCCAGGGTTTGCAGCAGTGTTGCCAGCCCCCCCGCAAACAATGAAGCAGCAATCAACAAACCAATGTCCGCCGGCGACAGCCCGGCCGCCTGGCCGATGATCAGTGGCACCGCAACGATACCGCCGTACATGGTCAGAACATGTTGCAGGCCGTAAGCCATATTCGCGCCGACCCCGAGATTTTCGTCCTCGGGCCGTTGGTGTGAAACATGGGGCGTTTTCATGTGGGGGGTTCCCTGGTTTTTGTTATGCGCACACTGTATTCAATACTCGGGACAAATGTCCATAGAGTTGTATACAACTTGTCAGTCACATAATGGATAGGTAGCCATCCAAGCTTCTATCTCGCCACCTCCATCTCCCACAAATCCGGCAACACATCCCCTCCTGCCCCCGGTTCTTATCGCACTAGGCTGAATTATTCATGGCGACCAGCGGTGCACCGGCGCTCTTTTTTATACATATAAAGTATGCATAATTAAGTCATTCGAAATTCAGTACGACAAAAGCAAGAACGCAGCCAACAAACTCAAGCACAGGGGCGTCAGCCTTGCCGAGACCGAGCCGGTCTTTCATGACGAACGCGCGCTGACGATCGAGGACAACGACCATGACGAACAGCGCTGGATCACCCTCGGTCTCGATGGCAAAGGACGTTTGCTGGTGGTTGCGTACAGTTATCGCGAAGCCAACGTCGTACGAATCATTTCTGCACGTGTCGCCACACCGAGCGAACGTTGCGCTTATTTTCAGGAGGCTTGAACGATGAAAGACGAATACGACTTCTCGCAGGGCAAACGCGGAGCCTTGGCGTCCACCAAGGGCAAGACTCGCATCACCATCATGCTCGATGACGCGGTCATCGAAGCCGCCCGCAGCGTGGCGGAAAACGAAGGCTTCGGTTATCAGACGGTGATCAACAACACTCTGCGCCATGCCCTGCTGGAGGCAGGCAGCAAAAAGCAGGAAGCCGAGCCGCCCCACTCCGGGCAATTCAAGAAAGGCATCACCGCCGCCGACCTCAAGAGTCTGGAAAAAAAGCTCTCGGCGGCGGTCGGGGAAATCCGCCGGGTACTGGAACCGGAGGCCAAGCCCTGAGATCAGGCCGGTACGAGCATCCGCGCCAGCGACTGACGCACGTGCGGCTGGTCAGGCAGACGCAAGCCGAACTCCTGCTCCAACACCTCGATCAACTCATCGACATCCGCCACCTCGCGCCGCTCGCTGTCGGCGCCCATGTGATGAATCGCGAAGCTGCCGTTGTTCAGGGTCCGCCGCCAGCCATCGCCAGTGCGCGCAACCATCAGCCGTTTGGCGAACGGCGACTCGGGATGGGTCGAGACGTACCAGTTGCCGAGGGTGTAATCGATGTCTTCCTGGCGTTGCAGATCAAACAGGTACATCGCGCGCCACTCGCCTGCGACACCGGCGCGCAGCATGTAGCCGTCGGCCTGTTTTTCGATGCGATAGGATTCATGCGGCGTCGGTTGTTCAGCCTCGGTATCGAGCAGCAACGGCGCGGTCGGCACCATGCCACCGAAGCCGACATCGGTGATGTAACGCTCGCCGTCGATGATCACCAGGCTCAAGCGATGCGTGCGGGCCGTCCAGGTGCCCTCGGGTTGCGCCAGCACCACGCGCCCGGAGATGCCACGGGCCTCGAAGCCCAACTCCTGCAGCAACGCCAGAAACAGATTGTTCAGTTCGTAGCAGTAACCACCCCGACCACCGTGGAGAACTTTTTGTTCGACCGACGCCAGATCGATCAGCACCGGCGCGCCAGTGATCGTCGACAGGTTCTCGAAGGGAAAGACGCCGGTATGCCGCAACTGCAACTGCCGCAGGGTTTCCAGGGTCGGTGCCGGTGGAGCGTCGAACCCCAGGTGTTGCAGGTACAACGTCGGATTCGCCAGACGTGGCTCGCTCATTGCTCAGTCCTTTTGCATGTGGCCGCGCATTGCTGCGCCGATGGCCGACATGTATACGGGATCGCCCCCGGACTCCGACAATTGATTTCGCCAATCAGCGCTACCGACGCTTGCGCGAACCGATGCGAATCCAGGTCGGCGCATGGTCGCTGGCGTGCGGTTCGTTGCGCACCCAGGCGTCGACGCCGGCCTCGTGCAGATACGGACTGAGTGCCGGGTTGAGCAGCAGATGATCGATGCGCAGACCGGAGTTGGTTTGCCAATGCTGGCGAAAGTAATCCCAGAAGGTGTAGAGGCGATCATCGGGATACAGATGGCGCAGCGAATCGGTCCAGCCTTGATCAAGCAGCCGTTGATAACACTCGCGGCTTTCGGGTTGCAGCAGCGCATCCTTGAGCCAGGAGCGGGTGTTGTAGATGTCCATGTCAGTAGGCACCACGTTGTAATCGCCGGCCAGCACCACCGGATGGTCGCTGCTTTGCAAATCCTTGGCGTAGCGGATCAAGCGTTCGAACCAGGCCAGTTTGTAGTCGAATTTCGGCCCCGGCTGCGGATTGCCATTGGGCAGGTACAGGCAGCCGACCAGCACACCATGCACAGCCGCCTCCAGATAACGACTGTGCTTGTCCTCGGGATCGCCCGGCAGACCGCGGCGGCTCTCCAGTGGCTGCGCGTCGCGGGCGAGAATCGCCACGCCGTTCCATGACGCCTGCCCGTGCCAGATCGCGCCGTACCCCGCTGCCTCCAGTTCGGCGGCGGGGAATGCACTGTCGACCGACTTGAGTTCCTGCAGACAAGCGATGTCCGGTTGCTCGCGCTTGAGCCACGCCAGCAGGTTCGGCAAGCGTGCGCGCAGGCCGTTGACGTTGAACGTGGCGATCCGCAGGTTTTTCATCGTTCAGGCTCCGGCGAACAAGGTGTGAAAATTGTGACCCTGTGCTAACGGCGGTGGTTGCATCGGATCAACCGGCTGCGGCGTAATAGGCGCTCGTCACTGCCCCGAACTGCCGAGACTTGATTCCATGCTCACCACCCTGCAAGGCCCGCGCATCCTCCTGCGCCCGCTTCAGTACAGCGACGCCGACGCCCTGCTCCGCGCTGCCGCCGACGGCGAATTGTGGAACCTCACCGTCACCGTGGTGCCTTCGGCGAGCACTATCGACAGCTATCTGAAAAAAGCCCTCGACGGTCGTGATGCCGGCACGGTCATGCCGTTTGTGATCGTGTTGAAGGATAGCGGCGCAGTGATCGGCTCGACCCGGTTCTGGAAGATCGACCCGCTCAATCGCAAGCTGGAAATCGGCAGCAGCTGGATCTCGGCACGCTGGCAGAAATCCTTCGTCAACACCGAAGCCAAATACCTGATGTTGCGCCACGCCTTCGAGGTGCTCGACTGCGTGCGAGTGCAGTTCACCACCGACGAGAACAACCAGAAGTCGCGCAACGCGATTCTGCGCCTCGGTGCGCAACAGGAAGGCATCGTGCGCCACGAGCGGATCATGCCCGACGGCCGCAAGCGTAACTCGGTGCGTTTCAGCATCATCGATGACGAGTGGCCGCAGGTGCGGCAGGTGCTGGAGCAGAAACTGGCTGAGGATCGAGGCTGAGGCTCGACAACCGCTCGTCAGCCAATCGGCACCAACAGCTGCGGCCGTCAGACCAAAGTCAGGTAACCGAACCTTTTTGGGAGACGTACCATGACAACGCGCAAACTGACTTCCCTGTTGCTCGCCGGGCTGCTGGCCACCGCCTCGGTCGGCGCCTTTGCCGCCAATGACGGGGCGGATGCCTCCGGCACCAAATCCGGTGCTACAAGCGGCACCAACATGCCACCCAACAGCACCCCCGGCGCTCCGAAAAACGGTGACAGTACCGATGGCGCCGGCAAGGGTACCGGCACCAACAGTGGCACCATGGGTTCTGGATCGGGAGCGGGGGGCGGCACTGGTTCGGCCGGCGGCGGAACTGGCGGTGCCGGTGGTGGCACAGGCAGCTGAACGAATAAGCGTGACCGCTGGTGATCCGGCATGAAGGCATGAATCTGTGGCGCTGGAATCCGATTCCTCGCCACAGATCAAGCGCGGAGGCTTTAGCGATCCGACCGCATCAACTCGGCAACACCCTCCTCCAGCGACAACACCGCCGCGCGATTGCGCCCGGCATTTTTTGCCTGATACAACGCCGCATCAGCACGCTGGATAAACACTTCAAGGCTGTCATTGCCGCTCGGAATAAATGAGTAGCAGCCCAGACTCACCGTCAGGTAACCGGTGGGCGAACCGCTGTGAGTAATGCGTTTATCCATCACGCTGCGGCGAATCTGCCCGGCAATCGCCAGCACGCCGTTGATGTCGGTATCCGGCAGCAACACCGCGAACTCTTCGCCACCGTAACGCACCGCCAGGTCAGACTTGCGTTGAGAGCAATGCTTCAACACCTGGGCCACCTGAGTCAGGCAGTGATCCCCTGCCACGTGCCCGTAGGCATCGTTGTATCGCTTGAAGAAATCGATATCGAGCATGATCAAGCCGACTGGACTCGACTGCCGTTCACCGCGAGCAAATTCGATCTCCAGCGATTGCTCGAACAGGCGCCGATTCGCCAGCCCCGTCAGGCTGTCGTGGGTCGCGATCTGCTCCAGTGTGCGTTGTGCCTTGCGCAGGTTTTTCTCGATTCGCTCGCCGTCACGCACCTGATGAATGAACACCCAGCCGAACAGGCCGACGCCAAGAATCACCAGCGCCACAATCACGCTGGACTGAAAGGCCCGCTCATACCAACCCTTGAGAATCGTGTCGCGCGAAGAGGCGGACGCTACCACCAGCGGATAAGCCGCCAACTGGCGGTAGCCGTACAAGCGCACCACGCCGTCGACCACCGACTTGATCATCGCGGTGCCGGCCGGGGCTTCGGGCAGCAGCTTCTGGTAGATCCTGCCTTGCGCCAGCGACGAACCGATCAGGCCTTCGTCGAACGGTCGCCGCGCCAGCAGCGTGCCGTCCTTGAGTCCGAGAAACATGATGCCGTTGTCATCGAGGCTGAAACTTTTGAAGAACCGGTCGAAGTACGCCATCTTGATCCCGGCCATCAGCACGCCCTGGAAATTGCCGGCGCGGTCGTTGATGCGTTTCGAGATCGGGATGATCCACTCGCCATTCTCGCGGCTGCGAATCGCCGGGCCGATGTGCGCCACGATAGAAACGTTCTGCTGGTGAAACCTGAAGTACTCGCGGTCGGCCACACCCTTGCCACGGGGCAGGTCCGGGAACGAGGTGATCACCCACTGGCCCTCGCGATCGAAGAGGAACATGCCGTGCAACTGCTCCAGTTGTTGCACCCGACGCGCGAAGGTTTTTTGCAGACGTGGTCGCTGCGCGGCGCCATAACCATCGTCCTCGACCCAATCAGCGAGACTGGTGAGCACCAAATCGGCGGCCAGAAACGTGTCTTCGGCCTGCTGCGCCATGGCTCGGGTCAGGTTGGTCGACGCGATCTGCGCGTTCGCCAGGTCCTGACGCCGTGTCTGCTCGAGTTGCAGATAAAGCAAGCCGGACAGGCACAGGCATACCGCAACGATGAACAGCGCTGCCGCCTTGCGCAGTGGCAGGCGTTTAAGCGTGCCGGGAGTCTGATGGGGGTCGTGAATGGGGATTGGCAAAAACGTGTCCTGGGCAGGTACGACAGGGGCCGCAGCCCGAAACCCTTACTTTTCATGAGCGTAGCCCAGCGGGGTGCGCACAGCAAACCCGCCCCGCCAACACACGCCTGCCCCGTTGTATCGGCGCGCAAGGGATTTGGATGATCTCCGCACGTCGATTTATTTTCAGTGGTGGTTTTGCGGGTGATCGCCCTCGCGTATCTGCGTAGGGCAATCGCGCAGTGCACCGATGACGGCTATCGGGGTTTGTTGATTTCCCGCAGCAAATCCGCGACCGGCAGGTTCATGGTGTTTGAGTAGTAGGGTTTGTAGCCGTACGCGGTGACGACGACTTTGCAGGGGATTTGTTGTTTGTTCGCGAGGAGTTGATTCAGTTCTGTTACTGAAAGATTTCTCTCAGAACTTCGGTTGCTGGAAGTTTCACTGAGGAATGCGCGAGTAAGGTAGGAAAACTTTCCCTTGTTGTTTTCATTTTTTTCCGATCGTATCAAACCGGATGCGGAGAACTGTATGGCTTTGCCTACTGAGAAATCATGATCATCCGCCAATGCGCAATGAAGCATGCCCGAAATCATCCCAACTCGCTCCCCGCGATCAAAAAGATCCAACACATCAACGTCCGACTGATACCGGATGATGTATAGCAGCGACTTTTCTCTTTCCACAGATTCGAAGTTCAGGTTTGCGGGAGGCTTTGTATGGTCTTTCGCACAACCTGAGCAAATAGCGAGCAAGCAACAAATGAGCACCCTGTACATCATGGAAAATCCTTCATGATTGAGTCAAAAAGCATATCGGCTGCCGATTTGCTCCCCGCGATACGGGCAGTAAACAACCCCAAAGCATTTGCATGATTTGTGTCTACATTGACGTTTAATGAAGGGCCAAAGGAGATAAGCCACTTTTCACCAATCCGTCGAAATTCACATTCGGCGAGCCACTGGCAATCGGATTGGTGCCATGTCCCGGGAGTGGGCAGGCGGTCGGATCGGTGACGCGGGCGGCGGGTTTTCCGCTCATGAACAGCTCCTTGCAGTGTGGCGGGTCATCCTTTTGGGGCGCGCAAGCATGCGTGAATTTTCCGGGTGCTTCAAACCTTCAGGCAAAAAAAAGGCGCCCGCTCGGGCGCCCTTTCCTGTTCGTGGAACCGCTCACATCACCGCGACGGCGGCACCCGAATATCCCCCGCCCGGCACTGGGTCTTCACGCCCTTGCCGCACGCGCCGAACTGCAGATCCTTGCCCATGCACACCCGCACTTCCGAAAGCTCCGGGCCGCTGCAGATCACCGCGATGCCATTGGCCGGGATCCCCGGGTTGGCCTTGCGGAACAGGTCGGCGATTTCCTGGGCTTCGAAGTAATACGAGGAGCTGAACGGTTGCAGCTCCTGCGGAATTTTCACCGCGCCAACTGCTTTGTCCGCTTCATCCAGATAACCCATCGCGCCGAGACCGCTGCAGGTGCCGTGCTTGGACCATTCGTGATCGAGCAGTTTCTTCGTCGGGAACAGTGTCAGGCCCTTGGTGGTTTCCGCCGCCGACAACGTGGTCAGCGGTGGGCAGGATTCCGGCCAGCCGCCGTTGGCGTATTGCGGCCACAAGCCGTGCAGCACGAAGCCGTAGCCCTTGCCGGAGCATTGCACGTCATCTTTGTGGGTGAGGCAGAAGGTTGGCGACCAGGACAGCGTCAGCAGGTAGTAATCGAACTGCCCCGCTACCGCTTCCGTTTGCACCTTGCTGGCGTTCGACTGACGCGCCGAACTCAGGCCGATGCTACCGGCCGTCAGCGCGATCAGCGCCAGAATTGTAAACAGCTTTTTCATGTACCCGCTCCTTGGGACGCCTGCGTCCGTGGTTTTTGATGCTGACCAGACTTGGCCAGCGCTGATTTCGCCATGCTTGTGTTGCAAGCGCATGACGCAAGGCAAGGCCGTACGCCGTTGAACGGTCTACGATTAACAGGCAGACATCAAACCAAGGGATCCGAAATGAGTAAAGCAGACGAACTGGCCGCCAAACTCAAGCAAACCCGGCACACCCATGCGGATGCCGCGCTGGAGATCGATTGCTGGCCGGCGCAGGTCTACGATCTGTACCACCGCATCGAGGCCTGGCTGCAACCCGTCACCGAAGTCGGCCTGAAAATCCGTCGCAACCCGACCCACGTTTGCGAAAGCTCACCCGATGGTGAAAGCCACGATTACGCGATCGACCAACTGGTGATCGAAGCCAATCAACAAACCCTGACATTTGATCCCATCGCCCGGTTTACCGAGGACGGCGCCGGTCGCGTGCAGATCACCCTGCCCGAGCGCAACACCTATCTGCTGCGCACCGTCGATGAACATCATGAGAGCCATTGGTGGTTGCAAACGGTGGAAACCGGGCAGGAACTGGATGCCATTGCGCTGACCGAGAACAACCTGTTGCAGGTGGTGCAGGAAGGGCTCGGTCTGTAACGCGAGCGGCCAAACTGTCAAAACTGTAATCCCCCTCTCAGCCAACTGAAAGCCAGCGCTGGGTAGCCTCCCCGTCATGAATCAAACGGGGACTTCCAGCGCATGCCTTCCAACACCTCAAGACGCACCTTCGTCAAAGGCCTGGCCGCCAGCGGCCTGCTCGGCGGCCTCGGTCTGTGGCGCGCGCCGGTCTGGGCGTTGCCCCCGCCTGGGCAGATCAACGAACTGAGCAGCAGCGAATTCGAGCTGTTCATCGGCGAAACCCCGGTCAACTTCACCGGCAGCCCGCGCACTGCGCTGACCATCAATGGCAGTCTGCCCGGCCCGTTGTTGCGCTGGCGCGAGGGTGACACGGTGACGCTGCGGGTGCGCAATCGGCTCAAGGACAGCACCTCGATTCATTGGCACGGGATCCTGCTGCCGGCCAACATGGACGGCGTGCCGGGTCTGAGTTTTCACGGCATCGAACCGGGCGGCGTGTACGTCTACCAGTTCAAGGTGCGGCAGCACGGCACTTACTGGTATCACAGCCATTCCGGCTTGCAGGAGCAGGCCGGGGTTTACGGGCCGCTGGTGATCGACGCCAGAGAACCGGAGCCGTTCCACTACGACCGCGAGTTCGTGGTGATGCTCAGCGACTGGACCGACGAAGACCCGGCCAGCCTGATGAAGACCCTGAAAAAGCAGTCCGACTACTACAACTACCACAAGCGCACCGTTGGCGATTTCATCGACGACGTCAGCGAAGAAGGCTGGGGGGCCAGCGTCGCCGACCGCACGATGTGGGCCGAAATGAAGATGAACCCCACCGATATCGCCGACGTCAGTGGCGCCACCTACACCTTCCTGATCAACGGCCACACGCCCGACAGCAACTGGACCGGACTGTTTCGCCCCGGTGAAAAACTGCGCCTGCGGCTGATCAACGGCTCGGCCATGACTTACTTCGACGTGCGCATTCCGGGGCTGAAAATGACCGTGGTCGCGGCAGACGGTTTGCACGTCAAACCGGTCAGCGTCGACGAGCTGCGCATCGCCGTGGCGGAAACCTACGACGTGATCGTCGAGCCTGACAGCGAGGCCTGCACCCTGTTTGCCCAGGCCATGGATCGCAGCGGTTACGCCCGCGCCACCCTCGCCACCCGCGCCGGTCTGGTAGCACCGGTGCCTGCGCTGGACTCGCGCCCGTTGGTGACCATGGATGACATGGGCATGGCCGGCATGGATCACGGCTCGATGGACATGAGCGCCATGGCGGGCATGGATCACTCGGCGATGGGCCCGATGCAATCGCACCCCGCCAGCGAACAGGACAATCCGCTGGTGGACATGCAAGCCATGAGCACCGCGCCGAAACTCGACGACCCTGGCCTCGGCCTGCGCAACAACGGCCGTCGCGTGCTGACCTACGCCGACCTGCGCAGCACTTTCGAAGACCCGGACGGCCGCGATCCCGGGCGCACGATCGAGCTGCACCTGACCGGGCACATGGAGAAATTCGCCTGGTCGTTCAACGGCATCAAATTCTCCGACGCCGAGCCGCTGCGCCTCAAGTACGGCGAGCGCATTCGTCTGGTGCTGGTCAACGACACCATGATGACCCACCCCATCCACCTGCACGGCATGTGGAGCGATCTGGAAGACGAGAACGGCAACTTTCAGGTGCGCAAACACACCATCGACATGCCCCCCGGTACCCGTCGCAGCTATCGGGTGACGGCCGATGCATTGGGCCGCTGGGCCTATCACTGCCATCTGCTTTATCACATGGAAACCGGCATGTTCCGCGAAGTGCGGGTGGAAGAATGAAGGGGCCGAACATGACTCGATTCGCAGCGTTCTCCTTGTTAATCATCGGCAGCTCCGTCATGGCCGCCGACGACATGCAAGGCATGGATCACAGCCAGATGCCCGGCATGGATCACTCGATGCAGAGCATGGACGACGGCATGATGCAGCCCGCCGCGCCGACAGAAAGTCGTACGCCGATCCCGGTGCTGACCGACGCCGACCGCGCCGCCGTGTTCGTCAGCCCCGGCGGCCATCAGGTGCACGACAGCGCGATCAACAGCTACTTCCTCGCCGACAAACTCGAATGGCAAAACGCCGATGACGGCAGCGCTTTGGCCTGGGATCTGTCCGGCTGGATTGGCGGCGACATCGATCGCCTGTGGCTGCGCTCCGAAGGCGAACGCAGCAACGGCAAGACCGAGGACGCCGAGCTCCAGGCATTGTGGGGCCACGCGATTTCGCCGTGGTGGGACGTGGTCAGCGGCGTGCGTCAGGACTTCAAACCCGGCGCGCAGCAAACCTGGGCCGCGTTCGGTGTGCAGGGCATGGCGCTGTACAACTTCGAAGCCGAGGCCACGGCGTTTCTCGGTGACGGCGGACAAAGCGCACTGCGGCTGGAGGGCGATTACGACATTCTGCTGACCAATCGGCTGATCCTGCAGCCCACCGCCGAACTCAACGTCTACGGCAAAAACGACCCGCAACGGGGCCTCGGCTCCGGCCTGTCGAACACTGAAGCCGGCCTGCGCCTGCGCTACGAAATCCGCCGCGAATTTGCGCCGTACCTCGGCGTGACGTGGCACCGCACCTACGGCAACACCGCCGATTACGTCCGCGAAGAAGGCGAAAATCGCAGCGAAGCACGGCTCGTGCTCGGTGTGCGGCTGTGGTTCTGAATTCCCACTGAAAAACACCCCAGAGGTCTTGCATGCGCACATTGAATATCACCCTTGTACTCGCCAGCGGATTGCTCCTGAGCAGCCTCGCTCAGGCTCACCCGAAACTGCTGTCATCAACCCCGGCCGAAGGTGCCGACGGCGCGGCTCCCGACAAGATCGAACTGCACTTTTCCGAGAGCCTGCTGACTCAGTTCTCCGGCGCCAAACTGGTGATGACCGAGATGCCCGGCATGGCCCATTCGCCGATGCCGATGAAGGCCAGAGTCAGCGCCGGCAGCGACCCGAAATCGATGCTCGTCACCCCGCTCACGCCGTTGCCCGCCGGCACCTATAAGGTCGAGTGGCGCGCGGTGTCGTCCGACACGCACCCGATCACCGGCAGCGTCACGTTCAAAGTGCAGTGAGCGATGGCTGAACTGATCAACATCATTCTGCGCCTGGCGTTGTATGTGGATTTGCTGCTGTTGTTCGGGGTGGCGTTGTTTGCGCTGTACAGCGTGAACGCGCCGCTGCGGTTCAGGCCGCTGTTGCGTGGATTGGCGTTGCTCGGTGCCCTGCTGTCAGTGGCTGGATTGCTGCTGATGACGAGCGCCATGAGTGGCGAAACCGAACTCGCCGCACTCTGGCCGCACCTGCAGATGATGCTGCTGGAAACGGACGTCGGGTTGGCGTGGGCGCTGCGCATGATTGCACTGATCGTGGTGCTGGCTCAGCCGGGGAAGTGGCTCGCGTCGATGGCCGGCGCGGTCGCCCTCACCTCCCTTGCGTGGAGTGGGCACGGAGCAATGGACGAGGGCTCGCTGCGTTTCTGGCATTTCCTCAGCGACATCCTCCATCTACTGGCGGCGGGGGCATGGTTGGGCGGCATGCTGGCGCTGGTGCTGCTGGCGCGGGGTGGTGTGGATGAAGCACGGATTCGCCTGCTGGCAGAGGCGGTGAAACGCTTCGAATGGATCGGCGCGGCGATTGTGCTGACGCTGTCAGTGAGCGGCGTGGTGAATTACCTGTTCATCGTCGGCCCGAGGCTGGATGAGGTGCTGCTCGGCACCTATGGGATGTTGCTGGCGATCAAGGTTTTGCTGTTTGCCGCGATGCTGGTTCTGGCGGCGCTGAACCGCTTTCACCTTGGGCCTGCGCTGGAGCGATCGCTACGCGATGGACAGCACGTCATCGCGGCGCATGCACTCAGGCGCAGCGTGCTGCTGGAACTGGGCATGGCCCTGCTGATCGTGGCGTTGGTGGCGTGGCTCGGCACGTTGAGTCCGGACGCGGGATGACACCCGAGAAGGCCTTTCACTACACTGGCTCACCGTCCTCTGCAGAAGCCCGATGTCCATGACCATTCTAAAAAGCACGATGATCCTTTGCGGCGCGCTGACCCTGGCCGCCGGCGTTCAGGCGCAGGAAAGCCCTTCGCACCTCGACAGCATCCAGCAACAAGGCCAACTGCGCGTCTGCACCACCGGCGACTACAAGCCCTACACCTTCAAGCGCACCGACGGCGACTTCGAGGGCATCGACATCGCCATGGCGCGCTCGCTGGCCGACAGCCTCGGAGTGAAAGTCGAGTGGGTGCAAACCACCTGGAAAACCCTGATGCCGGACATGCAGGCCGGCAAGTGCGACATCGGCATGGGCGGGATTTCGGTGACGCTGGACCGGCAGAAAAAAGCCTACTTCAGCGACACCCTCGACAGCGACGGCAAGATCCCGCTGGTGCGCTGTGCCGAGCAGGCCAAGTACCAGACCATCGAGCAGATCAACCAGCCCAACGTGCGTCTGGTCGAACCCGCCGGCGGCACCAACGAAGCCTTCGTCCACGCCTTCCTGCCCAAGGCGCAACTGGCGCTGCACGACAACGTGACGATCTTCCAGCAACTGCTCGACAACAAGGCCGACGTGATGATCACCGACGCCTCGGAAGCGCTGTATCAGCAGAAACTCAAACCGGGGTTGTGCGCGGTGAATCCGCACCAATACATGCAGTACGGCGAGAAGGCGTACCTGCTGCCGCGCGATGACATCAGCTGGAAACTGTACGTTGATCAGTGGCTGCATCTGAGTAAAGTCACTGGCAGTTATCAGAAGGTCATTGGTGAGTGGCTGGCAGTGCCGCAATAAGCGTTTCCAGCGCTTCGCTGGCCTCGCTGCCCGGCGCGGCGGTCATGACGATGAGCGCCTGATCCGGGCTCTCGGCGCATGACACCATCTGCCAGTCGAGGCTGAGTTTACCCACCTGCGGATGCAAAAAGGTTTTGCTGCCGCAGGTCGGGCTGGCCACCAGATGCGTCGCCCACCAGCGGCGAAAATCTTCGTCACGCAGCGACAGTTCGCCAATCAGCGAAGCCAGCCTCGGGTCATCGGGAAACCGCGCGGTGTCCATGCGCAAAAACGCCACGCAGTTGCGCCCGTTGTTCTCCCAATCGATGTACAGACTGCGAAACCTCGGGTCGAGAAATGACAACCGAATCAGGTTGCGCTGCTCGATCGGTATCTCGGCGAAGTCGACGTAAAGTGTGGCAGCCAACGGGTTCCACGCCAACACATCCATGTAGCGCCCGATGACCATCGCCGGAATGCCCTGCAGATTGTCCAGCAATCGTTGGGTCTGCGGGCCGACGGTTTGCCGGCGATGCTGATCGACCGTGGTTCGCCCCAGACGCGCCAGTCGATAGAGGTAATCCAGATCATCCTCGCGCAGGCGCAACGTGCGGGCGACCGCCGCCAATGCGGATTTAGACGGCGACAAGCGCCCCTGCTCCAGGCGTGTGTAGTAATCGACACTGATGCCGGCCAGCATCGCCACCTCTTCGCGGCGCAAACCGGCGACGCGGCGTGCCCGACCGGCGTCGGCGGGTAAACCGACTTGCGTCGGTTCGAGTTCGGAACGACGGGCGCGGAGGAATTCGCCGAGGTCGTTGGGGCTGGTGTGTGTATTCATGGGGCGATCATTGCGCGCGAGCGCGTCCGGGGGAAGGCAATCCTTATCATAGGAAAGTTTTTCCCAGGATCCGCGCTCTCTTTTTGCCTCCCACCCACGGCGGCAATCTGTGCCTCGTCAGCCGCCACCTGCGGCATCGCAGCAACCCGTGGAGTGCACCTATGAAAACCAACGTCAGCTTCCTCAGCAACGGCCTCAAACTCGCCGGCCACCTCTACACCCCGGACGACCTGCAACCCGGTGAACAACGCCCGGCCATCGTCGTCGCCCACCCGTTCGGCGGCGTCAAGGAGCAGACCGCCGGCCTCTACGCCGCCAAACTCGCGGCCAAAGGCCTGATCGCCCTCGCCTACGACGCCAGCTACCAGGGTGAAAGCGCAGGTGAACCGCGCTACCTCGAAGACCCGTTCGTCCGCGCCGAAGACATCAAGAGCGCGGTGGACTTCCTCGCCAACCACGCCTCGGTCAACTCACAACGCATCGGCGCCCTCGGCATCTGCGCTTCCGGTGGTTACGTGCCCTTCGCCGCCCAGACCGACCGCCGCATCCGCGCCGTCGCCACCGTGAGCGCCGCCGACATCGGCCTGCTTTACCGCGAAGGCCTTGGCGGCAGCGTCAGCCCGGAACAGCTCAAACAACTGCTGGAACAAGTCAGCGAACAACGCACTCGCGAAGCCCGTGGCGAACCGGTGCGCATCGACCCGATCGTCCCGGAAACCGCCGATATCAACGCCGACACCCCGCCCCTGTTCCGCGAAGGCAGCGACTACTACCGCACCCCGCGTGCGCAACATCCCAACTCGCCGAACAAGTACGTGTTCACCAGCATCGGCCGGATCGCGGCGTACTCGTCCTACGAGCACATCGACCTGATCTCGCCGCATCCGCTGCTGATGATTGCCGGCTCGGAAGCCGACACCCGTTACTTCAGCGAAATGGCGATCAAGAAGGCGCTGGAGCCGAAGGAATTGGTGCTGATCGAGGGCGCAAGCCACATCGACCTGTACGACAAGGAACAGTTCGTCGGGCCGGCGGTGGAGAAAATGGTGGGGTTCTTCAAGCAGTATCTGTAAGCGACAGGCACAAAAAAAGGCGCCCGACATGGGCGCCTTTTTATTGGCCTGTACACTGAACCTGAGGATCTAATTGAAGCTATGGAGCTAATTGCACCTGTAGAGCCAAGTAAACCTGTGGAGGCAATTACACCTGTGGCGAGGGGATTTATCCCCGATGGACTGCGTAGCAGTCCTGCTGTTTTAAAAGTGGGGTCGCTTCGCGACCCATCGGGGATAAATCCCCTCGCCACAGGGTCAGGGTCAGCCTCGATTTTGATCAATCGTCATGCAACATCCCGGAGCTGTACTGGTTCAAGCTGCTGCCAATGCTGTTGCCGCCAAACTTCAGGGTCGTCGCATGACTGCGCCCCTCCGGCGATTGGCAATCCGAGGAGAAACAACTGGTGGTGGTCAAACCTCCGGCGCCCGAACAGGCACTCAATACCGAGACAGCTGCGGCGATCAACAGCACTTTGACGACATTGGTGCGCATGGTACGGCTCCCCTTGGGATGATCTTGTGCAAGCATCGTAGGCCTTCGCTGCACTCGGGAAGATGAAACCTTGCCGATCGACAGCACGGGTTCAGGTTCGCATCAAACCGCCCGCCACGCCCCCACCGGAATCTGCGCCATCGCCTCAAACGCCGGTTTGGCGAACCAGAAACCCTGCATCAGATAAATCCCGCAATCGGCGAGAAAGTCCCGTTCCTCCGGGTGCTCGATGCCCTCGGCAATCACCTCAATCCCCAGTTCAGTACACATGCCCACCACGCCCCGCACAATCGCCTGACGCACACGGTCGCGATGGATATCGCGAATCAGCGCCATGTCCAGTTTGATCAGATCCGGCTGAAAGTCCGCCAGCAGATTCAGCCCGGAATACCCCGCACCGAAGTCATCAATGGCGGTCTTGAACCCGAACTCGCGGTATTCGCGCAAGATGTTCATCAAGTGTTTGTTGCTTTCGACGTGCTCGCCCTCGACCGCTTCGAAGATCAGTCGATCAAGCGGGAACGCATGTGCGCGGGCCGCCTCCAGCGTGCTGCGAATGCACAAGTCCGGACGATAAACGGCGTTCGGCAGGAAGTTGATCGAGAGGAACCCGGTGAGCCCCAGCTGCGCTGCCGTAGAGATCGCCCGCACACGACACAGTTGATCGAAGCGATAGCGGTTCTGGTCATCGACCTGCTGCAGAACCGACAGTGCACCTTCGCCCTGCACGCCCCGGACCAGCGCCTCGTGGGCGAAGGTCGATTGATCACGCACATCGACAATCGGCTGGAACGCGAAGGAGAACGCCATATCGGCCTCGCCTTTTTGCCGGCATCCTTGGCACCCCCCGCTGGGCTGGGGGAAAATTGGTGTATTGGTCATGACGCCCCCTGAGAGCGGGTTGCAACCATCCATGGCCCAGAAAAAAATCACTGCACGGACCGGGTGGCGCCGCTTGGCGGCCCCCGCTTATACAGGCTGACCGGTCAATTCCGGCCAAGTTCATTGCGAAATGCCATCAGGTGCGGAAATGCGCCGTCATGCGTTGCAGGTCCTGCCCGAGCGACGCCAGTTCAATGGTCGCGGCAGCGCTTTCTTCGCTGGCGACGGCCGACTGATCGGCCACATCGCGCACACTGACGATGCTGCGATTGATCTCATCGGCCACTGCACTTTGCTGCTCGGCGGCGGCGGAAATCTGCAGGCTCATTTGCTGGATCGTGCCGATGGAATGGTTGATCTCGGTAATCGCCTGTTCGGCCTTCTGCGCCAGCACCACGGTGTCCAGCGTGCGCTCGCGGCTGGATGTCATCAGCGTAGATGCCGCTTGCGTGCCCTGCTGCAAGGTGACAATCAGCGCTTCGATTTCCTTGGTTGAATCCTGCGTGCGCTGCGCCAGCGAGCGCACTTCATCGGCAACCACCGCGAAACCACGGCCCTGCTCCCCCGCCCGCGCCGCTTCAATCGCCGCGTTCAGCGCCAGCAAATTGGTCTGCTCGGCGACTGCCTTGATCACATCGATGACCTTGCCGATCTGCTCACTGTCCTGGGACAGCACGTTCATCGCTCCGCCCAACTCTTCGATCGCCACCGACAGTTCGCTGATCTGCACAGTCGCCTGCTTGACCACCGCACTGCCGTGACGCGCCTGCTGATCGGCCAGGGTCGCGGCGGCGGATGCGTCGGTGGTGTTGCGCGCCACCTCCTGCACGGTCGAGGCCATTTCGTGCATCGCCGTGGCGACCTGATCCACCTCGACTTTCTGCTGGCGCACACCGGCGCTGGTCTGCTCGCTCATCGCCGAGAGCTTCTCGGCCGATGTCGAAATATGTGTCACGCCGTTACCGATCCCCTGCACCAGCGTGTTCAGACTTTGCGCCATGTCCTGCATCGCGTTTTGCAGATCGCCCAACTCATCCTTGCGGCTGGATTTGGCTTGCACCGTCAGATCGCCCTTGGCAATCCGTCGCGCCAGCTCCACCGTCAGCGCCAGCGGCCCGGTGATCTGCCGCGAGATCAGCACCGAAGCCAACAGACCGACCACCAGCGCCAGCACCGTCAGCACTGCAATCTGAATAAAGGCACGCTGTTGATCGTCCCGCGCCAGACGCTGCTGAGTGTCCATCAGGCCGGTCATGATGCTGTCCATCGCCTGGCTCTGCTGATCCACCTGCTGACGCAGGCTCTGCTTCTGCTCGAACAGCACGGCGACCTCGACCAGCACCTCGCGATAACGGCGCATCCCGGCCTGCGCCTCTTCAAGCTGACTCGCCAGGGCCGCCGGCAAACCGCTGCGCGCCTTGCTCATGTCGGCCAGAAACGCATCGGTGGTGTCCAGCAGCACCTTCTTGTTGGCCTCGCTCGGCACGGCGATATAACGCCGCAACATCAGCCGAAACATCGTCATGCCATTGCGCAGATCCGCCACGGTGCGCAAGTCCGCCACCCGCGCGCTGTCGGCAGACGCCAACGCGCTGGCCGTGGTGCTCTCGAACATGCTGTTGAAGGTCTCGGCGTACTTGTCCGACATCGCCCCCAACGGTTTCAGCGCATCACTGGTCGCCTTGTCCGCCTCGACCAAACGCTTGACCTGCTGATCGTAAGCCAGCGTGGTGTCCTGCAAACGCTTCAAGGCTTGCTGGTTTTCCGCCCGCGTCAGGGTCTGCAACGCCTTGGCGATCAGCCCCTGCAACACCGTCAGCTGCGACTGATAAGCCTCGGCATAAGCGACATCCGCCGCCGCTTCGTACTGCTTCTCCGACAGACGCATGTCCTGCGTCGCATCGTTGAGCGTACCGATCAAACGCGTGGTACCCAGGCGATCAACCAGCACATTGCTACTGCTATAGCCAATGAAGGCCACCGCCCCCACCGCCAGCAAAAGAACGCCAAACCCGGCCCCCAACTTTCGGGAAACCTTGATGTTGCCCAGGAAATTCGATGCTTCTGCCATGTTCAGCCTCTAACGCCCTGACGCGATTCAGCGTCAGGCACAAAAAGTAGTTCTCTGATAACCGGAGTTACCGCTCATATTCGGGGTCGTCGTCCTGGGCGAAATACGGGCAGCTTCCACTGACCCGGCTGCAACAACCTGACGCGAAAAGCCGTACCGACGGCCCACGCACCAGCGGACAAATCCAGGACTGACGCTGGATTTATCGTTTCAGCAAAGGTGTTGGAACGGATGCTATAAATTTTGGGAAAAGTTGTACAACTTTATATTTTTGTATAATCGTTGAACTTTTTTGAGCGCGTGATGACGCATTGCCATCATTTTTTGTAGCACATCGCTATTACTGCGAAAACAGGCTGAAACACGCCATTTTGGCCGGTTGTTTTGCGCATCGACAGAACGCCCTCCGCGACCACGACCTCGCCGCTCGCCACGGAGGGCAGCGATCTACGCCTTGAGCTCGACGTTATCCAACGCCTGATTCACCGCCAACTCCCCCAACATCACCACCTGCGCAATGCCGAGCAGCGTCTTGCGGTGCGAGACATCCAGCAACGCGGCGAAGTCGTTGAGCATGGTCGTGGCGGAACCCAGGGATTCGCTGGCGTTGGCGAGCAGGGATTCGGTGTCGTAGGCCGGGTTGGCGAGGAACATTGGTTTGGATTGGTCACCGCAGGCCATGATCTGGCTGGCTGGAGTGAGGTAGTGATCGAGGGCGCGCTCGGCGGCTTCGTGGAGTTTGCGGGAATCGAGGGATTCGTAGGGGGATGCGGGGTCGGTTTCTGGGGGGTTTGGGGTTGGTTTGATCATGGATGAAACTCCTAACACTTTTAGTGAAGGCTTCACTCTTTCGCTACCAAACGAAGGGTGGCGGCCATGAACAGGTTGGTAGACCGGGTGTTAGGAGCCGGCGCGCCCAAAGACGCCCTGTACATGGCCACCATAGACCCCGATCGAAAGTACGATCGGTGATGGTGACGCTGTACATCTAACACTCGGGCTACCAAACCCGATCACTGGTTTTCAGTGACCCGAGAACGATAGAACCCACGGTCTAGACGCACAAGCCGGCGGATTCTGTCTTAGGTGTAGGTGGAGGCGCAAGGTGGTGTAGGGCCGAATCCGTGCTGACCACCACACTTTAAACAGACTGAATCTCAACCGTTTAAATTGAAGGCGCTGTACCAAGGCACGGGTCCAGGCAAGTCTGATAAAGTCGGCACCGGTTCATTCGTTGACAGGGAGTCAAACATGGCAAAGCCAGCCGCACGCATCACCGATCCCACCAGTTGCCCAATGCCCGGGCACGGCCCCAAAGCCATCGCCTCCGGTTCCCCCGACGTATTCTTCGACGGACTTGCAGCCGCCCGACAAGGCGACGCCTGCACTTGTGGCAGCGCGTTGGCTTCAGCGGTTTCAGGGACAGTGTTCATCAATGGAAAAAATGCTGCTCTCGTCGAGACGGTCGGCACTCATGGCGACGTTGTCATTGGAGGTTCAGGTACGGTGATCATTGGTGATTCGCATACCCCTGCCCCTTTCATTCCACCTATACCAATGGTCGTTCATGGCAACTGGATTGGGTTCAAAGTTCCGGCCAACGAAAGCTATGAAGGACTTTCCTGCATCGCTCATTTTGAAGACGGCTCGAAAATGGAAGGCGTGTTTGACGCAAAAAACACGGTGAAATTTTTAAATCCCACGGGCAAGGCCTGTACTGCCATTGATTATGGAACTGACGAGGTCCAGAGCGGCCCGTCGATTCTGGAAACTATTCTCGGCAAAATTCAGAGATAAGGAATATCTCATGACAGAACCAATGCTCATTACCGGTAGCTACGTCTTGAAGAGAGAGCACGATCTTCATAGCTCACCTTTAGAAATGGCGATCGCTGGGATGGAGGGTGCAGCAGCACGTTTTGCGACTGATGCTATCAAAGACGCTAATACTCGTTTGAAATACCAAGCCAAGATCAAGGAAATGTCTCGCCTGGTTGAGGCTGAGGTCATGGCAGGAAATGTTTCAGCCAAAGACGGCGTTGCTTACTGCCAAGAAATGCGAAACAACATTATGAACGAGCACCGCAAGTTTACGTCTGCTCAGGGCGTCGCCGTTGCGGAATACATCAAGCTCAACGGCCCAACACTACAGACCACTCTAGACAAATACGCTCACACGCTATTCAAGAGAAAGTTTGACCTTTTGACCGATGCAGAAAAGTCTAAAGTCCATTATCTGATTCTGAAAAAATCCGGTGTAGACAATGCCAAGGTTACTCGTGGCACGAAGATGATGAAAGTTACCGGTAAAGTCGCATGGATTGTAACCGCTGCCTTCGCTGCCTCTGAGATCTACAAAGCAAACAACAAGCCAAAAGAAGCCGGACGCCAAGGGATTATTCTGGGTGGAGGCGCCGCCGGTGGTGCGTTAGCCGGATTGAGTATTTCTATGCTGTGCGGCCCCGCCGCCCCGGTCTGTGCAATCGCAGTTGTGGTTGCGGGAAGTGTAGTAGGAGGTATTGTTGGGGACTTGGTGGCAGATGGTCTGGATGAAGAACTGGAGGAATTTTTGACATGGGACGTTCAATGACGGATGAGGAACTCGCTTACGTCTATTGGGCGCTGTCTGACGCTTTTGTTGATACAGAAGTTGATTATGAAGCTATTGCGCGTCAGACGGAAGACTACGATCCTAGCGAAATCAAGAGAATTCTTTATCATGAGGTAGCACCGGTCTGCCATACAAACTTAGAGACCATTATACCAATAATATGGTCTGCTTTTAATTTGGAAAGCCTGAAAAATGATATTAAAGAAACTTTAAAAGCTCGAGAAGCGAGCGCTTTACGAAGAATAAAAGATAAGCTACTGATCCGATGGCTTGAGTTTAGATACAGATACATATGGACCGAAATATCAAAAAATTACAAAAAAACATGACAAAAAAAACACCACAACTTGCTCCCCACCGACAAAAGGCACTCCCTCCCGATGGATAAATTACAGACACTTATAACAACCATGAAAAACCACATCTCACCTTTAATAGACAACCTATTCAATCTTTCAACCTGGGAAACAATAAAGTCTTTTTCAAACTCTTCATTCACCACATCATTAGTTGGTGCGTTAGCTGGTGCATTTGCTGGTGCCATGGCTGCACAACGGATAGCTGAGCGTAGCAAACTACGAGATGAGCTCACCAAAGAGATCCGCAACGTAAATGCCGGGATGACAATAGCATTATCAATTGCGAGCTCAGCCATTGGACTGAAGAAACAATACCTACAACCAATAAAAGAAAAATACGCCACTGACAAAAAAACAATTGAACAGATAATAAAAACCAGAAAAAGCCATCCTGAAAGTTCAGAAACTTATGCATTTTCAGGTGACCTTCGCACGCTATCAACTTCAAAACCACCGATTGATCCGCTGAAATAAATTGTGTTCACACGACTATCAATAAACAACCGGTCGCTAAGTTTAACATCTGCCATCGCCGAATCACTTGAACAGTTGAACTACTCCATCGCTACCCGAAACGAATTGATCAAGTCATTCAAATCTGGAAATTTCTCTTTTGGCGCGGATATCATCTCTATGTACTTTGGACTTCCTTTCGGTGACGGACACGTAAATCAAGAATTTGGCGACTGCATAGAAGGAATGGCCTCCCACAATGACGAAATTATTTTCTTTAGCGTTTTACTATGCAAAGACCTGCACCAACATGGATTATATACCGCCACACGATTCGAAAAAAAACTAAAATCCACGGCGCCAAACATTAACGAAGTTTCTTTCGACGAAGCCCGTAGAGAGGGATTAATTCCAGAGAATGAAGAATACCCCACCTGGTTCTCTAGCTTTCAAGAAAAACCGAAAAAAAACGAGAATTTCTGGCGCCGACTATGCAATAAAAATCCTTGATCAAAAAAAACCAAAGGGGACGGATTTATTTTTCGCGAGAAGTTTCCTACTGAAACTAACACTGCATAAAAAAGTTGACGAATTATCTAGCCCCCCCTTTCTCTTTATATAAATCCGCCAACTTATTTTCTAAAACCTAAAAACCATTCCGACAATGCTAACCAACAAGTAAATAACAACAATAACCAACCCAGATAAAACAGAAAGAACCAATAAAGGCTGCTCCTCTATTCTCACCCACTCCCACAACACCGGTTTGAATCGATCAATGCGCACGCACACATATGCAATGCTGTATGCCGCAATGTACCCCCACAACCATATCGAAGTAAGAAGACTTGTAAAAAAGAATACCCCTTCAGGAAATGCGTAAACCACCTCGGTAGATAAAGGTACGTCTGTTGTGAAACGCCCCTGCCCATCCGCTTTAAAGTTAGACATATCAAAGTCTTCTACAACCCTTAGTAACGTGGTCAGATTATTAGGATCTAACCACACACCCAGAGACGTCACGGGAGAAGCTGCGCCATGGTGCAATAAAATAAATTTAGCAACCGTCAGCCCTACGTAATACAATACTACAGAACCAACAACATCAAAAATTAGCGCCCAACCAAATGTTTTCTTCCCATCAGACAAAGTAACTCGATATATCTTCCGAGTAAGGCTTATCGATAAAAACTCAACGATCAAGATGGTGCAGTAGATAGCTAAAGCAGGCCACCTCAAACTGCTTAATTCAACAATATTCAGCATCCACTCTCGAAATAAAGAATATTTAAAACTGAACACCAAGATAAATATCCCAGCCCAAACATTTGTTAGTAAAAAACTAACCCAAAGCGCCCTCCATGAAAAAATCCTGCTCCCAAAAACCGCATTATTCATATGCAACCATAATGCAATAATTTTTCTCGCCCCAACACGAAAACTTACCTCCATAACCCCAATCACTACGCGCTGCAACTTCTCTTTTCTAATAATTTTTTCGAAGGTTTCACACAACTTACACCATGCTAAAAATGCACCGATTGCACACCCAATAGCCAAAAGAAAACTCTGAATAGCATCAACCACTGATTACTCTCCGCTCACTCAAGAATATTTTTGAAAATTAAGCCGCCATCATTTGGCCATACCCCAGTAAGCGTAGCAACTTTTCTCAAGGACAGTGGAAAGGGGACTGATTTATTCAAGACACCTATCTACACGCTTTCTCCTTCGCCCATAAATCTCTGAAGATCTCCAACTTCAGAGCCTCACCCATGCCCCTCCCCACCATTCCTGATAAACTCCCCCGCCTTCGCCCCTGTGATTCAGATCTTCCCAATGTCTCTAAATCCCGCCCCACTCTCCCGCCGCTTCTCCGTCGCCCCGATGATGGATTGGACTGACCGCCACTGCCGTTTCTTCCTACGCCTCCTGTCGAAGAACGCCCTGCTCTACACCGAAATGGTCACCACCGGCGCCCTCCTCAACGGCGATCACGAACGTTTCCTCCGTCACAACGAAGCCGAGCATCCGCTGGCGCTACAGTTGGGCGGTAGTGTTCCGCTGGATCTGGCCGCTTGCGCGCGCATGGCGCAGGAGCATGGTTACGACGAGGTGAACCTTAATGTGGGCTGCCCGAGTGATCGGGTGCAGAACAATATGATCGGTGCGTGCCTGATGGGGCATCCGCAGTTGGTGGCGGATTGTGTGAAGGCGATGCGCGATGCGGTGTCGATTCCGGTGACTGTGAAGCATCGGATCGGGATCAATGGGCGCGACAGTTATGCCGAGTTGTGTGATTTCGTCGGGACGGTGCGGGATGCCGGGTGTACCAGTTTTACCGTGCATGCGCGGATTGCGATTCTGGAGGGGTTGTCGCCGAAGGAGAATCGCGACATTCCGCCGTTGCGGTATGACGTGGCGGCGCAATTGAAGGCGGATTTTCCGGAGCTGGAGATTGTGCTGAACGGCGGGATCAAGACGATGGAGGCCTGCCATGAGCATTTGCAGATCTTCGACGGTGTGATGCTCGGGCGTGAGGCTTATCACAATCCGTATTTGCTGGCGGAGGTCGATCAGCAGTTGTTTGGCAGCAGCGCGCCGGTGATCAGCCGTGCCGAGGCGCTGGCGCAGTTGCGGCCTTATATTGCAGAGCATTTGCAGGCGGGCGGTGCGATGCATCACATCACCCGGCACGTGCTGGGGTTGGGTACCGGGTTCCCGGGGGCGCGTAAATTCCGTCAGTTGTTGTCGGTGGATATTCACAAGGCCAAGGATCCGCTGGCGTTGCTGGATCAGGCCGGCGAGTTGCTGCAAGGGCGTTGATGCCCTCCTTCCGTAAAATGCGCCAGGCGGGTAGACCCGCCTGGCGTGCGCATCACCCCGCCGCCGCTTCCGTCCAGTTCACCCAGCCAAACACCCACGTCGCCAGAATCAACAAGCCAAACGCGATCCGATACCAGGCGAACGCGGCGTAGCTGTGGTTGGCGATGAATTTGAGCAGGCCGCGCACGGCGATCATGGCGAAGATGAAGGCGATGACGAAACCGAGGGCGAACACTGGCAGGTCGCTGGCCTGGAACAGGTCGCGGTATTTATAGCCGGAGTACACCGCGGCGCCGACCATGGTCGGCATGGCGAGGAAAAACGAGAACTCTGTGGCGGCTTTCCGGGACAAGCCGAACAATAAACCGCCGATGATGGTCGAGCCGGAGCGCGACGTGCCGGGAATCATTGCCAGGCATTGCACGAAACCGATCTTCAACGCGTCTGACCAGCGCATGTCGTCGACATGATCGACGCTCACCACATGATTGCGCTGTTCGGCCCACAACATGACGATGCCGCCCACCACCAAGGCCATGGCCACAGTGATCGGGTTAAACAGGTATTGATGGATTTTGTCAGCGAACAGTACGCCGAGGACCACCGCCGGGAGGAACGCGATCAGCAGGTTGAGGGTGAAACGTTGCGCATTGCGTTGGGTGGGCAGGCCTTTGACGATGTCGAAGATCTTCGGGCGAAACTCCCAGACCACGGCCAGGATCGCGCCCAGCTGAATAATGATGTTGAACGCCATCGCGCGTTCGCCGCCGAAGTCCAGCAGGTCGGCGACGATGATCTGGTGACCGGTACTGGAGATCGGCAAGAACTCGGTCAGGCCTTCTACCGCGCCCAATATCAACACCTGGATAAAGGTCCAGAAATCCATTAATCCTCCGTCAGAGCGCTCTTGATGAGCGACCGGTCAACTGTTGTTCAGGAATTGAGTATCTGAAGTTAAACAATCGGTATAACGCGACACCCATTGCCTGATCAGGCGACGGAGAATATGTCTTATCAAAAGACACACTCAAGCCATGTTAATAAACGTCCGCCTACGAACTACACGAAAAATATTTAGGGCTATAGTAGAAAAAAGTTCGACCGGCCAATAAAGTGTGACCCAGCTCACATTGTCTCAGGATCGTCGACAGTGGCAATTGGACATGAATAAAGCCATCGCCATAGATTCAAAATAGTGGCACAATTCCACATCGCCATCATGTAACGACTAGTTCACAACCCCGAGAAAATCAACTAAAAGCTTGAAATGCTTAATTATTGTTAGAAAACTCGGGAGCCACGTCTAAAAATCGCGTGAATGTTACCAATTGTCAGTCACAGATGAGAACCGGTGCTTTAACATCCCGATGTCAGCACCTAATTCGAGTCAAAGCATGATGCTCTCAGGGAACTTGGCGACTAGAAGTCCGCGCCCGACAAACGACGTACCCGGTGTTCTTACTCTGGGTCGTACCCGTGGCGTGGCCGAACATTTCAGGGCGCTGATCGCAAAGCACGTACGCACTGATATGGCACTTGAGGCCAGTTCGTACACTAGTTCCTATAACAATGAACTTTCTGGTTCGTATCGAGCCATCTTCATCGTTATCGACAGTCCGCAAGCGCTGGAAGACAATCTTGCGCTGATCGAGAGCCTGCGCAGCGACAACTTGAAGCCGATCATTTGCGCGGTCATAACCGGTCGCGGCGCCTTCAACAAGATCAAGTACTTCCTGGCCGGCGCCGACTTCTGTATCAAACTCAATACCCTTTCCGACGAGGGCGACGAGTTGCTCGGTGAGTTCTTCAACAGCGAAGAATGGCAGCGGGATATCAACCTCACGCTCGACCCGACGCGCATCTGCCTGCAGGGCGGCACCAGCCAGAAACTCGACATCTCGTTCGCCGAGATGAAGATCCTGGAAGCCTTTGCGCAGACCAGCAATCACATTCTCAGCCATGATGAAATCGCCAGCATCATGGGGCTCAATACCAATTTCTACGACCCGAGAGCGCTGGAAAAATCCATCAGCCGCTTGCGTGGAAAAATCAAGGACATGTATGGTACCAACGCGATTCAGAGCATCCGCGGCTACGGCTATCGCCTGATGCGGGGTCTGATATCGACTGCCTGACTCTCGGGCAGCCATTCTCTTTGCATAATCACGAAGGATCGTCATATGCAACCATACAGCTCAAGTTGTACTTCAAATCTACTAATAATCAAGCCATTGAATGAGCACGGCTACACCGAACCATAACAATAAACTTAACAACATAGCAGCAGAACGAGTGGAATTTATCGAGGCCATTTTGGGCCCAGACCCTGCCTGTCGGTTACTTCCAAGGAAGTTATTGCTCGCCTGCCGATTTACCTTTTCGCCCATTTTGGTGCACATTTTAGGAGAGAGACATGGAAACTAGTACAACCCTCCCAAGAAAATATTTTGTCGTCGTGACCAACAGTACAACGTCGCAGCGTGAACTTGAGAGCATTCTGTCCAGCGAGCGCTTCAATTCGTTTGGCACGTCTCAGGCACAAATGTTTATTGAAGGTGCTACTTCGCCCTCTTCCGCTCCCATGCTGATGGAGTTCACTTACCCAAGGGGCACCCGGAAAAACGTTGCCCGCACGATTGAACACGACACCCAGCGCATATTGGCCACCCTCGAATCGGAATGGCTGTCCGCACAATCGGCGAAGCCGTTTCAAAGTGCAGAGAGCGACACCCGCACTGCCGCCATCGAAGACGCCGCCACCTGCAACGAAACCTGGCATCTGGACAACGATCAAGGCGCCCTGGTCAAGGAAGGCGTCGAGATCAGCCTTACCGGACTGGAAACCGCGCTGGTGCGCAAAATGCTCCATCACGAAGAACGTGTAGTCAGTCGAGATGACCTGATCCTCAGCATCGGCCGCGAGCCGGAGCAATATCGCGGCCTGGAGATGTGCCTGAGTCGCCTGCAGGACAAGTTCAAAAACGCGAGTAATGGTGAGCGATTGTTCCGTGCCGTAAGAAACCGCGGTTATTGCCTCATTCAGGAAATCGTTGCGTAAATACCGCCGATATCCGCGAACAAAACAAACAGAAAACAGTGCGATTACAAAAACAACAAGAGCACTCTGTTTGGCTTTCCCCCTGGTAATAATAGCTCCCTGCCTCCACCCCTCCTACAGTAACAAACACAACATAATTTATTCACCCCCCGCTCTGCGACCTTTTCTAACACCCTTGTATTTGATTATTAAAAAGTTGGCACTGTGCCATCTTGTTAGAACTCGTCAGACACCCTCTCCGGCAATAACTTAGTCTATTGATTGACGACAGTTCGGCCTATCGACGTTGTTACCTCAGGACACTCGTCCAATAACAACAACAAGCCTATCTAGCAACTCGGACTTCAACTGTCGAAACCTGAATGGACGTATTTCTGGGGATATCTCATGGAACTTTCTCTACGGATCAATCGAAATAACGGCCTCAAGGGACTTACCTTCTGGGGCCAATGGGCACTGGCGCAGGCTTTCATTGTTGCGTTGTTATTCATACTGGCTGAACGGCAGACCGGCACCGTCGAGTTCTATTACCGCATGTGCGCAACACTGGCGGTATTGGCCTCGGTACCGGCGTATACGTTTAGCGGCGTGTACCGCAAGCAGGACAATTACCTGACCGGGCTTGGACGCTTGTTCATGGGCTGGTCGATGACCATGGTGGCGCTGGCCGGCATCGCGTTCGTGTGCAAGGCTGACGAGGTGTTCTCCCGCGAGGTGACGCTGAGCTGGGCGGTCTACGGCTTCCTCGGTCAGGCGCTGATGTACGCGCCACTGCATGCCTTTTCCAAGTACTACCAGCGTTCCCGCACCAGCGCACAGAAGACCCTGATCGTCGGTACCGGCGAGCTGGCTCTGGGTCTGGCGAAGAAGATCAGTCAGGTGGAAAACCTGCCGCTGGTAGGTTTGGTCAGCAATGGCGCGACACCGAATCTGGATTCGGATGCACCGCGTGTGGTCGGTGATCAGGAAGATTTGCTGGAGCTGATCAAGGATCATGACATCCGCCGGTTGTACATCACCCTGCCGCTGGCCGAGGCCGCAAAAATCGAAGCGATGTACGTCGATTTGCTCGGCGCCAACGTCGATGTGGTCTGGGTGCCGGACTTGAACAGTCTGACCCTGCTCAACCACTCGGTGAAGGTCGTGGATGGTCTGCCGGCGATCTGCCTCAACGAAAGTCCGCTGACCAGCCGCCCTACTGCTGCGCTGAGCAAGAGTCTGGTGGAAAAAGGCGTGGCGCTGCTGGCGATCATCCTGCTGAGCCCGGTGCTGCTGTTCATCGCGTTGGCGGTGAAGATCAACTCGCCGGGGCCGGTGTTCTTCAAGCAGGATCGCCACGGCTGGAACGGCAAGGTGATTCAGGTCTGGAAATTCCGCTCGATGCGCGTGCACGATGACCGTGAAGTGGTTCAGGCCAGCCGTAATGACTCGCGTATTACTGCGGTCGGGCGCTTCATTCGCCGCACCTCGCTGGATGAGCTGCCGCAATTGTTCAACGTGCTGCAGGGGCAGATGGCCCTGGTCGGTCCACGTCCGCACGCTGTAGCGCACAACCACTACTACTCGGGGAAAATCCTCGCGTACATGGCCCGTCATCGAATCAAACCGGGCATCACCGGGCTGGCGCAAATCAGCGGCTGCCGTGGCGAGACCGACACCATCGACAAGATGCAGCGGCGTGTGGAGATGGACCTGCATTACATCAACAACTGGTCGTTGTGGCTGGATCTGAAGATCCTGGTGAAGACGCCGTTTACGTTGTTGTCGAAAGATATTTATTGATGGACTGGTGAAAAGCCAGGCGATACCGCAAGGGGACGAAAGTCCCCTTTTTTGTGGGTGGGATTTGCTGGTGGGTCAGGCTGTTGCGAGGGTGGCAGTGCCGACGCCTTCGCGAGCAAGCCCGCTCCCACAGGGGATCTCGGCATGGATCGGGATATGTGCCTCAGCACAAAACACTGTGGGAGCGTGGCTTGCCCGCGAAAGCGGTGGGTCAGGCAGCTCAGATGTTGAATGTGCCGACGCCTTCGCGAGCAAGCTCGCTCCCACAGGGTCCGGCGGCGTTCACTCAAATCGGGCACACCACAAAATCACTGTGGGAGCTTGCCTGCAAGCGATAGCGGTGGGTCAGGCAACATGGATTTTGAATGGACTGGCGCCTTCGCGAGCAGGCTCGCTCCCACAGGGATCGGGGGCGTTCACTCAAATCGGGCACACCACAAAATCACTGTGGGAGCTTGCCTGCAAGCGATAGCGGTGGGTCAGGCAGCACAGATGTTGAATGGGCCGACGCCTTCGCGAGTAAGCCCGCTCCCACAGGGATTGGGGTGTGGACCAAGATATTTACTTCATCCTCGAACCACTGTGGGAGCGTGGCTTGCCCGCGAAAGCGGTGGGTCAGGCAGCACAGATGTTGAATGTGCCGCCGCCTTCGCGAGCAAGCCCGCTCCCACAGGTCTCAAGGGGGGTTCTCGGGTTTACTCGGTAATCTTCGAGAAGTTGCGGTAGAACATGTCACCCTCGCGGCTATCGGTCATCGAGTGCAGCTGGAAGCTGCGATTGAGCCTGGCGCCGCCGTCACGGGTCAGGGGGGCCCAGACCAGGTTGGCGCGGCGCATGGTCGACATGCTCATCATTTCGTCGAACGGGATCGACAGGTAGATGCCCTTGTCGAAACTACCCTCCCCGTACTCGGCACTGCCAGCCGTGGTGATCGTCGCCCAGGCGCCGAAGCGCACGCCGTTGAAAAACTCGCGGGAGATGTCCAGCGTACCGCCCCAGTCGCCGGCCAGATAACGACCGACGCTGACTGCAGCCAGCGTGTCGTACGGCAAGTCGGTGTAGCCGGTGATGTGCCCGGTCCAGACCGAGTAATCGCGCAGGCCAAAACCCTGGTCGAACTCGCGCTGGCGCACATAGTTCAGATCCGCTCCCACCGACCAGCGCTCACCGGTCGGCCGGAACAGCACCTCACCGCCGACACCGGCAAACATCGATTCCAGATAGCCGCCGTAGACCATGCCATACAGGTCCTTGTCCAACTGCTCGGCATGGCTGACCTGGAACAACGGCATGGTCACTTCCGAGGTGGTCAGGTACTGACGCAAATCGGTACGCACCCGCGGCAGGCCGCTCGGCGCATCGTAAGTGAACTTGTCGAAGTTGTTCACCAGGTTGGCACTGAGCAGACCGTTCCACCAGGTGTTGCGGTTGAAGCGGTACTCGGCGTCCGCGTCGGCACTGAATTGATAGAGCAAACCATCCGGGCCACCGACGTTCTGCTTGAAGCCCAGGCCGACGCCATAGTTGAAGTGCTGCGGCGCTTCGCTGTAGAGGGTTTTCTCGTTGTGTGGCATCGCCGGGTTGATCTCGGTGGTGCGGTGCAACGACTCCAGCGGCTCCTCGTTGTTGATCACTTCGCGGAAAGTCTGGCGGGGCACGCTGGTCTCTTCCAGCGGCAGGTCGTAGCGCTTGTTGACCACGGTGAACCAGTTGATGTCGTCGTTCACACTGTTGTC
Organism: Pseudomonas sp. IT-93MI4; assembly: GCF_949767635.1. NCBI lineage: Bacteria > Pseudomonadati > Pseudomonadota > Gammaproteobacteria > Pseudomonadales > Pseudomonadaceae > Pseudomonas > Pseudomonas sp. IT-93MI4. The sequence continues at coordinate 674,941 of NZ_CATKPP010000011.1, forward strand.
GAGAATCCGGCTCGCGCGGCCGACAGCCTTCGACGAATGGAAGTAGCGCTGCTGCTCGCCGTAGACGATCAGCTCGGAATCACGCTGGCTGATGCGCTCAACCTTGTAGCCGGCATTCTGCTGCAGGCGTTGCGACACGTCGGCCCAGTCGACCTGCTCCATCGGCGTGGTCGGCATCTTCGCCGGCAGCGGTTCCGGCGTCGGATCGTAAGTCTTGGCCGGCGCCTTGCGGCTGACGAAATTGGTGTGGAACGTGATGCCAAACATCGCCGTATTGCCACGCTCCCACGCCGCGCTGACGTCCACCGAATCGGCCACCTTGAACACCGCGCCGAAGTTGATCGGCGAGTCTTGCTTGATCACGTTGTCCTTCGGCTCGTGCTTGTAGTCGTTGCCTTCGTATTCGAGCTTCAGGCTGAGTCGATCCCACGGCGTCTGATAGCTCACACCACCGAAGAACGACGGCCGACCGCGAAAGTACGAGCCGGAGTTGACGTCACCGGTACCCTCAAGGGCCGGCCGGGTGTCGAAGCGATCACTGACGTAGCCCAGCGGGTTGTCGAGATCACCGCGATTACCGAGATAACCCCAGGCAATACCGGCGCTGAAATCGAAATTGTCGAAGCGTTTGTTGGCGACGAAAAATTCACTGGAGAACAAGCCCGTACCACCGATGTCTCGGAAGCCCAGCGCGACTTCCGGCGCCCAGTGGCTTTCCTGCCACAGCCGGACTTTGGCGTCGACCGCCTTGTCCTTGTAGCTCTGGCTGCCACTCAGCGCCTCGGAGCCGTACGGCCGGTTGGTGATCGCGGTGTAGCGGAACGAACCTTCGAGCCAGTCCAGTGGCTGCAACGACACGCTGTAGCGGCTGTAAGGCTCGGTGCGGTTGGCGTTGACGCTCAGCTCTCCGGCCGGAGCCATGCGCGCGGTCGGGGTCTGCAACAGACCGGTGCCGCCGAAATCATTTTGGGTAATACGCGGCTCGGCATGCACCAGACCGCACGGCAATAACAACACAGCTGCAAAACGTAACTTCAACGAACCACCTCAGCCAGCTGCGTGGCAATCAATTCGGCCAACTGCTGATTCAGTTCAGGAACAGGCGGATCCAGATCATCATTCTTCACCGGCACCAGAATCTTGCTGCCGGCCACGGGGAACTGCCCGCTCTCGCGATTCCAATGCGCAATGCCCACCCGCCGCACCGCACCATTGGGCTGGATCAGCCACAGGTAATCGGCCTCGGCATCGTCTAGCGGCGTGCAGCTTTCCAGATACTCGCGCGCCTCCAGCAGCGGCTGATAAGGCAGGTGGCAGGTCTCGGCGACCGCGCCCAGCACTTGCACCTCGTCGACCCGTTTCGGGTAGATCAGCCGATCGCCATCGTCGAGACGAATGTTGCGCGCGAAACCGACTTCCACCGCGACCGGATCGAGGTCCGCCACCTGACGCCCGGTGACCGGCATTTGCCGCACCTGCTCAGCCAGGCGCAGCGCCAGCGCCGCGCGACTGGGTCGGTCAAACAACGAGGCCATGCGCTGCAACACATCGAGATCGAACATCACCCCGGCCTTGAGCCGCGCCTGTTCTTCCAGCAACGACTGACGCAGCAACACGCCGGCCAGCCAGTAACCCTCGGCATTCGGCACCGCCACGCTGATCACGTCGAGCAAGCGCCCGCCCGGCGGTAATTCCACCGGCCCCGGATTGGCCACATCACCACTGACCGTGACCGCTGCCTGACTGATGCCGCTGAGCAACAGCAAACCCGCCGATAACATTCGTAAGCGCTTCACGGCAGATGCCTGCGATCAGGGGTCAGTTGCACGATGCGCACGCGCATTTGCGCGGTCAGTTGCTGCTCGCTCTGCAGGATGAATCCGTCCAGCGGGTCGACCCAGTAATGGTTGGTCGCGCGCAGGCCGATCGCCGGGACGTCGATACGTTCGTCGACACGCAGCACGGTGTATTCCTTGTCGAGAATTTGCAGGGTTTGCGTGGATCGGCGAGAGAACCGGCTGTTAACGATCAAGCCGACTTCCTGGCCCTTGTACAGGTCGATCCAGCGCTGACTGGTGAAGCCATCGGCGACTTGATGCAGGCCGCGCTTGAACGGCGCGTCGTCGGCCAGCCGCGTACCGTCCAGGTCGCCCTCGACGCCGAGGCCGATGGTGCGCACAGCGAGGCCGTCACGCAGCAGCAACACCTGTTTGCCGGAGGCCACCCAGAACTGCAGGTCGCCGCGCTCGCGCACCAGCGCCAGCACCCCTGAGCCGGACGGCGTGGTCAGTTTGACTTGCGGGTACTTGACCTCGGCCACCTGCGCCGCACTCACGTCCAGCTCGTCCGGCCCGATCACCGCCGACTTGAGGTTGCGCACCGAAGCGGTCATCAGCGGGTTACAGCCACACAACATCAAGGCCGCCATCAGGCAGACGCCAACTTTCAAGGTTTTCACGGTCGGCCTTATTTGCTGTTGTTACTGAATTCGCTCCAGTTCTTCGCAGCGGAAGCCCCGGTCCCGACAATCGATGCCGACGGCACCAGTTGGCTGATGAAGCGGTTCCAGCGCGTGACATTGGCCGGGCCGACGTACACCACGTCCTGTGGACGCACTTCAAAGTGCGAAGCGAGTGCCATGGCGGTCGGCGACTGGGCTTCCAGTTGATAGATCTTCGCCGGCTCGACATCGAGGTTTTCCACCCCGCGAATCACGTACACCGCGTTGCCGTTGGAGGTGGTCTGGCTCAAGCCGCCGACCGAACCGAGCACGTCGGAGAGGTTCATCGTCGCAGTCTTGAAACTCAGCGCACGGGGCTGATTGACCTCACCCATGACGTAGATGCGCTTGTTGTCGTTGTACGGCAGGTACAGCTGATCGCCGCCCTTGAGGAAGACGTGCTGCAACTCGGAATCCTGCTGGTTGAGCGAGTCGAGATTGAGCGGATACACCCGGCCATTGCGGGTCAGCAACAGGCCCGACAGATCGGCGTTATTGGTGTCGATGCCGGCAGTGCCGAGGGCTTCGACCACGCTCAACGGGTTGGTGGAAATCGGCTGCGGACCGGCCTTGGCCACGGCGCCCGAGACCACCACTTTCTGACTGGCGAAACGCAGCACCGCGACATCCACCTGCGGCTCGGCGATGAACGCCGACAGGCGGGTTTCGATGTCCGAGCGCAGCTGTTGAATGGTCTTGCCGGCCGCCTGCACCTCCTTGATGAACGGGTAGTACAGCGTGCCATCGGAGCGCACCAGTCGACCGTTGGCGTCGATCTGCTGTTGTGCCCCCGATGGCGCGGTCAGCTCCGGGTGATCCCAGACCGTGATGTACAGCACATCGTTGCTGCCGATGCGGTATTCCGCAGGCGTTGCCAACAGTTCCGACGGTACCGTCTCACGCTTCTGCGTGGCACGGGTCATCGAGATCAGCTTGGGCGTGATCGGAATCAGCTCGACCCGACTGCTTTCGCTGGCGCCCTGGCGCGTGATGTCGCCGGTGCTCAGGTATTGGCCGGGGGAAAACATGCAACCTTGCAAAGCGATACTTGCCAACAGCAAAAGAGAAAAACTACGAGTCATAATGGCACTACGCTATTCAAGGGCGAATCTAAAAATAAAGTCACCCGACTTACGTCGGGCGACCCTGTACTGCACTAACAAATGTTCCTGTTAGTTGTGCGTGCCGGTGGTGCCGGTAGTACCGGTGGTGCCAGTGGTACCGCCGTTGGCACTTCCGCCGCTGTTGGACGCCGCGACTGCACTGGCAACCATTGCAGTACTGGCAGCAGGCGCTGTAGAAGCCGCAACACTGCCAGATACATTGGTCACCGCAGTAAGCGGCGCTTCAGCAGCGGACGCCCAGTTGCTCAACATCGTCAACAGGGCAATCGCCATCACTTTTTTCATATCAACTCCTTTCTAACATTCGACCTGTTAAAAACCGGTCTTTGTTAGCGGTGGTAGCGTTCAAGTCCGCGAAAAGCGCGAACAAGATCCGTCGTTCTTTCACAGTCTTACCCAACTGATAAAAGTCGAACGGCAGGTTTATATCTACGGACTTGCAAAAGGCATTTCCAGCGTATTTTCCCGACGATATCTAACAGCTGACCGAAACTAACATTCAGTATTAGAACGACATCATTCGAGATAACCGCGTGGATGATTCGATTGCCAGCGCCAGGTATCGGTGACCATGTCCTGCAGACTGCGCGTGGCTTTCCAGCCGAGTTCTTTTTGCGCTTTCGAGGCGTCGGCCCAGCTCTCGGCAATGTCCCCGCTGCGCCGTGGCATTACCCGGTACGGCACCGGACGTCCACTGGCTTGTTCGAAGGCATGCAGCACTTGCATCACGCTGTAGCCGTCGCCGGTGCCAAGGTTCCAGGTATGAATGCCCGGACGGTCGGCAATCGATTGCAAGGCTTTGAGATGGCCATCGGCGAGGTCGACGACGTGGATGTAATCGCGCACCCCGGTGCCGTCGATCGTCGGGTAATCGTCGCCGAAAATCGACAGTTCCTGCAGGCTGCCAACCGCGACCTGGCTGATGTAAGGCAGCAGGTTGTTGGGGATGCCGCTGGGGTCTTCGCCCATATGCCCGCTGTGATGCGCGCCGATCGGGTTGAAGTAACGCAGCAAGGCGATGCTCCAGCGCGGCTCGGCCTGACTCAGGTCGCGCAGCACGTTCTCGACGATCAGCTTGGATTGACCATAAGGATTGGTCGGAATGCCGGTGGGGAAATCCTCGCGGATCGGCATCTGCTCAGGCTCGCCATACACCGTGGCCGACGAGCTGAACACCAGCCGGAACACCCCCGCTGAGGCCATCGACTGACACAAGGTGATGCTGCCGCCGACGTTGTTCTCGTAGTAATCCAGCGGCTTGCGCACGCTCTCGCCGACGGCTTTGAGCCCGGCAAAATGCAGCACCGCGTCGATCGCATGCTCGCGGAAGATCCGGTCGAGCAACGCCCGGTCGCAGACATCGCCGCGAATCATCAACGCGCTTTTGCCGCAGATACCTTCTATCGCGTGCAATGCCGCATCGCTGCTGTTGCAAAGATTATCCAGTACAACAACTTCATAACCTGCTTCAAGCAGCGCAAGTGTGGTGTGCGAGCCGATATAGCCGGCGCCACCCGTTACCAGAATCTTCATAGCGCGGTCCGTCATTGGATAAGTGACAAGTAGCCTGTCAAGTCCCTTTCATTGAATCTGTGGCGCACCACACAAATAAGGACGACAACAGCCTTAAACAAAATTAGTTCAACCACTGGCAATAAATATTTTTGCAGGTCAAACTGTATTGCCCGGTACTTATTAGCACCCCAAGTACACTCATCACTATCAACAGATACCGACTAAAAATAACTAATAACGCCTTAACCGACATCTCATAACATTGTCATGTTTTACCCCCTGCGCTAATTGCCATTAACAACCTGACTCAGGTATTAAAGTACTCGTTCAATAATCATTGAAACTTGTGCGCTTTGATAAGTGCGCGCATCCGTTGCCTGTGTTCCATGACTGTCCAGGATACTTTTATGATTCGTAAATGTTTGTTCCCCGCTGCCGGTTACGGCACGCGTTTCTTGCCGGCGACCAAAGCCATGCCGAAAGAGATGCTGCCGATCGTCAACAAGCCGTTGATCGAATACGCCGTTGAAGAAGCACGGGACGCCGGCCTGCAACACATGGCCATCGTCACCGGTCGGGGCAAGCGCGCGCTGGAAGACCACTTCGACATCAGCTACGAACTCGAACACCAGATCCGCGGCACCGAGAAAGAAAAATTCCTCGCCGGCACCCGCGAGCTGATCGACACCTGCACCTTCTCCTACACACGTCAGGTGGAAATGAAGGGCTTGGGACACGCGATTCTCAGCGGCCGCCCATTGATCGGCGATGAACCTTTCGCCGTGGTGCTGGCCGATGACCTGTGCCTGAACCTGGAAGGTGACGGCGTGCTGTCGCAGATGATCCAGCTGTACAAGAAATTCCGCTGCTCGATCGTCGCCATCCAGGAAGTCCCGGCCGACCAGACCCACAAATACGGGGTGATCGCCGGCGAGCTGATTTCCGAGGACATCTACCGGGTCAATAACATGGTGGAAAAACCGGCGCCGCAGGACGCGCCGTCGAACCTGGCGATCATCGGCCGCTACATCCTGACGCCGGACATCTTCGACCTGATCGCCGACACCCAACCGGGCAAGGGCGGCGAAATCCAGATCACCGACGCGCTGATGAAACAGGCGCAGAACGGTTGCGTGCTGGCCTACAAGTTCAAGGGCCTGCGCTTTGACTGCGGCGACGCCGAGGGTTACCTGCAGGCGACCAACTTCTGCTACGACAACGTCTACCTCAAGGGCCGCTGAGACGGCCCCCGCCCACTTCTCTTTTCAGGAGGCAACCGATGAACATGGCACAGCATGCAGCAGAGATTGAACAGGAGGTGGGCAACCTCGGAGCGGTGAGCTGGCTGTCACGCCATCAGCCGTTGCCCAGCGCCAACGAGTCGTGGCTGGGCAGTATTTTGCTGGTGGAGCGCATCGGCATGTTTCCGGCGTCCGGCGACATTCGCCGCACGCTGGCGGATCCCTATCCCCTGCTCGCCCATCTGAAACAACGGTATGCCGAGCAGGCGCTGGAAATGGACGATCGTGATGGCCTGAAGGTGATCTTCAGCGACTGGCGCTTCCGCGTACGCCTGTGCTGCAACGAGCCGGCGATCATCATCAATGTCGAGACCCGGTGTGCCACGCAACTGATGCCGCAGAAGACTGCGGAGCTCCTGAGCCAGATAGATAACTTCAAATAAAAACACTGTCCTGCAGGAACTGCGGCACGCTGCGATCTTTTGATTTTGTTTTCAAGAGCAAGATCAAAAGATCGCAGCGTGCCGCAGCTCCTACAAGTCGCAACTGTCCGCGTTGATGCCACTGACGATCCAGCGATAGAAGTAATCGGCAATCACCTTCCCGCCCGTGGCCGGCTGCGGATGAATCTTGTCCGGGCCGATCATCGCCGCCGCATAGCGTTTGACGTCAGGGCCGAACGCGCATTGCAGATTGGCAAAACCCAGCTGCTGCTCATGCGCCCACGGCTGCAGCACCTGCGCATACGCCGACATCGGATAGGCACTGGAACGTGTGGTGTCCTGACGCATGATCAGGTTGATGCTCGCCGCCGGTTGGATCTCGCGGATCATCGTTACCAGGCCCTGAACGTTCTGCAGATACTCCGCAGGTTTGACGCCGAAGCCTTGGTCGTTACCGCCGAGCATGATCAGATAAACGTCGGCGGGGATCTTCGACACGGCGATTTTCCACTGCACCTGCCATTGCGGGTCCTGGTGATAGAAATCCGCGGATGCCGCGCCCGAGGCCGCCAGTTTCGACACCCGCACGCCGTTCTGTTCGTTGCTCATCCACAAGCCAAACAAGGTCGGTGCGCCCTTCACCACTTCCAGCTTGAACGACCAGTCTGGCGCTGAAGAGAGACCTGCAAGCGGTACTTCCTGAACGCCCGACCCCTTTAGCGTCAATGGCTGCCAGTCTTCCGAGGGTGTCCAGCGGTAGCGCAGCTCACTGGTTTCGCCGTTGCCCAGGTAGAGCAATTTCGCCTGGGTGACTTGGGTGTCGATGGCCGGTGTCGGGCTGGCATCGATTTGCAACCAGGCGCCGGGCTTGCCGGTCACCGTGCGGCTGTCGGGGCTGGCTTGGCCGAGGCCGGATACTTGCCAGCCACCACCGAAGTATTTTTCGCTGCTGCGGGTGTATTTGAAATGCGTGCCGCCCAGCGCGGCGCCGTGGTTGAAACCGACGTAACCGGGGCCGGCAAAACCCACTTCGCCGGCCACGCGCTGCACCAGTTTGTTCAGGTAGAAATCCTGCCCGGCGCTGTAGCTGTCGCCGATAACCGAGACCGACAAGACCTTCCCGGCCTTGCCTTCGCGCCACTGCGCAAAGCGCTCGCGGGCATCGCCCACTTCCACCACCGACGCCGCGACGGGCTGAGCGTCATTTACTGCCAACATGCATTATTTCCTTCAGTCTGGAATGCGGGGACTGGAGTACGACCCAGATCCATTGTAGGAGTGAGCCTGCTCGCGATGGCGTTGGTTCAGACGGTGCAACTCTGATTGACAAACCGCTATCGCGAGCAGGCTCACTCCTACAGAGATTGCGGTCATCTGCTGAATCTGTGTCCAGCACCGAAAACTGTGGGAGCGGGCTTGCTCGCGAAGCTTTTCAGCTATTGGCCGGCACCACCGGAGTAACGCTCGCCACCGGTTTTTTCTTCGCCGCACGCTCCCCGAGAAACAGCACCGAAGTGACATTGAAGCGGCTGAAAATCATCGACAGCACCACCGGCCCCAACAGACCCGACAGCAGTCCGCTGAGCACCATAATGCTTTCGTCTTTCACCCCCAGCCGTCCCATGACAAACCGCGAAGTCGCCGCGAACAACACATGGAACAGAAAGATCGCGTAAGAGTAGCCGCCCAGCCAGGTCAGCCACTTCGAGCGCATGTCACTCGACAGCAAAGCAATGCAGGACACACACCCCACGGTCAGACCGATCAGGCTGCGGCGGTCGACGATCAACTCACGATCAATCGCCGCCACGTACAGCAGCGTCAACGAAATCAACACAAACACCAGCGGCCCGACCATCTTGAACCGCTGCTTCAACGCCTCGACATTTTCCTGGCCGATCATCCCCGCCACAAAGAACGGCAGCAGGTAAATCGCGCCATTGATGCCGAACGCATCGAGCTTGAACGGTGGCAACAGAAACAGCGCCGCAGCGAAGGCGAACAGCAGATACAAACGCGTCATCAAGCGCAGCATCCCGCGCCATTCCAGCAGACCGACGAACATGAAAATGATGAACACCGCCTGCAGGAACCAGAAGTGATTGACCGGCACCCAGAACGACAACAGCGCATCGATCACGCCGACGTCCTTGTTCACCCCCGGCCCTACCGCCTGCAACACCGAGAACGGCACACCGACGCAAAACAGCGGTACGATCAGCCGTCGCACCTTGCCACTGAAGAACGCGGAAAAGTCATTGCCGCGAATTTTGTAGATCGAATAGATGTAGCCGGAAATGAAGGTGAACAGCGGCATGCGCACGTACACCATCGAGTCGGCGATCACCCGGAACGGCGAGCCGATATCGATTTTCAGCCCTCCGCCCAACGGGCCAATGACGTGATAGAGCACCAGCAGCAGGCACGCCAGACCACGCAGGGTTTCGATCTCCAGCGATTTTTTCTTGCTCGACATACAGCACCTGCCTCAATTCAGAACTCGTGATTCAACCCGCACCGGTTTGTTGGCGCGCAACATCAGACCCAAGCCGACAAACAACACCGGCACCACCATGGAAAAGTGCCGGGCGAAGGAACCGAAATCCGGCTCGAACAAGCCTTGCACCAGCAGGAACGCCAGCGGAATCGCGATCAGCTCCTTGGGTTTGGTCTCGATCGGCGCGCCTTTGTAATCGGTGGAGGTGATGACTTTGAACAGCAGCAGCGCGGTCATGATCATCAGCGCCACAAAGATCACCTGGCCCGGCCCGGACAACAGAATCAGCTCTACCGGGAACGACAGCCGGAAGAAGATGATCATCGAGTCCAGCGCCTGCGAGACGAAGTCACTGCCGCTGAGCCACGAGACGATCAACGATTTCGAACCCTCCTCCCCCGCCGTACGCAACTCGTTGTTGCTGGCGCGAATCGACGACACCGGAAACCCCAACGCCAGCTGAATCGCCATGGCCACCGCCAGGTAAAACAGGAACAGCATCAGGAAGAAGGTGAAGCGCGACACATACTTCTTCATCACGCAGACGCCGACCCACGACAACGAAAACAGAATCCAGTAAGGCCGGATCAGCACGCCGTAGATCACCGCCGACAGAAAAAAACCGCCGCGGTATTTGCGCGTCAGCGAGCTGAACAAGATGCTCAGCACCGCCACCGAAACGATGATTTCCTTGGTCAGGTTTTCCAGAAAGAACGAACGCACAATTCCCCACAGGCACAGGGTGCCGAAGATCGCCAGCGGCATGCGCCGGAACACCACTACCGGAATCGCCGTGAGGAAGAAATTGCAGAACATCCCGTAGGCCCAGGCGTTGGTCAGGTTGATCCCGGTGGGCCGCAGCAGGAACGCCGAACACTCGTAGGAGGAGCGATCCGGCGAGAACGGGTTCCAGAAATTGCAGTTGTCGGCGCGCGCATAGGAAGACCACAATGTCATCGCATCCGGGCCCGGAGCGCGCGGGATCAGCAGCGGCATCGCCACCGACAGAAACAGCCCGGTGAACAGAATCAGGAACGACAGCGAAGAATCGAGTTTGCGGCCGCGAAACTCGATGCACGGCAACTTCAACCCCATGCCAGCGCCCCTTTGGCACGGGTCGCCCGAGTCAACACGGCGATCACTCCGAGCTGGACGATGATCGCGAAGACATTGCCCCACGCCGCGCCATAAATCGAATAGTGTTTGATCAGCAGGTAACTGACCGGCACCGACACCAGCAAGCAAATGGCCGCGCTGGCGAATGACACCCGACTGTTTTTCGAAGCGATAAGACCGCCCCAGACGATGTCGCCGATGGCCCGCAGGGCAAAGGAAAAAATCAGTACACCGAGGATCGCGTTATCCGGACGCGGCACGCTGCTGGCGACGTAATCGAGCACCACGTTGAAGAACAGATAGATCAGCACCGCCACCGCCGCCGACACCAGCAGCGAGCGCATCACCCATTTGTTGACGAACAAATGGGTGACCGTGAACGCCTGCTGATCCGCCTGAAACCGCTTGGCCAGCACCGGAATCCCCACCACCGCCACCACCGCGTAGGACAGCGCCTGCAAAGTGTTCGCCGCCGACCACGCGTACACATATTTACCCAAGCTGGCGTAGGGCTCGAGATCGGCAATCAGGAAGCGCTCGACGGACTGACTCAAGGCGATCAACCCCGTGCCGAAATAAAACGGCAACCCGGCTTTCCACACGGTCGCGGTTGTCAGTGCTTCGCTGACCCGGCCCTTGTGCACGTTCACCACGATCAGGTAACCAGCGACGATCACCAGCACGTTGGCGGCCACCCACAGCCACAGCACACTGGCGATGCCGGAGACCCAGTCGAGCATCATCCCGCCCACTGCCAGTAGCGCCCAGAGACCGGTCTTGATGAAGAACAGCAGCGCGCCTGCCGTGGCCTTCTGCGCAGAAAAAACGAACGAGTTGATCTCGAACGACAGGTGTTCGGTGAGCAGCACCAGCGTCACGCAAATAATCAACGCGGTGCTCGCCTCGACCTGCTGGAACAGCGAGTAAATCCCCACCGTCAGCAGCGACAGCAGCAGCCCCACTGCCAGGTACAGCAACAGGACTTTGTCGACCACCCGCCGCGAGCTGCCGCCGACGCTGATCAACCGGTTGATCTCGGAACTGAATCCAACGCTGTAGAACTTCGAAGCGATCAGCGACGCTGCGACCACCACGCCATAAAACCCCAGCGCTTCGTAGCCCAGGTAATGGGTGATGGCCAACACCAGCAGAAACTTCGCGCCCAAGGCTCCGCCGCGCAGCAGCAAGCGAAATATCATCGAACGACGCCTTTGATGATCTCGTCCATCATCACCGTCTTGGCTTCGATTTCGCGGCAAGTGTCGGTCAGGCGCTTGCCGAAGTTCGACAGCGCGTTCGGCGCGTACACGGTGTCGATGATCTGCTCGACATTGATGTCGCCACCGTTGATCACCCAGTCTTCCACGCCCATGTCCTGATAGGCGCCAAAGCCTTTGCGCTCATAGCTGATGTGGTACGCCGGGACACCGGACAGCAGCGACTCGATGGCGCCGTGCAGACGCACCGAGATCACCAGGTCCGGCTGATATTTGGCAATCGTCGCCTTCAACGACAGCAGGTCTTCGCTGATGCCCAACTCACGATAGAACGCACCGTCATCGTTGCCGCGAACGGCGCTCTGCACCGCGCAGACCACTTTGCTTTTGTTCTTCAGGCGCTGCAGCAGCAACTTCAGGTTGGCGACGTAGGCGACCTTCTTGTCCTTGCTCCACTCCGGCGGCTTGCGCAGCACCACGCACACAGTGGCCGGCGACGCGGCGCAGCGGGTGAACTTCGGTTGCTGAAGGATCTTGCTGGCCAGCGACTGGACCGCCAGATCCGGCGCGCGGTAGACGTTTTCACAGGCATCGAACATTGCCGAGGAACGGTTATCGCGCACGAACACCGCATCGGCGCTGGCGTAGTGATCGACGATCTGGCGGCTCTCGCCATGGAACGGACCGATGCTTTGCGGCAGGTACACCGACGGCACCTTGCTGAGGATCGCCGTTTCCAGTTGCTTGGCGTGGCCGAGTTTCAGCTTGATGTGCTCGAAGGCGCTTTTGGAGCGCATGTAGCCGCCACCGACGCCGACGATCAGATCGGTCTTGCGCAACAGATCCGCCAGCCCGGCATACGACTGATTGAGAAACACCGCCTGCTTGACCCGCCCCAGGCCCTTGGCCGCCATCACCGGCGCGTCGAATCGCGGGTACGGCAAGTAGGCGAAAGACTGCGGGTCGGACGCCACGACATTGATCGCGGTGTCTTCGCCAAAGTTGCGCTGCACCAAGGCGATGGCCAGATCGACGAGCAGGCCGTCACCGGAGTTGGAGGCACTGTAGCCATGCAAAATCGTTACGTTCATAAGCTTGAGTTCTACTTAATAAGTGGGAGCGCAATACACGTCGTAGGTCTGGCGGATCATCAGCGCGGCACTGAAGCGCTCGCGCACGATGTTCCGGCCTTCGCTGCCGAGGTCGAGCAACCGCGGCTTCTGGATTCGCGCCAGCACGTCGGCCAGCGCCTGATGATCACCGGTGGGAAAGACGTAGCCGGACACTTCATGGGTGACCAGTTCGGGCAGTGACGTGCAGTTGCTAGCGATCACCGGCAAGCCCATGGCCATGCCTTCCAGCGGCACCATGGCAAAACCTTCCCAGCGGCTCGGAACGATCAGCGCGTCGGCCTGTTGATACAGCGCCTGCACTTCGGCCGGCGTGACCCACGGCAGGTACTCGACCGCGTCCATCTCAGGGCACTCGACCGTGTCCTCGTTGACCGCACTGCCGACCACCGTCAGTTTCAGATCACTTCGCTGCACCTTGGCGAAGGCCTTGAGCAGCACGTCGAAACCTTTCTGGTAGTCGAGACGACCGACGAACAGCAGATGGATCGGCGCGGGGCTCTCGGCCTTCGGCGCTTCGTCTCGCTGGTGGATGCCGTTGTAAATCAGCTTCATGCGCGAGCGCTGAATGCCGAACCGCGCAGCCTTGTCCATCTCGTAGCGGCTGACGCAGATGATCACGTCGGTGACCCGCTGCAGGACCCGCTCGATCCATGCGTAGATCTTCTGCTTGGTCGGCGAGCTTTCCATCAGGAACGAAAAGGCGTGCGGGCAGTAGACGATTTTCGGCTTGCGCCACGGTCGCAGAAGCACACAGACCGCGCGGCCGATCACCCCGGAAAAGGTGCTGTGCAAATGCACCACATCGGGTTTTTCCATGAGCATCACCCGGGTCAGTTGCCAGGCAAAACGCAGCAGCGAACGCACATCACGCCCGCTGCGTTCGAACGTGCGAATCTGCTGTGCATCAATGCCGTGCAGCTCTTGTTTCTGGTCGAGCGGCACCAGATAGACCAGCTCGTAATTCGAATCCTGGCCTTCGGGCGACGCCGAGATGGTGCGGATAACGGTGGCGACCCCACCTTTTATCGTTTCAGCCACGTGCAGTATTTTCTTCACAACCCACCCACTTTCATGCCTGTTGGAACGCCCCTGATTTCAGGATTTGTCCGACGCGTATTCGTAGTTGTAATAGCCATAGCTGCCATTGCCGTAGTAGCTGGCAGCGCGCTTCTCGACGCCGTTGAACACCGCGCCCTTGAGCTCGATGCCGTTCTGCGCGAAGCGGCGAATGGTCGCTTCAATTTCCTTGGCCGGGTTTACCGCAAACCGCGTGACGATCAGGCTGATCCCGGCTTCACGCCCGACAATCGCCGCGTCCGTCACCGCCAGCAGTGGCGGCGTATCGATAATCACCACGTCGTAGCGCTGACTCAGTTCGGCGAGCAGGTCGCGGAAGTTGGCATGCATCAGCAGCTCGGAGGGATTCGGCGGAACCTGACCACGGCTGATGAAGTGCAGGTTGTCGATTTCCACCGTGTTGATCGCCTGCTCAATGCTGCAGCGCTTGACCAGCAGGTCCGACAGACCATTGGCGATCGGTACATTCAGCGTCTTGTGCAAGTGGCCCTTGCGCATGTCGGCGTCGATCAGCAACACGCGCTGACCGCTCTGCGCCATGACCGCGGCGAGGTTGGAGGAGACGAAGGTCTTGCCGACCTGCGGACTGGGGCCGGAGATCATGATGCGGTTGTTGGTCGAATCCAGCGCGGCGAAATGCAGGCAGGTGCGCAGGCTGCGGATCGACTCGATGGACAAGTCGGTCGGGTTGCGCAGCGCCAGCAGATAGGCCGGTGTTTCGGCGGTGATTTTGGCCCGGCCCTTTTTCGTGTCCTCTTCGCGCTGCAAGGCACTGTAGGGAATCGAGGCATACACCGGCAGCCCAAGCTGTTCGATGGCTTCCGGCCCTTCCAGACCTTTGCTCAACGATTTGCGCAACAGCACCAGGGCTACGCCGACAAAGGCGCCGAGGAACGTTGCGATCAGCACGATCAGGGCTTTTTTCGGTTTGACCGGGCTGCTCAGGTCAACATCCGCCGGATCGATCAGGCGCACATTGCCCACCGCCCCGGCGCGGACGATGTCCAATTCCTGGGATTTGTTCAGCAACTGCGTGTAGATCTGCGAAGCCACTTCCACATCGCGGGTCAGGTTGAGCAGCTCCTGCTGCGTGGCCGGCAGATCGCCGACCTTGCCTTCCAGCGACTTCTGCTGCTGGGTCAACTCACCGATCTGCGACATCAAGGCGCGATACGCCGGATGCTGTTTGGTGAACTTGCGATCCATTTCCGCCTGCTGCATTTTCAGCTCGGAAATCCGCGTTTCCAGCGCCACGGACTGACCAAGCACCGATTGCGTTTCCAGAGAAATATTCACGGTCTTGCCGTGGGTCTGATACGCGTTGAGCGCATCGCTGGCCTTGGCCAGATCACGCTTGACCTGCGGCAACTGGCTTTGCAGGAACGCCAGGCTCTGCGCCGCTTCCGCCGAGGTGCGGCGCACGTTCTGGTCCACGTAGAGCGCGGCGATTTTGTTGAGGATCTTCACCGCCTCGGCCGCATCGGCGCTGGCCAGCGCCAGACGGATAATCCCCGACTCTTTACCTTGCTCGGAGATATCCAGCGCATCCTGGTAACCCTGAATGGTCACGATCCGTGGATTGCGCACCACTTCAAAGCGAGTACCCGGGTTGGCTTGCAGGCGCTCGATCAAACCCTCGACGCCGTCCTGGGCGAAGGCTTCGCCGGCGACGCCCTCGACCAACAGGTTGTCGTTGTCATCGAGCAACTGAAAGTGCTGTTGTTCGCCAGCCACCAGGGTGAGCTTCTTGCCCAACAACTCTTTGGGCAGATTGAGCCGAGTGAACTCCAGACGCTCGCCGCCCCAGGCGTAGCTGTTGAAGCCAAAACGCGGCGGCGCCACGCTGAACTCGGTTTCACCGCGATAACGCCGGGCGAGAAAACCGCCGACCACCGGGAAGGTGTTGGGGGTGACGTCGATATCCAGGCGCAGGTCATCGACGGTTTTGCCGATCACCGCACGGGATTTGATGATGCCGATTTCGGTCACCGACGGCGATTGCCCGCCGAGCATGCTACTGAGGTCGGAAAAACCGAGCATGTCGTTCTTTTTCGGTTCGACCTGCACCAGCGCGTTCGCCAGGTACACCGGCGTCGCCAATACCGCATAGGCAACGCCGGCGGCCATGAATGCACCGGTGAATGCACCGATCAACCATTTCTGGTCGATCAAACTGCCGAATATGCCGAGAAGATCAATACTGTCTTGATCGTTATCACGGTTGGCGATTACTGACGGTAATTGCATAAGTCTTTCTTACCATTCACTGATCTGAAGAATATTCATCAATGTCCGAGGCGCTGCGCCCACGAGCTAACAGCATCTTCAATCAATGCATGGGCATGAATAAAAGCGGCCTTACCTTGACGATACGGATCCTGTATTTCTCGTTCGCTCTGCCACTTGCCGAGAAGAAATACTTTGCCTCGGGCGTGCGAGGCAATCTTCAGCACCTGATTCACATGTTGTTTTTCCATGACCAGAATCAGGTCTGATTCATTGACGATATCGGCGGTCAATTGCCGGGCCTGGAAACCTTCGGCACTGTGCCCGTGGTCTTCCAGCACCTGGCGCGCCGAGGCTTCCATGCCTTCGCCGACCCGCGCAGAAAGACCTGCGGACGTCACCGAAATGGTTGAGGGGGTCAGCGCGTTGCGCAGCAGAAGTTCTGCTGTCGGACTTCGGCAAATATTGCCAACGCACACGACGAGGATCTTTTTGAACAAGGTTTACATTCCTGTGTAATATCATTCTGCCAACATCTAGAGCGGATTTTAATGAACCCACTAGATCATTCTGCACTCAGAAATAGATTCGCCCTGTTAGTACCAGCGTATTAAGTACCACAGGGTCAAAAGCCGCCAAAACACAATTAACGGACTAAAAATAACTGTGATTTTCAGGTCTGGTTTTCCTGACAAAAATTAACATTGGCGCACTTAGTGCCATTGTCAGTTTCGAAACAGTTATCTCGAGATATCTTTTCGCCGTTGTCACTTCTCACCCGGAGAACCGACATGAAATCAGCCCATCTCAAACCCCTGAGCGCCCTGACCCTGTTACTGCTGGCGGCAACCGGCCAGAGCCAGGCCAATGAACTGTTCCCGGCATTGCCCGCCAATAAAACCATCGGGGTTCAGGTCAAAGTCCAGACCTTCTCCGCTGCCGACGCCGAGCACGTCAAAGCCACCGGCTTCAGTTTCGTGCGTTTTGGCGTATGGACTGACAGCCTGCCCAGCGCGGCCTACCAGAAGCAGATCAGCAATGCCTTCGCCGTGGCCCGCGCGGCCGGTCTGCCGGTGCTGATGACCCTGCGCGCGACCAAGCCGTTACCGGCCAATGAACTGGCGAACGCGGGGGTCGCGTATGCCAACGCGCTGACCAGCCTGGCAGCGACCTATGGCTCACAACTGGTGGCGATCGAGCTATGGAATGAGCCGGACCTCGGCACCTACTGGCCGACCGGCAATTTCGACACGACCTTCGTGCCGTTCATGAGCGCAGCGTGCAAAACCCTGCAGGACAAACCCCAGACTGTCCCGGTGATCGGTTTTGGCTTCGCCCGGCCGCCGACTGCCGGCTCGGCGTCCACCGTGGCACTCAACCGAATCGTCAGCGAATACCCCAAATGCCTCAACGCGGTCTCCTACCATCCCTACGGCATGAGCGGCACGCAGATCAGCAACGCCCAGGCGTTTATCCAGCAGAACTTCCATCTGCCGGGGGTGATCAGCGAATGGGGCATCTCGGCGCTCGCCTCCAACGGCGGGATTGAGGGTCAGGCCAGCAAAATCAGCGCATTCGTCGCCGATATCAAAACCCGCAACATTGCCCTTACCTCGATTTACGAGTGGAAAAACAGCGACACCGGCAGCAATGACCGCGAGAAGAATTTCGGTCTGTTGACGTCCGATGGCCAGCCGAAACCGGCAGAAACTGCGGTCAAAACCCAGCTAAGCCAGCAATAACCTCTATCAATGTGCTCAAGGGGCGCTGGCCGTCAGTTGCTTTGAACCTGCGGCCGATTTTGGCATCGTATTCATCGATACCGCGCCCCACCGTTCAAACAGCCGTTCTCAGGTTGTTGCCCCCGGGGAACCCGTTGCGCCTTGATGCCCTTGAGTGGCTGTCAACGCTCGGGTAATGTCGTCAAACCCACAGGACAGAGCACACCCATGACTTCCAAGCTGGAACAACTCAAACAGATGACCACTGTAGTTGCCGACACCGGCGACTTCGAAGCGATCGCCCGGGTCAAGCCGGTCGATGCCACCACCAACCCTTCCCTGCTGCTCAAGGCAGCCGCCATCCCGGCCTACGCCGAACTGCTGAACGCCTGCGTCAGCGACTGCAAGGGCGACGTAGGTCTGGCCAGCGACCGTTTCGGCGTCGCTGTCGGCCAGGAAATCCTCAAAGTGATTCCGGGCCGCATTTCTACCGAAGTGGATGCGCGCCTGTCGTTCGACCAGGACGCCGTGCTCAAGCGTGCGCATCGCCTGATCGAGCTGTACGACAAGGCCGGCATCGGCCGTGACCGCGTGCTGATCAAGATCGCTTCGACCTGGGAAGGCATCCGCGCTGCGGAGATCCTCGAGAAGGAAGGCATCCAGACCAACCTGACCCTGCTGTTCTCCTTCGCTCAGGCTGCCGCTTGCGCTGACGCCGGGGTGTTCCTGATCTCGCCGTTCGTGGGCCGCATCTACGACTGGTACAAGAAGGCTAACGGCAACGACTACACCGGCGCCGATGATCCGGGCGTGCAGTCGGTCACCCGCATCTACAACTACTACAAGGCCAATGACTACAAGACCGTGGTCATGGGTGCCAGCTTCCGCAACCTGAGCCAGATCGAGCAACTGGCCGGCTGCGATCGCCTGACCATCAGCCCGGACCTGATCGACAAGCTCGCGGCAGACACCGGCAAACTGGAGCGCAAACTCGCCCCGGGCCACGCCGGCGAAGCGCGCCTGAGCCTCAACGAAGCGCAATTCCGCTGGCTGTCCAACGAAGACGCGATGGCTACCGAGAAACTGGCTGAGGGCATCCGTCAGTTTGCCCGTGACCAGGAGAAGCTCGAGGCGCTGCTGCAGGCCAAGCTGTGATCTGAGTCGCTGAAACATAAAAAAAGGGCGAACCCAAACGGGTTCGCCCTTTTTTTATGCGTGCTGAAAGATGCATCGTCTGGACTGGCGCCTTCGCGAGCAAGCCCGCTCCCACAGGGTCAGGTGTGGAATGAAGATCTCGGGGTCACTCAATCACTGTGGGAGCGGGCTTGCCCGCGAAGAGGCCGGAACAGACAACCTCAACCCCAAAGAATCAGTGTCTTTCGAGGGCGTTAACCAGATCATGAAAGGCTTCACGATTGGAGTCGTTCAGGCCCATGAGGATCTTGTGCGCTTCGAGCACCTTGATCCGCACCACTTCTTCGGACTGGTCCTGATCCGGGAGGTCATCCAGGCACTCGGGGCACGGCACCGGGTGGTTGACGATGTTGAACACCTGCTCGAAGCCCATCGACTGCAGCAGACGGGTGATGTCTTCGTGGGTGGTGACGACGGTCGGCAGCAGGCCGACCTTTTGCCGCGACAGGATCGACAGTTTGGCCAGCAGGCCGAGGGTGGTGCTGTCGATGCTGCGGGTTTCGGTCAAATCGATCACGATCGCGTTGAAATTCAACGCGGTGAAGATTTTCTCAATAGTCGCATCCAACGCCGAACACAGGGTCAGGCGAACTTCACCGACGAACTTCAGGACGAAGGTGCCGTCCTGCTCGGCGAACTGGATTCTACCGGTACTCATTGAAGGTTCCTGCTCAACACCAACAGGGCGATATCATCCGGCATCTCCCCTAGCGTGGCCAATCCAAACACTTGCCGCAGACCATCCAGGCTGCCGCCCGCCGCCTTCACCCGTTGGGGCAAAGCGGCTTCTTTTTCCTTGAGCGTCGGTTCTGGCAACAGATCCAGAATGCCGTCGGACATCAGCGTCAGGCTGAACGTCGGAGGCAGCTCAAGCACGTGATCTTCGTAGGTGGCCTCATTGAACAGGCCCACCGGCAAACCGCGGCCTTCGAGGTAACGAACACTGTCAGGCGTGTACAACACAGGCAACGGCAGATGGCCGCCGATGCTATAGGTCAACAAACCGGTCTCCTCGTCGATGACTCCACCGACCATTGTGACGTGTTTGCCCAGCTTACAACTGATCAGCCCCCGGTTGATATGACCAAGGACTTCCGAAGGCTTGAATTCCGGCAACGTGCCGTTGCGCTTGGACTCGAACAGCAGGCGCGTGGTCATGAACTTCAGCAGCACCGTGACGAACGCTGACGAGGCGCCATGGCCCGATACGTCGGCCAGGTAGAACGCCACCCGACGCTCGTCGACACGGAAGTAGTCGACAAAATCACCCGACAGGTACAGCGACGGGATGATCTGGTGGGCAAACTGGAACTCGTCGATGCGCCACGGGCTTTCCGGCAGCATGTTCATCTGCACCTGACGACCGGCGTTCTGGTCCTCCTGGAGCAGGTTCAGGCTGGCTTCGAGCTCGCGGTTGGCCTTCTCCAGCTTCTCGCGGTAGCGCTGGTTCTCCAGCAGCAGGCGCGCACGATCCAGCGCGCGACGCACCGAATGCTCGAGCACGGCCAGGTCTTCGAGAGGCTTGATCAGGTAGTCCGCCGCACCCAGGCGCAGCGCCTCGACCGCGTCGTTCATCACGCCGGCACCCGAAACGACGATCATCGGCGTTTGCGGTGAGCGCTCGGTGACCTGACGGATGAGTTCGAGACCGCCCATCTGCGGCATGCGCAGATCGCAGATGACCAAGTCGGGCTTGTCTTGCTCGAATACCTGAAGACCCTGTTGGCCGTTGCTGGCCTGCAGGACGCTGAAACCACTGTCTTCCAAATAGGCCGCGAGGCTCGCGCGCACTACTTCGTCATCATCGATTATCAGCAGCGTGGCACTGGTTTTTGGCATGTGGGCAAACGGCGCCAGAATTAGGTTGGCGTAGCAGGCGGGGCATCGGCCCGGCTCAGACTACTGGATTCGCTTTCTAGCCTCTCTGCTGCACCGCTTTCGAGCATTGAGCCGGAACGCGATTGCACCAGAGGTGCCCTTCTAAGGCGCAGACGGTACTCCCATCCGCGGGGCGTTTCAAGCATGCGCCGATGGTCGCTTGACGACTTTACTTGTCAAATCACCGAGAGTTATAAGAACAGCTCAAACCGTAACCCAATGGAAGGTCGAAGCCATGAGTCAAACCGGTCGGGACTACAGCGAAAAGCGCGATTTCATACGCATGCGGGTCGATGCCGATGTGGTGTTGATTCATGAAGGTGATGAGATCGCCGGCGTGTGCATCGACCTCTCCAGCAGCGGCATGCAGGTCGAAGCACCGCGCCAGTTCGCGGTCGGTGACCGTTTGAGCGTGCGCATCGATTCCGATCATGCGGCGCTGAGCGGGCTGGAGGCGGAGACCGAAGTGGTCTGGGTCAAGGCCCAGGACGGCGATGGCCAGAAGCTCGGCCTGACCATTCTGCAGATGAAATAAGCGCACACAAAAAAGGCGGCCTCATGGGCCGCCTTCTTGTCATCGGTCGAAATTAAAAATCGTCTTCGACCTGACCATCCTTGACCTTGAACTCGCGGTTCTGCAGGTAGGCGTTGCGGATGAAGGTGTATTTGTCGCCGCTGATCAGCTTCTCGCTCGACAGCAGGCTGGCGCGGGTGTCGACGATGTTCAGGCCGAACACCGAGTTACGGACAGGCACGTCGTTGATGTAGCGGTACGGACCGGTGTAGCTGTCGACGTACTTGGACGGTGCATCACGCAGGGTGCTCGGGCCGAGCAACGGCAGCATCACGTAAGGGCCGCTGCTGACGCCCCAGTAACCGAGGGTCTGACCGAAGTCTTCGTCACTGCGATTCAGGCCCATTTTGGTACCGACATCGAAGAAGCCCAGCAGGCCGAAGGTGGTGTTGAAGATGATACGCGCGGTATCGACACCGGCTGCTGCCGGCTTGGCCTGCAGAATGTTGTTCGCCAGGTTGGTGACGTCACCGACGTTGCGGAACATGTTGTGGATGCCGTCTTCGAGGAACTGCGGCGTCACGAACTCATAGCCCTGCGCCAGCGGCTTGAGCGCGTAGGTGTCAACGAAGTCGTTGAACTGGAAGATCGGGCGGTTGACGCTTTCCCAAGGGTCTTCTTCCGTTGCAGCGTTGGCGGCGAACGGAACCAGCAGGACGCTGGCACATACACATAGCTGAGCGAGAGGATTGCTCCAGCGCATAGAAAAACTCCTTGGATTTTTACTGGCGCGGGCACCCGGGCCCAGGCGTTAAGAGCGCTAGTATAAGCGCAAAAGCCGTTTTGGGCAGTCCACCCGTGAAGAGTAATGCAGGACGTTTCCAGGGAGCGCCTTCACACACCTGTCATCCAACTGTCACCGATGTCCCCTAGCCTCATGCCTATTTCAGGGACGTTGCCATGACCCACGCTGAAGTCTTGCCTGTCGCCGCGCCCGGCCTGACCGCCGTGCTGTTCGGACTCAGTGGCTGTCTGGTGGATTTCGGCGCCCGTGCCCATCAACACGCCAGCGTACTGCCCGAGCACGCCCACGCCACACCCGGCGCTCTCGACAGCCTGCTCAGCCTGCAGCGCCAGCAGATTCCCTGTGCGTGGATCGACGAGCTGCCCCCTGCCCTCGCGCAACCCTTGGCGGCCTCTCTGCCGGCGTGGATCAAACCAACGCAATATTCAGCAACAATCAATCCATGGCCCGCGCCGAACGCCTGCTGGCAGGCGTTGATGGGCTTGAACGTCAGCCGTCTGGATGGCTGCGTACTGGTCAGCGGCGAGCCGCGCCTACTGCAATCGGGCCTCAACGCCGGGTTGTGGACCATTGGCCTGGCGTCCTGCGGCTCGCTGTGCGGCCTGTCGCCGAGCGAGTGGCAAGCGCTGAGCCAGAACGAACGCGACCAACGACGCGGTAAGGCAACCCTGCAGTTGTTCGGGCTGGGCGTGCATTCGGTGATCGATCATCTGGGCGAGCTCGACACCTGCCTGGCGGACATCAACCTGCGCCGCCTCAAGGGCGAAAAGCCCTGACCGGGATCATGCAGGTTGCCGCAGAGTGGATTAATCTAAAGGTCAGCCATAGACCTTTGGCGCGCGGCTGCGGTCAATGCCAGTGCCTCTTGATAAAAGGAACCCCACCATGCCCGCCCAAGAACTGCAAAAACAACTCGACACCCTGCGCGAGCAACTGGAGCAGAATCCGCCGCTGTCCGAAGCCGAACGTGACGATCTGCGTGAGCTGATGGCGCAGATTGAATCGGAAATCAAACTGGAAACTGCCACTCAGGACGCGAGCATCGCCGACGGTGTGAACCTGGCAGTGGAACGCTTCGAAGTCGAACACCCGGCCATTGCCGGCACCCTGCGCAATATCGTCAATGCGCTGGGTAGCATGGGGATCTGATTTTCCTCCCCTGAAATGCAAAAAGCCCTGCCAGCGCTGGCAGGGCTTTTTCATTTCCACAATTTGAAACGCATTCCAATGTGGGAGCGGGCTTGCTCGCGAAAGCGTCGTGTCAGTCGACAGCATCGTTGAATGACATACAGCCTTCGCGAGCAGGCTCGCTCCCACATTGGATATGCCACATCCTGATTCTTTATTGACGGACCAGGCGGTGGTTCGGCAGTTGTACCGCTTCAGTGCTGCGATACGGGTTTATATCCAGCCCGCCCCGGCGCACATACCGTGCAAACACCGTGAGTTTCTCCGGCTTCAGCAAACGCTGCAGGTCGAGGAAGATCCGCTCCACACACTGCTCGTGGAAGTCCGAGTGCTGGCGGAAACTGACGATGTATTCCAGCAGACTCGCGTGATCCAGCGCCGCACCACGATATTCCACCACCACGCTGCCCCAGTCCGGCTGACTGGTCACCGGGCAGTTGGATTTGAGCAGATGGCTATGCACGCTCTCTTCGACAATCTTCGAATCATCGCAACGCAGCAGTTCCGGACGCGGATGCTCATAGTTGCTGACGCTGATGTCCAGATCGTCGATGCACACGCCCGGCAACGCCACGACGCCTTCGGCTTCGACGTCCTTCAGGCTGCGTACCCGTACGCCGACCGGTTTGCCGGCAGCGGCCGACAAGTCCTTGACCAGTGTTGCTTCCAGGCTGGCGATGTCGGTAAACGACGTCTGATTCAGCGAGTTCAGGTACAACTTGAACGACTTAGATTCGATGATGTTCGGCGAATCCGCCGGAATGCTGAATTCACCGATTGCCACCACCGGCTTGCCCGACGGCAACAGCCACGACAGTTCGAAGCAATTCCAGAAATCCACGCCTTTATACGGCAGGGTTTCGGCGGTCAGGCCCAGCTCGGCCCATTTCGCGGTGCGCGGAATCGGGAACAGCAGGGACGGCGTGTACGTGGCGATGTATTCGCTGGATTTGCCCAGCGGCGAATGTTCGGCTGCGGGATGCATGGCGGAAACCTGACTGAAGAATCAGCGGATTCTATCAGCCTTTGCGCCCGCCTTTGAGTGCTTACTGACTGACAGTCAGTTTGCCGACCATGCCCGCCTGGTAGTGACCGGGAATATTGCAGGCGAATTCCAGGCTGGTGGCCTTGCTGAAGGTCCAGGTCAGCTCGGCGGTCTTGCCCGGCTCGACCAGCACGCTATTGGGGTCGTCGTGCTTCATGCCGTGGTCCATGCCGCCGTGATCCATGTCCGCCATGTCGTGAGACATTTCTTTCATGCCGGTAGGCGTGAGCATGCCGCTTTGCTGCATCTGCAACATTTCCTGCTGGTGCTGGGCATGCATCGCGGCGTCACCGAGGTTGAATTCGTGCAGCAACTGGCCTTTATTCACCAGCACAAAGCGAACCGTCTCACCGGCCTTGACCTGAATCGCCTTGGGGTCGAACGACATGTCGTTCAGTACAACTTCAATGCTGCGAGTAGCCTTGGCTGCTGGTGCCGGTTGGCCGAAATCATAGCTGTGCGCGGGTGCGGCCCAGACAGGTGAACTCAGCGCCAGCACACAGGCGGCGACGGTCAGAGGGTTGCGCAAAAACATAGTCATACTCCAACAAGATAAGGTTCAGCCTGTGGGAAACTCTAGCCCGCCTGCGCTGGCAGCTACCTGACAGGCAGATTACAACTTTGTCAGGTTGGCGTGCGTCGCCTGCTCCCACGGTATAACGCTTTTGTTCCTACAACCCGAGTCGCCCATGAAACTGCTGATCGTCGAAGACCAACCGAAAACCGGCCACTACCTGCGCCAGGGCCTGACCGAGGCCGGTTTCAACACAGAACTGGTGGCCGACGGCGTCAGCGGTCAGCAACTGGCGTTGAGCGGAGATTATGCGCTGTTGATTCTCGACGTGATGCTGCCCGGGCGCAGTGGCTGGCAGATTCTGCAGGCGGTGCGTAGTGCCGGCCTCGACACGCCAGTGCTGTTTCTGACCGCCAAAGATGCAGTCGAAGATCGGGTGCACGGACTCGAACTCGGCGCCGACGATTATCTGGTCAAACCCTTCGCCTTTTCCGAATTGCTGGCCCGGGTGCGCAGCCTGCTGCGCCGTGGCAGCGCCCTGCCCCAGGAAACCAGTCTGCAACTGGCCGATCTGCGTCTGGACCTGATCCGTCGCCGGGTCGAACGCAGCGGTCAGCGCATCGACCTGACTGCCAAGGAATTCGCCCTGCTGGAAATGCTCCTGCGCCGCCAGGGTGAAGTGTTGCCGAAATCGCTGATTGCCTCGCAAGTCTGGGACATGAACTTCGACAGCGACACCAACGTGATCGAAGTGGCGATCCGTCGTCTGCGCCTGAAAATCGACGATGACTTCCCCAATAAACTGATTCACACCGTGCGCGGCATGGGTTACGTGCTTGAAGAGCGTCCGGCCTGATGCGTCGCCTGTCCTTGAGCTCTCGTCTGGCCTTGCTGTTTGCCGCCTGCACCGCCGTAGTATCGCTGTTCGCCGGGGTGCTGTTCAGCCGCGCCAGCGAGGCGCACTTCATTGAGCTCGATCAGCAATTGCTGGACGGCAAGCTGATCGGTTTGCGCCGGGCCTTGCAGGATGTGCAACCCGTTCAGCGTGAGGCGCGGCTGGCGGATGAGCTGAGCCGTCAGGCCGATCTGGCGCTGCGTGTTACCGGCAGTGACGGCCAGCGCTGGTACGACAGCTCGATCAATTTACCGCAGGACTTGCCGCAACAGCCGGGCCTGTCGACCATCAGCCATGACGGCGCCGACTACCGCGTGCTCAACGCCCCGCTCTACCCTGACAAAACCGACTCGCCACAGCTCACTCTGCTGCTGGACATCACCCATCACCAGCACTTCCTGCAACGCATGCAGCATCTGATCTGGCTGACCGTCGGCTTGTCGGCCCTGGCCACCGCGCTGCTCGGCGCGTGGGCGGCGCGCAGCGGTTTGCGTCCGTTGCGCCGTATGAGTGCAGTAGCGCGTGGGATTTCCGCACAATCGCTGAATGCCCGACTGCCGGAAGCGCAAATGCCGCCAGAGCTTGCGGAAATGGCCCACAGCTTCAACGCCATGCTCGGACGCCTCGATGACTCGTTTCAACGGCTGTCGGCGTTCTCGGCCGACATCGCCCATGAACTGCGCACTCCGCTGTCGAACCTGCTGACCCACAC
This sequence comes from Pseudomonas sp. IT-93MI4, assembly GCF_949767635.1. Lineage (NCBI taxonomy): Bacteria > Pseudomonadati > Pseudomonadota > Gammaproteobacteria > Pseudomonadales > Pseudomonadaceae > Pseudomonas > Pseudomonas sp. IT-93MI4. The sequence goes on from NZ_CATKPP010000011.1 coordinate 701,496, forward strand.
CCAGGTCACCCTCACCCGCCCGCGACCGATCGAGGATTACCGCGAAGCCCTGCACAGCAACCTCGAAGAACTGCAATGGATGGCCCAACTGGTCAACGACATGCTTTATCTGGCCAAGGCTGACCACGGTTTGCTGATGCCCAAGCGTGAGGCACTGGAACTGGCGGATGAGAGCGATGTGCTGCTGGAGTTTTTTGCGCCACTGGCCGAGGACGCCAGGGTGACGCTGAGCCGTGAGGGCCATGCGTGCATTAAGGGCGACCGGAGCATGCTGCGCCGGGCCTTGTCGAATCTGCTGGATAACGCGCTGCGCTTTACCCCGGCGGCGGGCAGCGTGCGCCTGTCCATCGTCGATCAACCGCACATAGCGCAGCTGTCGGTGGAGAACAGTGGCGAAGGCATTTCGGCAGAGTTGTTGCCACGGCTGTTTGACCGGTTTTATCGAGCAGATCCGGCGCGGCAGGAAGGCAGCAGTGAACATGCGGGGCTGGGGCTGGCGATTACCCAATCGATCGTCCGCGCGCATGGCGGGCAGATTCATTGCGAATCGGCTGCGGGGTGGACGCGGTTTGTGATCGAGTTGCCCAAAGGAGAATGAGGTCGATAGGACCGGCCCCTTCGCGAGCAAGCCCGCTCCCACATTGGATCTGCGTTAACCCTGAATTTGTATCACTGTGGGGGTTAGCTAGCCACACAGGGGATCTGTGTCATACACAAATCCCCTGTGGGAGCGGGCTTGCTCGCGAAGGCGGTATTGAAGCTCAGGAATATCTCAGCGCATGCGCCGGCTCAATCTTCGCCGCCCGCAACGCCGGGTACACCGTCGCCAGGAAGCTCAGAACAAACCCCGCCGAGCAGATCAACAGCACATCCCCGCCCTGCAATTCCGAAGGCAGGTTGCTGACGAAGTACACGTCGGAACTGAAGATGTGCTGCCCGGTAACGCGCTCAACCCAGCCTACCATCTCACTGACATTCAGCGCCGCGATCACGCCGAGCACGCCGCCAATCAGTGTGCCGACAATGCCGATCACCGTGCCCTGCACCATGAAGATCGCCATGATCTGCCGTGGCGTGGCGCCGATGGTACGCAGGATCGCGATGTCTGCGCCTTTGTCGTTCACCACCATGATCAGCGTGGCGATGATGTTGAACGCCGCCACAGCGACGATCATCAGCAACAGCAGGCCGATCATGGTTTTTTCCATTTTCATCGCGCTGAACAGACTGCCCTGGGTGTGAGTCCAGTCGTCAGCCTTGAACTCGGCACCGAGGCCTGCGGCGATGTCCGAGGAGACTTTCGGCGCGGCGTACAGATCCTTCACCGCCAGGCGCACGCTCTGCACTTGATTCGGCTGCCAGTGCTGCATGGTCGCGGCATCGGCCACGTGGATCAGCCCCATCGAGCCGTCCAGTTCAGCGCCGACCTTGAACACACCGACCACGTTCAGGCGCTGCATGCGCGGGGTAATGCCCCCCGGTGCGGCGCTGACCTCCGGGACGATCAAGGTGATCTTGTCGCCGACATTGAGGCGGAAGCGGCGCGCGGTGATTTCACCGATCACCACGCCGAACTCGCCCGGCTTCAGGTCATCCAGACGCCCCTGCACAATGTGCTGGGCCACGATCGACACCTTGCCTTCCTGGGCCGGGTCGACGCCGCTGATCTGGATCGGCTGCATCAAACCCTTGTAGGACAGCATGCCTTCCATCTCGGTGAACGGCACGGCGGCGGTCACTTCCGGATTTTTCAGCGCGGCGGCGGCGACCGGCTGCCAGTCATCGATCGGCTTGACGCCAACGATGGTCGCGTGCGGCACCATGCCGAGGATGCGCGAGCTCATTTCACGCTGGAAGCCGTTCATTACCGACAGCACCACGATCATCGCCAGCACGCCGAGGGCGAGCCCGATCATCGAAGTCATCGAGATAAACGAAACAAAGCGATTGCGGCGCTTGGCGCGGGTATAGCGCGTGCCGATAAAGATCGATAACGGTCTGAACATTCGCTGGGGCACCGTATAAAAATAAAAGACCCGATGCCTTACACAGGCACCGGGTTTCGGTCGGTCAGATGGCGGTCAGGCAACCTTCTTGCAACTGCAGGACGCGGTCCATCTGGCGGGCCAGGTTCATGTCGTGAGTCACCACCAGGAACGCCGTGCGCATCGAAGTGCTGAGTTCCAGCATCAAGTCCTGGATGCCTTCGGCGGTGTGCGAATCAAGGTTGCCGGTTGGCTCGTCGAGCATCACCAGGCCTGGATTGTTCACCAGCGCCCGGGCGATGGCCACACGCTGGCGCTCGCCACCGGACAGCTCGGCCGGTTTGTGCTCCAGACGATGGCCCAGCCCCACGCGCTCCAGCAACGCGGTAGCGCGCTGGCGTGCTTCCGGGATCGCGGTCTTGCCGATCAGCAGCGGCATGCAGACGTTTTCCAGCGCGGTGAATTCCGGCAGCAAGTGGTGGAACTGGTACACGAACCCGAGGGCGCGGTTACGCAGCAGGCCACGCTTCTTCTCGCTCAGCGCCGACAGTTCTTCGCCATCGAGCCAGACGCTGCCCTCGGTTGGGGTGTCGAGACCGCCCAGCAGGTTGAGCAAGGTACTTTTGCCCGAACCGGACTTGCCGACGATCGCCACACGCTCGCCCGGGTGCAACTCCAGTTGCAGACCGGCCAACACTTGTACCGACTCCGGGCCTTCCTCGTAGGATTTGCCCAGGTTGCGGCAGCTCAAGATTGCTTTATCACTCATGCCCGACTCACTCATAACGTAGCGCCTCCGCCGGCTGGGTGCGCGCGGCACGCCAGGCGGGATACAGGGTGGCGAGGAAACTCAGGACCAACGCAGCAGCGCAGACCATGACCACGTCCTGGCTCTGCACCTGCGACGGCAGGTAATCAATGAAATACACATCGGCGTTGAGGAACTTGTGGCCGATTAGCCCTTCGAGGGCGGAAATCGCCGCACTGACGTTGAGCGCAGCGAGAATACCGAGCACCGCACCAATCGCCGTACCGACCACGCCGATCACGGTGCCCTGCACCATGAACGTGCGCATGATCGTCCCCGGCGTGGCGCCGAGGGTACGCAGAATGGCGATGTCGCTCTTCTTGTCATTTACCACCATTACCAGCGTGGAAATGATGTTGAACGCAGCCACCGCGACGATCAGCAGCAACAGCAGACCGATCATGGCTTTTTCCATGCGGATCGCCTGATACAGGTTGCCGTGGGTGCGGGTCCAGTCGCGGGCGTAGTAATGGTCTTCGCCCAACTGCTGGGCGATGGTCCAGGCCACGCGCGGCGCCTGGAACAGATCATTGAACTTCAACCGGATGCCCTGCACCTGATCAGGCTTCCAGCGGTGCATTTTCGCCAGATCCTGCAGGTTGGTGACACCCAGATAGCCGTCCAGCTCACCGGCGCCGACATGGAAGATGCCGACCACGGTAAAGCGCTTCATGCGCGGGAACATCCCGGCGGGGGTCACGCTGACCTCCGGCGCGACGAAGGTGACTTTGTCACCGAGGCCCACGCCGAGCTTGGTCGCGGCCTTGTCGCCGATGACGATGCCGAAGCTGCCCGGCGTCAAATCGTCGAGATTGCCCTGCTTCATGAAGTTGTCGATGATCGACACATTGCGCTCGAGCGCGGGGTCGATGGCGTTGAGCAACACCTTGGACACCTGGCCGTTGTTGGTCAGCAAACCCTGCATCTGGGTGAATGGCGCAACCGCCGTCACCTCAGGATTGCGCTTGACCTTGGCGGCGAGGCTCTGCCAATCGTTGATCGGTTCACCGGTTTCAAGAGTCGCGTGGGGCACCATGCCCAGCACGCGGGTGCGCATCTCATGATCGAAGCCGTTCATCACCGAGAGCACCACGATCATCACGACCACGCCAAGGGCGAGCCCGATCATCGAAGTCAGGGAAATGAATGACACAAAATGATTGCGACGCTTTGCACGGGTATAACGCGTGCCGATAAATACGAAGAGAGGTCTGAACATGTCGGGGCTTGTTCGGAGGGAAAAGGAACGTCCTTGTGGCGGGGGTCGATAACCAGCTTTACACTCAGACCACCGCCGCTACCATGGGTTCGCCATGTCGACATTAGATGAAGAAGATCGCCGCGAATACTACCGTATCGAGGACATGATCGCACTGGAAATTCGGCCCCTGTCCGCTCCCGAAGCCGCAGGCCAGGAAGTGTTGCAGGATGCTTCTCCACTGTTCAACCTGCTCAGCGAACTGCACCTGAGCGAATTCGAGTCGCAGCACCTGTTGCGCCAGATCAGCGAACGCGACCGGGCTATCGCCGCGTTCCTCAAATCCCAGAACAAACGCATCGACCTGCTCAGCCAGGTGGTCGCCCTGACCGTGCTCGGCCATATCGGCGAGCCACAACCGGTGATCATCTCCGAAGGCGGGATCGACTTTCAGCACCCGACCCCAATCGCCACCGGCGCGCACCTGTCGGTGAAACTGGTGCTGATGCCGCAGGCACTGGGCCTGCTGCTGCGCGCCCGCGTCACCCATTGCGACCGCAAGGGCGACGGCTACGACGTCGGCACCGAGTTCGAACACTTGACCGACGCCCAGCGTCAGTTGCTCGCCCGCTATATCTTGCAGAAACAGGCCCAGGAACGACGCCTGGCCCGTGAACAGAACGAATCCGGCATTTAAATTAAGGAAGCACCGTGACCCTCATCTACGGCCACCGCGGCGCCAAGGGCGAAGCACCGGAAAATACCCTGACCAGTTTTCAGGAATGTCTCAAGCACGGCGTGCGCCGTTGCGAACTGGATCTGCACCTGTCCAAGGACGGCGAGCTGATGGTGATCCACGACCCGACCCTCAAGCGCACCACCGACCGGCGCGGCAAGGTGGTCGAACACACCGCCGCCGAACTGGTGACCTACGACGCGCGCAAGGGCGGCCCGGGCTGGATCAAACCGTGCCCGATTCCGACCCTGGAAGAATTGTTCGAGCAGTGTGATTTCGAGCACTGGCAACTGGAAGTCAAAAGCGCTTCACGCACCCGCGCCGCGACTACCGTACTGGCGATTCGCGAAATGGCCCAGCGTCATGGCCTGCTGGACAAGGTCACCATCACTTCGAGCTCGCGGGAAGTGCTGAAAGCGGCGCTGGACCTGGTACCGGACGTGTCGCGTGGACTGGTGGCCGAATACGCCTGGCTCGACCCGCTAAAGGTCGCGGCCAGCTATGGCTGTGAGATTCTGGCGTTGAACTGGACGCTGTGTACGCCGGAACGCCTGCAGAAGGCGCAGCGTCAGGGGCTGCATGTCTCGGTGTGGACCGTCAACGAGCCTGCGCTGATGCGCAGACTCGCCGACTTCGGCGTTGACAGCCTGATTACAGACTTTCCCGGTTTGGCCACTGCCACCCTCGAGAATTGCTGAAATCGGTCTCCCCGGCCGGCTCAGGCCACCGGCCGGAGCCCGTCAAAAAAGCCGGTTGAGGCCGTCGTACGCCGCTACCCGATAGGCTTCGGCCATGGTCGGGTAGTTGAACGTGGTGTTGACGAAGTACTTCAGGGTGTTCAACTCGCCCGGCTGGCTCATGATCGCCTGACCGATGTGCACGATCTCCGACGCCTGATAACCGAAGCAGTGAACACCCAGCACTTCCAGGGTTTCACGGTGGAACAGGATCTTCAGCATGCCTTGCGGCTCGCCGGCGATCTGCGCACGCGCCATGCTCTTGAAGAACGCCTTGCCGACTTCGTACGGCACCTTGGCCTGGGTCAGCTCCTGCTCGTTCTTGCCGATCGAACTGATCTCCGGAATGGTGTAGATACCGGTCGGCACGTCATTCACAAAGCGCCAGCTGCCGTTATCGACGATGCTGCCGGCAGCCGAACGACCCTGGTCGTGGGCGGCACTGGCCAGACTCGGCCAGCCGATCACGTCGCCAGCGCCATAGATGTTCGGCACGCAGGTGCGGTAGGCCTCGTCGACTTCGATCTGGCCACGGCTGTTGACCTTGACCCCGATGTTTTCCAGACCGAGCTGGTCGGTGTTGCCGGTACGGCCGTTGCACCAGAGCAAGGCATCGGCCTTGATCTTCTTGCCGGACTTCAGGTGCAGGATAACCCCGTTATCGACGCCCTCAACGCGATCGTAATCTTCGTTGTGGCGCACGGTGATGTTGTTGTTGCTGAAGTGATAGCTCAACGCCTGGGAGATTTCCGAGTCGAGGAAGCTCAGCAACTGACCGCGGTTGTCCACCAGTTCAACCAGTACCCCCAGACCGCTGAAGATCGAGGCGTATTCGCAACCGATCACACCGGCGCCGTAAACGATGAGTTTGCGCGGGGTGTGGCCGAGGCTGAGGATGGTGTCGCTATCGTAGATACGCGGATGATTGAAATCGATGTCCGCCGGGCGATAAGGGCGCGAACCGGTGGCGATGATGATGTGCTTGGCCACCAGCTTCTCGACCACGCCGTTGGCGCAGACCACTTCGATGGTTTGCTCGTCGGCGAAGCTGCCGGTGCCGAAGAACACGTCGACGCGGTTACGAGCGTAGTAGCCAGTGCGCGAAGCGACTTGTTTGGAAATGACTTTCTCGGCGCTTTTCAACACGTCCGGGAAGGAGAACCAGCGCGGTTCGCCGATCGCCCGGAACATCGGGTTGGTGTTGAACTGCATGATCTGCCGCACCGAGTGACGCAGGGCCTTGGACGGGATGGTTCCCAGGTGGGTGCAGTTGCCGCCGACCTGGCGACGGCTGTCGACCATTGCCACCTTGCGCCCCGCTTTGGCGGCGTTCATTGCCGCGCCTTCTCCCGCCGGGCCGGAACCCAACACCACCACGTCGTAGTTGTAGACAGCCATGCGTACTCCTCAGAACAGGCCGCGGTGCCAGCAGCACCTGCGGCTAAATCACGCCGAATCGTGGCGCGAAGGAACAATTGGGGGTCAGTAAAGAACCCGGACACAGTCTATAGAAGCGTCAACGCCGCGCACATTAACCCTTGGTCGCGTCGTAGGCTACTTTTGCCTGCACTACAACGCCAGCTTTCGTACTGTTTTCAGTCAACTTTTGCGCCACTGAGGCGTTCGAAAGCTGCACTGGTGCGGATAACAAAACCTGTATCGGCACGAATCACGAAGAATGCACCAATGTCGTGTTTTTCGGCATAGTCCCAAGCCCTTTCCGGCCCGAGAATCAGCAACAGCGTCGATAGTCCATCGGCCATCAACGCTGAAGGATGAATTACCGTGACTGACGCCAGGCTGTGTAGGACCGGCGCCCCGCTCCGCGCATCGAAGGTGTGGGAATAACGCCGGCCACCTTGCAGGAAATAGTTACGGTAATCACCGGAGGTGGAAACCCCGTAGCCGTCGACCTGAATGATCCGTTCGGCCACCTGTTGATCGTCTCGCGGCTCTTCCAGCGCAATACGCCAGGATGAGCCATCAAGCTTCTTGCCCTTGGCCTTTAGCTCACCGGTGGCTTCGGCGAGATAGTCATGGATGCCCATCGACTCGAGCCTGGCGGCGATGGTGTCGACCGCGTAACCGGCGGCGATGCTGTTGAAGTCGACTTCGACAGCGGCGTCCTTGCACAAGCGGTCGCCGTCGATATGCAAATGGCGGTAGCCGACTCGCTGCAGGGTTTCGGCCAGCGCGGCGGAGTCGGGGACTGTCTCTTCACGCCCTTGCGGGCCGAATCCCCACAGGTTCATCAGCGGTTCGACAGTCAGGTCGTAGGAACCTTCGCTTTGCTCCGACAGCTGCTCGCCGACACGGACCAATTCGAGCGCGGCAGCCGGCATGGTCTGACAGCTGTTCGCTGGCAAGGCATTGAAACGTTCGATGTCGGAGTCATTGCGATAGGTCGACATCTGCCGATCCACTTTCGCGAGGATAGCCTCCACTTCCCGGCGAACTTGCGCCGGTTCGGCAATACCCGAGTGCCGCACGTACTTGATCGAATACGTGCTGCCCATGGTCGGCCCCCCAAAGCTTTCCATGGACTCACCGTTGCCACAGGCAGCGAGGACAACCGTCACACTCACAAGCCAAACCCACCGTCCAGTGAACAATTCTTCATCTCCCCATAAAAGCGCGCCGGCCATTATGGATCAAAGGCCCGCACGCTCCCCAACGGATGCAACGCGTCATAAGAAACCAATAATGAGTAACTGAAAATGTCCTCGACCACGGGCAAAGGCAAAGCGATTTTTCGCGTTGTCAGCGGCAATTTTCTCGAGATGTTCGACTTTATGGTCTATGGCTTCTACGCCACGGCCATCGCCAAAACCTTCTTCCCGGCCGACAGCGCCTTCGCTTCCCTGATGCTGTCCCTGGCCACCTTCGGTGCCGGTTTCCTGATGCGTCCACTGGGCGCGATCTTCCTTGGTGCCTACATTGACCGTCACGGTCGTCGCCAGGGTCTGATCATTACCCTTGCGTTGATGGCCGCCGGTACGATCCTGATCGCCTGCGTGCCGGGCTATGCCACTCTGGGTGTCGCAGCGCCGTTGATCGTGCTGTTCGGTCGCTTGCTGCAAGGCTTCTCGGCCGGCGTCGAGTTGGGCGGTGTTTCGGTCTATCTGGCGGAAATCGCCACGCCGGGCCGCAAGGGCTTTTTCGTCAGTTGGCAGTCCGCCAGCCAGCAAGCGGCGGTGGTGTTTGCCGGCCTGCTCGGGGTGGGCCTCAATCACTGGCTAAGCCCGGAACAGATGGGTGACTGGGGCTGGCGTGTGCCGTTCCTGATCGGCTGCATGATCGTTCCGGTGATCTTCGTCATTCGTCGTTCGCTGGAGGAAACTCCGGAATTCCAGGCGCGCAAACATCGCCCTACCCTGCGGGAAATCGTCCGCTCGATCGGTCAGAACTTTGGCATCGTCATCGCCGGCATGGCGCTGGTGGTGATGACCACGGTTTCGTTCTACCTGATCACCGCCTACACCCCGACCTTCGGCAAGGCTGAACTGCATCTGTCGGATTTCGACGCGCTGCTGGTGACCGTGTGCATCGGTCTGTCGAACTTCTTCTGGCTGCCGGTGATGGGCGCGGTGTCCGACAAGATCGGGCGCAAACCCCTACTGCTGGCGGCGACCATTCTGGCGATCCTGACCGCCTATCCGGCGCTGTCGTGGCTGGTGGCGAACCCGAGCTTCAGTCATCTGCTGATCGTCGAACTGTGGCTGTCGTTCCTGTACGGTTCGTACAACGGCGCGATGGTCGTGGCTCTGACCGAAATCATGCCGGTGGAAGTGCGCACCACCGGATTCTCGCTGGCCTATAGCCTGGCGACGGCGACCTTTGGTGGCTTCACGCCGGCAGCCTGTACTTACCTTATCCACGTGCTGGACAACAAGGCTGCGCCGGGGATCTGGCTCAGCGGTGCGGCGGTGCTGGGACTGATTGCGACGCTGGTGCTGTTCCGTGGCAATAAGCATGAGCTGCGGACTGCGCAAGCGGCCGTGGCAGGTGGCGCCCGATAAAACGCCTTCGGGAGCAAGCCCCCTCCCACAAGGTCCGGTGGTGCCAACATGATTGTGTGAACACCGCCAAACCTGTGGGAGGGGGCTTGCTCCCGAAGAGGCCGGTACAGGCAATAAAGATTCAGCAGGCATAAAAAAACGCCCCGACCTAAGTCGGGGCGTTTTCATTTGCAGCGAAGGCTTAGCGCGGGAACGCTGGCGGGTTTACACCGGCCATGTCTTCCATCACGCGAACCACCTGGCAGCTGTAGCCGAACTCGTTGTCGTACCAGACGTACAGCACAACGCGGTTGTCCTGAACGATGGTCGCTTCAGCGTCGACCACACCGGCGTGACGCGAACCCACGAAGTCAGTGGACACCACTTCCTGCGAGTTGACGAAGTCGATTTGCTTGTGCAGATCGGAGTGCAGCGCCATGTAGCGCAGGTACTCGTTCATCTCTTCACGGCTGGCGGCTTTCTCAAGGTTCAGGTTGAGAATGGCCATCGACACGTTTGGCGTCGGAACGCGGATCGCGTTACCGGTCAGCTTGCCGGCCAGCTCAGGCAGGGCCTTGGCAGCGGCGGTGGCAGCACCGGTTTCGGTGATCACCATGTTCAGCGCGGCGCTACGGCCACGGCGATCGCCCTTGTGGAAGTTGTCGATCAGGTTCTGGTCGTTGGTGTACGAGTGAACGGTTTCGACGTGACCGTTGATGATGCCGAACTTGTCATTCACAGCCTTCAGCACCGGCACGATGGCGTTGGTGGTGCAGGAAGCGGCGGACACGATCTTGTCGTCAGCGGTGATTTCGTTGTGGTTGATACCGTGAACGATGTTCTTCAGCTTGCCTTTGCCAGGCGCGGTCAGAACAACACGAGCCACACCCGGGCATTGCAGGTGCTGACCCAGGCCATCGGCGTCACGCCATACACCGGTGTTGTCCACCAGCAGCGCGTCTTTGATGCCGTACTGGGTGTAATCCACCTCGGTCGGGTTCTTCGCGTAGATCACCTGGATCAGGTTACCGTTGGCGGTGATGGTGTTGTTTTCTTCGTCGATGACGATGGTGCCGTTGAACGGACCGTGTACCGAATCGCGACGCAGCAGGCTGGCGCGCTTGGTCAGGTCGTTTTCGGCGCCTTTGCGCACGACGATGGCACGCAGACGCAGACCGTCGCCACCACCGGTTTTCTCGATCAGGATGCGCGCCAGCAGACGGCCGATACGACCGAAGCCGTACAGCACAACGTCAGTGCCTTTGCGGGCCGAAGCGTTTTGCTGACCAACCACGTCAGCCAGTTCTTCACGCACGAACTGCTCGGCGCTGCGGCCATTGCCTTCGCTGCGGAATTTGAACGCCAACTTGCCCAGGTCTACCGAAGCCGCGCCGAGCTTGAGCTCGCTCATGGCTTTCAGCAGAGGGAATGTTTCGTGGACGGAGAGTTCGCTATCGTCGGAGGAACGGTGGCGAGCAAAGCGGTGAGCTTTGAGAATCGCGATGACAGACTGGTTGATCAGGCTGCGGCCATAGATCGAGCTCACCACGTTGTTATTGCGGTAGAGCTGACCGATAAGCGGAATCATCGCTTCTGCGAGTGCTTCACGGTCGATCCATTCACCAAGACACTGGTCGGGCTTCTGAGTCACGGGAACCTTCCACATGTAGGGGCAGAAAAAAGGGGCTACATTATGCCGCCGAGAACCTCTTGTAGCAATGCGCGCTTGTCGCGCAATCGGTAACAAAATTCCGTTCAAAAAAATTACGCCCCGCGCCAGCCCAGTAAAACCGGGGCTTCCAGCGCAGTCAATTTTTCGACGACTGTTAGACGATGTCTGTAACCCTCCGTAACACCAGTCGATTTCGGCACTACATAACCACTAAAAAAGTGCTCGTTTTTATGGTTACCACTACATTTTGCGCAAACCGTGAAGATAGACGCAGTCTGCAACTGACAGCCGGCACCGGACGCCGCTACAATTACCGACTTTGTCGCAAAGCCTGGAGCTCAACCTTCCGTGCCCGTTCTGCGTCTACCGCTTCTCCCTGCCGCGGCAGGTAAACAGCATTGGGGCAACCTGCCCGGTGCTGCCCTCAGCCTCGCGATTGCCGAGGCTGCCAGCGCTGCCAAGCGCTTCACCCTGCTACTGACCGCCGACAGCCAGAGTGCCGAACGGCTGGAACAGGAGCTGAGTTTCTTCGCCCCGGATTTGCCCGTGCTGCATTTTCCCGACTGGGAAACCCTGCCGTACGATCTGTTCTCGCCGCACCAGGACATCATCTCCCAGCGTATCGCCAGCCTTTATAGACTGCCGGAACTGGCGCACGGCGTGCTGGTGGTGCCAATCACCACCGCCCTGCACCGCCTGGCGCCGACCAAGTTTCTGCTCGGCAGCAGCCTGGTGCTGGATGTCGGGCAGAAGCTCGATGTCGAACAGATGCGCTCGCGGCTTGAGGCCAGCGGCTATCGCTACGTCGATACGGTCTACGAGCACGGCGAGTTCACCGTCCGTGGTGCGCTGATCGACCTGTTCCCGATGGGCAGCAAACTGCCCTATCGCATCGACCTGTTCGACGACGAAATCGAAACCCTGCGCACCTTCGATCCGGAAAACCAGCGCTCCATCGACAAAGTCGATTCGGTCAAGCTGCTGCCGGCCCGAGAGTTCCCGCTGCAGAAAGATGCGGTCACCCGCTTCAAGGCGCGCTTTCGCGAGCGTTTTGATGTCGACTTCCGACGCTGCCCGATCTTCCAGGACTTGAGCAGCGGCATCACCCCGGCCGGTATCGAGTACTACCTGCCGCTGTTCTTCGATGAAACCTCGACACTATTCGATTACCTGCCGCAGGACACTCAAGTGTTCTCGCTGCCGGGTATCGAACAAGCGGCAGAAAACTTCTGGAACGACGTGCGCAATCGCTACGAAGAGCGCCGCGTCGATCCATCGCGCCCTTTATTGCCGCCAGCGGAATTGTTCCTGCCGGTGGAAGACTGCTTCGCCCGCCTCAAGAGCTGGCCACGCGTAGTCGCCAGCCAGCAGGACGTCGAGTCCGGCGCCGGTCGCGAGCGCTTCCCGGCGCAGGCACTGCCAAACCTGGCGATCGAAGCCAAGGCCACACAACCACTGGCGGCGCTCTCGACATTCCTCGACGAATTCCCCGGACGCGTGCTGTTCACCGCCGAATCCGCGGGCCGGCGTGAAGTCCTGCTGGAGCTGCTGGAACGTCTGAAGCTGCGGCCGAAAACCGTCGACAGCTGGCCGGACTTCGTTTCGAGCAAGGATCGCCTGGCGATCACCATCGCGCCGCTCGACGAAGGCTTGATGCTCGATGACCCGGCGCTGGCGCTGGTGGCGGAGAGCCCGTTGTTCGGTCAGCGCGTCATGCAGCGTCGTCGCCGGGAAAAACGCGCCGACGCCAACAACGATGCAGTGATCAAAAACCTTACCGAACTGCGCGAAGGCGCGCCGGTGGTGCACATTGACCACGGTGTCGGGCGTTATCTGGGCCTGACGATTCTGGAAATCGACAACCAGGCGGCCGAATTCCTCACTCTGGAATATGCGGAGAACGCCAAGCTCTACGTGCCGGTGGCCAACCTGCATCTGATCGCGCGTTACACCGGCAGCGATGACTCACTGGCGCCGCTGCACCGCCTCGGCTCCGAGACCTGGCAGAAAGCCAAGCGCAAAGCCGCCGAACAGGTGCGCGATGTCGCCGCTGAGCTGCTCGACATCTATGCCCGTCGTGCCGCCCGCGAAGGCTACGCGTTTGCCGACCCGAAAGCCGATTACGCGACCTTCAGCGCCGGTTTCCCGTTCGAAGAAACGCCGGACCAGCAAGCGACCATCGAAGCGGTGCGCGAAGACATGCTCGCGCCAAAGCCGATGGATCGTCTGGTCTGCGGCGACGTCGGTTTCGGCAAGACCGAAGTGGCGATGCGCGCCGCGTTCATTGCCGTGCACGGCGGGCGTCAGGTGGCGATTCTGGTGCCGACCACCCTGCTCGCCCAGCAGCACTACAACAGTTTCCGCGACCGTTTCGCCGACTGGCCGGTGACCGTGGAAGTGATGAGCCGCTTCAAATCGGCCAAGGAAGTCAACGCGGCGATCGCCGACCTGGCGGAAGGCAAGATCGATATCGTCATCGGCACGCACAAGCTGCTGTCCGACGATGTGAAGATCAAAAACCTGGGTCTGGTGATCATCGACGAAGAGCACCGCTTCGGTGTGCGGCAGAAAGAACAGCTCAAGGCCCTGCGCAGCGAAGTCGACATTCTCACGCTGACCGCCACGCCGATTCCGCGCACGCTGAACATGGCGGTGTCGGGCATGCGTGATCTGTCGATCATCGCCACCCCGCCGGCGCGCCGCCTGTCGGTACGCACCTTCGTCATGGAGCAGAACAAGAGCACGGTCAAAGAGGCTCTGCTGCGTGAACTGCTGCGCGGTGGGCAGGTTTACTACCTGCACAACGACGTCAAAACAATCGAGAAGTGCGCGGCGGATCTCGCCGAACTGGTGCCGGAAGCACGGATCGGCATCGGTCACGGACAGATGCGCGAACGCGAACTCGAACAGGTGATGAGCGACTTCTATCACAAGCGCTTCAACGTGCTGATTGCCTCGACCATCATCGAGACCGGCATCGACGTGCCGAGCGCCAACACCATCATCATCGAGCGCGCCGACAAGTTCGGTCTGGCGCAATTGCACCAGCTGCGCGGACGTGTCGGCCGCAGTCACCACCAGGCTTACGCGTACCTGCTGACCCCACCGCGCCAGCAAATCACTTCGGATGCTGAAAAGCGTCTGGAAGCGATTGCCAACACCCAGGATCTGGGCGCCGGATTCGTGCTGGCAACCAACGATCTGGAAATCCGTGGCGCCGGCGAACTGCTGGGCGATGGCCAGAGCGGGCAAATTCAGGCCGTGGGTTTTACGTTGTACATGGAAATGCTCGAGCGCGCGGTGAAGTCGATCCGCAAGGGCGAGCAACCGAATCTCGATCAACCGCTCGGCGGTGGCCCGGAGGTCAACCTGCGCGTGCCTGCGCTGATTCCGGAAGACTATCTGCCGGACGTTCACGCCCGCCTGATTCTGTACAAGCGCATCGCTTCGGCCACCGACGAGGAAGGCCTGAAGGATCTGCAAGTGGAGATGATCGATCGTTTCGGCCTGCTGCCGGAGCCGACCAAGAATCTGGTGCGCATCACTGCGCTGAAGTTGCAGGCCGAACAGCTGGGCATCAAGAAAGTCGACGGTGGCCCGCAGGGTGGACGCATCGAGTTCGCCGCGCAGACGCCGGTCGACCCGATGACCTTGATCAAACTGATCCAGACTCAGCCAAAACGCTACAAATTCGAAGGCGCCACGATGTTCAAGTTCCAGGTGCCGATGGAACGCCCGGAAGAGCGCTTTAATACTGTAGAGGCGCTGTTCGAGCGCCTCCTCCCGAAAACTGTTTGAAGGACGCCGCATGCGCCTGTTTCGCTCACTGACTTTGCTACTTGCCTTGGTAGCCCCTTCGGTTTTCGCCGATGACCTGTATCAGGTCGAAATGATTCTGGTGCGCCAGAACGCCGTGCCGGCTATCGTCAGCCGCGCCGCCCCGGAAGACTGGGCCGCCGGCGCTCAACGCCTGGGTGATGACAGCCTGCGCACACCTGCGCTCGGCGACGTTGCCAGCAAACTCAGCGCCAGCGGTGATTACAGTGTGCTGATGCACAAGGCCTGGCAGCAGACCCTCGGCGAAGCGCCGACCAAGGTGGCCGTCAGCGACGGCAAGGAACAGTTCGGCCAGTTCCCGATCGAGGGCACGCTGGAAATGAAACTCGGACGCTTCACCGACGTGAACGCCGACTTCTGGGTCAACCAGATCGACGCCAACGGCATGGTCACTGCCAGCGAACACCTGAAACAGGACAGTCACACCAAAAACGGCCAGCTCAACTATCTCGACAACGGCCACCTGGCGCTGCTGATCAAGATCACGTCCCTGACGGCGCCCGCCCCACGGCAAGCCCCTGAAGCGATTCCGGACTGATCGAAGTCCTTATGTCCCCGCCCCTGAGTAAACCGTTGGCACCCTCCTGGGTCAGCCGATTCAAGGAACAGAGCCTGGAGCGTGGCCGCCGCTACGCCCTGGAGAACCGGGTACGCATCGCCCAGGTCGGCGATGCGACCATCACCGCCAGTTGCGAAGGCTCTGGCGGTAATGTCTACCGTCAGACCATTCACCTGCGCGAGTCAGCCAAAGACACCCTGCTGCTGGTTGACGCCACCTGCACCTGCCCGGTGCGCAATAACTGCAAACACTGCGCCGCAGTACTCCTGCAAGTGCAGGAAACCCTCGAATACCCTGCCGCAGCGAAAGACGCCGAACTGCTGGAAAAACTCCAGGCCGTATTGGAGAACCGTAACCCCAAAGCGCCGCCGCAAGTGCTGGTGGACAACGTGCAACCGCTGCCGCGCCTGTGGCTGGCCAGCGTTGAGTTCAGCGCGTTCGAGCCGCGCAACGGCAAGATGCAGCGCTATATTCAGCATCGGGCGGCGCTGTCGTTCAGCTATCTGGATGAATACGTCAGCGGACAGAAAAACAGCGACATTCTGATTCGTCAGGAAACCCAGACCCTGCGGATAAAACGCCATCCGGAAGTGGAGCAGTCCTACCGCGAACAGTTAAGAATCCTCGGCTTCCGTATCGCCACGCGCCAGAGCAAAGCGCTGCCGGAAAGCGCAGGCGAGCTGTACGAGATGGTCAACGACAGCGCCTGGCTGACGTTTACCCTCAACGAACTGCCGAAGCTGCGCACCCAAGGTTGGGAATTGCAGATCGACGAGGAATTCGGTTTCGACCTGACCGCCGTCGACGACTGGTACGCCACCGTCGAACAGGCGCCGGAGCGCGACTGGTTCGATCTGGAATTGGGGATCATCGTCAATGGTGAACGCCTGAGCCTGCTGCCGATCCTGCTCAACCTGATGCGCTCGCACACGGAAATCCTCAACCCGGAACGCCTGGCGCGGCGCCGCGATGACGAGCTGATTCTGGTCAATGTGCCGCAACGCAACAGTCAGCACGGGCCGCTGCAAGTGGCGCTGCCCCTTGGCCGACTAAAACCGGTACTGGCAACGCTGGGCGAGTTCTACTTGCAGGAGCCGGGCGAAACCACCCTGCGCCTGAGCAAGGCCGACGCCACACGGCTCAACTCGCTGGAAGGCATTCCCCTGCTGTGGGAGGGTGGCGAACAGATTCGAAGTTTCGCCCAACGCCTGCGCGACATCCGCGACTACAGTGCACAAGCGCCGGAAGGCTTGAACGCGACGCTGCGTCCCTATCAACTCGAAGGCTTGAGCTGGATGCAGTCCCTGCGTCAGCTTGAGGTCGGCGGGATTCTGGCGGACGACATGGGTCTGGGTAAAACCTTACAGACCCTGGCGCATATTCTCAGTGAGAAAAACGCCGGGCGTCTGGATCGACCGTGCATGGTGGTGATGCCCACCAGCCTGATCCCGAACTGGCTCGACGAAGCCGCGCACTTCACGCCGCAACTGAAAGTGGTCGCGCTGTACGGTGCCGGCCGCAAAAAGCATTTCGAGCATCTGGCCGACTTCGACCTGATCCTGACCACCTATGCACTGCTGCCCAAGGACGTCGAACGGCTGGCACAACAGCCGCTGCACGTTCTGGTGCTCGACGAAGCGCAGTACATCAAGAACCCTAACAGCAAGGCCGCGCAGGCCGCTCGCGAACTCAACGCGCGCCAGCGCCTGTGCCTGAGTGGCACACCGCTGGAAAACCACCTCGGCGAGTTGTGGTCGTTGTTCCACTTTTTGCTGCCGGGCTGGTTGGGCGATGTCAAAAGCTTCAATGCCGACTACCGCGTGCCGATCGAAAAGCGCGCCAGCGAAGTCAGGCTGCAGCACCTCAATGGGCGGATAAAACCGTTTCTGCTGCGCCGCACCAAGGAACAGGTGGCCACCGAACTGCCGCCCAAAACCGAGATCATCCACTGGGTCGATCTCAATGAGGCGCAGCGCGACGTGTACGAAACCATGCGCCTGGCGATGGACAAGAAAGTCCGCGACGAGATCACTCGCAAAGGCGTGGCGCGCAGCCAGATCATCATTCTTGAAGCCCTGCTCAAGCTGCGTCAGGTCTGCTGCGATCTGCGCCTGGTCAACGACGCCACCCTGCCCGCCCGTGGCAGCAGCTCGGGCAAACTCGACAGCCTGATGGAAATGCTCGAAGAGCTGTTCGAAGAAGGTCGGCGGATTCTGTTGTTCTCGCAGTTCACCTCGATGCTTTCACTGATCGAAGACGAACTGAAAAAACGCAACGTGGCCTACGCCTTGCTGACCGGCCAGACCCGCGATCGGCGCACGCCGGTGAAGGAATTCCAGAGCGGCAAGCGTCAGATTTTTCTGATCAGCCTGAAGGCCGGCGGCGTCGGCCTGAACCTGACCGAAGCGGACACGGTGATCCATTACGATCCGTGGTGGAACCCGGCGACCGAGAACCAGGCAACCGACCGCGCCTATCGAATCGGCCAGGAGAAACCGGTGTTCGTCTACAAGATGATTGCCCGGGGCACAGTGGAAGAGAAGATTCAGCACCTGCAGAAGGAAAAGTCTGATCTGGCAGCGGGCGTGCTGGATGGGCGCAAGGCCGGGGACTGGAAACTGCAGAGCGATGATATCGAGGCGCTGTTTGCGCCATTACCGGACAAGTTCGACAAGCGTTGAGATGTGCAGTGTTTGCTAGATAGCTTTCGCGAGCAAGCCCGCTCCCGCAGTTGGATCGCATTTCCCCTTGTGGGAGCGAGCCTGCTCGCGAACGGATCACCTCAGTTGAAGGTTCAAACTGAAGCTTACTGCCTGGAAGCGGGCAACGGCGCAAACAGCGCTTCGATATCACTCTGTTCCAGTTTGAATCCACCCGTCGTACCACCTTCAAGCACCGCCCCGGCCAGCGCAGCCTTCTCCTGCTGCAGCGCCTGGATTTTTTCCTCCACGGTACCTTTGGCAATCAACTTGTAAACAAACACCGGATTGTTCTGCCCGATACGATAAGCGCGATCAGTTGCCTGATTCTCCACTGCCGGGTTCCACCACGGGTCGAAGTGGATCACCGTGTCCGCAGCCGTCAGGTTCAGACCGGTACCGCCAGCCTTGAGGCTGATGAGGAACAACGGCACCTTGCCGCCCTGGAAATTCTTGACTGGCGTGCGCCGGTCGGTGGTGTCGCCAGTCAGCAACGAATAACCGATAGCGCGCTGCTGCAACTCCTGCTCGATCAGCGCCAGCATCGAGGTGAACTGGGAGAACAGCAGGATGCGCCGACCTTCGCCGAGCAACTCTTCGAGCATCTCCATCAGGCTGATCAGCTTGCCGCTGCCCGAGCGCAATGCCTTCGCCGTGAGAGGCATGTTGATCAAGCGCAGATCGCAGCAGACCTGACGCAGCTTGAGCAAGGCATCAAGAATGATGATTTGACTGCGCGCCACACCACTGCGGGCAATTTCATCGCGCACTTTTTTGTCCATCGCCACGCGCACCGTTTCATAGACGTCGCGCTGGCCGTCGCTGAGTTCAACCCAATGGATGATTTCGGTTTTCGGCGGCAGCTCAGTGGCGACCTGATCTTTCTTGCGACGCAGCAGAAACGGCTTGATGCGCGCCGTCAGGTGCTGCATGCGCTGGACATTGCCATGCTTCTCGATCGGTGTGCGGTAATCGCGGTTGAAGGATTTGCTGTCGCCCAGCCAGCCAGGCATGAGGAAATGAAACTGCGACCACAGCTCGCCGAGATGGTTTTCCAGTGGCGTGCCGCTCAGACACAAGCGCTGACGGGCCTGCAAGTCACGTGCGGCCTGCGCCGCTTTGCTCAGCGGGTTCTTGATGTTCTGCGCTTCGTCGAGAATCAGCACGCTCCACGACTGCGGCCGCAACGTTTCAAGATCCCTGGGCAGCAAGGCGTAAGTGGTCAGCACCAAGTCGTATTCGGCGAGATTGGCGAAGTCTTTTTGCCGCCCGGCCCCATGCAGCGCCAGGACCTTCAACTGAGGCGTGAAGCGCTGGGCCTCGTCGAGCCAGTTGGGAATCAGGCTGGTCGGCATCACCGCCAGTGCCGGGCAATCGAGGCGACCAGCGTGCTTTTCCGTGAGCAGATGCGCCAGGGTCTGCAGGGTTTTGCCCAAGCCCATGTCATCGCCAAGAATGCCGCCGACCTCCAGCTCCCGCAGAGTCTGCATCCAGCCAAGGCCTTCGAGCTGATATGGGCGCAGTTGCGCATTAAGGCCGGCCGGCGCAGCAATATGGGTGTGACTGGAATTGTGCAGCCGCTTGGCAAAAGTGCGCAGGCGTTCGCCGCCCTGCCATTCCAGTGGCATGCCATCGAGCATACTCAGGCGCGCGGCGTCTGGAACAGTCAAGCGCAGCGCATCGCCCTGATGTCCGCCCAGGTACAGCTCGCCCAGCGTCGCCATCAGCGGTTTGACCCGACTCAGCGGCAACGCCACCTTGGCGCCTGCCGGGTCGCCAAAACCGCTGGGCTTGAGTTCGATCAGGAGTTTTTCGTCGTCGCTGCGTTGCGCCAGATTCACCGGGTCGAGCAAACGTGGCTGGGTGCGCAACAGATGCAGAAGGATCGGCAACAAGCTGTAGCGCTCGCCATTGACGACGATGCCCAGTTGCAGATCAAACCATTGATGCCCGGCCTCTTCTTCGACCTCCGCGTACCAGTGTTCGACCGGCTGCACATCGAAATGGAAGCCGGGACTGATTTCGATTTCCCAGTCCGCGGCGCGCAGTGTGGCAAGCCCTTCATGCATGAATCCGAGCCAGGCGGAATCATCCGGCAAGGTGAACATCTCGCCGAGACGATCCATAGCGCTCTTGCGCGTGGCTTTTTTGAAGCCGTGCTTTTGCAGGCTCTGGCGCAGCTTCTTTTCCATCGCAGGCTGGCGTCGAATGCGCTGGGTTTCAGTGCCATTGAGGATCATCACTTCCGGATTACGATCCACCGCCGGATGACCGTTGTAGGTAAACACCAGAGCGGCGCGGTGCTCCAGAACGTATTCCCAGCGCGAACGCTCCCGGCCGCTGACCAAGGTCAATTGCGGTTGCGGAAGCACGTCATCGATGATTCGTTCGGTGAGCTTGTGCGGCGGCGGGATTTTGGTCATCGCGCTCATGCGATGGCTGAACTGCATCGCCTGACGCGCCGGGATGTCTGGGGCGAGGGTCAAATGGCAGGCCAGTTTTTCTTCCAACTCACTGAACAGAGGGCCAACCTGTCGCTGCTCACGATCGATGTAATAAAGCGGCTCCAGCGCCAGCACGGTTTCCTGCGCAGCCTCGGCACTGCTCCACTGGGCGCGGAACCCACCGTCGGCCTGCTCGGCCCAAGAGAACAGACCCATGCGTTTCGCGCCCGGCGTCAGTGGCTGCAAGTTTTCGAAGTCGAGGAACAGGCGGGAGGTGCGCAGGAGCATTTCCAGCAGTTCCGCGCCACTGCTGCCTTCCAGCGGATAGCCGCTGTAATAGGCGTGATGGGAATGCATGGCGACCAACAGCCTGGCAACGCGCAGATCCAGGTCGGACAGATAACCGGGCTGACGCATGAGCATGTCCGACAGCGAATACATCGGTTTTACTTCGCGTAACTCGCCGCTCTTGAGCTGATAGACCTTGAAAATATCCAGCAGCCACTTGCCGTTCGCAGACGTGGGTTTGAGTTTGTAAAACAGGCGCGTGCCCGCGGTTTGCGCCCCTTCGTCGACGGGCCTGGCCGGGACGGGGACTGTCGAAAGCCAATGCTCCAGCGCCCGACCCAAGGGGATCTGTGCGTCACTTTCGGACGTATCGTCGTCAATGCCCTGCAGGTGATAGAGCACCGCCGCGCAGTGCTTGCAATCAATCGCGACGGGGCAGGTGCATAAGCAACGCAAATTAACCGATCCCAGGCGATCATCGGACAGGTAGATGCTTTGTTCATACGCCTGAGTTTCCGAACCGACGCAGAACGCCTCGATTTTCCTGTCATCGATCTCGATGATCTCTACCCGATCATCGGCAGCATAAGCGCGGGCCTTGGCCAACGCCTTGCTACTGAATGCGTGAGTCCATGCCAGCCCTTTAAGCCGCTCGATGAAACTGCTCATGGACAGTCCTTAGCT
Source organism: Pseudomonas sp. IT-93MI4 (assembly GCF_949767635.1). NCBI lineage: Bacteria > Pseudomonadati > Pseudomonadota > Gammaproteobacteria > Pseudomonadales > Pseudomonadaceae > Pseudomonas > Pseudomonas sp. IT-93MI4. The sequence continues at coordinate 723,141 of NZ_CATKPP010000011.1, forward strand.
GGCCAACACCCGCGCCAACGTCGATTTCACCTTGCCCATCCCGTCATGCAGCGCCTGCTCGATCTCGGCCATGGTGATCACCGCCGTGGTCTTGCCCGCCGCCGGATTCACCACCAGCGACAGGCAGGCGTAATCCAGATCCAGCTCACGAGCCAATGCCGCTTCCGGCATGCCGGTCATGCCGACGATGTCGCAGCCATCGAGCTCCAGACGCACGATCTCGGCCACAGTTTCCAGACGCGGGCCCTGGGTGCAGGCATACACGCCCTGATCGCTGTATTCGCAACCTTCGGCAGCCAGCGCGACGATCAATTGCTGACGCAGCGGCTCACTGTAAGGGAAGCTGAAATCGATATGGGTGACGTGCTCCAGATCATCGGCGAAAAACGTGTGTTCGCGACCGCTGGTGTAATCGACGATCTGGTGCGGCACACAGAAATGCCCGGTACCCATGGCCGGATGGATCCCGCCCACCGCGTTGACCGCGATGATCGCCTCGGCGCCGGCCTGCTTCAGCGCCCACAGGTTGGCGCGGTAGTTGACCTTGTGCGGCGGGAAACGATGGGGATGGCCGTGACGGGCGAGGAACAGCACTTCCTTGCCGGCATATTCGCCGATCTGCACTTCAGCCGACGGCGAACCGTAAGGCGTATCCACCGCCAACGACTGACGAATGCTCAGGCCTTCGAGCTGGGTCAGGCCGGTGCCACCGATGATTGCGTAAACCGTCATAGCAAAAATCCTTAATCGATCAGTTGAGCGTCTTTGAGCGCGCCGATGGCGGTGAGCCAGCGCGGATCCTGACGGTAGTCGGTGCTGGCGAACGCCTGCCCGCGCATCCGCGCAATGCGTGCGGACGGCTTGACCTTCATCCGTTGCGCAGCACTCAGGGCCAGTTCGGCCGCAGCGCGGTCATTGCACACCAGGCCCATGTCGCAACCGGCAGTCAACGCGGCTTCGATCCGGCTGGCAGCGTCGCCGACCACGTGGGCGCCGGCCATCGAAAGGTCGTCGCTGAAGATCACGCCGTCAAACTGCAACTCGCCGCGCAGGATGTCCTGCAACCAGCGACGGGAGAACCCGGCCGGCTGCGAATCGACTTGCGGATAGATGACGTGCGCCGGCATGACCGCAGCGAGTTGCTTGCTGAGTCTGGCGAACGGTACGAGGTCGTTGGCGCGGATCTCGTCGAGACTGCGCTCGTCATTCGGGATCGCGACGTGGGAGTCGGCTTCGGCCCAACCGTGACCGGGGAAATGCTTGCCGGTAGCGGCCATGCCCGCGCTGTTCATGCCGCGGATGAAGGCGCCGGCGAGCAACGCTGCGCGCTCGGGATCCCCTTCGAACGAACGAGTGCCGACCACGGCGCTGCGCTGGTAATCCAGATCCAGCACCGGGGCGAAACTCAGGTCGAGGCCGACCGCCAACACTTCGGTGGCCATGACCCAGCCGCATTGTTCGGCGAGGTATTCGGCGTTCGGGTTGTCGGCGATGGCACGCATCGCGGGCAGGCGCACGAAGTCCTGACGCAGACGCTGCACCCGGCCGCCCTCCTGGTCGACCGCCAGCAGCAGATCCGGGCGAATGGCGCGGATCGCAGCACTCAGCTCGCGCACTTGGCGCGGGTGCTCGATGTTGCGCGCGAAAATGATCAGGCCGCCCACTTCGGGCTGGCGCAACAATTGGCGATCTTCGGCCGTCAGCCAGGTACCGGCGACGTCCACCATCAACGAGCCTTGCAGGCCAGCAGTCATAGAGATTCCTTGAAAACGAAAAACCCGATCCGCCAGAAATCGCTACCGTGAGCAGTGCTCGGCAGGCCAATAATTTCTATGGAGATCGGGTTCAGAACGAAAGTCGGCATGGGCGGCTAGCTTAGCGGATACAAGCAGCCGCGCCCACCCGTGTGCGGTTAAACCTTGGCGGCCACCGGAGTCGATTTGCTGCGCGGGCGAAGCTGCGCAGTCGCCATCGCCGGGTCGGTGACACCGGTTTCGGCACGCATGCCGGCGGCAAGGAACGGCACCATCAGACGCATCACCTGTTCGATCGAGGTGTTGACGCCGAAATCGGTCTCGGCAATCGCGCGCAAGGCCTTGATCCCGGACATGCTGAACGCCGCAGCGCCGAGCATGAAGTGCACGCGCCAGAACAGCTCGATTGGCGGGATGCGCGGAGCCGCTTCGTTGACCAACAGCATGTAGCGGCGGAACACCTTACCGTACATGTCTTCCAGATAACGACGCAGGTGACCCTGGCTCTGGCTGAACGCCAAACCGAGCAAACGCATGAAGATCGACAGGTCGTTACCGCTGCGTGGCTGCACCACGAGCGCTTGCTCGACGAGGATTTCCAGCAACTCTTCAAGGGTCGGCTTGTTTTCAGGCTTGGCCTGGCGACGCTCCAGCTCTTTATCGAGGCTGATGCAGAACGGCCCGAGGAAGCGCGAGAAAACCGCCTGGATCAGCGCTTTCTTGGAGCCGAAATGATAATTCACCGCCGCCAGGTTTACCCCGGCCTTGCTGGTGATCAAACGCAATGAGGTTTCAGCGAAACCTTTCTCCGCGAACAACTGCTCGGCAGCATCAAGAATGCGTTCAACGGTTTCCGACTGGGCCATGGCTACTCCGCCTGACAAACACTTGTTTGAAACATACGTTTCAGCCTGTGCCTTGTCAAGCCTGCCAGTTCGTTTTGGGAATGGTCGGTCAGCTATTTAACCACACTCGACCGGCGCATTAATAAGCACGGCAACCGACCGTCCGGCGGGCTGCAAAAAAACGGGCATTGCCAAGACCGCTTCACTGTATATAATCCCAGTCACTGTATAAAAAGACAGAGCGATCAATATGCTAAAGCTGACGCCACGCCAAGCCGAGATTCTGGCCTTTATCAAACGCTGCCTCGAAGACAACGGCTACCCGCCAACCCGCGCGGAAATCGCTCAGGAACTGGGTTTCAAGTCACCCAACGCGGCGGAAGAACACCTCAAGGCCCTCGCCCGCAAAGGTGCAATCGAAATGACCCCGGGCGCCTCCCGCGGTATTCGCATCCCCGGTTTCGAAGCCAAGGCTGACGACTCTACCCTGCCGATCATTGGCCGGGTCGCTGCCGGCGCACCGATCCTCGCCCAGCAGCACATCGAAGAGTCCTGCAACATCAATCCTGCGTTCTTTCACCCACGGGCCGATTACCTGTTGCGCGTACACGGCATGAGCATGAAGGACATCGGCATTTTCGACGGTGACCTGCTGGCGGTTCACACCACCCGCGAAGCACGCAATGGCCAGGTGGTGGTTGCACGGATCGGCGATGAAGTGACGGTCAAGCGCTTCAAGCGCGAAGGCAGCAAAGTCTGGTTGATTGCCGAAAACCCTGAGTTCGCCCCTATCGAAGTCGACCTGAAAGATCAGGAACTGGTGATCGAAGGCTTGAGTGTCGGCGTAATCCGCCGCTAAAGGAGGCTTTATGCAGTTCCCACACACACCCCAGCAAACACAACTGCCTCTATTCGAAGCGTTTCTGGCACAACCGATGGCACCGATCCTGAAAGATGTGGTCGAGCGCCCATGGATTGCCGAACCGGAAGTATTCAGTGAGCTGTCACTGCGCGGTGCGACCGGGAACTGCCTGAACCTGCTGGCCCCGATCCTTCGCGAACTGAGCGAGGATCAGGATGCACGCTGGCTGACGCTGATCGCCCCTCCAGCCAGCCTGACCCAGATCTGGCTGCGAGAGGCCGGCCTGAACCGTGAACGCATTCTGCTACTGCAACCTCGTGGTGCGCAAAGCGCTCAGCAACTGGCCTGCGAAGCACTGCGCCTGGGTCGTAGCCATACGGTGGTAACCTGGCTCAATCCGCTGAACACAAGTTCACGGCAACAACTGATCAGCGCAGCCCGCACGGGCGACGCTCAGAGCCTGAACATTCGATTGGGTTGATTCACTTGTAACGCGCGCTGTGTGAAGCGCAGGGCTTCTCCAGGGACAGAGAAGCCGATCTGATGTTGCAGCGGCAAGCGCCGACAGGCGGATCTCAGTGAAGAACCCGCGGCCCTTCTTCCTTATCAAATTCGCCTTCGACCATACGGCCGGCCATCTGTACGCCGACGCTCAACATCGCTTTCGCGATTTCCACATGCTGGCCTTGCAGGAATGCTTTGGCATCCTCGGAGAAATCCAGCGTCACCAGAGAACCCTCGTCCTCAGCCCTGCGCAGTTCGATTCGGCCGTCTGGTAACTCGACAATTTCTAGAAAGGACGTTGGCATATAGGTCTGTTCTCCACGAAAGGCAGGGATTATATAGACATCATTCGGGCTTCGCTCGGGATCTTGACCAGCAGCATGTTTCAGATTGCCACCGTGTCAATTGTCCTCAGCATTCGTTCAAGCCTTCGCGAAAGCGGATTGCCAGGCCCTTGAGATTCTGCCGCCAGCTCTCCAGCTCTTCCCGACTCAACTCCTGCGGCGCCTCTTCTTCATCGAGATTAATGGCCTGAATCAATGGCTGTGTCACATCGCCCTTGGGCTTGTGTGGCACCCGTGGCGGCTGGAACAACGCCGAGTGCGCCGCCAGCAATTTCGCCAGCCAGGTTTCAGGGTTACCAGCCAGCTCAACCATCTCGGCCAGTTCCGGGATCGCAATCGATTCCAGGACTTCGCGAGTCAGCAACGCTTCTGCTCGCGATGCATTGGCCTGAGGCAGACGATAAAAACCGGCGATCTCGTGACACAGTCCCAGAAGCGCGCCATAGAGGTGAAACAATGCTGATTCGCGGCCAGCCTGAATCAGCGCCAACGAATTCATCGCCCGCCCCTCTTCGGCGCGAGCCAGAGCCTCCAGCGACAGGCCGGCGAAATAGATCTTCTGATTGGTGCGGGTATAGAGTTCGTGCGCCATGCCGGCAGTCTCCACAGCGAAATAATTGCGTCACACAGACCCGACAGTGTCGTGGATCAGCGGATCCGACCGCAAGCACAAAACAAAAAGGCCGCATGAAAACCCGAGAGTCATCATGCGGCCTTTTGTGGATCAGGCTAACGCTTACTCAGCCTTGGCTTTCGTGCGCTTGTCTTCAACAGTCCACTTGCCACCGTCGTAGAACGCTTTCCAGCCGGTAGGCTTGCCGTCGACCTCGGTCTGCACATATTGCTCCTTGGTCTTGCGGCTGTAACGGATTACTGCCGGCAGACCATCAGGATCCTTCTGCGGTGCTTCGCAGAGGAAGTGGTACTTCGGATCGATCTCATCCTTGTGCGGCAGAATCTCGATCACCAGCGGAGCACGAGTCTCGCGGTTTTTCGGGAACTGGCTGGCCGCCAGGAACAGACCGGAAGCACCGTCGCGCAGAATGTAGGTGTCGTTGACCTTCTCGCATTTCAGCTCAGGCATCTTCACCGGATCCATCTTCGGCGGCGCCGCGTCACCGCTCTTGAGCAGTTTGCGGGTGTTCTTGCAGGTCGGGTTGGTGCAACCGAAGAACTTACCGAAACGGCCAGTCTTGAGCTGCATCTCGCTGCCGCACTTGTCGCACTCCAGGCTCGGACCTTCATAGCCCTTGATGCGGTAGTTGCCCTCTTCGATTTCATAGCCAGCACAATCCGGGTTGTTACCGCAGATGTGCAGTTTGCGCTTCTCGTCGAGCAGGTAGGCATCCATCGCGGTGCTGCAGATCGGGCAGCGATGCTTGCCGCGCAGCACCAGCGACTCCGACTCGCCCTCGTCGTCCGCAGCGATCTCGTCGCCCGGCACCAGGTTGACGGTGGCCTTGCAGCGCTCTTTTGGCGGCAGGCTGTAGCCCGAGCAACCGAGGAACACGCCGGTCGATGCCGTACGGATCTGCATCGGACGACCGCACGTGGTGCACGGAATGTCAGTCATGACCGGCTGGTTGGCACGCATGCCGCTTTCCGGGTTCTCGGCCACTTCGAGCTTCTTCTTGAAGTCGCCGTAGAACTCGTCCAGCACGTTTTTCCAGTCGCGCTCGCCCTGAGCCACATCATCGAGGTTCTCTTCCATGCCGGCGGTGAAGCCGTAGTCCATGAGGTTCGAGAAGCTCTCCGACAGACGCTCGGTGACGATATCGCCCATCTTTTCCGAGTAGAAACGACGGTTGTGCAGGGTCACGTAGCCGCGATCCTGAATGGTCGAAATGATCGCTGCGTAAGTCGAAGGACGACCGATGCCGCGTTTTTCCATTTCCTTGACCAGGCTGGCTTCCGAGTAACGGGCCGGCGGCTTGGTGAAATGCTGCGACGGATCGAGCTTGATCAGCTTCATCGCATCGCCCTGCGCCATGTCCGGCAGAACATCGTCATCGCCAGGCTTGGTGATTTGCGGCAGAACGCGGGTGTAACCGTCGAACTTGAGGATGCGGCCTTTGGCACGCAGCTCGAAGTCGCCAGCGGCAACGCTGACGGTGGTCGACAGATATTGCGCCGGCAGCATCTGGCAAGCGAGGAACTGGCGCCAGATCAACTCGTAGAGGCGCTCAGCATCACGCTCCATGCCTGCAAGCTTGCTTGGCGTGGTGTTGGCATCGGAAGGACGAATCGCTTCGTGAGCCTCTTGTGCGCCTTCCTTGCTGCTGTAGACGTTCGGCGTTTCCGGCAGGTACTTCTTGCCGAACTCGTCCTCGATATAGGTACGCGCCATCGCCACGGCATCGACCGAGAGGTTGGTCGAGTCGGTACGCATATAAGTGATGTAGCCGGCTTCGTACAGACGCTGGGCCATCATCATGGTTTTCTTCACGCCGAAGCCCAGGCGGTTGCTCGCGGCCTGCTGCAGGGTGGACGTGATGAACGGCGCCGACGGCTTGCTGCTGGTCGGTTTGTCTTCGCGCTTGACGATGCTGTAGCTGGAGGACTTGAGCTTCTCCAGCGCGGCTGTGGCCTGAGCTTCGTTCAGCGGTTTGAAGGCTTCACCCTTCTCGCGCGCCACTTCGAAACGTACGGTCGAACCCTTGGCGGTGCCGAGGTCGGCGTGCACTTCCCAGTACTCTTCCGGGTTGAACGCACGAATCTCGCGCTCACGCTCCACCACCAGCTTCACGGCAACCGATTGCACGCGACCGGCCGACAGGCCACGGGCGATCTTGGCCCACAGCAGCGGCGAGACCATGTAACCCACAACGCGGTCGAGGAAACGACGCGCCTGCTGGGCATTTACACGATCAATGTCCAGCTCGCCCGGCTCGGAGAAGGCTTCCTGAATCGCCTTCTTGGTGATTTCGTTGAACACCACGCGCTTGTAGCGGCTGTCGTCACCACCGATGGCTTCGCGCAGGTGCCACGCAATGGCTTCCCCCTCGCGATCCAAGTCGGTTGCGAGATAGATGGTGTCAGCATCCTTGGCGAGCCGGCGCAGCTCTTCGATGACCTTCTCTTTACCCGGGAGGATCTCGTACTGGGCTTTCCAGCCATGATCGGGATCGACCCCCATGCGCGAGACCAGTTGCTTGCGCGCTTTCTCTTTCGGCGTGAGCACCGGCCCCTCGCCCGCGGCAGCCTTGCCGCGCTTGGCGGCTGGCTCTTTGCTGGCGCTAGCCGAACCGCTGGTGGGCAGGTCTCGGATATGGCCGATACTCGACTTCACCACGTATTGGTTGCCCAGATACTTGTTGATGGTCTTGGCCTTAGCCGGGGATTCCACAATGACCAGCGATTTGCCCATGGATCAGAAAATTCCTGAATTCTAGAAGTGAAAGGCGGTTGGCGCCTGACGCGGCACCGCTATATATAGTGGCTACAAGGTGAGGTCAAGCACAGGGTTCTGTGCGCACTCGCCTTATGCCTTGGAAAAAAGGCTCGGTTCGGCGTGCACCAAAGCAAAGCGTGGCACCAGCTCGCCGTCAACCTCGACCGACTCGACGAACATGCTCAAAGGGCGCACCCAAAAGCCGTAATCGCCATACAGGGCTTGGTAAAACACCACTTCCTCTTCGGTCTCGGAATGCCGCGCCACACTGAATACGCGGTACTGCGGACCTTTGTAATGTTGGTAGAGCCCAGGTTGTATCGGCATGTTTTGGCCCTCACTCAAATTTTTTCAAAATAAATACAAAAATAAATCCGCAAAAAACAAAAACCGGGGCACTTGGCCCCGGCTTCCATCGACGAGACGCTTAAACGCGTTCGAAGACGGTGGAGATGCCTTGGCCGAGACCAATGCACATGGTGGCCACCCCGAAGGTGCCGCCATTCTGCTTCATCACGTTCAGCAAGGTGCCGGAAATACGCGCACCGGAGCAACCGAACGGGTGACCCAGGGCGATCGCGCCGCCGTGCAGGTTAACCTTCTCGTTCATCTTGTCGAGCACTTTCAGATCTTTCAGCACTGGCAGGGCCTGTGCAGCGAAAGCTTCGTTGAGCTCGAAGAAGTCGATATCGTTGATGCCAAGGCCCGCACGCTTCAGGGCTTTTTGTGTCGCCGGCACTGGACCATAGCCCATGATCGCCGGATCCACACCCGCCACTGCCATCGAACGGATCACCGCCATCGGCTGGATCCCCAGATCCTGTGCACGCTGCGCCGACATCACGATCATGCACGAAGCACCATCGGTGATCTGCGACGAAGTACCGGCTGTCACGGTGCCGCCTTTTGGATTGAAGGCAGGTTTGAGGGCCGCCAGACTTTCCAGGGTGGTTTCCGGACGAATGGTTTCGTCGTAGTCGAACAGCTTCAGGAAGCCGTTTTCGTCGTAGCCCTGCATCGGGATGATTTCGTCTTTGAACTTGCCTTCCACCGTCGCTTTATGGGCGAGCTGGTGGGAGCGCACGCCAAAGGCATCCTGCTGCTCACGAGTGATGCCGTGCATCTTGCCGAGCATTTCAGCGGTGAGGCCCATCATGCCCGAGGCTTTCGCCGCGTACAGCGACATGTGCGGGTTCGGATCGACACCGTGCATCATGCTCACGTGGCCCATATGCTCGACGCCGCCAACCACGAATACGTCACCGTTGCCGGTCATGATCGCTTGCGCTGCAGTGTGCAGGGCGCTCATCGACGAGCCGCACAGACGGCTGACGGTCTGGCCGGCCGAGGTGTGCGGAATCTGGGTCATCAGCGACGCCATGCGCGCGATGTTCCAGCCCTGCTCCAGGGTCTGGTTCACACAGCCCCAGATCACGTCCTCGACTTCAGCAGGATCGACCTTGGCGTTGCGTTCCAGCAGTTTGCTGATCAGGTGCGCCGACATGTCTTCGGCGCGGGTGTTGCGGTGCATGCCGCCCTTGGAGCGGCCCATCGGAGTACGACCGAAGTCGACAATCACGACGTCTCTAGGATTCAAGCTCATAAGTTCACTCTCACTCTAGTTGGGGGCGCTTAACCGAAGAAGCTCTGGCCGTTTTTGGCCATTTCGCGCAGCTTCGCGGTCGGGTGGTACAGCGCGCCCAAATCAGCGTACTGGTCAGCCAGGGCAACGAACTCGGCCACACCGATCGAATCGATGTAGCGCAGCGCACCGCCACGGAATGGAGGGAAACCGATACCGTAGACCAGACCCATGTCGGCTTCGGCGGCGGTTTCAACGATGCCGTCTTCCAGGCAGCGCACGGTTTCCAGGCACAGCGGGATCATCATCCAGTTGATGATGTCTTCGTCAGTGACTTCGCGCTGCTCGTAAACGATCGGCTTGAGCACTTCCAGCACCGACGGATCGGCAACCTTCTTCTGCTTGCCTTTCTTGTCGGCTTCGTAGGCGTAGAAGCCCTTGCCGTTCTTCTGGCCCAGACGCTTGGCTTCGTAAAGCACGTCGATGGCCGAACGACGGTCATCCTTCATGCGATCCGGGAAACCTTCAGCCATCACGTCACGACCGTGGTGACCGGTGTCGATGCCGACCACGTCCATCAGGTACGCCGGGCCCATCGGCCAGCCGAATTTTTCCATGACTTTATCGATGCGGACGAAATCCACACCAGCGCTGACCAGCTTGGCGAAACCGCCGAAGTACGGGAACAGAACGCGGTTGACCAGGAAGCCCGGGCAGTCGTTGACGACGATCGGGTTCTTGCCCATTTTCTTGGCGTAGGCAACGGTTGTGGCAATCGCCAGCTCGCTGGACTTCTCGCCACGGATCACTTCCACCAGCGGCATCATGTGCACCGGGTTGAAGAAGTGCATGCCGACGAAGTTTTCCGGGCGCTTGAGGGCCTTGGCCAGCAAGCTGATGGAAATCGTCGAGGTGTTGGACGCGAGGATGGTGTCCTCTTTGACCTTGTCTTCGACTTCAGCCAGCACAGCTTGCTTGACCTTCGGGTTCTCGACCACGGCTTCAACAACCAGATCGACGTGACCGAAGTCACCGTATGACAGGGTCGGACGAATACCGTTGAGCACTTCAGCCATTTTCGCGGCGGTCATGCGGCCTTTGTCAACGCGACCAACCAGCAGTTTGGCGGCTTCGGCCAGCCCCTGCTCGATACCGTGCTCGTTGATGTCCTTCATCAGGATCGGCGTACCTTTGGAGGCCGACTGATAGGCGATACCGCCACCCATGATGCCGGCGCCCAGTACGGCAGCCTGCTTCACGTCCTTGGCGATTTCGTCGTAGGCCTTGGCCTTTTTCTTCAGCTCCTGATCGTTCAGGAACAGACCGATCAAGCTCTGCGCGGCAGAGGTCTTGGCCAGTTTGACGAAACCGGCGGCTTCGACTTCCAGCGCCTTGTCACGACCGAAGTTCGCGGCTTTCTGGATGGTCTTGATGGCTTCAACCGGCGCCGGGTAGTTCGGGCCAGCTTGCCCTGCCACGAAACCTTTGGCGGTTTCGAAAGCCATCATCTGTTCAATGGCGTTCAACTTGAGTTTTTCAAGTTTTGGCTGACGCTTGGCCTTGTAATCGAACTCGCCGGAGATGGCGCGCTTGATCAGTTCAAGGGCAGCTTCCTGCAACTTCTCTGGAGCAACCACGGCGTCGACGGCGCTGACTTTCAGCGCATCTTCAGGACGGTTTTCCTTGCCGGCGGCAATCCATTCGATGGCGTTATCGACGCCAATCAGGCGCGGCAGACGCACGGTGCCGCCGAAGCCTGGGTAGATGCCCAGTTTGACTTCCGGCAGACCGATCTTGGCCTTGGTCGACATGACGCGGTAGTCCGCCGCCAGGCACATTTCCAGACCGCCACCCAGGGCGATGCCGTTGATCGCGGCCACGGTCGGAACGTTGAGGTCTTCGAAATCGCTGAAGATCTTGTTGGCTTCGAGATTGCCAGCAACCAGCTCGGCATCCGGCAGCTTGAAGTTGTCGACAAATTCGGTGATGTCGGCGCCGACGATGAACACGTCCTTGCCACTGCTGACGATCACGCCCTTGATCGAAGCATCTGCCTTGATGGTGTCCACGGCCTGACGCAGTTCGTTCAGGGTAAGACGGTTGAACTTGTTGACGGACTCACCCTTGAGGTCGAATTTCAATTCGACGATGCCACTTTCAAGAGCTTTAACCGTGATGGCTTTACCTTCGTAAATCATCAACTGATCTCCACGATATGGAAGCTGAACAGTACACGTCGGACGCAGGTAAATGGCTCGGCAGGACGCTTTTTCGTCGATGCTGACGCCAATCCACCCGGCACACCCGCCAACGCGATAGTCGGGATTCTGTAGGAGCAGTCTGTAAGACAAACGCTCAATTCATACGCCCGTTTGATTTGGGTACGTCACCTTCACGGAATTTCCAACAATTGTCAATCGCCCAAAATACGGGTTGAAATGCGACTTTGTGGTCATTTCCGTTGCACACAGATCCGCAACACGCAGCTGCATGCAAAGCCATTCATAGAATCAATAGTTAGAAAAGTCGCCCTAATTCCCGGCGAGCCTTGTTTAACAGGCTACGCTGGCTGGACTACAGGGAGAATCGCTGACCGCGAAAAGCCAAGGCAGCGATAAAAACAGTTACCGGCCTGCCTGGCCACCCCGCCCGATGAATCATGTCGGGCTTTTTATTGCTCGTCTGCCGGACGCTCCCCACCCTTGCAGTGGGAAAAGTCCGCGAGTCAGGCCAGCGCTTTCAGAGTCGCGTCGATATCCTGCAAAACCGTGGCTTCGCCCTTCTCGCCCCAGTACAGCGCGATCATCTGCTTGTCGGCCTCGACCTTGAACACGTTGCCCGGCAACTTTTCGAAATGATCGAGCAGCAACCGGTCCTCGCAGACTTCCTGCCACTGATTGACCCATACCCCCGGCGATTTCTGCCAGTAGGTCCAGCACGCCGGCTGAGTGCCACGCCGTGGCCGATGATATTGCGCGCACGGGCTGGGCGGCTCCTGAGACAGCCAGTGCGGCCACTCCTGAGGCGCCAGCTGCATGGCCAGCCCGATGCGTCGCGCCTCCATGCGCAGGGCCATCCGGCCGCTCTGCACGCGCGACGGGCGCAACCACGCCAGTGGACTCAAAACCACCAGCAGGATTGACACCACCAACCAGACCGTCATATCTCTACTCCCGACTTAAGGTGAGCGCATTGTGTCACTTTGGAACCAATGCGCTTGAAACCAGCCATACTTAACAATATTGAACCGTCACGAGGAGCACCTCATGCCCTACAACCATATCCTGGTCGCCGTAGACCTGACCGAAGAGTGCGACCCTGTGATTCACCGCGCCCGCGAGCTGTCGGCGAGCAATGGCGCCAAGCTGTCGCTGGTGCATATCGTCGAACCGATGGCGATGGCGTTTGGCGGCGACGTGCCGATGGATCTGTCACAACTGCAACAGCAGCAGTTCGATCAGGCCAAGGAGCGACTTGAACGCCTGAAAGCCAAATACGCCGAACTTGAGGGCGCCAATTGCCACCTGACCTATGGCCAGCCACGCCAGGAAATCCATCATTTCGCCAAGGAAAACACTTGCGATCTTATCGTGGTCGGCAGCCACGGCCGGCACGGTCTGGCACTGTTGCTGGGTTCCACGGCCAACGACGTGCTGCACGGCGCACCTTGCGATGTGCTGGCGGTGCACCTGATCAAACGCTGAAACACAAAAACCTGTGGGAGCGGGCTTGCTCGCGAAGGCGTCGTTAAATTCAACATTGATGCTGCCTGATACATCGCTTTCGCGAGCAAGCCCGCTCCCACATTGAATCTTCACCGAGACCCGAATATGAAAAGCCCGGCGCTCATCACTGAGCGTCGGGCTTTTTTGTTACCGGATCAATCAGGCATCCAGCTCGGCCCAACGCTCCACCAGTGCATCCAGCTCAGCCTGCAACTGCTCCAGCGAAGCAATCACCTTGGCCGTTTCTGCCGGCGGACGCTGATAGAAGCCGGCTTCAGCCATTTCGGCTTCGACGGCCGCGATCTGCTGCTCCTTGGCATCGATATCACCCGGCAATGCTTCCAGCTCACGCTGCAGCTTGTAGCTCAGCTTCTTCTTGGCTGCCGGCGCGGCAGCGGCAGGTGCGGCAGCCACGACAGGTTCAGCGGTGACCACAGCCGAATTCAGATCAGCCTTGCCCGACTTGCTCTCGGTCACGCCCAGCAGGCGCGGCGAACCGCCCTGACGGATCCAGTCCTGATAGCCACCGACGTATTCACGCACCTTACCTTCACCTTCGAAGACCAGGGTGCTGGTGACCACGTTATCGAGGAACGCCCGGTCGTGACTGACCATCAGCACAGTGCCGTTAAAGGTCAGCAGCACTTCTTCGAGCAGCTCGAGGGTTTCCACGTCGAGGTCGTTGGTCGGTTCGTCGAGTACCAGCAGGTTCGCCGGTTTGCTGAACAGTTTGGCCAGCAGCAAGCGCGCACGCTCACCACCGGACAGCGCCTTGACCGGCGTGCGCGCACGCTGCGGGCTGAACAGGAAGTCACCGAGGTAGCTCAGGACGTGGCGGCTCTGGCCGTCGATATCGATGAAGTCGCGACCTTCGGCGACGTTGTCGATCACGGTCTTTTCCAGATCCAGCTGATGGCGCAACTGGTCGAAGTAGGCCACGTCAATCCGGGTGCCCTCTTCCACTTTGCCGCTGGTCGGTTGCAGACCATTGAGCATCAGCTTCAGCAGGGTGGTCTTGCCGGTACCGTTGGCGCCGAGCAGGCCGATACGGTCGCCGCGCTGCAGGACCATCGAGAAGTCCTTGATCAGGTACGGACCGTCCGGGTGATGGAAGCTGACATTTTCCAACACCATCACTTGCTTGCCGGACTTGTCGGCAGTTTCCAGCTGGATATTCGCCTTGCCGGTCCGCTCGCGACGCTCGCTGCGCTCAACACGCAGGGCTTTCAAAGCGCGCACACGGCCTTCGTTACGGGTCCGACGAGCTTTGATGCCCTGACGGATCCACACTTCTTCCTGAGCCAGACGCTTGTCGAACAGCGCGTTGGCGGTTTCTTCAGCGGCCAGTGCGGCTTCTTTGTGCACGAGGAAGCTGGCGTAATCGCCGTTCCAGTCGATCAGGCCACCGCGATCCAGTTCGAGGATGCGCGTGGCGAGGTTCTGCAGGAAGGAACGGTCGTGCGTGATGAACAGCACGGCGCCCTGGAAATCCTTCAGGGCTTCTTCGAGCCAGGCAATCGCACCGATGTCCAGGTGGTTGGTCGGTTCGTCGAGCAGCAGCAGATCCGGTTCGGACACCAGCGCCTGCGCCAGCAGCACCCGACGACGCCAGCCACCGGACAACTCGGCGAGGGTCTTGTCGGCCGGCAGTTGCAGGCGGCTCAGAGTGCTGTCGACCAAGGTCTGCAGGCGCCAGCCGTCACGGGCTTCGAGGTCGTGCTGAACATGCATCAGCTTGTCCAGATCGGCGTCGGTGACGATGTTCTGGCTCAGGTGATGGTATTCGGCGAGCAAGGCGCCAACGCCGTCGAGGCCTTCGGCAACCACGTCGAATACGGTCCGCCCGTCGGCCACCGGCAATTCTTGCGGCAATTCGCCGATTTTCAGACCGGGGGCACGCCACACCGAGCCGTCATCGGGCTTCTGGTCGCCCTTGACCAGTTTCATCATGCTGGATTTGCCAGTGCCGTTGCGGCCGATGATGCACACCCGCTCACCACGGGCGATCTGCCAGGACACCTTGTCCAACAACGGCATCGCGCCGAATGCAAGGGACACATCGCTGAATTTGAGCAGGGTCATGAGCTTCTCCAAAAACCGGGCGCGCATTCTACCTGAGTTAGGCTCTCAGCAGGCCGGCAATTTGTCTGCCGAAGCACTCTGCACAACATTTGTTGCGAACTTGTGCTGCAAGACCGGCAAAGCTTTCGCCCGTTGCTGGCAAAAGGCTAAGCTACAGACAATTCAGTGCTGGCCGCGGCCGGTGCTTGTCATGATTTCTCTGCCCGGATGTCTCATGCGCAGTCGCCTTTTCAGTGTCTTGTCCTGTTTGCTACTTACCGCCGCTGCCGCTCAATCCGCCCAGGCGGTGGATCTGTCCACCCAACGCCAGTATTACGATGAAGCCAAGCGTGCCTTGGCCAAGGGCGATACCGGCCCGTACTTCCGTTATAGCCAGGCCCTCGCCGATTACCCGCTGGAACCGTATCTGGCCTACGACGAACTGACCGCGCGTCTGAAAACCGCGAGCAACGCCGAAATCGAGAAGTTCCTCGCCGAGCACGGCGACCTGCCCCAGGCCAACTGGATGAAGCTGCGCTGGCTGCGCTGGCTCGCCGACCGTGGCGACTGGGCTACTTTCACCAAATATTACGACCCTAAACTCAACTTCACCGAACTGGACTGCCTCAATGCGCAGTTCCAGATCAGCAGCGGCCACAAGGCCGAGGGCTATGCCAACGCCGACAAACTGTGGCTGACCGGTAAATCGCAACCGACTGCCTGTGACGGGCTGTTCGGCATCTGGGCCGCCGACGGCCAGTTGACCGAACAGAAACGCTGGGAACGCACCAAACTCGCCGCCCAGGCGCGCAACTATCCACTGGCCAACAGTCTGGTCAACGGCCTGACCACCCTCGCCCCGCGCGGTCGGCTGCTGGTAGATGTGGCGCAGAAACCCGAGCTGCTCAATCAGCCGTCGCGCTTCACCCCGGCCGACGAGCCGATGTCCGACGTGGTCAGCCTCGGCCTGCGCCGCCTCGCCCGTCAGGATCCGGACAAGGCCATGGCCCTGCTCGACGGATACGCCAGCAGCATGCATTTCTCCCGTGACGAGAAAGTCGCGATCGCCCGGGAAATCGGCCTGACCCTGGCCCGGCGTTTCGACAGTCGTGCGCTGGACGTGATGACCAAATACGATCCGGAGCTGCGTGACAACACCGTGTCCGAATGGCGCCTGCGTTTGCTGCTGCGACTGGCACGCTGGGACGATGCGTATCAGTTGACTCGTCGTCTGCCACAGGATCTGGCGACCACCAACCGCTGGCGTTACTGGCAGGCCCGCAGCCTGGAACTGGCGCAACCGCAGAACCCGGAAGCGCAGACCCTGTACAAAAATCTGGCGAAGGAACGCGACTTCTACGGTTTCCTCGCTGCCGACCGCTCGCAACTGCCTTACTCGCTGATGAACAAGCCGCTGGTACTCAGTCAGGCCACCATCAACAAGGTGCGTAACACTCCCGGCGTGCGGCGCGCGCTGGAATTCCATGCGCGCGGGCAGATCGTTGACGGTCGCCGCGAGTGGTATCACGTCAGTCGCCATTTCAATCGTGACGAAATGGTCGCTCAGGCCAAACTGGCCTACGACCTGAAATGGTACTTCCCGGCCATCCGCACCATCAGTCAGGCGCAATACTGGGACGACCTGGATATCCGCTTCCCGATGGCCCACCGCGACACACTGGTGCGTGAAGCCAAGACGCGCGGCCTGCATTCGAGCTGGGTGTTCGCCATTACTCGCCAGGAAAGTGCCTTCATGGACGACGCCCGCTCCGGCGTTGGTGCCAGCGGTCTGATGCAGTTGATGCCCGGCACTGCCAAGGAAACCGCACGCAAGTTCAGCATCCCGCTGGCCTCGCCGCAGCAAGTGCTCGATCCGGACAAGAACATCCAGCTCGGCGCCGCCTATCTGAGCCAGGTGCACAGCCAGTTCAACGGCAACCGCGTGCTGGCCTCCGCCGCCTACAACGCCGGCCCCGGCCGCGTGCGCCAGTGGCTGCGCGGTGCCGATCACCTGAGCTTCGACGTGTGGGTGGAAAGCATCCCGTTCGACGAAACCCGCCAGTACGTGCAAAACGTGCTGTCATACTCGGTGATCTACGGGCAGAAGCTCAATTCGCCGCAGCCGCTGGTGGACTGGCATGAGCGGTATTTCGACGATCAATGACAGGTGCTGAATACCTGAAATGAAAAATGCCCGCATCAATCGATGCGGGCATTTTTTTGTCTTCATCAAAGGTCTGCGGCAGTTCTACACCGCCACCGCATGCCCATCATTGAACTGCAGCGCTGCCAACCGCGCATACAGCGGATTGCTTACGATCAGTTCCTGATGGGTACCGATCGCTACCAACTGGCCCTGATCCATCACGGCGATCCGGTCGGCGTTTTTCACCGTGGCCAGTCGGTGTGCGATCACCAGCGTGGTGCGGTTTTGCATCAGGCTGGGCAAGGCTTCCTGAATCAGATGTTCGCTTTGCGCATCGAGGGCGCTGGTAGCTTCGTCCAGCAGCAGAATCGGCGCATCCACCAGCAGCGCGCGGGCAATCGCCAGGCGTTGACGCTGGCCGCCGGAAAGTCCGAGGCCGGCGTCCCCCAAGTGGGTCTGATAGCCATTGGGCATCTTCTCGATGAAGTCATGGGCGTGGGCAATTCTTGCCGCTTCCTTGACCTGTTCCAGCGTCGCATCTGCATTGCCGTAACGAATATTCTCTTCGACGCTGCCGAAAAACAGCGCAGGCGATTGCGAGACCAGGGCGAAATTGCGCCGCAGATCCAGCGGGTCGAGGCTGGTCAGCGGCACGCCATCTATCAGGATCCGGCCTTCAAGCGGGTCGTAGAAGCGCAACAGCAAGTCATACACCGTGGACTTGCCGGCCCCGGATGGCCCGACAAGGGCCAGGGTCTCGCCGGCCCTGATGGTCAGGCTCAAGCCGTTGACGGCGTAGCTGTCCGGACGTGACGGGTAGGAGAACCGCACATTCTGCAATTGCAGCTCGCCCTTGATCCGTTCTGGCAATGTCACCAGTCCGATGCTCGGTGGCTGGATGATGTTCTGCGAACTGAGCAGTTCCGCAATGCGCTCAGCGGCACCCGCCGCACGCTGCAACTCGCCGATGACTTCACTCAACGTGCCGATCGCACTGCCGACGATCAGGCTGTAGAAAACGAACGCCGCCAGTTCGCCACCGGTAATGCGCCCGGCAATCACGTCCATGCCGCCGACCCACAACATCACCGCCACCGCGCCGAGCACCAGCACGATCACCACAGTGATCATCCACGAGCGTTGAAAGATGCGCTTGCGTGCGGTATCGAACGCGTCCTCGACGGTCGTGGCAAAACGGCGCTCGTCCTGCACCTGATGGTTGTAGGCTTGCACGGTCTTGATCTGGCCCAGGGTTTCGGAGACATAGCTGCCAATGTCGGCGACCCGGTCCTGACTCAGCCGCGACAGATTACGCACGCGCCGACCGAAAATCAGAATCGGCGCGACCACGAACGGCAAGGCAATCACCACGATGCTAGTGAGTTTCGGGTTGGTGATAAACAGCAGGACCACCCCGCCGATCACCATCAACAGGTTGCGCAGAAACATCGACAGTGACGAGCCGATCACCGATTGCAGCAACGTAGTGTCGGCAGTCAGCCGGGACTGAATCTCCGAACTGCGGTTGTTTTCGTAAAACCCGGGATGCAGGTACACCAGATGGTTGAACACCTCGCGCCGGATGTCCGCCACACAGCGCTCACCGATCCACGATACCCAGTAAAACCGTGCAAACGTGCCGACCGCCAGGCCCAGTACCATCAGCATGAAGATGCCGATGCTCTGGTTCAGTTGATGCGGCGACTGCGTCATGAAGCCCCGATCGACCAGCAATTTGATCCCCTGCCCCATCGACAAAGTGACCGCCGCGGTGACGATCAGCGCCAGCAGAGCAGCGCCGACTTGCCAACGATAAGGCGCCAGAAACCGGCTGGTCAGGCTCAGCGCTCGACGGTGCCGGGAAGAAAGCTTCGAGATCATTCAGGTACACATCCGTGTTGGTGAAAGGGCTAGCCTAAACCTTCTATGGGGCGGAACTCTGTAAATCACAATGAGTCAGGTTAAATATGCCCCCAAAGACTAGGCCATAGTTGCTATTGGTCTAATGTCCCGGTTGAGACGAGCGGTCATTTCTGTTGGACTGGAGGTGCCGCTTTTGACAGACCCAAGGGTGTTGTCACAGCCTGGTCACGTGGCGGTTTTAATCTACGTGCACAACCTGATGAGGAGACAGGCCATGTCCTTGCAACACAGCAGCGATGACAAGATTCAAGTGATCCGCACCAAGCCCGGCCAACCTCTGGGTTGCTCGATTATCGACAAGGATGGGCGTGAAGTACCGATCACTGAAGACATGATCCAGGACGCGTGCCGCGAACTGGAGAAGCGATTGGTCAAGCCTGCCGAACAAAAGTGATATAGCCACCGTCTTCCTGACCCGGCCCCTGTTTGGCCGGGTTTTTTCTGCCTGCCGTTCTCTTCTGTTCTGTGTAGGAGCTGCCGAAGGCTGCGATCCTTTGATTTTGTTTCTCAGAGGCAAGATCAAAAAATCGCAGCCTTCGGCAGCTCCTACAGGATTTTCAGACAGCCACCGCCCCCAGCGCCGCCACAATCTGTTGCAACTGCGGCGAATCACCGTCGATCCGCACCTTCAACCCCTCGATCTCGCGCCGCACCGGATACTGCTTGCGCAACACATCGAAGGCCGCACGCTGTTCAGTGACATTGCCTACAAGACTGCGGCGAAAATCCGCATCATCGCGGCGCGGGTCGTACACCCCGCGGCACAACATCGCCAGCGCCCAGGCCGGATCGCTGTCGGCGTGCAGGGTCACTTCTGACAGCCACGGTGCCGGCAACAGGTCACTGAGCTGGATGCTCGGCGGCTGAACGATAAACTCGCAATAAGCCTGATAGATCTGCGCCGTCCCGCGCTGTTTGCCATCGAGGCTGTAACCGGCAATGTGCGGCGTGGCGAGCACGCAGAGTTCGGCGAGGGCGACATCGACTTCAGGCTCGGCTTCCCAGACGTCGAGCACCGCTTGCAGGTCTTCGCGCTCCAGCAGCACGTTGCGCAATGCGGCGTTATCCACCACTGGCCCACGCGCGGCGTTGATCAGCCAGGTGCCGGGTTTGAGCTGTTGCAGACGCCGTTCGTCAAACAGATGCCAGGTCGCGCCCTCGCCGGTACGGGTCAGCGGCGTGTGCAGGCTGATCACGTCGCACTGCTCGATGATCTGCTCGAGGCTGACGTAATCGCCGCCCTCGGCTGCCTGACGCGGCGGATCGCAAACTTTGACATTCCAGCCCAGGCCCTTGAGGACCTTGATCAACCGGCCGCCGACTTCACCGGCACCGATGACGCCGTAAGTACGTTGTGGCAGATCTACGCCTTCAATTTCCGCCAAAGTCATCAGGCTGCCAAGCACGTAATCGACCACGCCCCGCGCATTGCAACCAGGCGCGCTGGACCAGCTGATGCCGGCCTCGTTGAAATAATCGAGATCGAGGTGATCGGTACCAATGGTGCAGGTGCCGACGAAACGCACTTTGCTGCCTTCGAGCAACGCGCGGTTGACGTTGGTCACCGAGCGCACCAGCAACACATCGGCCTGCTCGACCGTTGCACGATCGATGGAACGGCCCGGCACCCGGCGGATCTCGCCGAAACCGGCAAAAAAGGCATCGAGCAGCGGAATATTTTCGTCGGCAACAATCAGCATGGCGGGCTCCTTGAGGGGATCGGCAGTTTAGGTGCAGATCCACCGTTGGGCCAGCGCCACAGTGGATGGCATCGATGATTACAAATCCGCAACAGAGGATTTTTCCTGACTGTCACGTCAGCGGCGTAGAATGCGGCGCCTTGCGCATCAACACCTGTGGACGCTTTGCCTGTGAATTCTGTTACTGATCAACCTCTCGCTGCCTCACTCACCCGCCCCGCGCGAATTCGCCTGGAGTTCAGGAACCTGCTCGCCCTGGCCTTGCCGATCATCATCGCGCAGCTGGCGACTACCGCGATGGGCTTCGTCGATGCGGTGATGGCCGGCCGCGTCGGGCCGAAAGATCTGGCGGCGGTAGCGCTGGGCAACTCGATCTGGGTCCCGGTGTTTCTGCTGATGACCGGCACCCTGCTGGCCACCACGCCGAAAGTCGCCCAGCGTTTTGGCGCTGGCACCCACAGTGAAATCGGCCCGATCGTGCGTCAGGCGCTGTGGCTGGCGCTGGTGGTGGGCCTGATCGCGACAGCAATGCTGGTCGCCGCCGAACCGGTGCTGCACCTGATGAAGGTCGATCCCGAGCTGATCGGCCCGTGCATGCAATACCTGCACGGCATTGCCAGCGGTCTGCCGGCGGTGGCGTTCTATCATGTGCTGCGCTGCACCAGTGACGGCATCGGCCGTACCCGCCCGGCGATGGTGCTGGGGCTGTGCGGTCTGGCGCTGAACATTCCGCTGAACTACATCTTCATCTATGGTCACTTCGGCGTGCCGGCCATGGGCGGCGTGGGTTGCGGCTGGGCCACGGCCATCGTGATGTGGGTCATGGTGCTGGGGCTGGCCGGTTACGAGCGCTGGGCGCCGGCCTATCGTTCGAGCGAGATCTTCAGCCGTTTCGACTGGCCACAATGGGCGGTGATCAAGCGTCTGCTGGCGATCGGTCTGCCGATTGGCATCGCGGTGTTTGCCGAGTCGAGCATCTTTGCAGTGATCGCCCTGCTGATCGGCAGCCTTGGCGCCACCGTGGTGGCCGGGCATCAGATCGCGCTGAACGTCAGCTCGCTGGTGTTCATGATTCCGTATTCGCTAGGTATGGCGGTGACCGTACGCGTCGGCCAGGCCTTGGGCCGTGAAGAGCCGCGTGAAGCACGCTTTGCAGCCGGCGTCGGCATGAGCACTGCACTGGCTTACGCCTGTATTTCGGCGAGCATGATGCTGTTGCTGCGCGAGCCGATTGCGTCGATCTATACGGCTGATCCGACGGTGATCCATATCGCGGCGATGCTGATTGTGTACTCGGCGCTGTTTCAGTTTTCCGATGCGATCCAAGTGACGGCTGCCGGCGCTCTGCGCGGTTATCAGGACACCCGGGTGACGATGATCCTGACCCTGTTCGCCTACTGGGGCATCGGCCTGCCGGTGGGTTATGCCCTCGGCCTGACCGACTGGCTCGGCGAACC
This sequence comes from Pseudomonas sp. IT-93MI4, assembly GCF_949767635.1. NCBI lineage: Bacteria > Pseudomonadati > Pseudomonadota > Gammaproteobacteria > Pseudomonadales > Pseudomonadaceae > Pseudomonas > Pseudomonas sp. IT-93MI4. The sequence goes on from NZ_CATKPP010000011.1 coordinate 745,435, forward strand.
GCGTGGCCCGAGCGGCTTGTGGCAGGGTTTGATCGTCGGTTTGAGCTGCGCGGCACTCATGCTGTCGATCCGCCTGACCCGAAGTGCGCGCAAGCGTATTCGGATCAGTCGCAGCGCCGGCTAAAACCCTTACGCAGGATAAAAAAAATGTGGGAGCGGGCTTGCTCGCGAAAGTGGTGTTTCAGTCGACATTTACAGTGACTGACACACCGCTTTCGCGAGCAAGCCCGCTCCCACATTGGGTTTTGCGTTTGCCTGAGGGTCAGGCTTGTTTCTTGCGGATCCAGTACAGATAAGTACCAGCCTCTTCGTGCTGGCCCACCAGTTCGTGGTCGAGAAACACGCAGAACTTGGGAATGTCGCGACGGGTCGAGGGATCGGTGGCAATCACCTTGAGCAGGCCGCCAGGTACCAGGTCTCGGATGTGCTGGTGCAGCATCATCACCGGTTCCGGGCAATTGAGACCGGTGGCGTCGAGGGTGCCGTCGACCGGCGTATCGATCATTTCACTCATGATTCACTCCTGAAACTGGCCGGCATTGTCGCGCATTGCCGGGTGCTCAGTCATCTGTAGCGAGGGGATTTATCCCCTCATCACAGAGATCATTTCCACAGGGTTTAGTGGTGACTCAGCGGGATTTGGTTTTCTTGATGTCATGCCGACGCAGATGGCAGGTCACTTCCTCGCGGTCGTGATACAGCTGCTTGCAGCCAATATCCACCTTGATCCCACGCGCCTTGAAGCCATCGGCGATGCGTTCGAGCAAGCGCTTCACTTCGGCATAACGCTGCTTCATCGGCAGCTTGAGATTGACTACCGCTTCGCGGCAATGGCCCTCGCCGATCCACTCTTCAAGCATCGCCGCGTTGCGCGCCGGCTTCTCGACGATGTCGCAGACCATCCAGTCCACCGGCTGCTTGGGCTTGAAGGTGAAGCCGTCGGCCATCAAGTGCTGCACCAGTCCGGTGTCCATCAGGCTCTCGGCCATCGGGCCGTTGTCGATGGCGGTCACCAGCATGCCGCGGTTGACCAATTGCCAGGTCCAGCCGCCCGGTGCCGCGCCGAGGTCGACGCCGGTCATGTCGCTGTGCAGGCGCTCGTCCCACTGGTCACGCGGGATGAAATGGTGCCAGGCCTCTTCCAGCTTCAAGGTCGAACGGCTTGGCGCCTCGCGCGGAAACTTCAGACGCGGAATGCCCATCGGCCACATCGCCGAGTTGCCGGCATCCGCCATGCCGAGGAACACTTCGCGACCACTTTTGAAGGTCAGCAGCAGGCGCGGTTTGCTCGCGTCGTCCACCAGTTTACCGGCACCGGTCAGCGCCTTGCGCAGCGGGCCTTCGAATTTCTTGCAGAAGTTCGACAGCTCTTTACCGTCGTTGGTGTCGACCACTTCCAGCCACAGGCTGCCGCAGACCGGGAAGTCCGCCATGTGCTCGAGGATGACGCTGATACGGTCGGTTTCCGGCAGATTGATGAAGACGCCACGCGCCCATTGCCGCGGGAAAATCAGCTCGGCGAAGCGTTGGCCGCGCATCAGGCGCTCGGCACCGTCTGCTTCGGTGCAGACAAACTCGGCATACGCGGTGGCCGGCTTGGCCTTGGCGTAACCGGCGACGTTGAGTTGGGCGGCGAGGTCGGAAATCTCCGAACAGACTTCGCCTTCGAAGCCTGGCCGGCAATGCATGAATAGGGTGTTCATTCTTACTCCTGGGCAGAGGGCGGACATTCGGCCCCTGCACGCTGCTCAAGCCTTGCGGTGAAGCAAAGCCTGTCACGAAAACCGGCGCATGATAGCCGATGTCGGAACCTTGGACTTGCCCATAGAGTCCAGTTATTAGCCAGCTACTGAAAACAGGGCTACGTTGATAGCTCTGCCCGTCCCCTCCGTCCGTAGCCGTGCGGACTCAAAGGAGTGATCGTAATGCCGTCCCTCGATAGTCTGAAGACCCTTAAAACTCTACAAATCGACGATACGACCTACCACTATTTCAGCCTGCCCGATGCCGCCAAGAGCCTTGGCAATATCGACCAGCTACCGATGTCGCTGAAAGTCCTGCTGGAAAACCTGCTGCGCTGGGAAGATGAAAAAACTGTCACTGGCGCCGATCTCAAGGCCATCGCTGCCTGGCTCAAGGAGCGCCGCTCCGACCGGGAAATCCAGTACCGCCCTGCCCGGGTATTGATGCAGGACTTTACCGGTGTACCTGCGGTGGTGGATCTCGCCGCGATGCGCGCCGCCATGGCCAAGGCCGGCGGTGATCCGCAGCGAATCAACCCGCTGTCGCCGGTGGATCTGGTGATCGACCACTCGGTGATGGTCGACAAATTCGCTACCCCGAGCGCCTTCGAACAGAACGTCGACATCGAGATGCAGCGCAACGGCGAGCGTTATGCGTTCCTGCGCTGGGGCCAGAGCGCCTTCGATAACTTCAGCGTGGTGCCACCAGGCACCGGGATCTGCCACCAGGTCAACCTCGAATACCTCGGGCGCACGGTGTGGACCAAGGATGAGGACGGCCGCACCTACGCCTTCCCCGACACGTTGGTAGGCACCGACTCCCACACCACCATGATCAACGGCCTCGGCGTACTCGGCTGGGGCGTCGGCGGGATCGAGGCGGAAGCCGCGATGCTCGGCCAACCGGTGTCGATGCTGATTCCGGAAGTGATCGGTTTCAAACTCACCGGCAAGCTCAAGGAAGGCATCACCGCCACCGACCTGGTGCTGACCGTCACGCAGATGCTGCGCAAAAAAGGGGTGGTCGGCAAATTCGTCGAATTCTACGGTGACGGTCTCGCCGATCTGCCACTGGCCGACCGCGCGACCATCGCCAACATGGCCCCGGAATACGGCGCGACCTGCGGCTTCTTCCCGGTCGATGACGTAACCCTCGAATACCTGCGCCTGTCCGGTCGCCCGGCCGAAGTGGTGAAACTGGTCGAGGCCTACACCAAGGCTCAGGGCCTGTGGCGCCTGCCCGGTCAGGAACCGGTGTTCACCGACAGCCTGGCGCTGGACATGGGCAGCGTCGAAGCCAGCCTTGCCGGGCCAAAGCGCCCGCAGGATCGGGTTTCGCTGCCGAACGTGGCGCAGGCCTTCAGTGACTTCATGGACCTGCAATTCAAGCCCACCAGCAAGGAAGAAGGTCGCCTGGAAAGCGAGGGTGGTGGTGGCGTGGCCGTGGGTAACGCCGATCTGGTCGGCGAAACCGAGTATGAATACGAAGGCCAGACCTATCGCCTGAAAAACGGCGCGGTGGTAATCGCCGCGATCACCTCCTGCACCAACACCTCCAACCCGAGCGTGATGATGGCGGCGGGTCTGCTAGCAAAAAAAGCCGTGGAGAAAGGCCTGACCCGCAAGCCGTGGGTCAAGAGTTCGCTGGCACCCGGGTCGAAAGTGGTCACCGACTACTACAAGGCGGCGGGGCTGACGCAATACCTCGATCAACTGGGCTTTTCGCTGGTCGGTTATGGCTGCACCACGTGCATCGGCAACTCCGGGCCACTGCCGGAACCGATCGAGAAAGCCATTCAGAAAGCCGACCTCACCGTGGCGTCGGTGCTCTCCGGCAACCGCAACTTCGAAGGACGGGTGCATCCGCTGGTGAAAACCAACTGGCTGGCCTCGCCACCGCTGGTGGTCGCCTACGCCTTGGCCGGCAGCGTGCGCACCGACATCAGCACTGAACCGCTGGGTAACGACCAGCAAGGCAATCCGGTGTACCTGCGCGACATCTGGCCGAGCAGCAAGGAAATCGCCGAGGCGGTGAATCAGGTGAACACCGCGATGTTCCACAAGGAATACGCCGAAGTGTTTGCCGGCGACGAGCAATGGCAAGCGATCCAAGTGCCGCAGGCCGCCACCTATGTGTGGCAGGACGATTCGACCTACATCCAGCATCCACCGTTCTTCGACGACATTTCCGGACCGTTGCCGGTGATCACCGACGTCAAGGGCGCGCGGGTTCTGGCGCTGTTGGGCGATTCGGTAACCACTGACCACATCTCCCCTGCAGGTAACATCAAAGCTGACAGTCCGGCCGGGCGCTATCTGCGCGAAAAAGGCGTGGAGCCGCGGGACTTCAACTCCTATGGTTCACGGCGTGGCAACCACGAAGTGATGATGCGCGGCACATTCGCCAACATCCGCATTCGTAACGAGATGCTCGGCGGCGAAGAAGGTGGCAACACGATCTACATCCCGAGCGGCGAGAAAATGCCGATTTATGATGCAGCCATGCTGTATCAGGCCTCGGGCACGCCGCTGGTGGTGATCGCCGGTCAGGAATACGGTACCGGCTCCAGCCGTGACTGGGCGGCCAAAGGCACCAACCTGCTGGGCGTCAAAGCGGTGATCGCTGAAAGCTTCGAGCGTATCCACCGTTCCAACCTGGTGGGCATGGGCGTGTTGCCGCTGCAGTTCAAGCTCGATCAGAACCGCAAGAGCCTGAACCTCACCGGCAAGGAAACCCTGGATATTCAGGGCCTGACCGGTGTCGAGCTGACCCCGCGCATGAACCTGGCTCTGGTGATCACCCGTGAAGACGGGCGACAGGAGAAAATCGAGGTGCTGTGCCGCATTGATACGTTGAATGAGGTGGAGTACTTCAAGTCCGGTGGGATTCTGCACTACGTGTTGCGGCAGCTGATCGCCTCTTGATTGCTTGATTCCTGTGGTGAGGGGATTCATCCCCGATGGACTGCGCAGCAGGCCCTTTTTTGAGGTCGCTTCGCTACCCATCGGGGATAAATCCCCTCGCTACAGGTGCTCGACACAAGCCTTCAGCGCTTTTGTACAGGCGAAAAAAAACCCGCCGAAGCGGGTTTTTCCCAAGACCATTATCGACTCCCTGTCGGCAGCGATCCTTGCTATGGTCGATCATCCGTGATCCTGAAACACTCCCTGTGTCTCAGTTGATGGGTGTAGATTACGCCGTGGATCCAATCGGCAATAGTCGCAAAAGCTACCACCGCGTGTAAGACATTCGCTATACCAGCCCTTCCGAAAACCCTTAGCCCTCTCAGTCATCCAGCAGGCAAGCGGCGATTTGCGCGACCTGCAGCTGTTGGGCAGCCTGTTGCTGCGCATCGTCCTCCAAGAACCAGGCGGCCGACAATCCGGCAAACGCCAGCACCCATTGCAGCAAGCGTCGGCGATCAAGCCCGGACGCCTCGACGATCACCTCAACCTGCCGGCGCAATCGCTGTGAATCGCCAGCCGTCGGCAAGTCCGGGTTGCAGATCAGGTTGGCGTAGTCATAACCGCGCTCGCCACGTATTCGTTTGGGATCAATAGCGAGCCAGCCGTGTGCAGCGAAATCGAGAACATTGTCGTGGTGCATGTCACCGTGCAGCACCACCACGTCCTGCGGATCTGCGAGCAAGGCTTCAGCCGCTCGCAGGCTCAGGGCATAGGTCCCGCCATGTTCGGCCGCGGCCACGCGCAGCGAGGCGAACCACGGTGCCAGCTCCACCAGCGGCGGTGGCGGCGTCGGGCGCGGCGCATGCAAGCGCGCTAGTGTCGTGCACATGATCTGCGTGGCTTCGTCGTCTTCACCGTTGAGCGCCATGTGCATCAACGAACGCCGGCCCATGGCCCGTTCCAGCAACAAACCTTCCTCGTGATGGGCCAGCACCTGCGCTGCGCCCTCACCGTCCCACCAAGTCATCAGTCGATTGCCGAATTGCTCGTCGGTATCCAGCGCAACCTTGAGCATGGCCGGCGTTTCGCCAAAACGCACCGGCAACAGACGGCTGCCGAGGGTTATGATCGGCTCACCGTCCGGCACCAGCGCCCAGCGTTGCAACCAGGGTTCGAAGATTGCGCAGTCAGTCACCGTCACGCTCGCGCGCCTTCGCGCTTTCGGCGAGAAACTGTTCAAGTCGACTCAGCTGTTCCTCCCAGCCACGGCTGTCCATGTAATACGCCTCCTTCTGTCGTACATCGGGAATGTGCGCGAAGCCGGACTCGGACACTTTGAGCAAAGTGCCGCCCTCGTAATCCTGCAGCTCGAACTTGACCAGCGTCGTCGGCTCCTGTGAATAGTCGATCTTTGGATTGACTGCGTAGGGGTGCCAGCGAAACGAAAACAACTGCTGTGGCTCGACCCGCTCGACGAGCACGTTCCACAACACATGCTCATAACCTGGATAGGTGACCTGCCCTTGCGTCCATTCCCCGGCAATGAACCGCCTGCCCTCCAGCGCTACACCAAACCACTGGCCAAACGCCTCGGCATCAACCAATGCGCGCCAGACATAAGAACGCGATGCCTTGAGCATGATTTTGCGTTCGAAACTATTGGGTACCGGTTTCATAAGTCACCTCCTGTTTTGAACAGTAGGCTTGTATGACCACATGTCCAACCTGAAGTTGTATCAAAGAGCTGCACCTGTTCAGTCCAAAGGAAACATTCGGCGGCATTTCCGATCGTTGAATAAGTGAATGACTGACGCAACCCTCCCGCTGAACCTGTTACCTTTTCCAGCGAAATGGATACAAACAAGGACGAAGCATGCAGCCATCTCTATCCGAACGTTATCGCGGCGCTCTGCTCGGTCTCGCTTGCGGCGACGCCGTCGGCACCACGGTGGAGTTCAAGCCACGAGGCTCATTCCAGCCGCTGACGGACATGGTCGGCGGTGGCCCCTTTCACTTGAAGCCCGGACAATGGACGGATGACACCTCGATGGCGCTGTGCCTGGCGGAGAGTCTTCTGAGCAAAAACACATTCGATGCGGCGGACCAGATGGGACGCTATCTGAACTGGTGGCGGTGGGGATATCTCAGCTCGACGGGGGATTGTTTCGATATTGGAATGACCGTCAGTCAGGCACTGTCGCAGTATCAGCAAACCGGTCAGCCCTTTGCCGGGTCAACCGACCCGTTTACCGCCGGCAACGGCTCGCTCATGCGTTTGGCGCCGGTGGTGCTGTTTTTCTTCCCTGACGTCCAGCAGATTCGCCAGTTCGCCAGCGACAGTTCGCGGACAACCCACGCGGCCCCTGAAGCCATCGAATGCTGTCAATTGTTTGCCGAACTGATCGCCAACGCGCTGTTCGGTACCTGCAAAAACGAACTGTGCAGGCTGCCGCGCTCAGCTTTCACTGAGCCTAAAGTTGCCGCGATTGCTCGGGGAGATTATCTGGCCAAATCAGTCAATGATATCCGTGGCAGCGGCTACAGCGTTGAGTCGTTGGAAGCCGCGCTGTGGTGTTTTCATCACACCGACAGTTTTACAGCGGCGATTCTGCAAGCCGCCAACCTCGGCGATGATGCTGACACCACTGCCGCGATCGTCGGTCAATTGGCCGGGGCCTATTATGGCGTTCGGGCGATTCCTGCTCACTGGCTGGAAATACTTCATGACGGCGAGGAGATTGCAGCCACAGCGGATCGCCTGCTCGAAGCCTCCCGACTGCGCGTTCCTGAATACAAGCACCACAGCCGCTAAACTGCTCTGCACTTTCATCCGACACAGTGAGATTAACCATGCTCCCACGCCTGCTCCTGGCCCTGACACCCGTCCTGTTCACGCCTCTCGCCCACGCCGCCGTCGACTGCGCCAACGCCAGCGATCAGGCCACCATGAACCAGTGCGCCGGGCAGGAATTCAAGGCAGCGGACAAGCAGCTGAACGCGGTGTATCAGCAGATCACCGGTCGTTTGAAGGACAACGCCGACGCCAAAAAGCTGCTGGTGAGCGCGCAGCGGGCGTGGATCGGCTTTCGTGATGCCGAATGCAAGTTTTCCGCGTCCGGTGTGGACGGCGGGAGTGTTTATCCATTGATTTACAGCAATTGCCTGACCGAGGTGACCAAGGTGCGGGTCGAGGCGCTGAAGCAGTATTTGAATTGTCAGGAAGGTGACATGAGTTGCCCGGTGCCAGGGGCCTGATGTAGCAGGGGTTTCAGTTTCGCCGACAGGTTTGTTGATTCCCCACTCGGAGCACCTGTCGCGCGCTGGCCAGCCTACCGACTCCCCGCACCATGCGAGCGACCATGCGGCGCCGGATTAGAAGAGGATGCTCAAGCATTAAAATCAAAAATTAATTATTGTAATTAGATAATTTATCATCGAGAATTCGCTACCAAATTGTAGCAACCAGGAATTTTCATGAGTACTCACATCAACGGATTGGCGCTGCAGCGCATGCATTGGATAGGGCTGCTGGCAGCAATTCTCGTCTGGGTTCTGGGGGTAACGGAGGTCGGCGGCAACGCAACGATCTGGTTCTTCAAAAAGGATGAAATGCTGGCGGGCCTGCTCTATGCCTTTGCTGAGGGCTCGCCGCAATTGCTTGACCCGTTTGTCGAAGGCGCACTGCTTGATCCCGACACCTGGCTGTCATCAACGGTCACGGCGCTGATCGTCTTTCTGGATTTCCTGCCCGTGGTCCTGTCGGCTTACGCGTTATGGCTGACCGGTTTGTTTTTTCTGCGCTTGTCGCGCGGCGAAACCTGGACCGACCGCAACATCAGGGTCCTCTGGCGAGTAGGCGTACTCTGCATCGTTTCTCCGGCAACCTACCCGTTAATAGAGACCTTGCAAGGTCTGGCGTTGTCGATAGATCTACCGCCGGGGGATCGGATTTTCCAGTTCTCTATCGGAATGTCTTCCGCTTCTGCCTACGAAATAATCAAAGGCGTATTACTCTGTATTTTTTCAATTATCATGCGTGACGCAAAAGTACTCAGCGATGAGCAAAGCCAATACATATAGAACAATATAATGACCATTATTGTCCGCCTTGACGTAGTCATGGCCACGCAAAAAATTCGTTCAAAAGAGTTAGCCGCCCTGCTCGGGATCACCGAGGCGAATCTGTCATTGCTCAAAAACGGCAAAGTCAAAGGCGTGAAGATGGCAACTCTGGACAAGCTCTGCGCTGCGCTCGATTGCCAGCCTGGCGATCTGCTGGAATACCAGAAAGACTAGCCCGCTGGCGGCGGTTTATTTATCGCCCCCTCATCCGTTTAACTTTTATTCAATCCTTAGTTGCAAGGCGTCTTTGTCATGTCCCGTTATTTGTTCTGCGTCCTATTAATGCTGACCGCGTTGCTTGGCGGCTGCGCCACGCAAATAGACGTAGCACTCAACGCAATACCTGATCCGGACTATCAGTTCGATCGAAAGGCAACCGTGCTGGTGACCTCGGCCAACGGCGCCGATGAGAACGCACTGAATGCCCGCTACTATCTTCGCGACATGGTCAACGCACTGAAAGACAGAGGCTTTCAGGAGGTTTATACCGACGCCAGCCTGCCCAGGAATCACGCGCCGATCAAAATGATCATTACTCTCGATATCGGCAGCCGGCAAGTGTCTTACCGCTATACCGCCACCGACTATGGGCAAGTGCCGACCAGCACTACGACCGTGTGCAAGAACGCCAAGAAGAAAGATGACCGACTGACCTGCACCAGTAAGCCCAATACGACCTATGGCCCGGTGGGAACTTCAGAGCGTATCGGCTACACAACCCTCAGTACGTTCATTGCCACCGCCCGGGATGAAGCGAGCAAGCGCACGGTGTATCTGCTGCGGGCGTCGTCTTATAACGAGGACTGTCAGGCCGCCAAGGTCGAAGCGTTTCTGGTCGAGCAGGGCCTGCAGAATTTGAACTTCCAGGATCGCATGCAACGCAACTACAGCGTCACGATGCCCGAGGGTTACAGCTGCAAGTAGTCAGTTGCCCAAACGTAAGAGCTTCACAGCTCAGCCGGCGTGAGGCGGTGCTGTGAAGCTGACTCCGTTAGACGTGGGGATCACCCGGCGGCTTGGCCGGCGCCGCGTATTGCGGCTTGAGGTGGCCGTCCTGGTCCAGTAACCAGGCGTCCATGATCTGTCGCACCACAGGGCCGGCCACTCGACCACCGGCCTCACCGTTTTCGATCATCACCGAGATGGCGATCTTCGGGTGCTCTGCCGGAGCGAAACCAACAAACAAGGCGTTGTCGCGATGGCGCTCAAGAGTTTTCTCCCGGTTGTAGCGCTCGCCTTGCTTGATCGCTACCACTTGCGCGGTACCACTCTTACCGGCAATGCGATACTGCGCTCCTGCCGCTGCGGCGCGCGCGATACCCCGGGCATCGTGCATCACCATCTGCATGCCGTGGTTGACCTGATCCCAGTCACGCGGGTTTTTCAGCAGGATATTCGGCATCGGATGCTCGTCGACCGGTGCCACGCCATCGACCGTTTTCGCCAGGTGCGGGCGATTCCATACGCCCTTGTTGGCAATCAGCGCGGTGGCCTGAGCCAGTTGCAACGGCGTAACCTGCATATAACCCTGGCCGATACCCAGAATCACCGTTTCCCCAGGGAACCACGCCTGACGACGTGTGGCACGTTTCCAGGCCTGAGATGGCATCAAACCGGGCGACTCTTCGAACATGTCCAGCGAGACTTTTTCGCCGAGGCCGAACATCGCCATATAGTCGTGCAGACGATCGATGCCGAGCTTGTGTGCCAGGTCGTAGAAGTAGGTGTCGTTGGAGCGCATGATCGCCGCGTCCATGTCCACCCAGCCATCGCCACTGTGGTTCCAGTTGCGGTACTTGTGATCGAAATCCGGGAGTTGGTAGTAGCCTGGGTCGAAGACGCGGGTCTGCGGCGTCACGACACCGGCATCGAGGCCGGCGATTGCCACTTCCGGCTTGATGGTCGAACCCGGCGCATAAAGGCCGCGCAACACACGGTTGAACAGCGGGCGGTCGATGGAATCGCGTAGCGCCGAGTACTCCTTGGAGCTGATACCGGTCACGAACAGGTTCGGGTCGAAACTCGGATTGCTGACCATGGCCAGCACTTCACCGGTGGACGGGTCGAGAGCCACCACCGAGCCACGACGGTCGCCCAGTGCGGCTTCCGCAGCCTCCTGCAGTTTGACGTCGAGACTTAGAACGATGTTTTTGCCAGGGACCGGATCGGTGTGCTTGAGCACCCGCAATACTCGGCCCTGGGCGTTGGTCTCAACTTCTTCATAGCCAACGTGACCGTGCAGTTGCGCTTCGTAGAAGCGTTCGATACCGGTTTTTCCGATGGACTGCGTGCCACGGTATTCAACCGAATCGAGGGTCTTGGACTCTTTTTCATTGATCCGGCCAACGTAGCCGATCGAATGTGCGAAATGCGCCCCCAACGGGTAATGCCGAACGAACTGCGGCTCGACATCGAGGCCAGGCAAACGGAACTCGTTAACCGCCAACACGGCGATTTGTTCCTCCGTCAGCTCGTAGAACAGTGTCACCGGCGTGAATGGGTGACGGGACTGCTTCAGGGCCTTATCGAAAACCGTACGATCTTCGGCGGGTAAATGCAGCAGATTAATTACCTCGTCCAGCTCCTGATTAACATCAGTGGCGCGTTCGCGGGTAATGATCAGGTTGTAACTGGGACGGTTATCAGCGAGCAGCACACCATTGCGATCGTAGATCAGGCCTCTTGTCGGCGGAATCGGCAAGACGTGCACGCGGTTGTTTTCAGAGATGGTCGAGTGGTAGTCGTATTCAACCACTTGCAGGATGTACAGGCGCACCACCAGCGCGCAGCTGATAGCAAAGACGAACAGAGCGCAGGCGATCAACCGCTTGTTGACCAGACGCGTCTCTTTTTCGTGATCCTTGATCGGGATGGGTTCAGGCATTTCTACAGCAACTCTTTGACATAAATTGAGTGCCGATCCGTGGGCATGACATCAGTCCGTTAAAAAACGAGCTGCACCATACCAAAAACCGAGTGGTCACTTCAGAAGGATTTTCCCTAATGGCAGTCCCGGCGACGGTTGGAACTCTCGTGCCGTCTGACTCTGGCGAGAGGAGC